>CAKNKY010000005.1 GCA_930987725.1 uncultured Anaeromassilibacillus sp. | reverse complement strand
AGGGCTCGGAAATCTTCGATTTCCGCTTAGCCCGTGAGGGTATTATAACACAACAACGGGCCGGGAGGCCCGAAACCTTAGGCCAAAAACGTTTACCGTTTTTGGCAAGTGTTTCAATGTTCTCTCAGGGCTCGGAAATCTTCGATTTCCGCTTAGCCCGTGAGGGTATTATAACACAACTGTCGGGCCGGGAGGCCCGAAACCTCTGGGCAAAAACGTTCACCGTTTTTGGCGTGTGTTTCAATATTCTCTCAGGGCTCGGAAATCTTCGATTTCCGCTTAGCCCGTGAAGGTATTATAACACAAGATCTGTGAGACAATCAAGCCTTGCGCCGTGTTTTTTCGACTGCCGCGGATCAGCCGGCCGATTTCATGTGCAGGCGCAGGTGGTCAGAGATCATCGCGATGAATTCGCTGTTCGTCGGCTTGCCGCGCGTGGTGTGGATGGTATAGCCGAAATAGCTGGTGAGAACGTCCACATCGCCGCGATCCCATGCCACCTCGATGGCGTGGCGGATGGCCCGCTCCACACGTGAGGGCGTCGTGTCATATTTCCGGGCTACGTCCGGGTAAAGCTGCTTTGTCACGGCGTTGATGATATCGGGGTTGCGCACCGCCATGAGGATGGAATCGCGCAGGTAGTGATAACCCTTGATGTGGGCCGGCACGCCGATCTGGTGGAGGATCTCCGTCACCTGGATTTCCAGCGGCTCTTCATGGCGGGCAACCGAGGTCTGCGCCGGAGCTGCCACCTGCAGCACGCGGTCGGCCAACTCGCCCGGGTCAAAGGGAGACACCATCAGGAACGAGGCGCCCGAACCCATCACCTCGCGCTCAATGGCCGGGCTGGTGAAGTTGGAGAGAATGATGAACCGCGGAGCGTCCTTCTTGTCGGCACAGGCCTTCATCACGCCGATGCCGTCCAGCCGGGGCATGAACAGGTCGGCCAGCACAATGTCGGGGTGGTCGCTCTCAATGTGGTCCAGGAGCTGGCGTCCGTCCCGCTCCGTGTATGTGACAGCCATGCCGGCCTGTTCCAGTTCCGTGCCGTATTCCTGCATAAATTCAGCCCCGTTTTCCGAAATAAGAACCTTTACCCGTTTTTCCATTTTGTTTTCCCCCTATGTGATTGATTGTGATACCAATATTACCATATATTGGAAGAAAGCGCAAGATGTAAATTGGAATTTTCTGGAAAAAATTATCCTCTCCTCCTGCTTCCGGCCTAAAAATGGGAAACCGTCTCCCAATTCGTATGAAAAAGAGCAATCCGGGAAAGGACAGATCCCTCTTGCCTGTGTTATACTTTCCATTGATAAGGAAGAAGAAAGAGGGGAAAACGCTGCCATGGGGCTTCGCGCTGACGGAAGAAAACGGATGCAGCTATGTCTCGATTACATGGAATCGCACCTGTGCGAACCGCTCACGGCTGAGAGGCTGAGCCGCTTTGCCGGCTATTCCGTGTATCATTTTTGCCGTCTGTTTCATGCCGCCGTCGGCTTGCCGGTGCGATCGTATCTTGCGAGGCGCAGGCTTTTGCATGCGGCCTATGCGATTGGCGGGGGAGAATCCTTGTTTTCCGCCGCTCTGGATTGCGGTTTTTCCACGTATGCGGGCTTTTACAAAGCATTTCGAAGAGAGTTCGGCGTTTCTCCCGGCCAGTATCGGATGAGATACGGTGGAAAAGAACCGCCGCGCGTGATTTTGAGGGAGGAAGGGATCTGCATGGTTTCCAGACAGACACTGGAACTGTTTTTGAAGGAATGGGATCTGGAAGGGGCTCCCACATCGGCCATGCCGGCTTCCACCGGAGGCCCGAGCCAGACTGTGTTCCAAGTGGGGGAGCAGTATGTGCTCAAGCTGGCGGATACGCCGGGGCAGCTGCTCCGCCATGCGGAGGTGGCAAAGGCGCTGGCAGATGCCGGACTGTGCGCCGCCGTGCCCGTGCCTGCGCGCGACGGCCGGGAGCTCGTGGAACAGGGCGGCCTGTTTGGCTTTCTGTCCCGCCGCCTGGAAGGAAAGCCTCTCCGTTCGGCAGAGTTGTATGCTCCCGGCGGTTTGGAAAAGGCAGAGGAAGTGGGCCGCGCCGTCGGCCGGCTGGACCGCGCGCTGGTCACAGCCGAAGCGAAGGTGGACGACGTGGATCTGGTTCGGCAGCTCCGCGAGGATTCCCTGCCGAAGGTGCAGAAACTTCTCTCTTTGCCGGAGGCGCTCTGCACCCGGTATCTGACGTCGCTCGAACGTGTGTCTCCCGCTCTGCCGCGCCAGAACATCCACCGCGATCCGCATCTCGGCAATCTCTTTGCCGGTCCGCAGGGCTGGGGATTTCTGGACTTTGATCTGGCAGAGCGGAATGTCCGCCTGTTTGATCCCTGCTATACGTGCACCAGTATTCTCAGCGAGACGTATGATCTCGACGGCGGCGCGCATCGGGAGGCTTGGTTTGCCGTTTACAAGGCTGTTCTTTCCGGCTACGATGAGGAGGTTTCCCTCACCGCAGAGGAATGGGAAGCCGCTCCGCTGATCGTGCTGGCCATCGAGTGTATCTGCACGGCATGGTTTGCCGGGAAAGACGAACTGCGTCCTCTTTTTGATGCCAACAGCCGCATGATTCGCTGGCTGTTTGAACGGCAGGACCGGCTGCGTCTGCCGTAACAATGGACTTACGCGAATGGCGAACGGGGCGGCTCCGGGAGACGGAGGCCGGCCCCGTTTGTTTTGTCTTTTTATCAGGAGCGGGCGGTGTTTTTTCGGCTTTTTTTCTAATGTTAAGCCGTTTATTCTTGAATTTTCTGGTGCGATCTGTTATAATAAAAGCTAATGTTAAAACTTTAACAAAACACCCGGTAAACTGTCTCAAACGGGAAATAATCAGACAAAACACAAATAAGGAGGGAAGCGCGCATGGAGGTGACCATCTGCATTGGGAGTTCCTGCCATCTGAAAGGATCGCGGGATGTGATTTCCATTTTGCAGCGGTTGATCTCGCTCAACCAGCTGGAAAACGACGTGGAGCTGAAAGGATCGTTCTGCATGGGGGAATGCATGAACAACGGTGTCTGCGTGTGCATCGACGGAGAACGATTTAATGTGACGCCGCTTGGCACAGAAGAATTTTTCCGCACAGAGATTCTCAAGCGCCTCGGCAAATAACGGCCGGGCCAAAGTTATGGACGGAGAAGGAGCAACCATATGAGTATCATCGGTCTCAAGAAAGCAAACTGCAAAAACTGCTACCGGTGCGTGAAAGTCTGCCCGGTCAAGTCCATCCGCGTGGCCGACGGCCAGGCAACCATCATTGAACGCAGCTGTATCCTGTGCGGCACGTGTTTGGAGCGCTGCCCACAGAACGCCAAAACACTCATCAGTCACCTGGACACGGTGCAGTCGTTCCTCGACGCCGGGGATCAGGTCATCCTGTCCATCGCCCCTTCCTATTACGGCTGTTTCCATGTCGCGGATGCACAGAAGTTTGCCGGTGCGGTGAAAGCGCTGGGCTTTTTCGGCGTGAGCGAAACGAGCGAGGGCGCGGCCTATGTGTCTGCGGAATACCACAAGCTCATGCAGGAAAACAAAATGAAAAATATCGTCACCACGTGCTGCCCGTCCTTTAACAGCCTTGTGGAGATGTATCACCCGTCCATTGTGGATCAGCTGGCCCCCGTTGTGTCGCCTATGATTGCCCATGCCCGTCTGCTCAAGCAGCGGTTCCCCGGTGCGCGCGTGGTGTTCTGCGGCCCGTGCATCGCAAAGATTGCGGAAGCGGAGGATGTGCGCCATAACAACGAGGTGGACGCCGTGCTCACGTTTGAAGATCTGATTGCCATGTTCCGCACCTCCGGCGTGTCCATAGAAACGGCTGAGCCCGCGAGCTTCCTCAACGGCAGCTCGAAGATCCTGCGCATGTATCCCATTTCGGAGGGCATCCTTGCCTCCCTGCGCCAGCTCGGCGATGCGGGCAGCTGGAAGTTCCTGAGCGTGTCCGGCAAGGCGGAGTGCAAGGACCTGTGCCTCGCTTTGGAGGAGGGACGTTTGGAGCACTGCGTGATTGAAGTGAACATGTGCCGTGACGGCTGTGTCAACGGCCCTGCCAGCGGGGAATCCGAGCACGAGCGCTTTGCCAGCACGGTGCGCGTCCATTCGTATGCACACGAGGACTGCGAGGAATATCCCGTCCTGCGCGACTCCGTTCCCATGCACAAGCAGTTCCTGGATCGTTCCCCGAAGGAGGAGATTCCGGACGAGGAGACCATCCGCGCCATTTTGGCGAAGATCGGCAAAACAGGGCCGGAGGACGAGCTCAACTGCGGTTCCTGCGGATATCCCACCTGCCGCGAGAAGGCCATCGCCGTGTTCCAGGGCAAGGCCGAGCTGGAAATGTGTGTGCCTTACATGAAAGAGCGCGCAGAGTCCTTTGCCAACTGTCTGCTGGCTGAAACGCCGAACATCACCATCATGGTGGATGAGGATCTGAACATCGTGGAGTTCAACCGCGCCGCGGAGGCCGCGTTCCATATCACAAGGGCGGACGCCGTTCAAAAATGTATCTATGAGCTGATGGACCCCGGCGATTTCGAGTTTGTCTTCACCAGCCACCAGTCGATCTCCGACAAGAAGGTTTCCCTCAAGGAGTATGGCATCGCGGCGGAGGAAAACATCGTTTACGTCGAGAAGAACAACATAGCCATCGGCATTTTCCGCGACATCACGAAGGAGGAGAAGGAGCTCAAAAACAAGTATAAGCTCCGCGCCGAAACGATGGAGATGGCCCAGAAGGTCATCGACAAGCAGATGGTTGCCGCCCAGCAGATCGCAAGCCTCCTCGGCGAGACGACGGCGGAGACGAAGGTGACCCTGACGAAGCTGAAGAACATGGTCGTGTTTGACGAAGAAACCTGACGCCAGGCAGAACCGCCACTTCATCTTCAGGAGGGAAGCGAAACATGAAAATGCACATTGACGCCGCGTTCAAGAGCATCAACAAATTCAAGGAAGAGCTCTGCGGCGATAAAGTCCAAATCCTGCGCACGGAAAATTCCACCATTGCCGTCCTGGCGGACGGCCTCGGCAGCGGCGTGAAGGCCAACATCCTCTCCACGCTCACGAGCACCATCATTGCCACCATGCTGCAGGAGGGCGCGAGCGTGGTGGAGGCCGTGGAGACCATCGCCGCCACGCTGCCCGTGTGCAGCGTGCGCAAGCTGGCGTATTCCACCTTCAGCATTGCCCAGGTGTTCGACGACGGCCGCGTCGATCTCGTGGAGTTCGACAATCCGCCCTGCATCTTCATCCGGGACGGCGAGGTCATGGATCTCGAGGAATATTCCGAGCTCAAGGAATGTGCCGGCAAGAATGTGACGGAAAGCCACTTCACCATGCGCTCCGGCGACGTGCTCGCACTCGTGAGCGACGGCGTCGTCTATGCCGGTGTAGGGCAGGCGCTTAATTTCGGCTGGAATTGGGACAACGTCTCCGCCTGGATGGCCAAGACAACGCTCAAGGAGCATTCCGCCCCGCGCCTGGCCGTGTCGCTCATTGAGGCGGTCAACGATCTCTATCTCGGCAAACCGGGGGACGATTCCACCTGCCTTGTGCTGAAGGCCACGCCCCGCTGCATCGTCAACATGCTGGCAGGCCCGCCGGTGGACAAAGCGGACGACGCACGCATGGTCCATGATTTTATGGTTTCGCCGGGCAAAAAGGTGGTGTGCGGCGGCACGAGCGCCAACATTGTGGCGCGTGTGCTGCACCGCAAGATCGAGACCACGCTCAATTACGCAGATCCGACGCTGCCGCCCACGGGCAAGATCCAGGGCATCGACCTTGTGACGGAGGGCGTGCTCACGCTCTCCCGCACGGTGGAGATCCTGCGCAGCTACACCGAACATAAAACGGATGCGTTCTATTTCCACCGCCTCGACGAGGACAATGGCGCGGCAAAGATTGCCAAGCTGATTCTGGAGGACTGCACCGGCCTGAAAATCTTTGCCGGACGGGCCATCAACCCGGCGCACCAGAATCCCGGCCTGCCGTCCGATCTGAGCATCAAGATGCAGCTTCTTGATCAGTTGGCCTCGCTGGTGGAGCAGCTCGGCAAACCCGTTGAAAAAACCTATTACTGAGGCAGAGAAAGGCGAGGATCCATGCAATACGATAACGGCGCGAAACAAATGAAATACCAGGTCCTTCGGCGGATCACGCAGTATGCGTTTGAGGGCACGCTGGAGGAACATCTCAACGAAATTCCGTATGAGATCATCCCCGGCCCGCTGCCGACCTACCGCTGCTGCATCTACCGCGAGCGGGAGATCATCCGTGAGCGCATCTCGAGCGCGCGCGGGCTGCTGCTGCCGGGCCAACCGGAATACGGCATCGTGGGCGTGCTGCCCGCCGCATGCGAGGGCTGCCCCATCAGCCGCTTCACCGTCACGGATAACTGCCAGCGCTGCCTGGCCAAAAAATGCCAGGCGGCCTGCCCGTTCGGCGCCATCTCCATCACGGGCAAGGGCGCCTACATCGATCCCTCCAAGTGCAAGGAGTGCGGCCGCTGTGCCGCCGCCTGCCCGTATAATGCCATCTCTGACACGATGCGCCCCTGTATGCGCGCCTGCCCCGTGGGCGCCATCAGCAAGGACGATTACAACCGCGCCTCCATCGATTACAGCAAATGCATCAGCTGTGCGGCGTGCATGTCCGGCTGCCCGTTCGGCGCCATCACGGATCGCTCCTATTTAATTCCTGTGGTCGAAGGATTGCGCGAGAAAAAGAAGCTGGTTGCCACCTTTGCCCCCGCCATCGAAGGCCAGTTTGGCGCCGCCAACGTTGGCATGCTCAAGGCCGCGCTGCGCAAGCTCGGCTTTTCCGATGTGGTGGAGGTCTCGCTCGGCGCCGATGCCACCGCATGGCATGAGGCTCAGGAGCTGAAGGAAGCCGTGCAAAATAAGCAGAAGATGACAACCTCCTGCTGCCCGGCCTTTGTGGAGATGATCGAAAAGCATTTCCCGCGGCTGATTCCGAACATTTCCCACACCGGTTCGCCCATGACGCTCGTGAGCCGCTACATCCGCAAGAACGACCCCGAGGCCAAAGTGGTGTTCATCGGGCCCTGCGTGGCGAAGAAGCTGGAAATCCGGCGTGTGGAGGACAGCGCGGACTATGTGCTCACCTTTGAGGAGCTCGCCGCCATGTTTGACGCCATGGGTATCAACCCGGCGGAGGAAGCGGAAAACGAGCAGGACGGCAGCAAGCCGGGCAAGAATTTTGCGCAGAGCGGCGGCGTGGCAGCTTCCGTGTCTCAGGTGCTGGAGGAGGAAGGCTTCGATTTGCCCGTGAGCTGCACGAAGTGCAACGGCGCGAAGGAGTGCAAGAAGTTCCTCATGCTGATGAACGCCGGCAAGATGCCCGACGATATCCTCGAGGGCATGGCCTGCGAGGGCGGCTGTGTGGCCGGCCCCGGCGGTGTGGAAACGCTGCAGAAGCTGCTGCGCGCCCGCACCAAGCTGATTGCTGCGGCAGACAACCGCGGTGTGACAGAAAACGTCAAGACACTGCACGATTTCTCCGGTATCAACATGGAAGCCCATCGCCGCCCGTAAGACGCGGCGTCCGGTCCCGCGCGGGGCAGCCCCTTTTCGTTCGGCTGCCCCGCGCGGTTTTTTTGCCTGTTTTCCCGCCTTGACAGTTTTTTGTGCGCCGTGATATGCTGGGCGCACAAAACAGAGTCCTCCCCTTTGACCTGCATGGAACAAAGGGGAGGACGGTTCCATTTTCGCAGAAGGAGGATTCAACATGACGGAAGCCGTGTTTGCAAACGGTCTTTCCAAGCGGTATGGGGAACGGCTTGCGCTGGATCGCCTGTCGCTCTCGCTCTCTCCCGGCAGTGTGTTCGGCTTTCTGGGGCCGAACGGCGCCGGAAAAACGACCACGGTCAAGCTGCTCACCGGCCTGCTCACCCCCACGGAGGGCGCCTGCTCGGTGTTCGGCCTGGACCCGTGCCGGGAGCCGGAGAAGGTGCACGCCCTGTGCGGCGTTGTCACGGAGAGCGCGCGCCTTTACCCGCAGCTCAGCGGGCTGGAAAACCTTTCGTTTTTCGGGGAGCTCTGCGGTTTGCCGCGCGCCGCGGCCCGGGAGCGCGCGGAGTCGCTGCTGAGGCGGCTCGGCCTGTGGGAAGCCGCTTCCCTGGCGGCCGGAGCCTATTCCACAGGCATGGCGCAGCGCCTTTCCCTGGCGCGTGCGCTCATGGGGGAGCCGAAGCTCCTGTTTCTCGATGAGCCCACCAGCGGGCTGGACCCTGAATCCGCCCAGGCTGTGAACGAGCTCATCGCCGCGCAGGCCGCCCGGGAGGGCGTCACCGTGTTCCTGTGCACGCATCAGCTCCGCTATGCCCAGGATCTCTGCAGCGGCTACGGCATCCTTCACCACGGCACGCTGCTGGCCCTGGGGGATTTGTCGTCCCTGGCGGAGCAGGCCGGCTGCCACAGCCACGCCGTGTTCCGCCTGGGGCAGGGGGAAGTGCTGCCGGGCTTTTCCCTGCAGGAGGGATTCTTCCGCCGTCCGCTCCGTTCAGAGGAGGAGATGCCTGCCCTTGTGCGGGAGGCCGTGCAGGCCGGCCTGCACGTGTATGAAGCGCGTCTCGAGCGGCCGGCGCTGGAGGACGTGTATTTCCGCTTTGTCGGACACGAGGAAGGAGGGCGCGCAGATGACACTTCCGCTTGATTCCCGCGAGTGGGCGATTGTGCGCAAGGACCTGAAAAATGTGTGGCACACGAAGATGGCGCGTCTCACCATTCTCCTGGTGCCGATTTTGCTCTGCCTGGTTTTGCCGGCCGTCTACGTCACCGTGATAGCCCTTGTGCCGGAGGAAGAGCTGGCCGCAGACGCCCGGGAGATCGCAGCGCTCTTTGCGGGCGGGGAGGCTGACACGGTGCGCCGGCTTCTCTTTTCCATGATTGGCCAGATGCTCGGCCCGCTGTTTTTCCTCATGGTGCCGCTTCTCTCCTCCACCACGGCCGCCGCGTGCAGCTTTGTGGGCGAGCGCGAGCACGGCACCATGGAGACGCTTCTGCTCGCGCCCGTCACGCTCCGGCAGATCTTCCGCGCGAAGGTAGCTGCCTGCTTCCTTCTCTCCGCCGTTGTGGAGCTTGTTTCCCTGCTGTTCTTTTCTGCCGTTATGGCTGTCGGCAGTATCGTGCTGGAGGCCCCGTTCTATTTTAACGGCAACTGGGCGGTGCTTGTCTTTCTGCTCTGCCCGCTGTTCACGGTGCTGGGCATAATTTTTATGGTGCTTGTCTCGGGAAAGAGCAAGAATGCGATGGAAGCCATGCAGACCTCCAGCTATCTTGTGCTTCCCGTCATTCTTCTGTTTGTGGGCCAGTTCAGCGGCCTGTTCCCGGCCGGTCCACTTTATCTTCTCATTGCCGCCGCCCTGGCGGCCGCGGCGGACGCAGTGCTGCTCCGCTTGGCGTCCCGCGCGTTCACACCGGAAAAGCTGCTCCGGTGACATGCCGGCCGGAAAAGCATTTGCCAATGTGTGCAAAACGTTGTATAATAAAAAAAGCTTGTCCGATTGGCAGGCGTTTTTCCTGGAGGTGAGAAGAATGCAGTATACATATCAGACAAAGGGGACCTGCTCCCGCCAGATCCTGATCGATCTGGACGGGGACGTGATCCGCTCCGTCCGTTTTGTGGGCGGCTGCAATGGGAATACAAAAGGAATTTCGGCTCTTGTGGCCGGCATGAAAGCCGAGGATGTGATCCGCCGCTGCGAGGGGATCACCTGCGGCTTTAAGCCGACCTCCTGCCCGGATCAGCTCTCCCACGCGCTGCGCGAGGCGCTGGCCGCCAATCGCTGACGCCGCTTTGTGCAAAAAACGAACAGGGACTGCTGCAAAACAATTGTTCCGCAGCAGTCCCTGTTTCTTACTTCCGGCAGGCGGCGGCCGTTACGCCGCCGCCCCGTCCGGTGCGAAGGGGTTGGCTCAGCAGCTGCAGTCGCAGCTGCAGTTGTTGCTGCAGCCGCAGTTGCAGTTGCAGCTGCCATTGCTGCCGCAGCTGTTGTTTCCGCAGCAGCACGTGCAGCCGCAGTTTCCGCCGCCGCCGCAGCCGCCGCAGAGCAGGATGATGAGGACCAACAGAATCCAGGAGCCGCCGTTCCCAAAACAGTTGTTGTACATAGAAGAGAACCTCCTTGATGTTTGGTATGGTATATAGTATTTCAGGGGAGAAAAATGTGTGACTTCTTTTTGGAAGGCGGATTGTGAAAAAACCGCGCGCCCTCGCGGGGGTGCGGAAGGAGGAACAGATTGATATGATGTGTCAGGCTTGCGGCAAGCGCCCCGCCGTTACACATGTGAAGACCATAACGAATGGAGAACTCTCCGAATTTTCCCTCTGCGCAGAGTGCGCGCGAAGGCTGGGCTACGGCAATCTGTTTGCCGAGCTCGGGCGCGGCCTGGGCGTGCTGGGATTCCGCGCGGAGGAGGAAGAGCGCTGCGTCTGCGGCGCCTCCTGGGAGGACATTGTGCGCAGCGGCCACGCCGGCTGCCCGGAGTGCTACCACACCTTTTATGATCGGCTGCTGCCCGTGGTGCAGCGCATTCACGGCAGTGTGCGTCACCGCGGCAAGAAGCCGGGCGGGAATCTTCCGCAGGCGCCTGCGGAGAAGGGCCTGCTGCTCGTGAAGCGCCGCCAGCTCAAGGAAGCGGTGGAAGCGGAGAAATACGAGGATGCCGCCGTGCTGCGGGATGAAATCAGAGCGTTGGAGGCGGAACACGATGGACACGATGCATGAGACGAAAAAATGGTTTGACTATGCCGGCGATGATTCCGATGTCATCGTCTCCACACGTGTGTGCATCGCGCGCAATCTGGCCGGTTTCCCGTTTGCCTGGAAAATGCGCGCATCTGACCGCAAGACGGTTCTGCGCACCGTGCTGGAAGCGGCTCAGAGCAGCCGCCTTGCCATTGCCGGCCGGTTTTCCTGCCGCCTGCTGGAGGAGTTGAGCAAGACGGAGCTGGTTTCCCTGGCGGAGCGCGGCCTTGTCACGCCCGATTTTATTGCCAGACGGGAGGGACGCGCTCTGCTCTGCACGGAGGATGAGAGCCTTTCCGTCTCCGTCAACGGCGGCGATCATTTGCTGCTGGCCGCCATGCGCCCCGGCCTCGACCTGGACGGCGCCTACAGCGCCGTGGACACGCTCGAGAGCGTGTTGAGCCGTGCGCTCGACTTTGCCTTTGATGAGGAGTTCGGGTATCTCACGGAAGACCCGGCCGACCTCGGCACCGGCATGCACGCCGAGCTCACGCTGCACCTGCCGGCCCTTGCCCGCGCCGGCTCACTGCCGCGCGTGGCGGCAGGGCTTTCCAAGCTGGGCCTTCGTCTGCGGGAAGGGCTTGGCGCAGAGCCGCAGGCGGAGCTCTACCGCCTCTCCAACCAGGTGACGCTCGGCATTTCGGAGCAGGAAGCCGTGTTCAATCTGAAAAGCATGGCCTACCAGGTGGTCACGCAGGAGCGGTCCGCCCGCTCGGCTCTGTGCGGCACGGTGGAAATGCAGGACCGTATCTTCCGCGCGCTTGGCGTGCTGCAGAATGCGCGTATCCTGCCGCTTCCCGAGTTCATGTCCTGCTTTTCGCAGGTGCGGCTCGGCGTATCGCAGCAGCTCTTCGAGGGGATCAGGCTCGACGGCATGGCCGCATTGATGGCCGGGGCGCAGCCTGCCACGCTTATGCTTGGCGCGGGCAAGGCTCTTTCCGCCGCGGAGCGCGACATCGCGAGGGCAAGCCTTGCGCGCAGCGTTCTGGCGATGCGGAAGGAGGAAGGCTGAATGGCGGGCCGCGATCCGGCGCTCGCCGCCGCCCTGTTTGCGGCGCTTGGCGCGGAAATCCCCTGTGACGCTGCCAGAAAGGCTGAGGCAGACGCGCTTCTCCGCACCATGGCGGGGCGAACCGCTGCGCTTGAGCGTGTGCTTGCCCTCTGTGCGCCGCCCGAAAGCCCGCAGGAGTTGTATCTCTCGGCAAAGGCCTGCGCCTGGCTCGGCAGCGGGCACAGGGCCGAAGCGATCGATCTCGCCGCCCGCTATCTGCAGGGCCCGCCCTGGGCTGCGCTCCCTGACGGGCAGGCGGAGCAGGACGGCATTCCCGTGGACTGGAGATCGGCCGTGCGGGCCGATCTCCTGCGCGATATGGCGCAGAGCGAGCTGATCCTCGGCAGGCTGAGCGACGCATATTCCCACAGCATGGCGGCCTGCGCCATGGAGCCGTACAATGCGATGAATTTCATCAAGGCTTCCGAGGTGGTGGAACGCCTTTCAGGCCGTGAGGAGGCGCTGCGCTTCCTGCGCGGGCAGCGGAAGAATGTGTGGCATGCCCCCGTTTCCTATCGGGATGCGGCCGGGTGCCCGCGCGTGAACAGCCTGTTCCGTGATCTGCTGGACGCGCAGATCCGCAAGCTGGAGCAGGCCGGGCATGCGCCGAAAAACGGTTGATGTGTCTTACCATAATCAAACGGAAGGCCCCGCGCCTTCGGCTGAAAAGCCGGGGCGCGGGGCCTTCCGTTTCTTATGGTTCCGCCTGCTTGCGTGGGCGGTGCGGTGGCACGGTGAAATCCGTGACGACCAGCTTGCCGCATTCCGGCGGGGAATAGACGAAGCGATCCATGTGGCTGCCGCGGAAATAATAGCGCGGGGTGGGAGGATCCGCGGGTGCACGGAAGCTGTCGATCAGGATGAGTTTGATTTTCATGCGCGCCGGCAGAATGCTCTTGATGAACACGCTCGCCTGCATGCCGGCCTGCGCGCCCTCATGGCTCTCCGCCAGACCGGCCAGGTTCGGCGCCAGCTCCACAAACACGCCGTATGGCTCCACGCTGCGCACGATGCCGCCCACCGTTTCCCCGGCGTGGAACTGGGCGGCATTTTCCGCCCACGTGCCGAGCAGCTCCTTGTGCGAGAGCGTGATGCGCGTCCCTTCCACGGCGCGTACCACTGTGCGGATATCCATGCCGGGGGCGAACCGCTCCCGCGGGTGATCGATGCGCGAAACGGAGATGGCGTCGATCGGCAGCAGCGCCACCACGCCGCAGCCCACATCCGCAAACGCGCCGAACGGCTCCAGATGCGTGACGCGCGCCGGGATCACATCCCCGGGCGTCAGGCGGCTTAGAAAGGCGCGCCTGCATTCCTCCTGCGCCGCACGGCGGGAGAGCAGGGCCGTGGTGGCCCCGTTTTCATCCTTGAAAAAGCCCTGCACCAGGAAGCACACGGGTCTGTTTACGCGGGAGAGGATCGCAATATCGCGGGCCGTCCCTTCCCGGATACCCACGGCACCCTCCTCGCGCGGGATCAGCCCTTTCATGCATCCCAGATCGATAATCAGGTTGTGTCCGCTGTCACACAGCATGGCGCGCGCTTCCAGAATGCGTCCTTCTCCCCATGCGGCCTGCAAGGCGGCGGGCGTCTGCATGGCAGCCCGATTTTCCGGTGTGTCGAGTTTCCAACCCTCCGGGTAGTAATGGTTCATTATACAGCCCTCCCTTTTTTCTTCCGTTCATCTATATGCGGGCGTCCGCCGCGCCATGACGGAAAAAGGGAGGGGCCGGTTTCTGTTCAGAGCTCACGCGACCAGTATTTCCGGTCCAGACTTCTGTACTGGACCGCCTCGGCGGCGTGCTCCGGCAGAATGTCGTCGGATCCGGCGAGGTCCGCTATCGTGCGCGCCACCTTCAGCACGCGGTCGTAAGCTCGTGCCGAGAGGCCGAGCCTGTCAAAGGCAAGGCGCAGCATGTTCCGTGCGCCGGGCGAAAGGCGGCACAGCTCCGTGAGCATGTGCGGCGTCATGTTCGCGTTGCAGTGGATCGGCGTGCCGGCAAAGCGCAGGCGCTGACGCTCCCGCGCACTGTTGACGCGTTTTTTGATTTCGGAGGAGGGTTCCGCTTTTTCCTCCGAGGCAAGCTTGTCAAATTCCACCGGCGGCACCTCCACGTGGATGTCCAGCCGGTCAAGCAGCGGCCCGCTCACGCGGGAGAGATATCGCGCCACCGCCGTCGCGGAACAGGTGCACGCGCGCGTGGGGTGGCCGAAATATCCGCAGGGGCAGGGGTTCATCGCCGCCACCAGCATGACGGAGCAGGGATATGTGATGGAACCGCTCACGCGGGAGATGGTGACAACGCCGTCCTCGATCGGCTGGCGCAGCACCTCCATGGCGGATCGCCCGAATTCGGGAAGCTCGTCCAGAAAGAGGACGCCGTTGTGCGCGAGCGAGAGCTCGCCCGGGCGCGGGATCGTCCCGCCGCCGGAAAGGCCCGCGGGCGAGATGGTGTGGTGCGGCGCGCGGAACGGCCTCTGCCGCACGAGTGAGGCGCCGGGCGCCAGCGTGCCTGCGACGGAGTGGATCTTCGTCGTCTCCACCATCTCTTCAAAGCTCATGTCCGGCAGGATGGAGGGCAGGCGCTTGGCAAGCATGCTCTTCCCGGCGCCGGGGCTGCCGATCAGCATCACGTTGTGGCCGCCCGCCGCGGCGATCTCCAGCGCGCGTTTTGCTTCCTCCTGGCCGCGCACATCCGAAAAATCGGGAAGCGGCACGGCCGGCGGGTCGTCGGAAAAGTTAGGCCTGGCGGGGGAGAGCGGTTTTGCCCCGGTGAGATGGCCGGTCAGCTCCCGCACGCTGTGCACGGGGAACACGTCGATCCCGCTCACCACCGCGCCCTCCCGCGCGTTGTCCGCCGGCACGAAGGCGGCGCGGAAGCCGTCCTCCCTCGCCTTGAGCACCATGGGAAGCACGCCGCGCACAGGCCGCACGTCCCCCGAAAGCGAGAGTTCCCCCAGGAAGAGAAAGCCGGGGTCCGGCTCCCTGAGCTGACCGGAAGCCGTCAGCAGCGCCACGCAAAGCGGCAGATCATAGAGAGAACCTTCCTTTTTCTTGTCGGCGGGCGCCATGTTCACGGTGATACGCGCGAGCGGGAATTCATAGTCCGAATTTTTGAAGGAGGAGCGGATGCGGTCCCGGGATTCCCTCACGGAGGCGTCCGGCAGGCCCACGACCTCAAAAGAGGGAATGCCCACGCTTAAATCCGCTTCGATCTCCACCGGGAAGGCGTCCAGCCCAAACAGACCCATGCTGTGTATTTTGGAAACCAACGTTCCACCCCCGTTTTCCAAACCCGCGGCGCGGGCCGGTACTGTATTGTTTTTATTATAGGCCTCTCCGCAGGGAAAAACAATTCCCAAGGGAAAAGAAAAGCCAAACAGTGTCGTTTTCGCCCGTGTGTTTTTTCCTGCACGCGCTTTTCCCCGAAAACTTGTCCATAGATTGCATATTTTTTTATAAATTAGTTGATTTTTTCAGCAAAACGCTGTATGATAGAGACAGTTTTCAGGCTGTAGTGTGCGCGTCTGGGAAAAGGCGCTGTCTCGGGAAAGTGGGGATGGATCTGAGCAGGAACGACGGCGGGGCGATATCCACGGACGGCGAGCTGTGCAGGCGCGTGCAGGCGGGAGATCCGCAGGCGTTCTGGGAGCTGGCGGAGCGGTATCTTCCTCTGGTGCGAAGCCGTGCGGCGCGTTTTGCCGGCGATGTGCTTGACGCAGAGGATCTGGAGCAGGAGGGCCTGCTGGGCCTGCTCTCCGCCGCGCGGCGGTTCCGCGTGGGGGGCAAGGCCTCCTTCGGCACATATGCGGACGTCTGTGTGCGCAACAGGATGATCACGTCCCTGCGGCAGGCCGTGCGCCAGGCGGGAGGCGGCGGGCAGCCGGTCTCGCTGAACGCCGGGGAGGCCGCGGAGAGCTTTCATGCTCCCGCCGGCGGAAATCCGGAGGAGATGGCTGTGAGAACCGAGGCCTATGAAGCGCTGGTGCGCCGCATTGCCTCCGCGCTTTCCCGGCGCGAAAAGCAGGTGCTTTTGCTCTATCTGCGCGGGCTGAGCTACGCACAGATTGCAAAGTCGCTCGGCCTCACGGAAAAAGCCGTGGACAATGCGCTTCAGCGGGCGCGCGCCAAGCTGAAAGCGGAACTGCAGGAATGAACATATGCCCTGGTAGCTTAACAAATAGAGCGTTGTTTTTTCAAAGGCGGCGGTGTGAATCCGTCTACGGGCAAATATCTAAATGAGGAAATGAGGTAAGATCAATGTACGAGGACAAGACTCTCATCTGCAAGGAATGCGGCAAGGAATTTGTGTTTACCGCAGGAGAACAGGAATTCTACGCTTCCAAGGGCTTTGTAAACGAGCCTCAGCGCTGCAAAGCCTGCCGCGACGCCCGTAAGAACGCCGCCAAGGGGGAGCGTGAAATGTATACTGCCGTGTGCGCGTCCTGCGGCAGGGAGGCCAGGGTTCCCTTCAAGCCGCGTGAGGATCGCCCGGTGTATTGCAGCGAGTGCTTTGCCAAGATGCGCGGCGAAGCGTAACAAACACAGTTCTGTCACATCTGCGCCCGCGCGGAAAAGCTCCGCGCGGGCGTTTTCGCGTTTTGCGATGCGCCGGTATTGCAAAAACGCGATTTGGGTATTATAATGGGGAAAAGAAACTGCCTGAAAAGGCGAAAATACTGGAGGTACCCATCTGATGGCTGCTATTACGAAAGATACCCTCATCGGCGATATCCTGAATATTGATTCCACGACCGCCCCCTATTTCTTTGAGATGGGCATGCACTGCCTGGGCTGCCCGGCTTCCCGCGGGGAGTCGCTGGAGCAGGCCTGCATGGTGCACGGCGTGAGTGTGGACGAGCTCCTGAAGAAGCTCAACGACCACATCGAAAAGAACAGCAAGTAATAAGCGGCGGCGCCGCGCGGTATCCGTTGGAAAACTGCGCAGTGCACACCGAAATGCAGATCGGGAAGCCGTCCGGCCGGTGCCGGGCGGCTTTCTCCCGCTTTGGCACCAGGAAAGGAGGCACGCCATGCGTGCGGAGGAACCGTTCTCCCTTGGGCCGCGGCTGGGGCTCTGCGCCTCATTCGTGCGCTCCGGCTGCCGGTTGGCTGATATCGGCGCAGATCACGCGCATCTTTCCGTCTGGCTCGCGTGCCGCAGCGCGGTGCGCTCCGCCATTGCGGCGGATGTGCGGGAAGGCCCGCTGAGCGCCGCCCGCCGGACGATTGCCCGCTGCGGCGTCGAATCGCTCGTCTCCGCCCGCTTGTCGGACGGCCTGCGCGCGATTCGTCCGGAGGAGGCCGACGACATTGTGATCGCTGGCATGGGCGGCGAGCTCATCGCCCGCATCGTCGGGGAAGCGCCGTGGCTGCGCACGCCGGACCGGCACCTGATCCTGCAGCCGATGACCTCGGCGGAGGATCTGCGCCGGTTTCTGCCGCGCGCAGGGTTTGCCGTGTCCCGCGAGGAGGCCGTGCGCGAGGACGATCGCGTCTACAGCGCCATGCTGGTCTGGTTTGATCCGGACGCGGCGGCAACCCAGGCGGCGGATCCCGTGTTTCCCTACCGCGGCCTGGTGACGGGGGAGGGGGAGGCCGGCCGCGCTTACCTGCTGCGGCGTGCCGCTTCCCTGGAAAAGCGTGTGAACGGCCTGCGCTGCAGCGGCCGCCCGGAGGAAGCCCGTCCGCTCGATGAAATACGGCTCCGCCTGCTGCAGGAGGCGGAGCGGGGAACAGGAGGAAACGAATGACCACGGTTCGCATGATCTACGATTGGCTCGATGGCTGGGCTCCGTTTGCCACCGCCATGAGCTTTGACAACGCCGGCCTGCTCGCCGGCAGCGGGGAGGAGAGCGTTTCGGCCGCCCTTCTTGCGCTCGACATCACGCCTGCCGTTGTGGAGGAGGCAAAGGAAGCCGGGGCACAGCTCATTGTGAGTCACCACCCCGTGATTTTTGACCCGCTGCGCCGTCTGCTTCCCGGTTCCGCCCCGTATCTGCTCTGCGCGTCCGGGATCGCCGCCATCTGCGCGCACACGAATCTGGATCTGGCGCCCGGCGGCGTGAACACCTGCCTGGCGGAGCGCCTGGGCCTTTCCCGGGTGCGGCCGCTCTCGCTGGACGAGCCCTCCGGCCTGCCGGAATCGCTCTGCGGCGAGCTGCCTTCGCCCCTCTCTCCGGAAGCGTTTGCCCGCCATGTGAAGGAATCGCTCGGCTGCGAGGCCGTCGAGTTCACTCCCGGCGCCGGTGAGATCCGCACGGTGGGCCTGTGCAGCGGCGCCGGCGCTTTCTGCGCGCCGGTGCCGGAGCAGTCCGGTGTGCAGGCGTTCGTCACCGGGGAGGCCAAGCACCACGAGCTGCTGGCGGCCCGCCAGAGCGGCCTCACGCTCGTCGTGGCGGGTCATTTTCACACGGAGGCCGTCGTGCTCGATCCGCTCTGCCAAAAGCTGGCGGCGGCCTTCCCCGCCGTCTCGTTCCGCGTCGCCTCATCCTCCGCCGCGCCGTCCCGCTTCGTGTAAGGGGGAAAGCAGGATGCAGAAAGAGAGCGCCGCGAGCCGGTTCACCGGCAAATCGCAGGCTTATGCCGCCGCCCGTCCCGGCTACCCGCCGGAGCTGGCCGAAAAGCTGCGGGAACGCGGTGCGGCCGGGGCGGAGGCCGCCGACATCGGCGCGGGAACAGGGCTGTTTACGCGCTTGCTTCTGGGCCTCGGCTGCACGGTGTGCGCCGTGGAGCCGAACGACGAGATGCGCGCGCAGGCACAGCGGGAGCTGGGGGCTATCCCCGGCTTCTCCTGCCGGAAGGGCACGGCGGAGGAGACCGGCCTGCCGGACGGCAGCGTCTCCCTCGTGACGGCGGCGCAGTCGTTTCACTGGTTTTCCGCTGCTGCGTTCCGCCGCGAATGTCTGCGCATCCTCCGGCCGGGCGGGGCGGCGCTCCTCGTGTGGAATGCCCGTGTGGAGGAAGCCCCCGTCATGCGGTCGCTTTCCTCCGTGTTCCGCCGGTTCTGCCCGCAGTTTGCCGGCTTTATGGGCGGCGATTTCACGCGCACGGAGGCGGATATCCGCCTGTTTTTCGGCGGAGAACCGGAGCGCTGGGTGTTCCCGCACCCACTGCACTATACGGAGGACGCATTCCTGCGCCGCTGCTATTCCTCCTCTTACAGCCTGCGCGAAGGGGAGGAAGGCTTTGACAGGTACACCGATTCGCTTCGGGCTGTTTTCGCCGCGCATGCGAAGGACGGCGTTCTTCTGCTGCCGAATGAGACGACCGCCTACTGGGGACGCCCCGGTGAGGCGTCCCAATAAGTTCCCAATGAAAGGGAGTGTCTCCCATGGCTCTTGACGGAGCATTTCTGCACCATATCCGCAAGGAGCTGACAGACGCCGCCCTGGAAGCCAGGGTGGAAAAGATTTATCAGCCGAATCAGGAGGAGATTGTTCTTCTGCTGCGGACATACACCGATCATTTCAAGCTGCTGCTCTCTGCCCGGGCCAACAGCGCGCGCATCCATTTCACGCGCTTTGTGCCGGAAAACCCGCCCCAGCCGCCCATGCTGTGCATGCTCATGCGCAAGCGGCTGCAGGGCGCGCGTCTTTCCGCCGTGGAGCAGCCCGGCCTGGAGCGCGTGCTGCGCCTCGTGTTCGACGCCGTGAACGAGCTGGGCGACCACGTGGCCCTCTCCCTCTATGTGGAGATCATGGGCCGTTACAGCAACATCATTTTTGTGGACGAGAACGGGAAGATCATCGACGCCCTCAAGCGCGTGGACGCGGAGATGACGTCGGAGCGCCTGGTGCTGCCCGGCTTGCGCTATGAGCTGCCGCCGCCGCAGGACAAGCTCTGTGCGCTGGAAGTTTCCCCCGCCGAAGCGGCGGATCGCATCCGTTCCATGCCGCCGGCCATGCCGCTGAGCAAGGCGGTGCTCAGCTCACTGCAGGGCGTTTCCCCGATTGTGGCGCGCGAGGTGGCTTTTCACGCCGCCCGCGGCACGGATCCGGCTCTGGGGCAGATGGGGGAGGAGCACTGGCTGCGCCTTCCGTTCTTCCTCGATCGCCTGTTCACCACCGTCCGGGAGGTGGCAGGCGTGCCGCACATGGCCGTGAAGCCGGACGGCAAACCGCTCGATTTCACCTTTTTCCCCATTGAGCAGTACGGTCTCGCAGCCATCGTGCGCAAATATGGCACGTGCTCCGAACTGTTGGATGCGTTTTATGACGAGCGCGACCGGATTGACCGCATGCGCGTTCGCTCCCAGGATCTGCTCCGCCTCTTGGCAAATGCTTCCGAGCGCCTGTCGAACAAGATCAACAAGCAGCGCGCGGAGCTGGATCAGTGCGCCAGGCGCGAAGAACTGCGTTTGAACGGCGAACTTATCAGCGCCAATCTTTACCGGCTGGAAAAGGGCGCTTTCTCCACAAAGCTGGAAAACTTCTATGAGGAAGGGATGCCGCTCGTGGAGGTCCCCATGGACCCGCTTCTCACGCCTTCGCAGAACGCGCAGAAGTATTTCAAAGAATACCGAAAGGCCCGCACGGCAGAGGAGAAGCTTACGGAGCAGATTTCCCAGGCGGAGGAGGAGCTTGCCTACCTTGACACGGTGTTCGAGGAGCTCAGCCGCGCCGAGACGGAGCGTGATCTCTCCGAGATCCGCCAGGAGCTCGTCGGCCAGGGCTATATCCGTCCGCCGCGCGGCAAGCAGCGCCGGGCAGCCGGGCCGGCAGCCCCGATGCGCTTCCGCTCCTCCGGTGGGTTCCTCATCCTGGTGGGCCGCAACAACCGGCAGAACGATCAGCTCACCATGAAGCAGGCAAACAACCGCGATCTCTGGTTCCATACGAAGAATATTCCCGGCTCTCATACGATCCTCGTCACGGAGGGGCGCGAGCCGGGCGAGCAGGATGTGCGCGAGGCGGCCATGCTCGCCGCCTGGCACAGCCGGGGCCGCGATTCCGCACAGGTGCCCGTCGATTACACACAGGTGCGCAATGTGAGCAAGCCGAACGGCGCAAAGCCCGGCATGGTCATTTATACCACGAACAGCACGCTCTATGTCACGCCTGAAAAAGAACTGGCGGAGCGTCTCGCAGAAGCCGGAAAATAAGCAAAAAGCAAAGAGCACGCCGCCCTTCCCCGGGCCAACGGGAAAGGGCGGCGTGCTCTTGTTTTTGATTTAGCCGCGCGGTGCGGTCACGGTTCCGTGCGCTCCCGGAAAAAGTGTGCGCATGCTTCCTCCAGCGATTTCGTCCAGAAACCCCACTCGTGAGCGCCCGGCCCTTCCCGGTAAACGGCCGGAAGACCGAGCTCCTTGAGCAGCGAGGAAAAACGCACATTCTGCGCGTGCAGGAAGTCCTCCGTCCCGCAGGTCAGAAAGAGGCGGGGCTGTTCCGGCGCCGGCAAAGCTGCACAGCAGCGCGCCAGGGCCTGCAGATCGTTTTTCTCGGAGAGTGTGAGCGCCATTCCGAACACGCCGCGCATCTCCTGCAGCAGGGCGTCCGGCACATAGCCGCGCGCTTCCTCGAGGTCGCATGCGGCAGAAAAGGCGGCGCAGCCCCCGAATTCCTCCGGGTGGGTGAGCGCACACTTGAGCGCGCCGTATCCACCCATGGAGAGGCCCATCACGAACGTATCCTCACGGCGGAGCGTCAGCGGGAAAAACTCCGCGCACAGGCGCGGCAGTTCCTCCGAAACATAGGAAAAATACGGAGGGCCGAACGCCATGTCGGTGTAAAAGCTGCGCTGCACCTCCGGCATAAAGAACGAAAGGCGATAGCGATCGGCCAGCATCGGCAGCGGGCAGTTTACCGTCCAGTCGTCGCAGTTGTCGGAAAGGCCGTGCAGCAGGAAAACAGCCTTCGGCGGGTCATCCCGCAGGCCGTGGCAGTGCTTCGGTGTCACAACCGAAAGCCCGGAACGCATTTTCAGCGTCTCGGAATAGATGCTTCCCTTGAAATAAGCCATACAGGCAGGACCTCCGGCCGATCAGCGGTGGTATTTTTCGGCGATATCGCGCACAGCCTCGATGACATACTCCACCTGTTCGTCCGTCATTGAGGGATAGAGCGGCAGCGAGATGATGCGCTCGAAATGGCGTTCGGTATTCGGGAAGTCGCCCTCCTTCCAGCCGAGCTTGCGGAAGGCCGTCATCGTGTGCACCGGGATGAAGTGGACGCTTGTGCCCACATTGCGCTCGTTGAGTTCCACGATGAAGCGATCGCGGTCGATCGTCAGGACCTCCGGCACGACGCGCAGCACATAGAGGTGCCAGCAGTGCGTCGCGTAATCCGGCACGAAGGGCGGTTCCACGCCGTCGATTTTGGCGAACTCTTCCTGGTAGCGCGCCGCGATGGCCAGGCGCCGCTTCTGCATCTCCTCCATGCGGGAGAGCTGCACAAGGCCGAGCGCCGCCTGCAGATCAAACATGTTGTATTTGTAGCCCGGCTCCACGATGTCGTAGCGCCAGCTTCCGCCCTTTGCATAGCGGTTCCAGGCGTTGTGACTCATGCCCTGGCCCACAAGGATGCGCGCGCGCTCCGCGATGGCATCGTCGTCCGTCACCAGCATGCCGCCGTCGCCCGTCGTGAGGTTTTTGGTGGCGTAGAAGCTGTAACTCGCGGCGCCCTTGAGCTTGTTGCCGATGAGGCGGCCCTTGTAGCGGCTCCACAGCGCATGGGCGGCGTCCTCGGAAACGTAAAGGCCATGGCGGTCCGCAATCTCATAAATGCGGTCCAGATCGCAGACCTGGCCGCTGTAGTGCACGGGTACAATGGCTTTGGTGCGCGGCGTCACCTTTTTCTCAATCTCGTCGGGATCGATGCAGCCGGTGCGGTAGTCAATGTCGGCAAACACGGGTGTTGCGCCGCAGTGCAGAATGGTGCTCGCTGTGGAGGCGAACGTCATCGGTGTGGTGATCACTTCATCGCCGGGGCCGATGTTCTGCGTGAGCAGGGAAACATGAAGCGCCGCCGTGCAGGAGTTGACGGAAACGGCGTGCTTGGCGCCCAGATAAGCGGCAAATTCCTGTTCAAACTTGATGGTGCGGGGTCCCTTAGCGATCCAGAGAGAGCGGAGTGTGGCCGTCATCTCTTCGATCTCAGCATCCGTGATGTCCGGCAGGTTATAAGGAATGAAGTTCTCCCGCTTTGTAAACTGGCTCATGCTGTTTTCCTCGATTCTTTTATATTTTAGGCAATGCCGCCCGCGCTCCGGTCTGCATACCATATTCTGGCGCAGGACGCGGCGCCGCACCGGCGTTGAGCCGTGCGGGCAGCAAAAATCTCTGTTCCGAATTCATGATACTGCGCGGCGTGGTCAATGTCAACACACGCGTCCATTTTCCATATTCCGCTGTTTTTTTCGGCTGCTCAAAGCCAATTTCGCGCGGAATTATTGACTAGTCTTCCCGGGCGGGGTATAATAAATCGGTATATGAGAACAGCACCGCGCGATCTCCGGTTCCCGGCCGTTTCCGCCGGGGAAGGGCTGCGCGAAATTCTCCCGGAAGGATCTGAGAAAGAGCGTGGAAGAACAAAAGCAGTATTTTGTGCATCCCAGCGCCTGTGTCGATGATGGCGCAGAGATCGGTGCGGGCACGAAAATCTGGCACTATTCCCACATCAGCACCGGCGCACACATCGGCGAAGGCTGCAACATCGGGCAAAATGTTTACGTTGCGCCGGGCGTCTCCATCGGGAGCCACTGTAAGATCCAGAATAACGTGAGCGTCTATGACGGTGTGGAACTCGGGGATTATGTGTTCTGCGGGCCCTCGATGGTGTTCACGAACGTGCAGCGGCCCCGGTGCAAATATCCGCAGGCGAGCCATGAGTTTTATACTCCCACGCCGGTGGGAGAAGGCGCGAGCATCGGCGCGAACGCGACGATTGTCTGCGGCCACCGCATCGGCAAAAATGCGTTTATCGCAGCCGGCAGCGTCGTGACGAAGGATGTGCCGGATCACGCGGTCATGATGGGCAACCCCGCCCGCCAAAAGGGCTGGGCGTGCGAGTGCGGCGCTTCCCTGGGGGAGGACCTTGTCTGCCCCAAATGCGGGCGCCGGTATCAACAGGGGCCGAACGGCCTGGTGGAAGCAAAGGAGAAGGCGTAATATGCAGTTCAATGATCTGGCGGCGCAGTACCGCCATTTGAAAAAGGAGATCGACGCGGGTATCGCGTCGGTCATCGAAGGGGCGCACTTCATTTCCGGCCCTCAGGTGGAGGAACTGGAACGGGAGCTGTGTGCATACACGGGCCGCAAATACTGTGTGAGCACGAGCAACGGCACTGACGCGCTCCGCATGCCGCTCATGGCCATGGGCGTGGGCGAGGGCGACGCCGTGTTTGTGCCTGCCTTCACGTTCTATGCTTCCGCCGAGGTGATCAGCCTCTGCGGCGCGACGCCCGTCTTTGTGGATTCCGATCCGCGCACGTTCAACCTTTCGCCTGATTCGCTGCGCGAGCAGATTGACCGTGTCAAGCGTGAGGGCAAGCTGAAGCCGAAGGGCGTTGTGGCGGTCGATCTGTTCGGCCTGCCGGTGGATTTCCCGAAGGTGGAAGCGATCTGCCGCGAAGAGAACCTTTTCCTGCTCGAGGATGCCGCCCAGGGCTTCGGCGGTTCGATCAACGGCAGAAAAGCCTGCTCGTTCGGCGATTTTTCGGCCACCAGCTTCTTCCCGGCCAAGGCGCTGGGCTGCTACGGCGACGGCGGCGCCGTGTTCACCGACGACGAGGAGATGGCAAAGCTCCTGCAGTCGATCCGCGTGCACGGCAAGGGTTCGTTCAAATATGAGAACGTCCGCCTCGGCCTGAACGCCCGTCTCGACACCATCCAGGCAGCCATCCTGCTGCCGAAACTGCACGCCTTTGACGAGGAGAACGCGCACCGCTGCCGTGCGGCCGCCCGCTATGCGGAGCGCCTGTCCGGCCGTTTCCAGACGCCGTATCTCCCGGAGGGCTTCTCTTCCAGCTTCGGCTATTACACCATTCTCACCGCCGGCGCGGAGGAACGCGCCGCCCTGCAGGCCCGCCTGAAGGAAAAAGGCATTCCCACGATGGTCTATTATCCCTGCCCGCTGCATCTGCAGAAGGTTTACGCGCCGCTCGGCTATAAGAGGGGCGACCTGCCCGTCAGCGAAGAGCTCACGGACCGCGTGCTGAGCCTGCCCATGCACGGTTACATCACGGATGAAGAGATTGACGCCGTGTGCGACGCTCTTCTCGAATCGTAAAACACCGGCGGGGAAATGATTCAATCATAATTTTACAGAAAATGAGGGAAACAGAGCTATGTCGAATCTGAAAAACGATCTGCTGAAGAAAATTGCGGACAAGACGGCTGTCGTCGGCATCGTTGGCCTGGGATATGTAGGCCTGCCGCTCGCCGTGGAAATGGCCGAGGCCGGTTATAAGACGATCGGTTTTGATGTGCAGTCCAAGAAGGTGGATTCCGTCAACGCCGGCCACAATTATATTGGCGACATTGTGGGCGATAAGCTGAAGAACATGGTGGAGACGGGTTACCTGCGCGCCACGTCCGATTTTGATTTCATCTCCGGTGTGGACGCCGTGGCTATCTGCGTGCCGACTCCCCTTGACAAATACCAGCAGCCCGACATCAGCTACGTGAAGAGTTCCACGGAGAGCGTCGCCCGGCATGTGCATCCCGGCATGCTTGTCGTGCTGGAGTCCACCACCTATCCGGGCACCACGCAGGAGCTGCTCAAGCCGATTCTGGAGCAGAGCGGCCTCAAGTGCGGCGAGGATTTCTTCCTCGCCTTCTCGCCGGAGCGCGTCGATCCCGGCAACAAGCAATACAAGACGAAGAACACCCCCAAGGTTGTGGGCGGCATCACGCCGGACTGCACCAGGATTGCCGCTTCTCTCTACCGCAATGTGCTCGACGGCGGCGTTTATGAGGTCTCCTCCCCGGCCGTGGCCGAGATGGAAAAGCTCCTCGAAAATACGTACCGCAACATCAACATCGGTCTCGCCAACGAGATGGCCATCATCTGCAACCGCATGGGCATCAACGTGTGGGAGGTTATCGACGCCGCCAAGACGAAGCCCTACGGCTTCCAGGCGTTCTATCCGGGCCCGGGCCTCGGCGGCCACTGCATCCCGCTCGATCCCTTCTATCTCACCTGGAAGGCCCGCGAGTATGATTACCACACCCGCCTCATCGAGACGTCCGGCGAGATCAATACCGGCATGCCCGAGTATGTGGTGGACCGCGTCATGAAGGTGCTCAACCGCAACAAGAAGGCGATGAACGGCGCGAAGGTGCTGGTGCTCGGCGTGGCTTACAAGAACGATATCGACGATTACCGCGAGAGCCCGGCCCTCAACGTG
The DNA here is from genome assembly GCA_930987725.1 of uncultured Anaeromassilibacillus sp. Taxonomy (GTDB): domain Bacteria; phylum Bacillota; class Clostridia; order Oscillospirales; family Acutalibacteraceae; genus Caccousia. Next base: position 66,979 of record CAKNKY010000005.1, on the reverse strand, counting down.
ATCGATCATCTCATCGAGCAGGGCGCGGAGACGGTGTATTACGATCCGTTCATCCCCGAGTACAAGCACAAGGGCAAGGTCCACACGGGCGAGAAGGAGCTCACGGACGACCTCATCCGCAATGCGGACATCGTCGTGATCTGCACGGCCCACACCTGCTTCGATTACGACCACATTCAGAAGCTGGCGAAGGAAATCTTCGACACGCGCAATGCGATGAAGAATGTGAAGGATCGCTCCAACATCGAACTGCTGTAATCAGGAAAAAAGCGAAAACAGGCGGAACCTCCCGGCGGAAGTTCCGCTCGTTTTTCGTTCACAGCCCGGTTCATCGGGTGATAACGGAAGGCCCCCCGCGGGGCGGAAAGGCGGAAACACGAATATGGAAAAGCTGCGTTTTATGTTGATCGGCTGCGGCCGCATTTCGAAGAATCATATCACCGCCACGGCGGAAAACAAGGATACCTGCGTGCTGGCCGCAGTGTGCGACCCGGTGCGCGAGCGCGCCGAGCAGAAGGCCGCGGACTATGAGGCGCTCACCGGCAGCCGCCCGGCCGTGTATGAGGATTACCGCAAGGCGCTCGAAGAGCTCGAGATCGACTGCTGCACCGTTGCCACCGAGAGCGGCTACCATGCTGCCATCGCGCTCGACTGCATTGCACACGGCAAGAATGTGCTCATCGAGAAGCCCATCGCGCTCTCCACGGCGGACGCTGAGGAGATCCTGGCCAAAGCGAAGGAGAAGGGCGTCACCGTGGGTGTCTGCCACCAGAACCGCTTCAACCCGCCCGTGCGCCAGATGCGCCGCGCGCTCGAGAGCGGCCGTTTCGGCAAGCTGATCAACGGCACGGCCCGCATCCTGTGGAACCGCACAATGCCCTATTATCAGCAGGCGCCGTGGCGCGGCACCTGGGAGCTCGACGGCGGCACCCTCATGAACCAGTGCATCCACGGCATTGACCTGCTGCAGTGGACCATGGGCGGCGAGCCGGACACCGTCATGGCCATGACGGGCAATTTCATCCGCGACATTGAGGCCGAGGATTTCGGCGCCATCCTGATCCGCTTCAAGAACGGCACGATCGGCATTGTCGAGGGAACGGCCTGCGTATACCCGAAGAATCTGGAGGAGACGCTCTCCGTCTTCGGTGAGACCGGCACCGTCGTGATCGGCGGCGTGGCCGTCAACAGAATGCAGACCTGGCAGTTTGCCGACGAGGCCCCGCAGGATGCAGAGGTTGCCCAGCTGGTGGGCGCCGATCCGAAGGATGTGTACGGCAGCGGCCACACCCCGCTCTATGCCGATTACATTGATGCCGTCCGCACCGGCCGTGCGCCGCTTGTGAGTGGAGAAGAGGGCATCAAGGGAATGAAGCTCGTGCTGGCCGCCTACAAGAGCCAGAAGACGGGCCTGCCCGTGAAGTATGACGATCTCTCCTTCTCCACGCTCGACATGTGCTCCGACGACGTGAAGGTCCGCTGAAAAAGGGGGAGGACGCTTGAAGATTCTCACAGTTGTGGGCGCGCGCCCGCAGTTTATCAAGGCTTCCGTCGTCAGTGCCGCCCTCAGGCCGCTGTGCGAGGAGCTCATCGTGCATACAGGCCAGCACTATGATCAGAATATGTCCGATATTTTCTTCGAGGAGCTGGGCATTCCCCGCCCTGCGTATCAGCTCGGCGTGGGTTCCGGTTCGCACGGCCGGCAGACAGGCGAAATGCTGATCCGCGTGGAAGAGGTTATCCAGCGCGAAAAGCCGGATATCCTTCTGGTGTACGGCGACACAAACTCCACGCTGGCCGGCGCGCTGGCCGCCAGCAAGCTGCACATTCCCGTGGCCCATGTGGAGGCCGGCCTGCGCTCCTACAACATGCGCATGCCGGAGGAGCAGAACCGCGTGCTCACGGACCACATCTCCACCTGGCTGTTCTGCCCCACGGCGACGGCGCGTGAAAACCTGAAAAAGGAAGGCATTGAGAAGGGCGTTTCCGTCACAGGTGACGTCATGCTCGATTCCGTGCTTCATTTCCTCGAGGTGGCCCGTGCCAACCCAAAAAAAAGGAAGATTTACGAGGAAGTCGGCGTGGAGCCGAAGCGCTACCGCCTGGCAACGCTGCACCGCGCAGAGACGACGGATGGCGGCGTGGAAGCCGTCACGCGCATTTTCCGCGCGTTTGAGCAGCTTCCCGATCCTGTCCTCATCCCGATCCACCCGCGCACCCGTGCGCTGGCGGAGGAATCGATCCGGGAAAACGGGTTTTCCAATATCCGCCTGATTGCCCCGGTGGGGTATCTCGAAATGCTCCTGCTCACCAGCGGCGCCTGCCAGGTGCTCACCGATTCCGGCGGCCTGCAGAAGGAAGCGTATTTCATGGAGGTCCCTTGCATCACGCTCCGCTCCGAAACGGAGTGGGTGGAAACACTGCACGGCAACTGGAATGTGCTGGCCGATCTCACCACGGAGGACATTCTGCAGAAGGCGCTGCACACCACGCCTGACCCGGCGGCCCGCAGCAGCAAGCCCTTCGGGGACGGCCATGCTTCCGAACAGATCGCGCACATTCTCTGCGGCGCGTGAGAAACGGAGGCAAGCCGATGAACATTCTTTTGATCAATCACTATGCGGGAAGCGTGCGCCACGGCATGGAATACCGGCCGTATTTTATGGCGAAGCGCTGGGTGGAGATGGGCCATTCCGTCACCATCGCGGCCAGCTCGTTCTCACACCTGCGCACAAAAAACCCGGAGATGGGCGGGGCGAAGACGAAGGAGGAGCAGATCGACGGCATCCGGTATTTCTGGATTGCCGGCAACTCCTATGAGGGCAACGGCCTCGGCCGCATCCGCAACATGGTCAGCTTTCTGCGCGGCCTGTATGCGAACGCAAAGGGACTGGAAAACGGCGGCAAATTTGACGCCGTTATCGCTTCCTCCACTTATCCGCTCGACATTTATCCCGCACGCCGCCTGGCGAAGCGCTCCGGCGCGAAGCTGGTGTATGAGGTGCACGATCTGTGGCCGCTGAGCCCGATTGAACTGGGCGGCATGAGCCCAAAGCACCCCTACATCCGTGTGATGCAGAAGGCGGAAAACGATTGCTGTAAATACAGCGATCGCATCGTCTCGCTCCTGCCGTGCTCCAAGGAGCATTTTGTGGAGCACGGCATGAAGCCGGAAAAATTCATCTGCGTGCCGAATGGCATTGTCAAGGCGGATTGGGAAGCTCCCTTCCACAACCCGCCGGTTTACGGGGATAAACTCGGCGCTTATCACAAAGACGGCTGGTTCCTCATCGGGTATACGGGTGCACACGGCGTGGCCAATGCGCTTGACAGCTTTGTGGAGGCAGGGGAGAAACTGCACGGCACAAAGATCAAGCTCATCGCCGTGGGCCAGGGGCCGGAGCGCGACCGGTTGATGCAGAAGGTGAAGGATCTGCATGTGGAGGAGAACGTGGAATTCCTGCCTGCCGTGAAGCGCGACCAGGTGCCCGAGCTTCTGAACCAGTTCGACGCCCTCTATGTGGGATTGCAGCGCCAGCCGCTGTTCCGCTTCGGCGTGAGCCCGAACAAGCTCATGGACTATATGATGGCCGGCAAGCCTGTGGTGTTTGCCATCGATGCCGGGAACGACATGGTGGCAGAGGCACAGTGCGGTGTGTCGATCCCGCCGGAGGACAGCGATGCCATTGCCGATGCCGCGCGCCGCCTTGCTGCCACCGATCCGCAGGAACTGCGGGCCATGGGGGAGAGGGGCCATGCGTTTATTCTGCAGCACCATGAATATGATGTGCTTGCCAGGCAGTTTCTGGAGGCTCTCCAATAAAGGCTTTTTTAGATTCTGGCTTTACAAAAAAAGGAAAATCTGTTATAGTGTTTTTGTACAGCGTAACAGAAAATGATAAGAAGGTGTTTTCGATGAAAAAATTTGTTGCACCGGCTTTCAGTGTGCTCCCGGTGGCTATGAAGGAAAACATCGCCTCCAGCCAGGGGGATACTACGATGAATGTGTGCCCCCTGAATGTGGACGGCTATTCAGTAGATAAACAGGAATGCCAGAAGTGCAAGCTTTATAACGCCCAATACGGCGGACTTCCTTATGGCATTAATATTACTGATGGCGGCATTAAAACTTTCTGCATAAATAATAATATACCGTTTACCAGTAAGGAGGAAGCTCTCGCATCTGTTGCGGGCAAGCCCTGCCCCGCTGGTCTTGGCTAATCACACGGAAAAGAAACAAAAATCCCGGAAAGCTTTTCACGGCTTTCCGGGATTTTTTGTGCTGTTCTGAAACCTTACGGACAGGGTTCGTCCGGGAACGTTTCCGGTTCAATCAGCCCCAGTTCCTCCATCTTGGCGCGCAGCTTCACCATATCCTCCAGCGCGCCCGGCTTTGCGGCAGGATTGCGCAGCAGCGCGGCGGGGTGAAGCGTGGCCATCATCAGGATGCCGCCCTTTTCAAAGAAGATCCCGTGTTCCTTCGTGATCTTAAAGTCGGGGCGGATGATCTTCATCGCGGCAATGCGCCCCAGGCACACAATGATCTTCGGCCGGATCAGCGCCGTTTGCGCGCGCAGCCACGGCAGGCAGGCCTCCTGTTCCTCCGGCAGCGGATCGCGGTTGTGCGGCGGCCGGCATTTCACAATATTCGCAATGTAAAGGTCCTTCTCGCGGCTCAACCCGACAGCGGCCAGCTGCTTGTCAAGATATTGGCCGCTGCGGCCCACAAAGGGCTTTCCCTGCAGATCCTCCTGCTCGCCGGGGCCTTCGCCGATGAACAGCACAGAGGCATGGCGGTTTCCCACACCGAACACCACCTGCGTGCGGCCCTCCTTCAGCTGGCATTTCTCGCAGAGCAGGCAGTCGTGCTCCAGCTCTTCCCAGGTTCTTTCCTTCAAAAATGTTCCTCCTTCTGTGTGCGGTGCGCGGGTCAGCGGGCGCTGATGTGCCAGATCTCCTGTGCATACTGCGCAATGGTGCGGTCGCTCGAAAATTCACCGGCGTTGGCAATGTTCATCAAGCATTTGCGCGCAAAATCATCGGCGTTTGCGGAGTCCCTGTTGGCACGCAGCCTTGCCTCGCAGTAGGGAAGGAAGTCGAGCAGCAGGAAGTAGTGGTCCGGCTGATGCCAGCTTGCGCCCTTGAGCAGCGCGTCATACAGCTCCCGGAACATGCCGGTGCCGCCGTCGCTCAGCGTGCCGTTGATCAGCATATTCACCGCGCGGCGGATGCGCGGCTCCTTTTCATAGAGCTCACGCGGGTTGTAGCTCGCCTTCTTTTCGTTGATCTCTTCCACCGTTGCGCCGAAAATATAGTTGTTTTCGCGTCCGGCGCGATCCACAATCTCAATGTTTGCGCCGTCGAGCGTGCCGAGCGTCACGGCGCCGTTGAGCATGAACTTCATGTTGCTCGTGCCGCTGGCCTCTGTGCCGGCCGTGGAGATCTGCTCCGAAATGTCCGCCGCAGGGATCAGCTTCTCCGCATAGGAGACGTTGTAATCCTGGACAAACAGCACCTGCATCTTCCGGTTCACGTCGCTGTCGTAGTTCACGAGGTTCGCCACCTCGTTGATGAATTTGATGATTGCCTTGGCTCTGTAATAGCCGGGGGCGGCTTTTGCCCCAAAGAGGAAGGCCGTGGGCCGGAAATCCGTCAGCTTGCCCTCTTTCAGGCTGAAATAGATATCCAGGATAGAGAAAGCGTTGAGAAGCTGCCGCTTGTATTCATGCAGGCGCTTGACCTGGATGTCGAACAGGAAGCTGGTGTGCAGGCCGAAACGATCGTGGCGGTATACATAATCGGCGAGCTGGTTTTTCTTTTCCTGTTTGATGGCCTGCAGCTGACGCAGGGACTGGACATCGTCTGCGTAGCGTTCCAGGCCCTTGAGCTGTGTCAGATCCGTGAGCCAGCCGCTGCCGACGCGATCGGTGGCGAAGGCGGCGAGCTCGCGGTTGCACAGCGCCAGCCAGCGCCGCTGCGTAATGCCGTTCGTCTTGTTGTTGAACCGTTCAGGATAGAGGGCTGCCCACTCCGGCAGGGCGTCTTTTTTCAGGATCTCCGTGTGGATTTTCGCCACACCGTTCGTGGAGTGCGTGTCGTAGATCGCGAGCCGTGCCATGTGGATGCGCCCGTCGTCCACAATGCGGTACAGCTTCTGGTCCTCCCCACGGATGCTGCGGGCGTCCAGATCGCGGCGCAGATGGTTCTGCAGCATAATCACATAGGGGTAGACCTCCGGCAGAACGGAGACGAAGAGGCGGACATCCCACTTTTCCAGTGCTTCCGCCATGATGGTGTGGTTGGTGTAGGCGAACGTGTCGCGCGCAATGGCGAAGGCTTCCTCAAAGGATACGCCGTATTCCCCGCACAGCAGCCGCAGGAACTCCGGGATCGACACCACGGGATGCGTGTCGTTGAGCTGCACGGCGTATTCCTGTGCAAACTTCGAAAAATCATTTCCGTGGCGTGATCGGTAGCGGCACAGGATCGTCTGCATCGTGGCGGAGGAAAACAGGTATTGCTGCTTGAGGCGCAGCCGCTTGCCCTCGTCCGTGTCGTCGTTCGGGTAAAGCACAGCCGTCAGCCGCTCCGCCTCCTCGCGTTCCCGCACCGATTTTTCGTATTCCTGGCGGTTGAACGCGTCCAGGTCGAAGCCGCACACAGGTTCCGCCTGCCAGAGCCGCAGCGTGTTCACACACGTCCCGCCGTAGCCGATGACCGGCATGTCATATGGCACGGCGCGCACCTGCTGATCCGCAAACGAGACAAGGACGGTTTCCTCCTCCCGCCGCACGCTCCACGGGTCGCCGAAGCGCGTCCAGTCGTCCGGCAGTTCGCGCTGGAAGCCGTGGTCAAAGCGCTGCTTGAACAGGCCATAGCGGTAGCGCAGACCGAAGCCGTCCAGCGGCAGGCCGTGCGTTGCCGCTGAATCGAGGAAGCAGGCGGCCAGGCGGCCCAGGCCGCCGTTGCCCAGCGCATCGTCCTCCACCTCCTCGAACAGCGAGAGATCCGCACCGTGCTGTTTCATATAGGCCTGGCACTCGTCGAGCAGGCCAAGGCTCATCAGGTTGTTGTTGATAAGCCGTCCCATGAGAAACTCGGCGGAGAGATAGCAGGCCCGCTTTTGTCCGGGCTTTTCCTGCCAGCGGCCGCGCAGCTCCTCCATGGCTGCCAGGGAAACGGCCTCATACCACTGTTTGGCGGAAGCGCTCCCGGCGTCGGAAATGCCGGCCTCCTGCAGCCGGCGGGTGATCGATTCGGTGAAACGGCTCATGCATCAGGACCTCCTGTCATTTTTTCAGTGGGTTCAGGCGCCGCAGCTTTTGTCCCGGCGCCTTTTTTCGGCCGTGCGCGCTTCTTTTCCGCGGGGATCTCCCGTTCCGCGCGGCCATAGAGGGCGGCAAAGGCGCGGATTTCTGCGGCCAGCTCCGGCGTGCAGAGGCCGGGGGAGAGGCGCCACCGCCAGTTTTGCCCCAGCGTGGACGGCGTGTTGATCCTGGCCTCGCTTCCCAGGCCGAGAAAATCCTGCAGCGGGATGACGGCCAGCGCCGCCACGCTCATGTATGCCGCACGGATGTATTCCCAATTCGGCCGCGCCCCGCGGCGCATGCCGAGATACCGCTTGGAAAACGAAACGTCCGGCCGGGCGGCCGTCTTCATCCAGCCGATCATGGTGTCGTTGTCGTGCGTGCCGGTGTAGACGACGCAGTTGGCGTCATAGTTGTGCGGAAGGTAATCGCTTTCCTCGCGGGAATCGAACGCGAACTGCAGCACCTTCATGCCGGGCGCGCCCACACGCTTGCGCAGGCGGTGCACATCGGGCGTGAGGAAGCCCAGGTCCTCCAGAATCCATTTTGCGCCGCCAAGGCTTTCCTGCACCGCCTCGAAGAAGGCCAGGCCGGGACCGGGCCGCCATTCGCCGTGTTCGGCCGTCTTGTCGCCGGCGGGAATCGCATAGTATTCCGCCAGGCCGCGGAAGTGATCGATCCGCACAATGTCATAGAGGCGGGACGTCGCAGCCAGGCGGCGTTTCCACCAGTCAAAGCCTGTTTTTTCCTGATATTCCCAGCGGTAGAGCGGATTGCCCCAGAGTTGGCCCGTGGCGGAAAACGCGTCCGGCGGGCAGCCTGCCACATCAATCGGCCTGTTATCGTCGTCCAGGTAAAAAACCTCGGGTTCCGCCCAGGCGTCCGCGCTGTCTATCGCCGCATAGATCGGGATATCCCCGATGATGCCGATCCCTTTTTCATGTGCGTAATCGCGCAGCTGTTCCCACTGCTCAAAGAATTTGAACTGGCAGAACTTCCAGAAGGCGACGGCATCCGCCAACGGGGCCAGCGCCTCCTGCAGCGCTTCCGGTTCCCGGCGGCGCAGCGGCTCCGGCCATTCCAGCCAGCTCACGCCGCCGAAGGCTTCCTTGAGCGCCATGAACTGCGCATATGGTTCCAGCCATGCCGCGTTTTCCGCGCAGAAGGACGTGAAGGATTCGCTGCCCTCGTGCGCGCTGCGCGCGCAGGCCTTGCGCAGCACGGGGAAACGGCGGCGGTACAGCAGCGCATAGTCGATGTCGGTCTCCGTTTCCTGCCAGGCAACGCTGTCGAGCTCCTCCTGTGTGAGCAGCCCTTCCTCCCGCAGCTTGTCAAGGTCAATGAAGTAGGGATTCCCGGCGAAGGCGGAAAAGCTCTGGTAAGGGCTGTCGCCGTAGCTCGTGGGGCCGAGCGGGAGCACCTGCCAGTAGCGCTGCCCGGCCTTTGCCAGAAAGTCCACCCAGTCGTAGGCAGCCTGGCCGAACGTGCCGATCCCATAGGGGGAGGGCAGGCTGAACACAGGCATCAGCACGCCGCAGCTGCGGGCAAACACTTGCTGCTTTTTCATGCGCCGCCCTCCCCGGAAAGCACGGCTGCGGCGGTGCGGCACACAAAGTCAAACGCTTCGCCCGCGCCGGCGATCACCGGTGTGCTGTTCTGAAAATCGAGCGTGAAGGGCGCGCAGGACGTGATCTGCGCGCCTGCCTCCTCCAGAATTACGGAGGAAGCGGCGTAATCCCACGGCGAAAGGCGCGCCTCCACAAAGGCGTCCGCCCGGCCCGCCGCAATGGCGCACAGGTCCACGGCCGCGGAACCGCTGCGCCGCAGATCGCCGCAGCAGGAGAGAGCCTTGTGCATGATAGCGGCCGTGGCCGCGTGGAACGTCGTGTTATACGGGCTGGTGCCCACCTCGATCAGCGCCCTGTCACACGGTGTATCCGCCGCGTGGATCGGCTTCCCGTTCAGAAAGGCGCCTTTGCCCCGCACGGCGTAGAACAGCTCGTCGGAATAGAACTGATAGACCACGCCGAGCACAGCCTTGCCGTTGTTCACAAGGCCGACGGAGATGGAGGAGCACCGCAGGCCGCGCATAAAGTTTGTGGTGCCGTCGATGGGATCGATCAGCCAGTTGTAACCGGGGGCGAGCACATGCTCCTCCTGCTCCTCGGCAAAGAAATGCGCACCCGGCACCAGGGGAGCGAGCCCTTCGAGCAGGAAGCTCTGGGAGGCCAGATCGGCGCTTGTCACAAAATTGGCGTGGCCCTCCTTTTCAAATACCTCGGGCCGCTTCATGGCAAGGATGCGCCTGCCGTCCTCCTTCACAAGGCTGCAGACGCGTTCCAGTATCTCATTCCAATCCATTTTGGAAATCTCCTTTCTTCTCTCGGGAGCACGCCGCAGTCTGTCTTCTTTTGCGGCGGCCCTACCGTTAAACAGTATCACAATTCACGGAAAAAGACAAGAAAAGATTTAACGATTTTGTAAATATTGTTGATTTCTCCGCTGTTTCCCCCTATACTGAAAGAAGAGGAACAGCACGGCGATTTGCCCGGCAAACGGGTGCAGCCGGAGCGATCCGGCCCGGCGTTTGACGGCCGGCCGGAGAAAGGGAAGGTGACCGGGATGAAAAACTTTGTGATTACCATCGCACGCGGGTATGGAAGCGGCGGCAGAAGCATCGGAAGAATGCTGGCGAGGGAGCTGAATGTCTCCTTCTACAACAGGGAAATCCTGCGCCTTGCCTCCGAAAAGAGCGGGATCAATGAGAGTTTCTTTGCAAACGCGGATGAGAAAATCCGCAATACGGTGCTGTTCCGCGCGGCGCGTGGCGCCTATGGCGGCGAGCTGATCCCGCCGGACAGCGACGACTTCGTCACCAACGTCAACCTCTTCAATTTCCAGGCAAAGGTGATCCGGGAGCTCGCGCGGGAGGAGTCCTGCGTGATCGTCGGGCGCTGCGCCAACTACATTCTCAAGGATCTGGACAACGTGCTGCGCCTCTATGTATATGCGCCGTTCGATTACTGTGTGGCCCGCGCCCGGGAACTGAACCCGGCGCTCAGCGTGGAGGAGGTCCGCAAGCTGGTACGCCGGACGGATAAGCGGCGCGCGGACTATTACCAGTATTTCACGGGAAAAAACTGGCGTGATGTGGAATATTATGATCTCTGCCTCAACAGCAGCCGGTTTGCCTGGAATGAGAACGGGTGGGAAAAATGCGTCTCCCTGGTGCGGTCTTATCTGAACAGTATGATGGGCTGACAACGGCAACTTTTACGGCGGTTTTACACATTTCCCCTTGCGCATGCGCCCTCCCGGGCGTATGCTGAAAGTGTTTCCGAGTTTCACCGGGGCAAAGTGCAGAAAGGATGGAACGGTTTGATCACGAAAGAGAGTGTGCGCGGCAATGAGCAGATTGCCGTCTATATCCGAAAAGCGGATGAATCGCTGCAGGCCATGGGCTACACGGAGCACAGCTTCGCCCATGTGACGCGCGCGGCCAATTTTGCGCAGAACCTGCTGCTCGATCTCGGCTGTGCACCCCGCCAGGCGGAGCTCGCTTGGATCGCCGGCTACCTGCACGACATCGGCAATGTGATCAACCGGATTGACCATGCCCAGAGCGGCGCGATCATGGCGTTCCGCATTCTCGACAAGATGGGTATGGACGCCGAAGAGCTTTCCACTGTGATCAGCGCCATCGGCAACCATGATGAGAGCACGGCCTATCCCGTCAACGAGGTGGCGGCCGCTCTGATCCTCGCGGACAAAACGGATGTGCGCCGCACCCGTGTGCGCAACACGGACTTTGCTTCGTTTGACATGCACGATCGCGTCAATTACGCCGTGGTCGAGACGCGCACCTATCTCACGCCGGACAAAACCGCGCTCGTGCAGGAGATGACGATCGACACGCAGATTTCGCCTGTCATGGACTATTTCGAAATTTTCCTCGACCGCATGCTGCTCTGCCGCAAGGCTGCGGAGCGCCTTGGCCTGACGTTCCGCCTGCGCGTGAACGGCCAGACGCTCTTGTGAAATCGATCTAGGCGCAAAAAACTGCCGCGGCCCGTGCGCTGTGCGCCGGTGCCGCGGCAGTTTGCTGTGCCGGGATGTTATTTCAGGAAGCCCTGGATGATGCGCTCCTCCGCTTCCTCCTGGGTGAGGCCAAGCGTGCGCAGCTTCAGGATCTGCTCGCCGGCAATCTTGCCGATGGCCGCTTCATGGATGAGGGCCGCGTCCAGATTGGCTGCCTCAAGCGAGGGGGAGGCGACCACGCTGCCGGATTCCGCCAGAATGGCGTCGCATTCGGAATGGCCGTTGCAGCGGTTCTTGCCGCGAAGGCAGGAGTTGAATTCCTGGCGGGACTTTCCGCGCGCCACCGAGCGGGAGACGATGTCCGCCGAGGAATCCTCGCCCTCGAGCGTGACGTCGAAGTCGCTGCGGGCCCATTCCGTTCCGTTCGTCAGCAGGCGCTCACGCACCACCAGGCGGGCGCGGTCCTTGAGCAGCGCATTGGTGCGCCGCATGGTGCTGTCCACGCCGCTGATCTGCACGGTGTCCATCTCCATGTAGGAATCCTCCGCCATCTGGATATCTGTCACCGGGTCAATGCGGCGCGCACCGCGGCCTTTTCCTGTTCCCACATGCTTTTCGCGGTACACCACGCGCGCTCCCTTTTCCAGGAAGAAGCGGTGAATGCCGTTATGGCGTGCCTCCGAGTCATCCTCGTTGTGGACGCCGCAGCCGGCTACCACCACCACGTCGGCGCCCTCGCCGATGTAGAAATCGTTGTAAACGAGATCGTCAATGCCGCCATGCGTCACGCAGGCGGGAATATACACCGTCTCCCCCTTTGTGCCGGGGGCCACGCGGATGATGAGGCCAGGACCATCCTTCTTCGATTCCAGCTTGATGTGCTCGCTCGACTGGCGGCCGGCGCAGCCGCCGTCCTCGCGCACGTTATACGCACCCTTGAACGTGCCGCCGAAATCCGAAACGACGCGCAGAAGGGATTCTGTGATCTTATTCATACAAGCGCACTCTCCTTTCCAAGAGGGCAGCGGGGCGACTTCTCGTCTGCCAGCAGCGTGGGCAGGATTTCCTCGCGCGGCCCCGCGGCGCGCACCAGCCCGTCGGCAATCACGATGATCTCGTCGGCAATGTTCAGGATGCGTTCCTGATGCGAGATGATGAGCAGCGTGCCGGACTGGTTGCGGCGGACCTCCTCAAAGGTCTCCACCAGCCGGGCAAAGCTCCACAGGTCAATGCCGGCCTCCGGCTCATCGAAGATCGAGAGCTTCGCGCCGCGCGCCAGCACGGAGGCGATCTCAATGCGTTTGATCTCACCGCCGGAAAGGCTCGCATTCAGCTCGCGATCCACATACTCGTTCGCGCACAGCCCTACCTTGCCCAGCAGATCGCACAGATGTGCGTCGTCGAGCGCATGGCCGGAAGCAAGCTCCAGCATGTCGCGCACCGTCAGGCCTTTAAAGCGCACCGGCTGCTGGAAGGCATACGCCACGCCCAGTTTCGCGCGCTCCGTGATATTTTTCTTCGTGATGTCCTCGCCTTCGAAGAAGAGATGTCCGGCAGACGGCGTTTCGATGCCGGCGATCAGCTTGGCAAGCGTCGTTTTGCCGCCGCCGTTCGGGCCGGTGACGACCACCAGCTTGCCGCTTTCAATGGAGAAACTGATATCTTTGATAATTCCCACACCGTCCGGAAGATCCCAGGCCAGGTGTTCCGCTTTTAAAATATCCATAGAGTTTATCCTTTCCAGAAGGCGTTTCGGCTGCCGGCTGCTCCCGGCATGCCGTTCCCTCTTTCTATAATGTATGGCACTTTTGCTCCATTGTCAAGAAGGCAAATTAAATTTCTACCGATTTAGTATATTTTCATCCTTTCTCCGCATAATCGTGCACGAAACAGGCAAAGATCTGGAAAAACGGCTCAAGATATAGTATGATAGAGACAGAAGGCGGCGCCAATCCGCTTCCGCCTGCCGTCCCGTGGCCGGTTCGGCGGCCGCAGGCGGGGGCACGGGGAGCCGCCGGGAAAGCGGAAAGGGGAAAGGGCCTATGTTTGGCGCGATATTGGGTGACATTGCGGGGTCCCGGTTTGAATTCAGCCGGCCGCAGACGTTTAACTACAAAAAGGAGCCGTTTTTTACGGATGCATGTTGTTTCACGGATGACACCGTTTTGACAGTGGCGACCAAATACGCCGTGCTCAACGGCTGTTCTTACCGGAACGCTTACCTGGAGTTCGGCCGCAAATTTCCCCTGGCCGGATACGGCTCCATGTTCAAGCGCTGGCTTGAGGCGGGAGGCGCGGCGGCTTACCGCAGCTACGGCAACGGATCCGCCATGCGCGTGAGCTTCATCGGGGAATATTTTCCCACGCTTGAGCGCGTGCGGGAACAGGCCCAGAGCAGTGCGCTGTGCACGCACAATCACCCCGAGGGGATCAAAGGCGCGGAGGCAACGGCCGTCTGTATTTATCTTGCCCGAACCGGCTGCTCCAAAAAGGAAATCCGCGCCTATATCGAAAAAAATTATCAGTATCGCCTTGGCCGCCCGCTTGCGCTGCTGCGGCCGTTCGCTAAAGTGGACATGAGCTGCCAGGTTTCCGTGCCGCTTGCGATCCGGTGTTTTCTGGAAAGCCATTCGTGGGAAAGCTGCATCCGCAATGTGTACAGCGTCCGCTGTGACACCGATACCGTGGGCGCGATCGCCGGTTCCATTGCGGAAGCGTTTTATCACGGCACCGGCCAGGATGATCTGGCGCTCACCCGCCGGTATCTCGCCTTGCCGGATGCCTATGGCCGCCAGGATATGACTCTGTTCAACTGGGCGACCATGAATTGAAGTGTGCCCATTTCGTTTCAATATCATTAAAGGGGAATCACGGTGATCCAATTTTTACTTGACAGAATGGCCCGAATGGGCCGCAGCATCGAAGACGGATGCTACAATCTCCTCACCTATCAATCCACCCAAGTGCTGGATATCCTCCTTGAAAAGAAAGTATACCGTGCACACAAGAGCATCACCTTTGCAAACGAATACCAGGCATTGATCGATCTGCTTCACCTGAAGTGCGAGTGCCCTGTGTTCGCCTGTGTGCGCGGGAGGCCGCAGTGCGCCGACGGGCGTGTGTCCAGCAGCGTGCTGCTCACGCTTCGCGTACCGCAGGAGTTTGTGAAGCTCACGGAGTTCAGCGCGTGGGCCGATCTTCTCTATGTAATGAAAAGCGCAAACATCGTGTATTCCACTCTGGCGGAGCTTCAGCTCAGTTCGGATGTGGACACCAGGCAGATTCATCGCGCGCTGCACTCCCTCAAGGAGCAGCGTCCGCTGGATCAGTATGAAAAGCCGCAGGCCGTGCTGGAAGAAATCAGGCCGGAGTGGCTTGTTTCCTACAAAAAGCTCTTGAAAGGGTGAATCAAATGGCGGAACAAAACGGCTGCTGCGCCGTGATTGTGGCGGCCGGGAATTCCACTCGCATGGGGCGCCCCAAGCAGTTCCTGCCCTTGCTGGGCAAGCCTGCACTCTGGTGGACGCTGCGCGCCTTTGACCGGGCGGCACGTGTTTCCTCCCTTGTGCTCGTTGTGCGGGAGGAGGACCTTCCACAGGCGGAAGTCTTGGCGCGCCGTGCCGGTCTTTCCAAGCCGTTCGCTTTCGCCCCCGGCGGGGCGGAGCGCCAGCTTTCCGTGCGCAGCGGCCTGCTGGCGGCCCCGGGCATGCCTGCGCTTGCCGCCGTGCACGACGGCGCGAGGCCACTCGTCACGCCGCAGGAGATCGATGCGGTGATTGCGTCGGCAGAGCCTCCGGCAGGGGCGGCTCTTGCCGTGCGCGTGAAGGATACCATTAAAGTGGCGGATGCCCGGGGCTTTGTTCTGTCCACGCCCGCGCGCGACACGCTTTGGGCGGTGCAGACGCCGCAGGTTTTTCCCTTCCGGCGGTATCTGGAAGAGATGGAACGCGCTGTGGCGGCCGGCAGGCTGTACACGGATGATTGCCAGCTCTGGGAGCACGCGGGCCTGCCTGTGCGGCTGTGCGAGGGCAGCTATGAGAATCTGAAACTGACAACGCGGGACGATATCTTCACTGCCGAGGCGATCCTGCGCAAACGGGAGGAATGAGCATGAGAATCGGCCATGGATACGATGTGCACCGCCTGGCCGCAGGGCGGGACCTGATCCTGGGAGGTGTGAAGATCCCGTGGGAAAAGGGGCTGCTTGGCCATTCGGATGCAGACGTGCTGGCCCACGCCGCGGCGGATGCGCTGCTGGGCGCCGCTGCCCTGGGCGACATCGGCAAGCTGTTTCCCGATTCCGATCCGGCATATGAGGGGGCAGACAGCATGGTTCTCCTGCGCCGTGTGGCCGAACTCCTGAAGGAGGACGGCTGGCGGCTGGAAAATCTGGACGCCACCGTGCTGGCGCAGGCGCCGAAGTTCGCGCCCCACATTCAGTCCATGCGGGAAAACATAGCGGCAGCCTGCGGCGTCCCCGTTTCGCGGGTAAGCGTGAAAGCCACCACGGAGGAGGGGCTGGGTTTCACGGGAAGCGGCGAAGGGATCGCTGCACACGCCGTTTGTCTCATCGAATCCCGGGCATGACACCATCGGGATCTCCGCCTCATATGATGGGTTAGCTCCGTTTGTCCGGCGGGGTGAATCGGGGCGGCGCTTCAGGCGCTGCCCGGGAAGCGAGGGATTCGACTGATGGAACGACCATTATTCACAGTGAGCTCCATTACGCGCGCCATGCAGGCGCGCGATTTGCTGCGCCGCCACGGCATCCAGGCCACGGTGGAGCGTGTGCCGCACACGCCTGGCATGGGGTGCGGATACGGCGTTTACGCGCCGGGCCGCGCGCAGGAAGCGCTGCCCATTCTGATCCGGGCCGGGTATCTGGCAGGCGGGCAAGGGGGCGGCCCGCGGTGATTTACCTGGACAACGGCGCCACCACTTACCCGAAGCCGGAACGCGTCCGCCGCGCCGTGGCCGATGCGTTCGTGCGGTTCGGTGCAAACCCCGGCCGCGGCGGCCACGCCATGAGCATGGCCACGGCTGAGCTTGTCTACCGGGCGCGGGCAGAGGCGGCCGATTTTTTTCACGCGCCCGATTCGTCCTGTGTCGTCTTCACCATGAATTGCACCCATGCCCTCAACGCGGTGATCAAGGGGACGCTGACCCCCGGCAGCCATGCCGTCGTATCATGTCTGGAGCATAACGCCGTGATGCGGCCGCTGCGGAAGCTGGCGGAGCAGGACGTCTCCTTTACCCAGGCGCGTGTGTATCCCGGCGACAACGACGCAACGGTGGACGCGTTCCGCCGCGCCCTGCGGCCGGAGACGAAGCTGATTGTCTGCACCCATGTGTCGAACGTGTGGGGCATTCGCCTGCCGGTGGAGCGGATCGCCGCTATGGCCCGGCAATATGGGGTGCCTATCTGTGTGGATGCGGCCCAGTCTGCCGGTGTGTTCCCCGTCGAGCTGGAGGAGGGATGCTTCGACTTTATCTGCGCTGCGCCGCACAAGGGGCTGTATGCCCCAATGGGGCTCGGCCTGCTGATCACCTCCCGCGGGGAGGCGCTCGACACCATTCTGGAGGGCGGAACGGGCACAAACTCCGTTTCGTTTGATCAGCCGCAGGAGATGCCCGAACGTCTGGAAAGCGGCACGCTCAATGTGCCTGCCGTTGCCGGGCTGCGCGCCGGCCTGGCTTTCGTGCGCGAAAAGAGCAGGGAGCGGATCCTGCACCATGAGCTTTCTGTGGCTCGCGCTGCCTGGCGCGCCCTGCGCGCGCTGGATCGGGTGGAGCTTTTCAGCCCTGAGCCGGACGGCGAATCGTTTGCGCCCGTGTTCTCATTCCGGGTGCGCGGCGTGCCGAGCGAGGAGACGGCTGCCGCCCTGGCGCAGGCGGGCATTGCAGTGCGCGCCGGCCTGCACTGTGCGCCGGCGGCCCACCGCTTTATGGGGACGCTCGAGTCCGGTGCGGTGCGGATTTGCCCCTCGGCCTTTACCACGGAACAGGAAATCCGTTCTTTCGCGGCGGTGATGCGATCGGTTGTGCGGAATTCACAGGACGTTCACAAAGAAAGGCTTTGAATTCGCTCCAACCTATGGTAAAATAAGCGCAGGAAAAAACAGTGCGCCTGTTTCCGCACCCGGACCGTGCGTTCTTCCGGCGGAAAAGGGAGCGTCGCCTCGGCAGGCCTGCATCAGGTGCGCTGAAACATACAGGAAGGATGAGTACACATGGAATGGTTCGGCGAATTCTGTTCTCAGTGCGCAGGGTTCCTTTCCAGCCTGTGGAGCCAGTTTGTCAGCCTTGTTTCCTCGTTTTCAATTTCATCCCTGCTGGACGTCCTTTTGATTTCTCTCATTATCTTCGGCTTTATTAAGCTGGTGCGCGAAACGCGTGCCGAACAGCTTGTCAAGGGCATTTTGCTGCTGCTGGGTGTTTGGCTGGCCGCAAATGTGTTTCAGCTCCGCATGATGCTCAATATTCTCAACTATTTCTTCAATTTCAGCGTCATTGCCCTGCTCATCGTTTTCCAGCCCGAAGTGCGCCGTGCTCTCGAGCAGTTGGGCCGGAACAATCTGGGCAAAAATCTGGGCTTGCTCGCCTCGAAGGAAGAGGAAACGCTGGAAGCGCAGAAGAAGCGGTGCATTGAGGCGGTGTGCGATGCTGCCGCCAGTCTGCAGAAATCAAAAACGGGCGCGCTCATGGTGTTTGAGCGGCAGACAAAGCTGGGAGACATCATCGATACGGGTACCGTGGTGAATGCCATCCCGTCCCCGCCTATCATTGGAAATATCTTTTTCAACAAAGCGCCTCTGCATGACGGCGCCATGGTGATCCGGGACGGCATGGTGTACGCGGCGGGCTGCATTCTCCCGCTGACGAAGAGCGATAATGTGAGCATCGACCTCGGCACGCGCCACCGCGCGGCGATCGGCATGAGCGAAAACTCGGACGCCGTTGTCGTGGTGGTTTCCGAGGAAACGGGCCAGATTTCCATCGCCTGCAACGGTGTGCTCACCCGAAATTACACGAGGGACACGCTGGAAACAGCTCTCGACGGCTTCCTCCTCGAAGAGGAAGCGGAGCGCCCGCAGCGCCGCATCCCCTCGATTAGAAGGGGGAAGAAGCATGAAGACTGAAAAGAAGGAAGACAGCCGCGCCAAAGACGGGAAGAAGGCGGGCCAGGAGGAAAAGAAGTCCTTTTCCTTCGGCAAGCTGTTTTACAACAACAAGTTTGTGGCAGTTTTTTCTGTTCTGTGTGCGCTTGCCATCTGGTTTTCCATGGCGTTTACGAACACGGAGGAATTCCCTGTTCCGATCCGCAATGTTCCTGTGACGATCAAGATCCCGGAGGCGGCGCAGGCGGAGGGGCTCCGCTGCTTCAGCCCGCAGACGCTCAGCGTCACGGTCTATATCAAGGGAAACAGCCTCTCCGTGCGCAATGTCACCGCGGATAATATCGGCCTGGAAACACAGATTACGGAAACCATTTCCGGCGCCAAGACGTATCTTGCCACCATTTCTTCTTCCAAAAAGGGCTATGTAACTGATTATGAAATCGATCGCATAGAACCCTCTATTGTGCAGCTTACGCTCGATTATTCAGAGGAAAAAACGTTCACCATCGATACCTCCGGCGTGAACAGCTCTGCGGCGGACGGCTATTTTGTGGGCAGCGTGGCCGCCGCCCCAGAGACAATCACCGTCTCCGGCCCGAAATCCGTGGTGGACAGCATCTCCGCTGTGACGGTGGGGGATAAGGAACTCGGCGAGCTCAGCGAAACGGCGCGCCAGACGTCGGATCTCATTCTGCTCGATGCCAACGGCAACACCATCAGCCGCGACAAATACGATCAGCTTTCCCTCAGTACGGAAACGGCCGAGATCACCGTGCCGGTTTATGTGCGCAAAACAGTGCCGTTCACGGCGAATTTCACGAATGCGCCGTCCGGCATCGACCTCGATTCTTCCTTTGTTACGCTGTCGCCCAGCACCGTGGAATTGGCCGGTACCGAGGAGGACTTCGCTTCCTATCGGAGCATTCAGCTCAACCCCATTGATTTTTCACAGATCAGCCCGGATACATCCGTGTTTGATATCCCGGTTACGCTGCCGGCTTTCTTCCGGAATCTTCAGGAGATCGATGAAGTCACGGTCAGCCTGAATCTGGCGGGCTACACCACAAAGACCATCACGGCCAGCAATTTCAAGATAAACAATCTCAGCCATTCGTATGGGGCGGAGGTCACGACAAGTTCGCTTGACGTCGTCGTGGTTGGGCCGGAGGAGGAACTCTCGAACCTCACGGAGAACAACCTCGTGGTGCAGGTCGACATGTCGCAGAGCCAGGGCTTCACCGGGCACACCGAGATGCCTGCCACCATCAGCATTTCAGGCAGCTCCCGCTGCTGGGCCTACGGCAGCTACAAGGTGAACCTTTCCGTCACGGAACGCACGTCCTGATTTTATTGTCCTTTCGGCAGGTTTTCGTTCCCAACGCTTTGTGATTTTGTCTATTGTTCGGCAGGCCAAGGCCGCCGGTCCCATGGGACCGGCGGCCTTTTTGTGCGGTATAAAAAAATCTTGAATAACCATGACCGGAATGGTACAATAAATCATTATACATATGCAAAACGCGCGTGCCGCCGCCCTTCTTCGTCAAAATTGGGCAGGCCGGGCACGGTGGGGAGGAAGAGTGTTCAGATGAAACAGTGGAGAGTTCGCGCCGCTCATGAAGCGGCCGCGCGCCGGTTGCAGCAGGAAATGGAGATCGCCCCGGCGTTCGCCTGTCTGCTCGCGGCCAGGGGGTTTGACAGCGCCGCGGCGGCGCAGTCGTTCCTCTCTGAGGAGACGGAATTTGCCCCGCTCCGCTTTGCCGGTATGCAGGAGGCAGTGGAACGCATTCACCGTGCGCTGGATGACTTCGAGTCCATCGCCGTGTATGGAGACTATGACGCCGACGGAGTGACCGCGACGGCCATGCTGTATTCCTATCTTGAGTCATGCGGGGCAAATGTAAGCTATTATATCCCGGATCGCGAGGCGGAGGGCTACGGCATGAACCGCTCGGCCATTGATCGCCTGCATGAGCGCGGCGTGTCGCTCCTTGTTACGGTGGACAACGGCATCGCCTCCCTTGATGAGGTTGCCTATGCGGCCTCCCTGCAGATGGATGTTGTCGTGACCGACCATCACCGCCCGCGGCCTGAGCTGCCGGCTGCCTGTGCCGTTGTGGACCCGCACCGCCCCGGCTGCGGTAGCCTGTATAAGGATCTGGCCGGCGTCGGCGTTGCCTTTGAACTGATCCTGGCCCTCGAAGGGGAGGACTGCGACGTGCAGGGGCTGCTTGACAATTATGCGGATCTGCTCAGCATCGGCACCATCGGGGACGTCGTGCCTCTCACGGGGGAGAACAGGGCCTTTGTCCGCGCCGGACTGCGGCAGCTTTCCCGGACGGATCGCCTCGGCCTGCGTGAGCTGATCAGCCTGGCAGGTATGGCGGATCGCTCGTTCACGGCCACAAACGTGGCGTTCACAATTGTGCCGCGTATCAACGCGACGGGCCGCATGGGCGCGCCGGATCGCGCCGTGCGCCTGCTCCTTTCCGAGGATGAGGAGGAAGCGAGGTCCCTGGCGGCCGAAATTTGCGCCGACAACGATCGCCGCCGCGCCATCGAGGACGAGATTCTCACTTCAGCGCTGGAGCAGCTGCGCCGGGAGCCGGATCGTTTGTTTGACCGTGTCCTCATCGTGTCCGGCGCGCATTGGCACGAGGGCGTGATCGGCATCGTTGCCTCGCGGCTGACGGAGCGCTTCGGCAAGCCGTGTTTTGTCTTTTCACAGGACGGTGAGACGGCGAAGGCCTCCGGCCGCAGTGTGGAAGGCTTTGATCTATTCCAGGCCGTGTCCGCCTGTTCCGAACTTTTGCTGAAATACGGCGGCCATCCCATGGCGGCGGGGCTCACGCTGCCGGTTGATCAGCTTGAGACGTTCCGCAGCCGGATCAACGCATTTGCCGCGGCGCAGCCAAAGGCTGTGCCCACAATTCTCCTGGACTGTGTGGCGGAGCTTTCCGAGCTCACGCTGGATCTGCCGCGTGCGGCGGCTTTCTTCGAACCATTCGGCACGGGGAACCCGCCGCCGCTCTACGGTGTGACCGGCGTTGCGCTTGAGGATATCACGCCGGTGGGCGGCGGAAAGCACCTGCGGCTCACCGTTTCGAAAAACGGCTGCACCGCCACCTGTATGCGGTTTGGTGTCACGCCGGAGGAATTCCCTTACCGGCCGGGCGATCGGCTGGATCTGGCCGTTTCGCTTGAGGAGCGGAGCTACCTGGGGAATGCTTCCCTTTCCGTGCAGGCGCGGGAACTTCGCCCGGCGGGCGCACATCCGGCGGCGCTGATACAGAGCCGCGAGGATTATGAAACGCTGCGCCGCGGCCAGCCGCTTTCCGGGCGGGCGAAAAAGGAGCTCTCCCCCACGCGGGAGGATTTTGCGGCCCTTTATCGCCTGCTGCGCGCGCAGGGGGGCTATTCCGGCGATCCGGCCGTCCTGTGGCTGCGGATGGGCAGCGCCCTTCCGCTTGGCCGGCTGCTGCTCTGCGTGGATGTGCTGGCGGAGCGCGGCCTTGCGGAGCGCCTGCTTGAGGGAGATTTTTTGCGGGTTCGGCTGCTGCCGGCAGAGGGGAAGGCGGATCTCTTTTCCTCCCCGCTGCTCGGCGGGCTGAATGGGACTGTGTGAGGGGGATGATACGATGAACAGCACGCATGTCAAGGAGTTATTCGATCCGCGTCCTGCGAAGGAGGCGTTGAAGACATTTGACGATCTGATGGAGGCGATCCGCACCTCCGAACACGGATATGATATCCCCCTGATTGAACGGGCTTACCAGTTGGCGGCGGAGCAGCACAAGGATCAGATGCGCCTTTCCGGTTCGCCGTATATTTCGCATCCGCTGGCCGTTGCGTGCATCCTCGTAGAGCTTGGCATGGATTCGGAATCCGTGGCGGCCGGCCTGCTGCACGACGTGGTGGAGGATACGCCTGTCACGCTCGATCAGGTGCGCAAATTGTTCGGCGCGGAGATTGCCGGCCTCATCGACGGCGTCACAAAGCTGGCCCGCATCCCGTATTCCTCGCGGGAGGAGCAGCAGGCGGAAAACATCCGCAAGATGCTCATCGCCATGAGCGAAGACATCCGCGTCATCATCATCAAGCTGGCGGATCGCTTGCACAACATGCGCACGGCCGATTCTTGGAAACCGCAGAAGCGGCGCGACAAAGCTTTGGAAAGCATGGAGGTGTATGCCCCCATCGCGCATCGTCTCGGCATCCGGGCCATCAAGGAGGAGCTGGAGGACCGCTCCCTGCGCATCCTTGATCCCGTTGCCTATGAGGAGATTGAGCAGGCGCTTGCCCTGCGCAGCGAGGAGCGGAAGTCGTTCATCGATCTCACAATGCAGCGCATCCGGGAGCGCGTCGCGCCCAGTATCCCAAACGTTTACCTGAGTGGACGCGTCAAGAGCATCAACAGCATTTACCGCAAAATGTTCGTCCAGGGCAAGAGTATGGATGAGATTTATGATATTTACGCAGTGCGCGTGATTGTGGACACGGTGGAGGACTGTTACAACGTCCTCGGCATTGTGCACGACATGTTCCGCCCGCTGCCGAACCGCTTCAAGGATTATATTTCCACCCCGAAGCCGAACATGTACCAGTCGCTGCACACCACCGTCATCGGCAAGGAGGGTATCCCCTTCGAGGTGCAGATCCGCACCTGGGAAATGCACCACACCGCTGAATACGGCATCGCCGCGCACTGGAAATACAAGCTCGGCATCTCCGGCGGAGGCGGGGGCGATTCACTGGAAAAGCGCCTCGCATGGATTCGCCAGATGCTTGAAAACCAGAAGGACAGCGAGGACGCCACCGACCTCATCCGCACCATCAAGACGGATCTCGCGCCGGAGGAAGTGTTTGTGTTTACGCCGCGGGGCGATGTGATCAGCCTGCCTTCCGGCTCCACGGTGATCGATTTCGCCTATGCGATCCACAGCGCGGTGGGCAACCGCATGGTAGGCGCCAAGGTGGACAAGCGCATCGTGCCCCTTGATTACAAGGTTAAAACGGGTGAGATCGTGGAGATCCTCACCACGAAGGAGGCAGGGAAGGGGCCGAGCCGGGATTGGCTTAAGATTGCCAAGACGAGCGAGGCGCGCAGCAAGATCCGCCAGTGGTTTAAGCGCGAAAAGCGCGAGGAAAACATTGTGGAGGGCCGAGCCGAGCTGGATCGCGAGCTCAAGCGCGCCAACATCGAGTTTACGGACGAGGAACTGAAGAATTTCCTCGAAACGATAGGCCGCAAGCAAAACTGCCAGAACGCGGATGATGTTTATTCCGCCATCGGATACGGCGGCATCCAGCTCTGGAAAATCATGCCGCGCGTGAAGGAGGATTACCTCAAGGCGCATCGCCAGGCAGCGCAGCATGAGCCGGTCCCGCAGGTGCCGCAGCAGATCAAAGGCAAGGCTCCGGCGGGCGGCGTTGTGGTGGACGGCATGGACAACTGCCTCATCAAATTCTCCCGCTGCTGCAGCCCGCTGCCCGGCGACGAGATCATTGGCTTCATCACGCGCGGCTTCGGCGTGTCCATCCACAAGCGGAGCTGTACGAACGTGCCGAAGGATCTTTCCAAGGCAGCGGAACCGGAGCGCTGGATTCAGGCGCACTGGGTAGGCGAGGTCAAGGAGGAATTCAAGATCACCCTCGAGATCATTGCCGCCGATCGCACCGGCCTGCTGGCCGACGTGACACAGCAGATTTTCAACATGCATGTGCCGATCCACTCGCTCAACTCCCGCGAAACAAAGGACGGCAATGCCGCCATCAATCTTTCCATCACCATTAACGGGCGCGACCATCTTCAGAGCATCATCGACAGGCTCTCCCGCGTGGAAGGGATCCTCTCTGTGCGCCGCCCCTGACCCGAAAAGGAGGCCATTCTCATGATTGAACTCACGCATCTTGTGCTCGGCCCACTCGAGACAAACTGCTATTTTGTGCGCGATACGGAGACGGGCGACCTCGTGATTGTCGATCCCGCCTGGTACGATCCGTCGCTGGAGGGAAAAGTGCGCGCAGCCGGCGCGGGACATGTGAAGGGCATTCTGCTCACGCACTGCCATGTCGACCACATTGCCGGCGCGGCGCAGCTCAAGGAGCTCACGGGCGCGCCGCTGTGGGCGCCGCCGCAGGAAAAAGAGTTCCTCACGGACCCGGCCCTCAGCCTGGCTTACATGATTCCGGGCGGCATCCGTTCCTTTGAGGCCGAATATCCTGTGGCAGAGGGGAAACCGCTGCAGATCGGCAGCCTTTCCTTCCGCGTGCTGCACACGCCCGGCCACACCATCGGCAGCCATTGCTACCTCATCGAGGATCTGATGCTGTCCGGCGACACGCTCTTTTTCGGCAGTGTCGGCCGCACGGATCACCCCACGGGGAACACGGCCATGATTATGCAGTCGGTGCGCCGCCTTGCCGCCCTGCCCGGCGACTGGCGCGTCTATCCCGGCCACGGGCCGGAAACCACGATGAAGCGCGAACGCCTCATCAATCCCTATCTTCAGTGAGAAAGGCGGAGCGCTTTGAAGCTGTATCTGTACGGCCACGAGTTTCACTATGAAATGGAAAATCTCTGCCGCCTGTTTTTCCACCGTCAGAAGATTGAGGTGCTGGAAAACTGCCGCGATATGGCGCCGGAGGAAGATGGCGCGCTGACGCTTGCTGCGCCGGACGGCGCCGGCGGCCTTGACCTGCTCGTGCGCACGCGCGTGGGCGCTTACCGCGGTGAAGGAAGGGATCACACGACGGCGGACGCTCCGCTGCAGGAAGCGGAGCGCCGCCTTGGCGTCCTGCTGTTCCGCCAGCTCTCGGAGGCGTGCGGCATCCGCCCGCGCTGGGGCATTCTCACCGGTGTGCGGCCCGTGAAGCTGCTTCGTTCGCTCACGGGGCGCTTCGGGGAGCAGGAGGCCGCCCGTATTTTCCGCGAGGACTATCTTGTCTCGGAGGAAAAGCTGCGCCTCAGCCTCGTCACGATGCGGAACGAGGGGGCGCTGCTGGCCCGGTCCCGTCCCGATTCCTGCAGCATCTACGTTTCCATTCCGTTTTGTCCCACACGCTGTGCGTATTGCTCGTTTGTCTCGTCCTCTGTGGAAAAGACGGCGAAGCTGATTCCGCAGTATGTGGAGCTTTTGTGCCGGGAAATTGAAAAGGCAGGCCAGGCTGTGCGTGACTGCGGCCTGCGCGTGGACTCCGTCTATTTTGGCGGCGGCACGCCCACGGCCATCTCCGCCGAACAGCTCGCCGCGTTGATTGCGTCTGTGCACGCGCATTTTGATCTCTCGCACTGCATGGAATTCACGGTGGAAGCCGGACGGCCGGACACCGTGACGCGCGAGAAACTGGACGTATTGCGGGAGGGCGGCGTCACCCGCATCAGCATCAACCCGCAGACGCTCTCGGACGACGTGCTGCGCCGCATCGGGCGGCGCCACACCACGCGCCAGACGCTGGACGCCTTCCGCCTCGCGCGCGACTGCGGCATGGGGAATATCAACATGGATCTCATCGCCGGCCTGCCGGGTGACACGGTTTCCAGGTTTGCCGCCTCGCTAGACGGCGTGCTGGCGCTTCAGCCGGAGAGCGTCACGGTGCACACGCTCTCGCTCAAGCGGTCCGCGCAGATTTTCCAGGACGGCGTGGGGGAGCCGGAGGGGGAGGCGGCGGCCGAAATGCTCGCCTACGCCTCTTCCCGCCTTACGGAGAGCGGGTTCCAGCCCTATTACCTCTATCGCCAGAGCCGCATGGTTGGCAACCTGGAAAATGTGGGCTGGTGCAAGCCCGGGTTTGAGAGCCCGTATAATGTCTTCATCATGGATGAATCGCAGACGATCCTGGCTTGCGGCGCGGGAGCTGCCACAAAGCTGTGCAGGCCGGGCGAAAACCATATTGAGCGCGTGTTCAATTTTAAATTTCCGTATGAATACATCAGCCGCTTCCAGGAGGTTCTGGAACGCAAGGACAGGGTGAGGGAGTTCTATGAGCGATCGAACGGAACGGTATGTCCACTATCATAATTCCCTGTGGGAGATCAACGAGAGGGCTGCCTCCGATCCCGTCTCCTTTGCCGCGGAATCCGAGCAGGCGTACCGCAGTGCGCTCACGCGCATTGCCCGCAGGGCAGCGCACGACAGGGCGGATTGCCGTGTGGTGCTGCTCGCCGGGCCTTCCGCCAGCGGCAAGACGACGACGGCTTCCCTGCTCTCCAAGGCCTTGGAGACGTTCGGCATGTCCTCGTTCGTCTTCTCCCTCGATAATTTTTACCGAAGCGAAGACGAGACGCCGCGCCAGGAGGATGGCACGCCGGATTTTGAATCGGTTGAGGCGCTGGACATCGCAGCCATCCGGGAATGCCTGCTCTCCCTCATCACGAAGCGGCGTTGTGAGATGCCGATCTTTGACTTCGAGCGCCATCGCCCTGCCGAGGATAAGCTGCACGTGGAGCTTCCGCCCCGCTCGCTTGTCCTTATGGAAGGACTGCATGCGCTGAATCCCGTTCTCTCGGAGGGCATGCCGCGCGGCAGACTGCTGCACGCCTATCTGAGCGTGAAGCAGGGCGTGGATGGAGAGAACGGCCCGTTGCTTTCGCCCAATGACATGCGCCTCATCCGCCGTCTGGTGCGTGATGCACGCTTCCGTGCCTGCCCGGCGGAGCGCACGCTTGCCATGTGGCCTTCCGTGATGCGCGGCGAATACCGGTACATCAAACCTTTCCGCCCGCTCGCGGAGATCACCATCAACACTTTCCTCGCCTATGAGGGCTGTGTGTTGGGGCCGGAGGTGTGCCGGCTGCTCTCGGAGGTGCCGCCTGAGAGCCCGTATTACGGGGAAGCCAGGCGGATTTTCGTTGCCGCAGAGCGCTTTGCGCCGCTGCCTGTTTCTCTGGTGCCGCCTGATTCCATTCTACATGAATTCCTGGGGTGAGCAGGGGCTTGGCGCGGGGCGGAATTCTGCCGCGTTTCCCTTGTAATTCCCGCATCTGGATGATATAATGAAAAAAATGAGGCTTCGCCCCAGGCGGCATAAGCCCGTTTCAAATCCTTGAAGGAGCGTGAGACAATTGGGACTGTTTGAGGATGTTGTTGTCAATGCGAAATCGGCTGTGAACGTTGTGGGAAAAAAGGCCGGAAAAATCGTAGATCTTTCCAAGCTGCGCTTCAGTGCGATGGATCTGAATTCGGAAATTTCAAAGAGGTATGAATCCCTGGGCCGCACGGTGTACGATGCGCAGAAAACCGGGAATGATGCTTCCGATCTGGTCAATGAGTGTGTGATTGCCATCGATGATCTGTATGAACAGCTCGATGCCGTCAATGAACAGATTTCTGCCATGCGTAACCGTACCATCTGCAAGAACTGCGGAGCCGAAAACCCGCAGAGTGCGAACTTTTGCAGCAAGTGCGGCCACAAGCTTGACGATCCGGAGGACGAGGTTCCCGCACCTGAGGCGGATGACAGTCAGACCCCGCCGGAAGAAAAAGCTGATTGAAAGCGTAAAACACGGCAGTTGCCCTTCGCGGGTGACTGCTTTTGTTTGGTGCAGGAGAAAAGCGGGAAGGTGGCAGCATGCCGCCTGTTTCTCTGCTGAGCCGGTCCGCGGGCTGGACGTAAAAAGGAGTGGATCGTGATGAGGATCATAGGCGTGACCGATTATGGGCAGATGAGCTGGAAGGCGGCCTCCCTGCTTGCTTCGCAAGTCATTTTGAAGAGGGGCAGCGTGCTGGGCCTTGCCACAGGATCTACTCCGCTCGGCGTCTACCGCTGCCTGACGGAATGGTACCGGCAGGGGTTGATCGACTTTTCCGGTGCATTCTCAGTGAATCTCGATGAGTACTGCGGCCTTTCGCCGGAGCACAACCAGAGTTACGCGTATTACATGCGGGAAAACCTGTTTCGCCACATCAATATCAGGCCGGACCATACGCATATCCCGAACGGGATGGCCGCCGATCCGGGGGAAGAAGGCCGCCGCTATGATGAGTTGATTCGTTCGCTCGGCGGTGTGGATATTCAGCTCCTCGGCATTGGCCACACGGGCCACATCGGGTTCAATGAACCGAATACCTATTTCATTGCCCCCACGCATCGTGTGGCGCTCAATCCGCTCACCATCGAGGCAAACGCGCGTTTTTTCGCATCCGAGGGGGATGTGCCGCGCTATGCCATCACCATGGGGCTCGGCTCCATCATGGCGGCAAAGCGGATTTTACTGGTGGCCAGCGGGGAGGATAAGGCGGAGATTCTTTACCGCTCGTTCTTCGGCCCCATCACGCCGCAGATTCCCGCTTCTATCCTGCAGTTGCATCCCAATGTGACGGTTGTGGCGGAGCGTGACGCGTTGGAAGCGATCCGCGCCAAAGCACCGGAGATGATTGAAGACGGTTTTCCGAATGAGGCGGCCGGATTGGGATAAATGGGGCACGGCAGGGGAAGGCAGAGCGCCTTCCCCTTTTTTCTGTCAGGAGGAATTTTTTATGCAGCCATATGAGCACAAGGCGCAGTATTACGAAACGGATCGGATGGGCATCATTCACCATTCCAATTACATCCGGTGGTTTGAGGAAGCGCGCGTCGATTTTCTGGAGCAGATTGGCATGCCGTTTGAGACGGTGGAGGCCCGCGGCCTGAGCAGCCCGGTGCTCTCCGTTGCCTGTGAATACAAAGGCATGACGCGCTTCGGAGAGACGGTACGCATCACTGTTTCCGTGCTTTCCTACACAGGTGCGAAGCTCTCGCTCGCCTATCGCGTGGAGGATGCCCGGACAGGCGCACTGCGCTGCACCGGGCAGAGCTCGCATTGCTTTTTGAATGAATCCGGGCGTCCCGTATCGCTGCGCCGCGCGGCGCCGGATTACGACGCCGTTCTCTCCGCTCTTGCGGAACAGGCAAAGCGGTAACGCTGCCGCCTCTTTGAAAACTCTGAAAAAGGATGAAGAATATTGGCTAGAGCAAACGATTTGGGACATGACCCGATCGGCCGTCTTGTTCTGCGTTTGGCGATTCCCTCCATGCTGGCACAGCTTGTCAACGTGCTCTACAGCATTGTGGATCGCATGTACATCGGCAACATCCCCGTCATCGGCGATACCGCGCTGGCCGGAGCGGGTGTGTGCGGCCCCATTGTCACACTGATTTCCTCCTTTGCCATGCTTGTGGGCGTGGGCGGCGGCCCGCTCATGGCGATCAGCATGGGCGCCGGCGACATGGCGCACGCAAAGAAAATCCTTGCCAACTGCGCCATGATGCTGGCAGTCCTTTCTCTGGTGCTCACCGGCATCATGCTGGCGTTCCGGGAACCCATGCTCATGGCCTTCGGCGCCAGCGAGGCCACCTTTCCCTATGCGGATGAATACCTCACCGTCTATGTGTGCGGGTCGCTGTTCGCCGTTCTATCGGTCGGCCTGAATCAGTTCATCATTTGTCAGGGCTTTTCCGGCATGGGGATGGCCACGGTGCTTATTGGCGCAGTGCTCAACATTGTGCTGGATCCCGTCTTTATTTTTGTCCTCAACATGGGCGTAAAGGGGGCGGCCATCGCAACCGTTCTCTCACAGGCGGCCGGGTTCGTGTTTGTCGTCTGTGTGCTGTTGGGAAAGAAAATCCATGTGCGCCTCTCCTTTGGCGGTTACGATTGGCGCGTCATGCGCCGCGTGCTGCTCTACGGCCTTTCCCCGTTTGTCATCACCGCCACGGACAGCATCCTTCTCATCGTGCTCAATACCGTGCTGCAGCGGTACGGCGGGGCGGAAATGGGCGATACCTATGTCACCTGCGCCACGATTGTGCAGAGCTGCATGCAGATCATCACGATGCCGCTTGTCGGCCTCACCGGCGGCACACAGCCCATCCTCAGCTTCAATTACGGCGCCAAGCGGATTGACCGCATCAAGCGCACCTATGTGTGGGTGTTCAGCGTGGGCCTTGTGTTCACCACAGTGATGTTCCTTGTCAGTCAGTTTGCGGGCGGCGTGTTTGTGAACATCTTCACCCAGAATCCGGAGCAGGTTTCGCTCTCCGTGTGGGGCATCCGCGTGTTCACGCTCGGCGTGATTCCGCTCGCCCTCCAATATGAGGTGGTGGATGGATTTACGGCGCTCGGCGTGCCGAAGCTGGCTGTTATGCTCTCCCTGGGGCGCAAGCTGCTCTATTTTATGCTCACCATTTTGATCCCGCTCTGGGCCGGTGCGGCCGGCGCATTTTATGCGGAACCTGTTTCGGACGTGTTCTGCGCGGCCGTATCGTTCACCGTCTATCTGCTCGTGATTGGCCGGTTGCTGCGCGAGCGCGAAATCATGCCGGATCCCACCAGGGCACTGTGAGGGACGGAAAGGAGTATCTCATGAAAGAATACCAGATGTCCATCCCCTGCCTGCTTGGCGTGGAAGGCTTTGTGGGAGACGAGCTCCGCGCCATGGAGGCGCGCGACGTCCAGCCACAAAACGGCCGTGTGCTGTTCCGCGGCGGGGACGATCTGCTCGCGCGCGCAAATCTCTGGTGCCGTTACGGCGAACGTGTACAGATCCAGCTCGGCAGCTTCCGTGCCCTCACGTTTGAGGAACTCTTTCAGGGCGTACGCGCCCTTCCGTGGGAGGAATGGATCGGCAGGGCGGACGCGTTCCCCGTGAAGGGCAGAAGCCTGAGCTCCAGGCTTTCCAGCGTGCCGGCCTGCCAGTCGATCGTGAAAAAGGCGATTGTTGAGCGGCTCGGCAGCCGGTATCACCTCTCCTGGCTCGAGGAGACGGGCCCCGTTCACCAGGTGCAGTTCCTGCTGATGAAGGATCAGGTATCCATCCTGCTCGACACAAGCGGACCCGGCCTGCACAAGCGCGGGTACCGCGGCAACGCCGTGGAAGCGCCCATCCGGGAAACGCTGGCCGCTTCCATGGTGCACATGGCGCGCCTTCGCAGCGACGGCGCGCTCTATGATCCGTTCTGCGGCTCCGGCACCATTCTCGTGGAGGGTGCGCTGTATGCGCTGCGCATTGCGCCCGGCCTGCGCCGCCGGTTTGCCGCGGAAAAGTGGGGTGCGGTGGATGCCAAGTGCTGGCAGCGTGAGCGGGAGCGTGCGCTGGATCAGGTGGACCGCGCCGCTTCCTTTGAAGCCTACGGCGCCGACATTGACCCCGCCGCCGTGGAGCTCACGCTGGAGAACGCGAAAAAGGCCGGCGTCGGCGCGCGCGTCAGGGCGGAGGTGAAGCCTGTCGCATCGTTTGCGCCCCGCACCGAACGGGGCTGTGTTGTCTGCAATCCGCCCTACGGCGAGCGATTGCTCGACCTGCGCGCCGCGGAGGAGATCTACCGTGAAATGGGGCGCGTGTTCCCGGCGCGTCCCGGCTGGAACTACACCGTCATCAGCCCGGACGAAACGTTTGAATCGTGCTTTGGCCGCCGTGCGGACAAGCGGCGCAAGCTTTACAACGGCATGATGAAATGCCAGGTTTACCAGTATTTTAAAACACCGCGCGGGTGAGGGCCGCGCGGTGCGAGGAGGGAAGACACGTGAAAACCGTGTGTATTGTCAACCCCGCAGCCGGCAGGCAGGACCCGCGTGAAGCAGTCCTGCCTGCTTTTGTATCCTATTGGCAGGCGCAGGGGGAACCGTTTGAGATTGTGGCTACGGAACACCCCGGCCAGGCGGAGGAACTGATGCGCCGCCTGGTCCGGGAAGAAGGACCGGTGCGCGTGTTCGCCGCCGGGGGAGACGGCACCTTCCGTGAAGCCGCTGCCGGGGCCGCGGGGCAGAATGGCGTCCCCCTCGGCCTCATCCCCTGCGGCTCCGGGGATGACCTTGTGCGCAGCCTGGGCGGGCGGGAGCTGTTTCTCTCGCCGGCGTGTCAGTTCCGCGCCGTGCCGCGGCAGCTGGATCTCATCGGCACGGAATTCGGCCCTGCGGCCGGCATGTGCGCCATCGGCCTGGACGCCGCGGTGGCCTACCACATGGTGCAGTTCAAGCGGCTGCCGCTCGTCAGTGGCCCCATGGCCTACAAGCTCGCACTTGTCAAATGCTTTTTCAGCCCCATGGGGGTGGAGATGCGCGCCGCGATCGACGGGGAGGAGACGCTTTCCGGCCGGTTTATCTTTGCGCTGGCAGGCAACGGCCAGTATTACGGCGGCGGGTTCCGCGGCGCGCCGCGCGCCGTGCCGGACGACGGGCTGCTGGACTTTGTGCTCATCCGCACTCCCGGCCGGGCGCGGATGCTGCGCATGCTCGGCGCCTACAAGCGCGGGGAACACCTGGATCACCCCGCGTTCCGGCCTTATCTCACCTTCCGCCGCGGCAAAAGGATGGAAATTTCCGCCGGGCAGGAGCTGATCGCCACGTTCGACGGGGAGTGCGTGAAAACAGACCGTGTTTCCTTTACCGTCCTGCCGCGCGCGCTTCCCTTTCTGCAGCCGCAGGGCGATTTGTAAATAAATTATGAAATCAAAAAATTTCTTCAAAAACCCCTTGATTTTTGCAGGGGGAATCGCTACAATAGTCTTAGCACTCAGGAACAAAGAGTGCTAACTGATAGTGTAAATACTCTGACTGCTATATTCTAAGGAGGAACTTACCATGACGGTGAAACCATTGAGCGACAGAGTCCTGATTAAGATGGAAGAGGCGGAGGAGACCACGAAGAGCGGCATTGTGCTGGCCGGTTCTGCAAAAGAGAAGCCCCAGATTGCCGATGTTGTGGCTGTCGGCCCCGGCGGCATGGTGGATGGCAAGGAAGTTGTCATGAACATCAAGGTCGGCGATCGCGTGATCACGAGCAAATATTCCGGCACGGAGATTAAGATTGACGGCGAAGAGTACACCATCGTTCGCCAGAGCGATATTCTTGCCGTTGTGGAATAATCATTTTTGTGTTTCTTTACATTACAAATGTAACTGGAGGAATTTATCATGGCTAAGCAGATTATTTACGGCGAGGACGCCAGAAAAGCTCTTCTGAATGGCGTAAATCAGCTCGCTGATACCGTTAAGATCACCCTTGGTCCGAAGGGCCGCAACGTCGTGCTCGACAAGAAGTTCGGCGCTCCGCTCATCACGAACGACGGCGTGACCATCGCCAAGGAAATTGAGCTGGACGATCCCTTTGAGAACATGGGCGCGCAGCTCGTCAAGGAAGTTTCCGTCAAGACGAACGATGTCGCCGGCGACGGTACCACGACGGCTACCCTGCTGGCTCAGGCTCTTGTGCGCGAGGGCATGAAGAACGTGACCGCCGGTGCGAACCCGATGGTTGTCCGCCAGGGCATCCAGAAGGCTGTTGACGCCGCTGTCGCTTCCCTGCACGAGCATTCCAAGAAGGTTACCTGCTCCGACGACATCGCCCGTGTTGCCACCATCTCCGCTTCCAATGAGGAGATCGGCAAGCTGATTGCCGAGGCCATGGAGAAGGTTACCTCCGACGGCGTTATCACCGTGGAAGAGAGCAAGACCTCCGAGACGTATTCCGAGGTTGTCGAAGGCATGATGTTTGACCGCGGCTATATCAGCCCCTACATGGCCACCGACACCGACAAGATGGAAGCCGTTATGGACGACGCTTACCTTCTCATCACCGATAAGAAGATCTCCAACATTCAGGAAATCCTGCCGCTGCTCGAAAAGATTGTGCAGTCCGGCAGAAAGCTTGTCATCATCGCTGAGGACGTGGAGGGCGAGGCCCTGACCACCCTGATTCTGAACAAGCTGCGCGGCACCTTCAACTGCGTCGCCGTCAAGGCTCCCGGATTCGGCGATCGCCGCAAGGAAATGCTGCAGGATATCGCCGTTCTCACCGGCGGCCAGGTCATTTCCTCCGAGCTTGGCCTTGAGCTGAAGGACACCGATATGAGCCAGCTGGGCCATGCCCGCCAGGTGAAGGTTGACAAGGAGAACACCATCATCGTCGGCGGCTATGGTGAGAGCGCGGAGATCGAAGCGCGCGTTGGCCAGATCCGCAACCAGATTGAGACCACGACCTCCGATTTCGACCGCGAGAAGCTCCAGGAGCGTCTTGCGAAGCTGGCCGGCGGCGTTGCCGTCATCAAGGTCGGCGCTGCCACCGAGGTTGAGATGAAGGAAAAGAAGCTGCGCGTGGAAGACGCCCTGGCCGCCACGAAGGCTGCTGTGGAAGAGGGCATCGTCCCCGGCGGCGGTGTGGCTCTCATCAACACCATCCCCGAGGTGGAGAAGCTGCTCGGCGAGACCGAGGGCGATGAGCGCACCGGTGTGCAGATCGTCCTGAAGGCTCTCGAAGAGCCGGTTCGCCAGATCGCCGCGAATGCCGGCGTGGAAGGCTCCGTTATCGTCGAGAACATCAAGACGGCCAACAAGGTTGGTTATGGCTACAACGCTCTCACGAAGGAATATGGCGACATGATCTCCTTCGGTGTTGTTGACCCGACGAAGGTGACGCGCTCCGCTCTGCAGAACGCCGCTTCCGTTTCCCAGATGATTCTCACCACCGAAAGCCTGGTCGCTGACAAGAAGGAGCCTGCGGCTCCCGCAGCTCCGGCTTCCCCGGACATGGGCGGCATGTACTGATAAATACTGTAACTCCTTGAAATGACTGGGTTCCGGCGTGGAGAAAAGCGGATTTACGCTAAACTTACGCCACGAATAAAGCGCATGATAGGGTAATAAATACCCGGTACTCACTCTGTTGTGGGTACCGGGTATTTTTATGCTTCAGGAACTATGCCAACTCAACCGGGCACGAAAAAAATGAACTGCGGGGCTTTTAACTTAACCGTATGTCAATCCGCTGCACCGCACGAATCGTCGTATGATACACCGCAAGCAAGGCGATGTACGCAGAGACGCAGACATACCCAATTCCTTTGCCTGCCTTTGCAGGCTTTCCTCGACCTCGGGAGCGACACGGATGGTCACACGAACCGATTTCTCCCTGTCGTCAGTCTGCTCTGCCGCCCCATTCGCTGAACATGTTCCGTTCGGCGAAGACCGGAATGGAGGACAGCGCCTCTTCCATGTGCCCATCCGATGTGCCGGAAAGCCCCAACAGGGTTTCGATGATCCTGTTGCTTTCCGCTTCATTGTTGTCCTTTCAGCTGGATGGATTGCGAAAGTGCTTTTCCTGCTTCCGTTTTTTGCGCCGCGCTTCAGCGGTTGGCAAGATCCACGGCCTGCATCTGTGCGCGCACACAGAGCTCCGCCGCCTTGAGCGTGTGCTCCTGCGTCATGGCGTTCTCCGTGCGATTGATGCAGTCCAGAATCATCTGGCCGAAGAACGGGAAGCCTGTTTTGCCGGTGCAGTTCACATAGTGTTCGCCTTCCTTGTTCACCCAGTAAAGATTGTTTTCCTCCTGGCTTCTGGCAACGTCCACATATTTGCGCAGCTCGATGTAGCCTTCCGTTCCCAGAATGAAGGTGCGGCCGTCGCCCCATGTGGAGAGGCCGTCCGGCGTGAACCAATCCACGCGGAAATAGCCCGTGGCCCCGTTGTCCGCCACAAGCGTGGCATCGCCGAAGTCGTCGAGCTCCGGGTATTCGGGGTGGTTGTAGTTTGCAATCTTGGCGTTCAGAATTTTGGCGTCTTTGGCGCCGGTGTAGAACAGGAACTGCTCGATCTGATGGCTGCCGATGTCGCACAGGATGCCGCCGTACTTTTCCTTTTCAAAGAACCAGGCAGGGCGCGAGGACGCGCTCAGGCGGTGCGGGCCCATGCCGATGACCTGCACCACGTGGCCGATGGCCCCGGCCTGGATGAGCTGACCGGCATAGACGGCGCATTCCACCTGCAGCCGCTCGCTGTAATTCACAAAGTATTTGCGGCCTGTCTCCGCAATGGTCTTCTTCACGTCGGCGAGCTGCTCAAGCGTGGTGAGGGGCGCTTTGTCGGTGAAATAATCCTTCCCGGCTTTCATCACGCGGATGCCGAGGGCTGCGCGCTCGCTCGTGACGCACGCGCCGGCCACAAGCTTCGTCTCCGCGTCCGAGAGCACCTGCTCCTCCGATGCGGCCGCCTGGGCCTGCGGATATTGTTTGCGGAACGCTTCCACCTTTGCCGGGTCGGGATCATAGACCCATTTCATGGCTGCGCCCGCGTCGAGCAGGCCGTTGGACATGCCGTAGATGTGGCCGTGGTCCAACCCGATCACCGAAAAGACAAACTCTCCCGGCTTCACCACCGGATTCGGCTTTCCCTTGGCTGCGTAAGTCATGCCGTCCTTCTGTGCCATCGTGCATTCCTCCTTATTTCTTTTCCTCATAATTGCCCACGGTAATCGTGTCCGGGGCAAAATTCTCCACGCTTGCTGTTTTCTCATAGAAGTGCGGGACATGCGAGAGCAGGCCCTCAAAGGTGTAGAAATCATCCTCCGGCGCGATGGGGAGGCTCACCGTTTCGCTGAGGGCGCCCGATTTATAGATGGCCGTGATGAGTTCAATGGTCCTGCGGCCGTCCTCGCCCGTAATGAGGGGGCGTTCGCCGTGCTCCAGTGCAGTCAGGTAATTGTCGATCTCCCCGGTGTGCCCCTCGCAGCGCAGAGGGGGAATGGCATCGTAAAAGGCTGTGAGCTCCTGTTCCAGCGATTCGTTGCGTTCCGGGAAACCGTTGCCCTTGCTGGTGGAGGCGTAGCAGCTCCAGGGGGCAGCCAGCTTGGCCTTTTCACACTGCAGCACCAGGCCCTGTTCCTCCCCGTGGTGGACAACTGACGCCGTCACCTGTGCCACGGAGCCGTCCCTGTATTGCAGGGTAGAGAAGGAAAGGTCCTCCACCTCGGCGTTGTCGTGCATCACGTTGGAGAGAACCGAAGTTACCTTTTGAGGAAGTTCTCCCTGGAACCAGTTGATCATGTCGATGTGGTGCACGGCGTGGTTCAGCGTGCAGCCGCCGCCTTCCTTTTCCCACAGCCCTCTCCACCACAGATCGTAGTAGCAGTGGCCGCGCCACCACAGGGAATTCACATGGACCACGCGCAGCTTTCCGGCTTTTCCGCTCTCCAGCGTCTTTTTCAGTTTGGAAATGGAATTCCGGAACCGGTTCTGCGCGATGCATCCCATCGTGACGCCGTTTCGGCGCTCGGCTTCCAGCATGGCGTCGCATTCCTTCAGGCAGGTGGCCATCGGCTTCTCCACCAGCACATTCTTTCCGGCGTCCATGGCATGGATGGCGATCTCCGCGTGGGTGTACGGCGGGGTGCACACGTGCACCACATCAATGGGGAGGCCGGAGGCCAGCATTTTCTCGTGATCGTCGAACACCTCGCAGGAAAGATTATATTTTTCCTTCATGGCTTTGGCTTTTTCCGGATAAATATCGCACAGGGCCACGATCCGGCAGCGATCGGGGAAAGTGAGCAGCCCCTCGACATGGGCCGGGGCAATGTTGCCCGTCCCCACAATAGCAATGTTCAGCATGAGA
This sequence comes from uncultured Anaeromassilibacillus sp., assembly GCA_930987725.1. GTDB lineage: Bacteria > Bacillota > Clostridia > Oscillospirales > Acutalibacteraceae > Caccousia. The sequence goes on along the minus strand of CAKNKY010000005.1, from coordinate 29,155 downwards.
CAAATCCTCCTTTACCGTGAAAAGGTTTTTGAAATGGCCTCCCAGAGACCGAGCAGATACTGGCTCCCCAGGGCGCGGTCATAAAGGCCGTAGCCAGGCATGGCCTGTTCGCCCCAGATCATGCGGCCGTGGTCGGGCCGCATGACGCCGTCAAACCCGGTTTCATACAGCGCCTTCATGATGGCGAACAGATCGAAGGAGCCGTCGCTGGAGAGGTGGGCGCTCTCCTCAAAGCAGCCGGGGGCCGTGTGCTCCATGTTGCGCACATGGGCAAAGAAAATTTTCCCTTTCAGCATGCGGACGATCCCCGGCAGATCCGCGTCCGGGTTTGTCCCCAGGGAGCCGGTGCACAGCGTCACGCCGTTGCAGGGGGAGTCCACTGCCTCCGTCATGCGCCGCAGATTTTCTCCGCTCGTCATGATCCGGGGCAGACCGAAAACGCTCCAGCCGGGATCGTCGGGGTGAATGGCCATCTTCACCTCATATTTTTCGCATGTGGGCATGATGGCCTTCAGGAAATAGATCAGATTTTCCCACAGCTTTTTCTCGTCCACATCGCTGTATCGGGCAAACAGCTCTTTCAGGTGCGCCAGCCGCTCCGGTTCCCAGCCCGGCAGCACATGGCCCCCGGCATTCTCCTCCATGGAGGCGAACAGCCAGTCGGGGTCCATCGCGTCGATCACCCGCTGATCATAGGCCAGCACGGTGGAACCGTCGCGGCGCGGCTTGGCCAGGTCGGTCCTGGTCCAGTCGAACACAGGCATGAAATTGTAGCAGATCAGATGAATGCCGCATTCGGCCAGCGTGCGGATTGTGCGGATGTAGGCTTCGATGTACCGATCCCGGGAGGGAAGGCCGATCTTGATGTCGTCGTGGACGTTGACGCTTTCAATGCCCAGAATTTCCAGACCGGCGTCCTCCACCTTCTGTTTCAGAGCAAGAATTTCTTCTTTTTCCCAGTCTTCGCCGGGCATGGCGCCATAGAGCGTGGTGATCACACCGCTCACGCCCGGCACCTGGCGAATCTTTTCGAGGGAGACAGTGTCATATCCCTCTCCAAACCATCGCAGGCCCATTTTCATAAGGCAGACTCCTTTCTCACAGCGAATGCCCCTGAAGGGACTTCTTCACAGAAAACAGAATAAAACAAGAAACTGCAAAATTCTATTCTTTTTTCGCTGTAAAACGAAAATACTCAACATTTCTTGCACTCCACGGGTCAAGAAAAGCGGTCCGCCTCACTGGGAGGAGGACCGCTGCTTTTTCCACGCGGAGGGGGAAATCCCGTTCATCTGCTTGAAAACCCGCTCAAAATGAGTGAGCGTGTCGTAGCCGAGTTCCATGCTCACTTCTGTCACACTCTTTTCCCTGCAAAGCAGTTCCTTGGCGCGCTCGATCTTCAAATGATTGACGTAGCTCACGAAGGGAATGCCCACACACTGCCGGAATGTCCGGCTCAGGTAACAGGGTGAAATGAAAAACGCTTTTGCCACATCCTCCAGCCGCAGCTTTTCGCAGCGGTGGCTTTTGAGATAGGTGAGGACGCCGGAAATGCGATCGTATTTCGGATCAATGCTGGCGTCCTCCCGCACGGGGGACAGGCTTGTTTTGGACCAGGCTTCCAGCAGCAGAAGAAGTTGCCCGAACACAAACCGTCCATAGAGATCCTGCGCCGCTTTTTCCGCCTGTTCCATTTCATAAAGCAGCTCCAGCGCTTTCCGCTGCTGTGCAACATCCAGCCGCAGAATTTGAAACGGGCCGGTGAACAGGGCGAGAAGCCCGTCCGCCCGTTCCCGAAACACATCCCGCAGATAGTCTTCGGAAAAATACAGCACGGCCCGGATGCCGGCGGAGTCCCGGCCCGCAAAGGACTGGTGCGGGTCGAAGCTCTTGATCCACACGACATCTCCCGGTTCCACATGAACAAATTTGCCGTTGGAGAGCAGATGTCGGTCCCCTTCGATCTGCAGATACATCTCAAAATAGTCATGAAAATGGGTGTGTTCCATGTGAAAGGAAGGGCCGTATCCGTTGCACTGCACATCGAGCTCCCGCGGCCCCGTTTGCCGGCTGTAGCCTGTCTGGCGCACAGACTTTTCCTCCTTTCCCATCTTGTGATTCTTTGATCAGAGTATACCGTGGAGAAGGCGTCTCTGTCAATGGCATGCGGAAAAAGAGGACTGGCGTTTTTGCTCACGCTGTGATACGATAGAGCGGGGCCCGGCAGGCAGTTTGTCTCGCGGCCCCTCATGGAAAGGATGGGAGGAATTCCATGCAGTATTGCGGCCGCTATGCGTCTCCGCTGGGAGAAATTCTTCTTGCGGCAGACGAGCTTGGCATGATCGGTCTGTGGTTTGAGGGCCAGCGCTATTTTGGATGTGGCTTGGAGGCGAACAGGCAAACACGGGAAACGCCTGTGCTGGAAACAGCGAGGCGGTGGCTCGATGTTTATTTTTCGGGGCAGGAGCCCTCGTTTTCGGTGCCGCTCCATGTGCAGGGCACCGAGTTTCAGCAGCGCGTGTGGCGAGTCCTGCTCACCATTCCCTATGGTTCCACCTCCACCTATGGGCAGATCGCGCGGCAAATGGCGGCGGAAAACAGGGGAGGGCGCGTCTCCGCACGGGCAGTCGGTCACGCGGTGGGCCGCAACCCCGTTTCCCTTCTCATTCCCTGCCACCGCGTCATCGGCGCGGACGGCAGTCTCACAGGCTATGCAGGGGGCGTTTCCCGAAAGGCAAGCCTCCTCGCGCTGGAGCAGTCCGGCGCGCTGCCGCCCTCTGCGGAATTGCCCGCCCTCTGCGCAGATTCCGCGCTTACATCGCCAAAGGTGTGATTGGACGCCGTTTTTTCAGTTAGTCAGACCGCGGTCCTACTTCGATTCCTGCGGCAGCCGGTGCGAAAGTGCCGGCTGCTTTTTTGCTGTCAATAAAAATTCATCTTTTTTTTACGTCTCTGTTACAGACGAAACCGTCTATAAGCGTTATACTTTTAATATAGACGGAATCGTCTATATTTATAAGCTGCCGGCAGTGCCTTTTGGCGGTGGAAGGGAGGAATGTCCATGAAGCAAGAGGAACGGCAGGCGCGCAGCCGAGAGGAGATCTATCGCGCGGCGCTGGAGGAATTCGGCGCCGGCAGATATGAAGGGGCCAATATGGAACAGATTTGCGGGCGGCACGGCATTTCAAAAGGGATGATGTACCATTACTTTGCCAATAAAGACGAACTGTTCCTGTTTTGCGTGGGACGGGTTTTCGGGGAACTGGAAACGTATGTGCAGCGTGAGGCGGAAGCGCTGGCGGACGAAAATGCGGTGGATGCCATTCGATCGTACTTCATGCTGCGCGTCACGTTTTTCCAATCCAGGCCGAGCGAACGGGTGGTGTTTGAAAACGCCGTTCTGTATCCGCCGCCGCGTTTGGAGCAGGAAATTGCCCGCCTGCATGCGCCGCTTCTGGAGCGGAACAACCGGTTCCTCGCAGCGCAGCTTTCGCGCATCCCGCTTCGGCCAGGATTGGATGCGAAACAGGCGGAACGGTATCTTGTGTGTGTGAGCGCCGGCTTCCGCAGCTTCCTTCTCCGTTCCCTGCAGCAGGGAGAAGACCAGACGTTCTGTTCCCTTCTGCAGGAAGCGGGAAAGATGCTCGACATGATTCTTTTCGGCGTATTCCGTCAGCCGGAAGCGCCATCATCCGGCGAAAAAGCAGAAAAATGTGAGGAGACACTATGCTGAAATTACTGCGTCAAATGAGGCGGCGGGAATGGCTCATGGCCGCCGCCTGCACCGTGTGCATTCTGGGCCAGATTTATTTTGATCTCACGCTTCCGGATTATATGAGCAACCTGACGGTTTTGATCAAAACGCCGGGCAGCACCATGAATCAGATTTTGCAGACCGGCGCGCAGATGCTCGGAAACACGCTGGCCAGTGCGCTGCTCTGTGTGGGGAGCGGTTTTCTCACGGCAAAGGTGGCGGCCGGTTTCAGCTACTCTATCCGCGATGCCGTGTTCTGCAAGATTGCCGATTTCGGGCAGCAGGAGATGACGGCCTTCTCCGTGCCGAGTTTGATCAACCGCACGACGAACGACATCACGCAGGTCCAGATGTTCGTATCCATGGGCCTGCAGATCCTGATCAAAGCGCCCGTTATGGCTGTGTGGGCTGTTTTGAAAATCGTGGATAGGAGCCAGACGCTTTCCGCCATCACGGCTGTGTTTGTCGCCGCCTTACTCCTGATGATGGGCGTAGTGATTGGTCTGGTGGCGCCCCGTTTCCGCCGGGTGCAGAAGCTCACGGACCGCATCAACTTGGTCGCACGCGAAAATCTGACCGGCATCCGTGTGGTGCATGCCTATAATGCGGAATCCTATCAGAATGAAAAATTCCACCGCGAAAATGAAACGCTCATGCACACCCAGCTGTTCAACCAGCGGGCGTTTGCCTTTCTGATGCCGGGCGTCACTCTGGCTATGAATGCACTTTCCCTTGTGATTTACTGGGTGGGTGCCTCCATTGTGAACAGTGTCCCGGCGGCAGACATGGCTGGGCGCCTCGCCTCCTTCAGCAATATTGTGGTGTTCGGCACGTATGCCACGTATGTTGTGATGACCATCATGATGATGGTTATGATCGTCATGTTCCTGCCTGCCGCGCAGGTTTCCGCGCAGCGTATCAGCGAGGTGCTGGATGCCCCAATATCCCTGCGGGAGGGCGGGCACACAACTTCGCCGGAAACAGGCACGCTGGAATTCCGGGATGTCTCTTTCCATTATCCCGGAGTGGAGAAAAATGTGCTGGAGCACATCAGCTTCACGGCACAAAAAGGGCAAACGGTGGCGTTCATCGGCGCAACCGGCAGCGGCAAGACAACGCTTGTGGGCCTTGCCGCCCGGTTTTATGACGCAACGGAGGGAGAAGTGCTGGTGGACGGTGTGAACGTGAAGGACTATTCCTTCGATGCGCTGTATGACCGGATCGGGTACGTCACACAGAAAGCCGTTCTGTTTTCCGGTGATATCCGGGAGAACGTCACGTTCGGGGAAAGCCGCGGCGGCACTTCCGATGCGGATGTGGAGCGGGCGCTGGAGCTCTCACAGGCGGCCGAATTTGTGCATAAACTGCCTGACGGCATTCATTCCCCGATTGCGGAGGGCGGATCAAACGTGTCGGGCGGGCAGAAGCAGCGCCTTTCCATCGCGCGCGCCCTGGCCCGCAGGCCTGAAATCCTTGTGTTCGACGATTCGTTCTCCGCGCTCGATTACCGCACGGACGCGCGGCTGCGCGCCGGGCTGACAAAGGAACTCGGGCAGACCACGCGGCTCATTGTGGCCCAGCGCATCGGCACTATCCGTGATGCCGATCAGATTATCGTTCTGGACGAAGGCCGTGTGGTGGGCAGGGGAACGCACCGCGAGTTGATGCGCACCTGCCCGGTGTATCAGGAAATTGCCCGCTCCCAGCTCTCCGAGAAAGAGCTGGAAGCCTGAAAAGGGGGAATAAAGAGATGAATCCAAATGCTTCGCGCCGCATGCGCGTGCCGGAAAAGAGCAAGCGGGGGATCTCCGGCGTCCTCCGGGAATTGTTCAGCTATTCTTCCGGCCTGAAACTGCCTATGATCGTCTCGCTCGTTTTTGCGGCGGGCGGCGCCGTTCTGACCATCATCGGGCCGGATGTGCTCGCCCAAATCACGGACTTGATTTCAAACTCGCTCGGTTCAGAAATTGACCTTGCCGCCATAGGCCGGCTCGGCACGATTTTGCTTGCGCTGTATGCCTGCAGCGCGCTGCTCACCTATCTGGAGCATTTTATCATGGCCACGGTCACGCTGGGCCTTTCCCGCGATCTGCGCCAGGATCTGTCGCGTAAAATCAACCGTGTGCCCATGAGTTATTTCAACCGCGTGTCCTTTGGAGAACTGCTCAGCCGTGTGACAAATGACGTCAGCACGCTTCAGCAGGCGCTGGCCAACAGCCTTCCTTCCATGATCAGCGCCGCCACGCAATTTGTGGGCTGCCTTGTCATGATGTTTGCCACAGAGTGGAGAATGGCTCTGGCTGCCATTCTCGTCACGGCGCTGGGCTTTGCCTTCATGTCGCTCGTTATGCGCCATTCGCAGAAATTCTTCATCGATCGCCAGGTCGGCCTCAGCACACTGAATGGCTATGTAGAGGAAATGTATTCCGGGCACGAGGTGGTGCGCCTTTCCCGTGCCAACCGGAAGGTGAAAAAAACCTTCGGCGCCATGAACCAAACGCTCTATGATGCGGAGTGGAGCAGCCAGTTTTTCTCCGGCGTGATGCAGCCGCTGATGAATATCATCGGCAATCTGGGGTATGTGGCAGTCTGTGTGATCGGCTCCGCCCTTGCCATGAGCGGACAGATTTCCTTCGGCGTGATCATTGCATTCATCCTCTACGTGCGCCTGTTCACGTCTCCGCTCAGCACGCTGGCGCAGGGCATGACGCAGATGCAGACGGCTGCCGCGGCGGGCGATCATGTGTTTGATTTTCTCCACGCGGAGGAAATGGGAAGCGAGGAAGGGAAGAGGGAAGCGCCTGTTTCGATTCGCGGGGAGGTGTCGTTTGAGCACGTTCGCTTCAGTTATCCGGATCACCCGGAAAAAACAATCATCCGTGATTTTTCCGCCCACATCGCGCCCGGCCAGAAAGTCGCCATCGTGGGCCCCACAGGCGCCGGCAAAACAACGCTGGTCAACCTGCTCATGCGCTTTTTTGAGATCGACGGCGGCTGCATCAAAATTGACGGCATTCCCGCCAGCGAGATGAAGCGGGAGAGCGTGCACAACCTGTTCAGCATGGTCCTGCAGGATACCTGGTTGTTTGAGGGCACCGTGCGGGAAAATCTTGTCTACAACAAGGAGGGTGTTTCAGATGCTCAGCTTGAGCAGGCCTGCCGGGCCTGCGGCATCTATCATTTCATCGAAACGCTTCCCCATGGGTTTGACACGGTGCTTGACGACAGTGTCTCCATTTCCGCCGGGCAGAAGCAGCTGCTCACCATTGCCCGCGCCATGATTCAGGATCACCCGATGCTGATTCTCGATGAAGCAACCTCCTCCGTTGATACACGCACGGAGCTGATTGCCCAGCGGGCCATGGATCAGCTCACCAGCAGCCGCACCAGCTTTGTTATCGCCCACAGGCTCTCCACCATCCGCAACGCGGATCTGATTCTTGTCCTGCGCGACGGCGACATTGTGGAGCAGGGCAGCCATGAGGAGCTCCTGGCGAAGGGCGGCTTCTATGCGGATCTTTATAACAGCCAGTTTGAAAATGCCGCCTCCTGAAGATACAATCCTTGCTCTTGCCGAACAATATAAAAAAATCAAAAAAGATGTCGTTTTTTCAGAAAAGATTCTTGCTTTGTCATAGTGAATTTGCTATAATCCGATCAAATTCAGGGAGCGCCCGCCGTGCGGTGGAGCGCAGCGGGAAAGGATGAGCGTTGTGAGTTCCAGACAAGAGATCGCCGCCATGAGGTGGGAGCCGGGCCGCGCCTGGTCATACATGGAAAAATTCGGCACGATTGTAGGCTGCAATTTTGTGCCCTCCTATTGCTATAATTACATCCAGCTCTGGTATGATTTCCGCGAGCCCATCATCGCGCGGGAACTGGACTGGGCAAAGGAATGCGGCGTCAACAGCCTTCGCATGTTCCTGCCCCTGTTCAGCTTCCAGCGGGGCGGCGGCTGGGAGAGCGTGAAGAAAAACGTGGACCGGTTTTACGAGATGGCGGCAGATCGGGGCTTTTCCATCATGCAGACGTTCCAGCCCAACTATTTCCGCCATGAGAAGGGCGAAGAGGAGGGCACCTGTCATGTGGAATTCCATCCCGGTTGCCACCGCAACCATTGGCAGCATGCCAATTCCGATTTTTCACCGCTTTCCACCCATCCGGAGATGATGCAGGATCTGTTCGGCATGATGCAGGATTTCATGACGGAACACAAGGAGGATGCACGCATCATTGCCTGGGATCTCTGGAATGAGACGTGGGCGGAGGATGCCGCTCTGCTGGAGCAGGAGTTCGCCTATGCCCGCACGCTCGGCTGTTCCCAGCCGCTTACATCCTGCTGGCAGGGGTTTGACTTGTCCGACATTATCACGTTCCACAACTATACCCAGCCGGGAAAAGAGCCGCCGTATGCTCTCATGGGCTCCCTTGACTTCCTGAGCGAGCTCGAGCGCGCCCTTTCCTACGGGCGGCCCGTTCTGTGCACGGAATGCCTGGCCCGCACCTTCGGCAACACATTCGAAAGTATTCTGCCGTATTTTTCAGAGAACAGCATCGGCTTTTATTTCTGGGGACTGTGCGCCGGTTCCGCCCAGTATCACTATCCGTGGGATTGGCCGGAGGGCGCGCCGGAACCGCGCAACTGGTTCCACTGCATTCTGTATCCGGACGGCGAGCCCTATCGTCCGCAGGAGATCCTGCTGCTGAAAAATTTCCGTTGCCGGAAGTGGGACAACTGATCTTTTTGTGTTGGAAAACAAAACGCGGCGCACTGCGGAGATGAGCCGGCAGCGCGCCGCTGTTTTTTGTTTTCCCTTGCGCCTCGCCTCAGGATTCGGTATCATAAAACAGAAAAGGAAACGCACTGCCCCGTTTCAGCCCGCGCCTTGTGAAAAGAGTGGGAAAGCCTGCGCGGGGAGAAGGAAGGGGTACCCAAATGGATACGTATATGAATGCCGCATGGCCGCCGGAAAAACGTTCCCGCGCTCTGCTGGCCGAACTATCGCTGGAAGAAAAACTGGCACAGGTTCAGGGGATTTTCCCGCTGGGGGAATCCGCCTATCGGTGGGAGAGCATCCGCGCCTCCGTTCCGAACGGGATCGGCCATGTGAGCACGCTGGAAATGCGCTGCATGGAAACGCTCGAGGAGGCTGCCGAATGGCAGCGCACCGTGCAGCGCATCGTGATGTCAAACAGCCCGCACCACATCCCGGCTATCTTTCACATGGAAGGGCTCTGCGGCCCGTTCCTCCAGGATTCCACAAGCTATCCCTCCGGCATGGCGCGCGGCGCCGGGTGGGACCCGGAACTGGAGGAAGAGATTGGCCGCGATGTGAGCCGTCAGGAAGCGGCGTGCGGCATCACACAGGTGCTGGCTCCCGTGCTCGATGTCGCGCGTGATCCGCGCCTCGGCCGGTACGGGGAGAGCTATGGAGAGGATCCCACGCTTGTCGTCGCACTCGGCACGGCCTATGCAAAGGGCCTTCACAGCGGGGAGACGGCCGGCCGCCGCACAGAAGGGGCTGCCAAGCATTTTCTCGGCTTTCACGCCTCGCAGGGCGGCATTCACGGCGCACACAGCGAGCTGACACCGCGCACACTGCGCGAGGTGTTTGCCAAACCGTTCCAGGCGGCCATCACGGAGGCGGGGCTGAAGGGAATTATGCCCTGCTACTGCTCCTTCAACGGCGAACCGGTCACAGCGTCGCGCGCCGTTCTTCGCGGCCTGCTGCGCGGGGAAATGGGCTTTTCCGGCGTGTGCGTGAGCGATTACAGCGCCGTTTCAAATGTGTTCCGTGTGCAGCACGTGTGCGAATCCCTGCCGCAGGCCGGGCTCCGCTGCCTGCGGGCCGGGCTCGACGTGGAGCTGCCAAGCGCCGCCGCATTCGGCGCGGAATTGCTGGAACTGTTCCGCTCGGGAGAGGCCGATGTTTCCGCACTCGACGAAGCCGTCCTGCGCGTGCTCACGGCAAAATTCCGCATGGGCCTGTTTGAAGAGCCCTTTGCGCTGCAGGGAGAAGAGCTCCGCCGCACCGTGTGCGGCGGACCGGGCCGCGCTCTCTCCCTCCGATCGGCCCGGGAGTCGATTGTGCTCCTGAAAAACGAGGGGGCGCTCCCGCTCTCTCCCGAAATCAGGCGTCTGGCCGTGATCGGCCCGCATGCTGCGGATGCGTCCGCCTTCTTCGGCGGATACACCGATGTGAGCATGGCGCAGGCTGCGTTTGCCGCTCCCGCCGGTGCGGAGCGGACGGAACAGGGGGACCCCGTGCAGCGCATCCCCGGTACGAAGGTCCAGTCTGCGGAAGGGGAGGCCTTCCGCCGCGTGCTGGATCGTCAGCAGCCCGGCTGCCCGACGCTCCTGGATGCGCTGCGCGAAGCGCTGCCCGGCGTGGAGATCCAGGTTGTGCGCGGCTATGAGGCGGCGGGGGAAGCTACGCCTCAGCTGGAAGAGGCGCTGCAGGCTGTGTCCGGGGCCGATGCCGCCATTCTCACGCTCGGCGGCCGGTACAGTTTTGGCCCCATCGCCACCATGGGCGAGGGAGTGGACGGAGCCGACATCAATCTGCCGCCCTGCCAGGAGCGCTTCCTGCGCCTGGCCTCCCAGACCGACACACCGCTCATCGGCGTTCATTTCGATGGCCGGCCGATCTCCAGCGATGCGGCGGATGAGTCCCTCTCCGCCCTCCTGGAGGCCTGGGCGCCGGCTGCATGCGGGGCGCAGGCCCTTGCGGATGTCCTGCTCGGCAAGGTGAATCCGGGCGGCAAGCTTCCCGTCACAGTGGCACGCAGCGCCGGTCAGCTCCCGATCCAGTATAACCATCCCTACGGTTCCGCCTGGCACCAGGGGGAGAGTGTGGGTTTCCCGGACTATGTGGATCTGCCCCACAGGCCGCGCTATTGTTTCGGCCACGGCCTTTCCTACACCCAGTTTGTTTATTCTGGACTGACCCTTTCCGCAGACAGCGTACAGCCGCATGAGGGGCTGGAACTGCGTGTGACGGTGCAGAACGCCGGTTACCGAAGCGGCGACGAGGTGGTGCAGCTCTATCTGAGCGACCCTTATGCCAGCATGACGCGCCCGGTGAAGGAATTGGCCGGTTTCCATCGCGTGACTTTGCTGCCGGGGGAGCGGAAAATGGTCTTGTTCCGCGTGCTTCCCAGCCAGCTGGCTTTCCTCGACGAGGAAATGCGCTGGAAGATCGAGCGGGGAGAGGTGGAGGTGCAGGTCGGTTCCTCCTCCGAGGACATCCGGCTCACGTCCAGCTTCCGCATTCTGGCAGACAGCTGGATCGACGGTAAAACCCGCGCGTTCTGCGCCGCTTCCGAAATTCTGCCGGAGTAATTCGCCGCTGTTCCCGAAGCGGAACCCGTTCCCCAACTGAAAAAAGAAGAGCCGCCCCGCGCACAGGACAGCGTGATTGCTGTGCGGGGACGGCTTTTTTTTGTTTGTGTTTCTACGAAAACAGGATGGTGAAACGTGTTACGCCCGGTTGTTGGTCGCGCCCTGGCCCACCATGCAGCATGCGTCGCGCAGCTGGCCTATGAGCTCATAGACCCATGCGCGGATTTCCTCCACGTTCGGATTTTCCTGGGCGCGGTATGCTTCGACGCGGGCCGTCGGCGGAATGTGCATGGGCACATACTGGCCCGCCTCCAGCAGGTTGCAGATGTATTCGGCGGCCTCCAGAAGCTGTTCGGCCTTCTTTTTGTTGTCGCGGTTCCAGCGGTCCGCCGTGTCGGAAAGCGCCTTCGTGGCCAGGCTGATGGCGAGGTCCGCGGAGCCTTCCTCGTTCACATTCTCCGGGAGCGCGGAGGAGGTGCGGTTGCGGAAGAAACCTTGGACAGCCGCCACAATAGAGGGATCGCGCACCGTGCCGTCCGGGTAGCAGATGCCGTGCACGCGCTGCCACATGTCGTTGCCGATCATGAGCTCGAACACGTAGAAGCCGAAGTGATATTCCTGCAGAATTTCAAGCGCCATGTCATAGGGGTTGGAGCGGCACAGGCAGCACGTCTCGTTGTTGATGACAGGCTTGTGATACTGCTCGCTGAGGCGCTTCATGATTTCGCACACGTTGCGCACGCGGCTGCGCGTTTCGAAATAATCATGGTAGACAAGGATGTCCACGAGCGGGGCCGTCTTGCTCGGCTCAATCTCATAGGCGTAGGTGTTGCCCACGCCCAGTGCGTTGACCGGATCCTTTTCGCGCACGTGGGCAATCGCATGGCGGATGAACTGCCACACAAGCTCCTGCTTGGCGCGGAACGACTCCATGTCCTCCGGCATCGGGGAGAGCTCCTGGCGGAAAGCGGGCTCCTCCGGATAGAAGGTGACGAAGTTCGGCGTATGGTAGCCCGGTTCGTTCGCAATGTCCCAGAACAGCAGGCCGGGCTCGCCGCCGATGGCGTCGCACAGGTCGTCAAAGTATTCGTCAGCCAGGTGATAGTTTTCCGGCTTCAGCATGCTCACAAGGCGCGGCTCGCCCTCGGCAGGTTCCTTCTCCTCGAAATCCGGGTAGAACGGGCGGCCGAAATAGACGATGGGGGAGGTGGAAATGCCGTGTGCCCACGCTGTCTGCACAAAATCCTTCACCCCGGCCAGGAAGCCGGAGGGATCGCGCAGGTAGGAAACGTAGGGAAGGAAAATGCGCGCGCTGTTCAGGTTCATGCGCTGCGCGTATCCCATTTCCCGGTCCACCACGTCGTGGCGGTAATGCTCCCAGAAATCGCGGTCATCCTTTGCATAGCTGGCGGTATAGTTGAAGCCTCTGATATGGCTGTAATCGGCAAGCGGTTTCATGAGGGAATCCTTCCTCTCTTACGTTTCCTGATTTACACATATTTCAAAGGGAAATATGTGGTGTAGGCATCATAGCCAATCTGATACATGGGCAGGAACCGGAACCCCTGAGCCTGCCCCGTGACCTTGAACGTGTCGCGCCATGCGCCCCATTCGCGCTCCCCGTCGTGCACCAGCAGGGCGGCAGGATCCGTGCCGGCGGGCACCTCCAGGCGGCGCTCCTCGCCGCACAGCCCGGCCAGCAGCACGGGGCCGTAAAGGAACGCAACGGTGTTTTTGTCCTCCGGCAGGCTCCATGTGTGGATGTTCTGTGGCATCAGGATGCGGATGGTGTCGCCGTCCTTCCATTCGCGGCGCAGGGAGGCAAAGCCGGTTCCGGCAGCGTAACGCCCTTCCTCCGTGCCGTTCACGGAAACCACTGCTTCGCCGTTCACCCACCACGGGATGCGCAGGTTCAGCGTAAACGTGGCGGGCGCTTCGGCCTTCACGCACAGGACTTCGGCACGGCAATCCGGGTGATGCGGATACTTCGCCGTGTTTTCATGGATGTTCTGGCGCGCGCTTGAGGTGCTGGAGAGGTGGAAGCTGCCGGTGAGCGTGTCGCGCACCATTGAGAGGGACACGGGGCGGCCGTTGATCTCCACGGAAGCGTCAAAATTGAAGTACTGCGTGACGAAGAGCTCGTCCTCCTCCTGATAGAGGATTGCGCGCTCCCAGGCCGCGTTGGCCTGCACCAGCGTGCCGTGGCAGCAGAAAAAGTCATTTGTCTCGCTTGCCCAGCCCTTTTTGGAGCCGGGGGCCAATGGCAGGAAATAGGTCAGCAGGCCCTCGTCAGGGCTGTCATAGTGCTGGCCGTTCGTTTTGAAGCGCTGCCAGTAGGCCTGCGCCATAAGGCCATTGTAAACGCCGAGCTCGAAGTAGTCGGCGTATTTCGGATCCTTCGTCCAGCGGAAGAGGTATTCCGCCAGGCGCAGCATGTTATAGACGGTGCAGTACTCCTGGTTTTTGTCGCCGAGGCGCGCGCCGAGCGACTGAATGGCGGACCAAACCTCGCCGCTCGTCTGTCCGCCGGTGGCATAGGCGCCGCGCTTGTCCACAGCAAGCTTCCAGTAAGCCTCCACAATGTCGCGCCAGTGCTGCTCGCCCGTGACCTCATAGGCACGCGCGCAGCCCAGCACCTCAGGGATCGTCGTGTTTGCGTGCATGTTGGTGAGCACATCCTTGCCTTCCAGCAGAGGGGTGAAGAGGCGTCCGCGGTAGTAGCGCTCGAGCAGGACACGGTATTTTTTGTCTCCCGTGAGCGCCAGAAGCTGCGCCCAGATCTCGAGCATGCCGCCCGTCTCAAAGTCGAGAATATCGTCCATCTGTTCGCGTGTGAACTGGGCCGTCCAGTCATAGAACCAGTCGGCAAAGCGATCCGCCACATCCAGCGCCTCACGGCTGCCTGTGAGCTCGGCCATGTCCACCAGGCCCATCAGTGTCTTGTGCAGGTTGTAATGCGGCGCCCACACCTGCTTGCCGCGGGCAATCCAGTCCAGATATTTTTCCGGAATGGATCCCACCCAGCGGCCGCCGTTTTCCTGCTGGCACAGCGCCAGCTCATGCACGATGGCGTCCGCCTTGGCCTTTATCTCGATGTCGCCCGTGGCATACACATGCATGGCCGCCGCGGAAAGCCAGTGGCCTAGAAAATGTCCGCGAAGCTGGCAGGTCTGCGCTTCCCAGCCGCCGTGGATGCCCTCCGGGTGGAAAGGCGCCGTGTATCTTCCCGCTTCAAGATTAAAGTTCAGAAGCAGGTTTTCCGATTTCAAATCCATCATGTATTTGCGGTTCCGCGCCTGGCGGCGCAGGAGTTCATCCTCCCGCAGCTCCATGCCGGAGCCCCAAATGTTCTGCAGCATTGCAAATTCCTCCTTTGTGTTGCAGCTCTTTTCCCATTTTACACAAAAAAGGAGGTGGATGACAAGTAGCGTTTTAGGATAATGATTGATCTTTTTCGCTTTTTTTACAGCAAAAAGGCGGGTGCAGAACCATCTGCGCCCGCCTGCGGCGGAAAGGATCATGTTCTCCGCCGTTATTTCAGCACGTTTTGCCACTCGTCGTCCTGTTCCCAGCCGAACTGTTCGCTCAGCGTGGGGGTGCCGTAAAGGTGCAGCGTCTGCAGCATGCCCTCGGCCAGCGTCATCTGCGGCAACTCGCCGAACGGAACCCAGCGCACTTCCCCCTCCTCGGAGGATTGCAGCTCTCCGCGGAATGTATGCGTGCGGTAGAGAAATACGAGATAGCGCGTGCCGTCTTCCAGTGTCCAGTCCTTCACGCCGCAAAGTTCCAGATTGGAAACCTCCAGCCCTGTTTCCTCCCGCATTTCGCGCACGGCTGCGTCCACAAACGATTCCCCGGGTTCCACATGGCCGCCCGGAAAGCAGATCCCCGGCCAGCCCGGATCGATTCTGTCCAGCACCAGCACATTGTCCGCCTCATCCAGCACCATGCACATGTTCGTAAAAATCGCCGTTTCTCCTGTCCTCTCCATCGCTGCGCTCCCCTTTTACAGTTTCTTTATATGGCTAGTATACAACAAATCAAAGGGCAGTCAACCCTATGGTTGACTGCCCTTTGCAGTGTGCGGCGATCATAGCGCGGTCCTGCCGGAGATCTCCTACTCCGTCTCTTTCAACAGCACATACTGTCCGCGCCCCTTGTGCTTGGCCTGATAGAGGGCCTGGTCCGCCTCCCGGTAAAAATGCTCGATCCCTTTGCCGCTCTGTATGGCGACAGCACCTGCGCTGCAGGAAACAGTGTGGGTTCCCGCATGGATGGTTGTGATATCCCGAAGGAATTGTTCCAGGCAATCCTGCAGATGCGCCTGGGAAATGGGTGTGAATACAAGCACGGCAAATTCATCCCCGCCCATGCGTCCGATGCTTCCCAGGTCATCAAAGGTATCCCGAAGCTTGCCGGCAATGGCGCGAAGAATGCGATCCCCTTCCGGGTGGCCGTATTCATCGTTCAGCTCCTTGAAGAGATCCACGTCGACCATCACAAAATAGCCCCATTTTCCATCCGTACCCCGGTGGGCCTCCAGCGATTTCAAACACACATGAAGAAATGTTTTTCGCGTCATCAGGCCTGTCAAAGCATCCACCCTTGCTTCGTTTTCCAAATATGTTGCATAGCGGCGGTTGATGATAAGGAAGATGGCCACCAACGCCATCAGGGAAAGGATGCCGATCACAAACTGAATCTGCAAATGCACCAGATTGCCGTAATCAACGGGGGATAAGGGAACGCCGCGTTCCTTGAGCACATACTCCATGCGCTGCACAAAATAAACGGCTACCGCGATTGCCATGCAGAGGACCAGGGCAAGCAGTATGACAAGGGAAAGGCGGTGGTATCGATCTTCCAGATGCCGGCTCTGTACTTTTTCCATTCTAATCCAATATTTCTTCCAAAAACGGGATTGCTCCAGTTTCCATCCGAGAAATACAATCGCGCCAATGACCAGCCCGGAAACAGTGTCGCTCAAAAAGGAAAAAGAGGTGAACGTCTGGGAAATGCTGTAGCCCGATTCCGGGAAAAAGAGGCCGAGAGCTCCATACACCAGAAGGGAATGAATTCCTTTTCCCAGAAAACCCACTGCGAATATGCCGATCCCGGCGTGAGGGAGGCGTTTGACTGCGGCAAAGAGCAGGCCGGTGAGCACACCGAACAGGATGCGTGTCCCAACGCTCAGCAAAATGCTTTTCAGCGGATGACCGCTCAGCACAGGGGAGAAGAGCTGGTCAAAGGAGGCCACATAGCTGGCGCTGGCCTTCCACATGCTTGCAAGTCCGAACAGAGCGCCGATTGCCGCTGCCTCCGGCACACCGGCCATGGTGCCGGCCAGCAGGACAGGAATATAGGCAAAGGTGATGGAGAGGGGTTCTATATGAAGATATCCCAAAAAGGAAAAAGACATCAACAGTTCGACGGCGGCCAATGTTCCCAAAATGGTAAGTCGAATATTTTTTTGACAGGGTTCTGTCCGATGCTGCATGCTCAGTATCCCTTCCTTTCCCGTTCTTTACCAAATAACAATATTGTATCATGACAGGGGGATGAGACGAAACAGAAAAAGTGGACAAAAGAGGGAGGCGAGTTCTGTAAAAAACAGGAAAACAGGGCCTGAACCATCCGTTCAGACCCTGCAAAGCGGACGTTGTGAAGATGTGGAAAAAGTGAAGCGTTAGACATCCTGCTTGGGGACGCTCTGGTTGAACTTGTCCAGTGCGAGCGCTGCCGCAAAGCCCGCCACCAGGCAAACCAGGTTTGCTGCGGCGCTTCCTGCGGAAGCGGCAAAGCTGCCGAAGGGGATGATCATCACCGTGGCTGCTATGACAATGCCAATAATGGCATGGAACATATAGGCATAGAAGCGGTCGAACAGTGCATTGACCGCTTTGGCCAGGCAAACCACGGTAACTACCGCGCCGATGGCGGCGGGAGCCAGCACCTCCGGCTTCAGGCTTCCGAGCCCGTCCACAAACGGCGTGTAAAGGCCGAGCGGCATCAACAGCGTGGAAAAGCTCATGCCGGGCGCAATCACGCTCAGGGCAAGGCAGAACCCACAGAAGAGGTACCACGGGAAACTTGGTGCGATCGTCACGGAGAACAGGTTCAGCGAAATGAGCAGCGCCAGAATCACGGCGAACGCAAGGGCGAGGGAAACCCAGCTTCCCTTCGGGCGGCCTTTTTCCCCTGCCTCCCGGAAGAGGGAGGGCAGCATGCCGGCAATGAGGCCGACAAAGAGGCACACGGAGGGATCGGGGTATTTTTCCAGAAGAAACGCCAGCAGCTTTGCCACACCGAGAAAACCGGCGGCCGCGCCGATAATCACCGGCAGGAGCTTCGGCACATGTGTCCGAAAGCGGCGGAAGGGATTGCTCAGCAGCTCCATCACAGGCTTATAAATGCCGAACACCACGCAGAGCACGCCGCCGGAAATACCGGGCAGCACAGCTCCCACACCGATCAGAACGCCCTGCAGTACCTGCAGGATCAGGCGCAGCACGCCCGAGCGATTCGCTTTCATACGCAAAAATCCTTTCCTTCAGTTTCTTTCCCTGAAACAACATGATGCGAAGCAACTTCCTCAGTATACAATATTCCGCGCGGAAAGGGAAGGGAAAAGCGCGCTCTTTTTTCTCAGACGTTCCGCATTCGTTCAGAACAGGCAGTTTTTGCGCACAAGCTGTGCCATCTCGTAGGCGAAGCGCTTGATCGCCTGCACATCGCGCTCCTCCTCCGGCTGGCGGCGCCAGCAGGCAATGCGGGCGGAGGGCGCGTCCCACATGGGAACCATCTCGGCGGCCTCCAGCAGGTTCACGCAGTATTCCGCCGCTTCCAGAATGTCGTCGGTCGTCTTTTTTCTGGAAAGGAAGAGCGTTGTCGGCTCCACGCGCAGCGCGTCCTCCACGGCCTGCACGGCGCGGTAGGCATGGCATTCCTTGTTGGGGTTGGCCAGGATGCGGTTTTCCGAGCGGTTGCGGAAGAAGCCGAACAGCGCGGCGATTGTCGCGGGGTCGCGGATGGTGCCGTCCGGGTACACAAGGCCGTGAATGTCGCCCCAGAAGCCCTCCGACACGAGGTTGAACAGATACCAGCCCACATGGTGCTTCGCCGCCAGCTCAATCTCCGCATCATAGGGATTTGCACGGCCCACACAGCCCGTTTCCGTGTTGAGGATCGGTTTGCCGCCGTGTTCCTCCGCAAGCTTCTCTGCCGCCACAATGGCCCCCTCCATGGCGGCGCGGGTGGTCAGGTAATCATGGTAGGAAATCACGTCCACCAGGTCGGCGGTGGAGGCGCAGTGGGCCACGCTCTCATGGCCCACAGTGAGGCAGCCTTCCGGGTCAAGGCCGCGCACAATGGCGCACAGGCGGCGCACATGCTTCTCAAGCTTGGCAAAGCGCGCCGGCTTTTCCTCTTCCGCGCACAGATGCATGTAATCGTTGCACATCGGCTCATTGATGACGTCCCACATCAGCAGGAACGGTTCATCGCGGAACGCGTCGACGAAGGCTTTTGCATAGGCCTCCGCCCGCACATATTCCTCCTCCGTCGGTTCCTCAAAGGCTGTGATAAAATTGCCGTTCCAGAAAATCGGCATGCTGCTCACGCCATGCTTCCAGCACAGCCGCATAAAGGTGCCGATCGTTTCCAGGTAGCCCTGCGGGTCCTTCTCGTATTCCTCCTGGCTCATCCAGAAGCGCACGGAATTCAGGCGCAGGCGCTCGCAGAAACCGAGCTCGCGCTCCAGCTTCTCCCAATCCTTGTCACGGGGCGGGTTGTGACACACACCGCGCACAAAGCTGTAATCGTTCATGGGTTTCATAAGACTCCTCCTTGTCCGGTCCGGAGCACTGTTTTGCTTGCTCCGGCATTCCTTTGCTTTTACGGGAACAGTATAGCAGACACGGAGGAGGAACTCAATCCTGTTTTTCGGCTCTGTGCATGCGCTTCCACCTGGCGAAAAGCGCGGCGCCCAGCACAGATGTGATGGCTTCCGCCGCGGGATAGGAGAGCCACACGCCCGTCACCTGAAACAGGGCGGAAAGAAGAAATGCGGCGGGAAGAATCACCACAAGGCCGCGGGCAAGGGAGATCGCCTGCGCCGGCGGGCCCTGTTCGGTGGAGGTGAAAAAGGTGGAGAGAATGATGTTGAAGCCGGAAAAGAGAATGCCCAGGAAATAAAGCCGCATGCCTTCCACGGCAAGCCGCTGCAGCTCTGCGTTTCCTTCCCTGTTGAACACGGAAGCGATCGGCCCGGCGCCGGCGGAGATCACAGTGTAGAGAAGGACGGACAGGAGAAAAGTGGCGGCGAGCGCCCAGCGCACCAGCTGTTCCGTGTCGCTGCGGCGGCCGGCACCGTACTGCCTGCTCGCCAGAGGCTGCATGCCCTGGGCAATGCCGGTGTATACGGCGGTGATCACGAGGGAAAGGTTGGCCACCACGCCGTAGGCTGCCACGGCCGTATTTCCCTGCAGGCCGAGCAGAATAAAGTTGAATACGAGGATAACCAGGCCGGAAGCAATCTCTGTCACCAGCGAGGGCACGCCCAGCGCGGCGATCCCGCAGCATGCGCGCAGCGAGGGGGTACCGTTCCGGTAGCGGAAACGGCAGCGCTTTGACAGGACGTGGATCGAGAGAATGCCGATGCTGATCACAGGGGCGAGGCCGGTGGCGAGCACGGCGCCGAAAATGCCCAGCTGCAGCGGAAAGATGAACACATAATCGAGCAGGACGTTGGCGAGGCTGCCGGTGATCATGGCTATCATGGAAAGGCGGGGGTTCCCATCGTTTCGCACAAAGCAGATCAGGCAGTCGTTCAGCAGAAAGGCGGGGGAGAAGAGGAGGATCACGCGCAGATAAGTTTCCGTCATGGCGAACACAGCTTCATCCGCCTGCAAAAGCGAGGTGATGGCGCGGGAGAGCGTGAGCCCCGCCAGCACAAACACGGCGGCAAAGAGGGCCGCCAGCCGAAGCGTGCGGGAAAAGGCCTCATTCGCCCGCTCCTTGTCCTCCTGG
This sequence comes from uncultured Anaeromassilibacillus sp., assembly GCA_930987725.1. GTDB lineage: Bacteria > Bacillota > Clostridia > Oscillospirales > Acutalibacteraceae > Caccousia. The sequence continues at coordinate 9,032 of CAKNKY010000005.1, read as the reverse complement.
CCGAGCGAAATGGAATACCGTGTGGCGCCGCCCATTCCCAGCATCAGCCCGCAGCCGTGCACCAGGCTGTACACGGGTATAGCCAGATTCAGCGCCGTCAATCCGTTTGTACCCAGTCCCTGTGAGATGAAAAAGGTATCTGCCAGAATGTAGCAGGAAAGCGCGATCATGCCGCACACGTTCAATACGGTATACCGGGTGAATTCCGCCGCCAACAGGCGCCTGTTTTCATCCCTTGTTGCTTTGCCCATTGTCGCCTCCCCTTCCCGCGCAGCTTGCCTGCCGCGCAAAAAAGCGCCGGCGTTTTTTATCCGCCCATGGCGCACAATAGAAGAACCAGACGTTTGCTTTCTCCTCCTCAGGTTTCCCCCAGCGAAAAACAGCGGTTTGATTATAGCGTACACACCGGGAAAAAGCAAGAAAAACATCAGCCGTCCGTCCCGCAGAAAAGGAGGCCGGAGCACATGCTTCCGCGCCCCGGCGGGCCGTTTGGATCCTTTGCGGGCGCAGGTGTTCCCGCCATCCTTGCATTTTGCCCCGTATGCGATATAATAAGGGGCGAAGACGTGCCGCAGGCATGTGCCGGCCCGCCTGGAAAGGAGTCTGCCCGATGGAACCCGAAATTGTGCTGCCGGTGGATCGGCCGTTGTGCTGTCACCTGGCCGGCAAGCTGGAATCCGCTTCCAACAACTGGAGGCACCCGACCCGCACACTGGCGGATTACGAGCTCATGGTCGTCACCAGAGGAACGCTCTATATGACGACGCTCGGCAGGGATTACGCCGTTTCCTCCGGGGAATATCTGCTTGTTCCGCCCGGGGAACGGCAGAACGGATATGCCGCTTCCTCTCCTGAATTTTACTGGCTGCATTTTGTCTGCCGTGAAACAGGGGCGGAGGAAGCGGAAAAAAACTGTTTGCGCCTGCCTGCCTACGGAACGCTGCCGAAGCCGGGCCGGCTTGTGGTGCAGATGAAGCAGATGCAGGACTGCATGCGGTCCTATGCGGACCCGGTGCAGAATGATTACCTGTGCACCGGCGTGCTCTGTGAGCTGAACAGCCAGCTCCGCGCGGCGCAGTCCCCTCTCAAGCAGAACGCGGCGCGTCAGATTTATCTCGACATCGTCGATTATGTAAAATACAGCGTCGATTCCAATCTGCTCGTGCGCGACATCGCCGCGTATTTCGGCTATAATGAAAAATACATTTCCCATGTGTTCAGCCGTGTTGCCGGCATGCCGCTCAAACAGTACCTCCTGGAGCGGAAGCTGGAGCACGCAAAGGCCCTTTTGGCAGACGGAAACGCCACCGTGGCGGAGATAGCCGCGCAGTGCGGCTTTCACGACAGCTGCACCTTTCTGCGGGCATTCAAGAAAGCGGCCGGCTGCACGCCGAGCGAATACAGAAACGCCTATGCTTCCCGCCTGACCAACCGGTATTATGATATGCGGGAAAAAGAGGAAAAAACAGGCGGGCGCGCCTGATCCGGTGTTTGGATCGGGTGCGCCCGCTTTTTTGTGCAGGGGACTCTATGGCAATCAATCGAATTCCGATTTGGGGAGATGCGTTCATCGTCAAACGTTGACGGTGCGCTTCTCTTTTTCTTTTTTCTCCAGGCTGTCGGTGATCGTGTGGTACATAAAATACCACTTGTCCTCCGGGTAGGAAAGATAAGGGCGGAAGGTGCGGCACACAAAGCTGCGAATGCCCGTGTGGCCGGGCAGTGTGCGGAACGTGAGTTCCTCCCCTTCCACCGGCAGGATCCATTCTTCCGGGTGCTCTCTGTCGCCCACGAGAATCGTCATCTCGTCGCTCACCATGACGAACGGGCCATAGAGCAGCGCGACAAGGTTCGGATGCTGTGCGTCCACGGCCTGGAAGCGCAGGCGGTAGGGGAAATCGAGCTCCACCAGATCGTCTCCCGTCCAGTCCCGCTCCACCGTGAGCCAGGTGTTCGGCAGCGCGTCCCATGGCTCCGCACGTCCGTTCACCTTCACGGCGTTTGCGCCGTCTGCCCAGGCGGGCACGCGGAAGCGGAGCGCAAAATGCGAGCCGGCCGGCGCGTTCACGCGGAAGCGCACTGTGCTGTGCTTCGGAAAATCGGAAAAGTTTTCGACCGTCACGGCTCCGTCCGCGCGCTCCCACGTTACCTTGGAGGGCATGTATTGGGAGACATAGAGCGTGTCGCTGTCATGGTAGTAAGCCAGGCGGGCGTATTCCGCCACATCCTGAGGGAACGTGCCGCTGCAGCACTGCCACGTGAAGTTCTCGCCTCCGGCGCGCAGGCGGCGATCCACTGTGGACTTCATGGCGCCGTCCGCAAAGTAGCTCGAATAATAGAGCAGCTCCCCGTTTGGCTTGATGTCAGGCTGGCCGCCGGTGCAGTTGTAGAGCATTTGTTCCGCCCACATTCCGTATTTTGCCTCACCGGTGTGGCGCATGAGGTACTGTGTCAGCTTGAAAACAGCCCATGCACAGCAGGAGACCTCGCAGCTTCCCCATGCGTCGCTGCGCGCCACGCGCTGGCCCGCAAAGTTGGTGTAGCACGGGTCCTCGCCGCCCAGATCCCAGGGGGAAAGCAGCATGAAACCCAGATATCCCTCGCGATCCACAAACAGGTTTTCGGCAGGCCCGTATCCGCCGGTGGCGTAGGTGTGATGCGCGGTGATCTCGTCATATGCGATTTTCATCACGTTCAGGTATTTCTCGTCCCCCGTCACCTCGTACGCCCTCGCGGCGCTGGAAAGGCAGTTCACGTGGCTGTAAGCGTGGCGCGGGCCAATCTTGAAATCGTGGTTCAGCACTTTGTCCCACATGTAATCATAGTGCCACACGGCGGCGTACGTCTTGTATTTCTCATCGCCGAGCAGCTGGTAGGCGCGATAGAGATTTTCCGGCAGCGTGTACCATTCGATCTGGCCCTTCATACGCGCATCCTGCAGGCCGTCGCGGTCGATGGTGCGGTCCAGATCGATCATGGACTGATCTACAAGGCGGGAAATGGCGTCCGTCACGCGCGTGCAGCCCATGAATTCATAGAGATCCAGCAGGCCGCCGAGCGTCTTGTCGAAGTAATAGGTTCCCTGGTGCAGCAGCTCCGGGTGTTCCAGCGTCAGCGCATCGTAGTCTTCAAAGAGCGAGATGGCCTTGGCTTTCAGACGGTAATCTCCCGTTGCGCAGTAAAGCTTTGCATAGGAGCCCAGGATCTGGCCCATGGTGCCGCCCCATCCCGGCAGGCCCTGATAGGGGGAGGGGATGCCCCTTTCCTGCAGGGGGGATTTCAGGATATCACCGTTTGACAGGCTCAGATACAGTTCGATCACCGCGTCACGCTGGTGTTTCCACAGGCTGTTTTCGAGCGAAATGTCCTCATAGCGAAACAGCTCCAGTTTGCCCTTTGCCTTGGTGCGCGCTTCGCTCTGTGCGTCATATGGCTGCATCATTTGATTTGTCTCCTTCCTTTTTTGTCCATTTCAACGGAACCGGTCTTTTTCTTCATTGTACGACAGAGGTCCCGCCATCGTCTACGGGAAAAAAGATAGAAAGACTGCAAAAAGGTGTGAAGAATGCACCTCTTCCGCATAGAAGATTTTTTGAAAAGATCTTGGTTTTGGATTGACAAAACAAACTTTATGCTTTATAGTTAGTTACAGAAGTAATCAACCACATAACAAAGCAACCTGAAACGGAAAGGGGGCAGCTGTATGAATTTTGACGGAGAAAAGCCGATCTATCTGCAAATCGCGGAACAGATAGAGGATGCGATTCTGACGGAGGCTTTTCCCGAGGAAACGCAGATTCCCTCCACAACCGAGATCTCCGCGACGTACCGCATCAACCCCGCCACGGCGCTCAAGGGGATCAACAGGCTGGTGGAGGAAGGGATGGTGTACAAGAAGAGAGGCCTCGGTATGTTTGTGTCACGGGGAGCGAAAGAGAAGATTATGGAAAAGAGAAAGCGCGATTTTTACGCCAATTTTGTTGTGTCTCTGCTGGAGGAGGCCGAAAAACTCGGCATCACGCGCAGGGAACTGGCCGCCATGATAGAGGAGGAGGAAACGGGCCATGAGTCAACTGACCTATGAACATGTCACGATGCAGTTTCAGGATGTGACGGCGCTCGAAAACGTGTCGTTCACCCTGGAGTCGGGCCACATTTACGGCCTGCTGGGGCGCAACGGAGCCGGCAAAAGCACACTGCTCAGCCTTTCGGCGGGGTGGCGCAGGCAGACCTCCGGGCGCGTGCTGCTGGACGGCGAACCTGTTTGGGAAAACGCCGCGGCTCTCAGGCGGATTGTCTGCACGAGCGACGGAAATCTGTTTCCCTCCATGACAGTGGAGAAGGGGATGCGTTGGTATGCACGGTACCGGCCGGACTTTTCCATGGACGAAGCGTTAGATATGGCCGGCCGGTTTGAACTGCCGCTGCGTTCTAAAATCCAGTCGCTTTCCACAGGCTACGGTACAATTTTCAAAATGATTGTCGCCCTGGCCTCCAATGCGCCGTTCACGTTCCTGGATGAGCCGATCCTCGGACTGGACGCGAACCATCGCGACCTTTTTTATCGTCTGGTGGTGGAGCATTTTGCGCATAACCCGCGCTGTATTGTGATCTCCACCCACCTGATTGAGGAGTGCGCCGCCCTGCTGGACCACGTGGTGGTGCTTCACCGCGGCCGCCTGCTGTTGGACGAGGACACAGAGCAGACGCTCTCCCGTGGCTATTCCGTCACAGGGCCGGCAGCGGCGGTGGCGGCCTATGCCGCCGGACGTTCCGTTTACGGTGAGCAGAATCTGGGCGGGATGACGACTGCCTATCTGGAGGGGAGGCCGGAAGGCCCCGCCCCATCGAATCTGGAATTCGGCCGTTTGGATTTGCAGCAGCTTTTCATTCAACTGACCAACGATTCCGAGAGAAGGGGGAATACAAAATGAAACGTTCGGTTTGGAAAGCACCTCTGGCCTATCAGTTTCGCAATCTTCTGTTTTCCGGGCTCATCGTTTGGGGGATCCTAATCCTGCTCCCGGTTCTGTTTTTCCTGGGGCTCTCTCTGTTTGAGCCGGGAGAGGAATTCAGTTACGGCGGAACGGAGACTGCCTCAATGATCTTCTGCTTTGTGTGGGGATGCACGTCCTGGCGGGATGCTTTCCACCTGGGACTTGCGGGGGGTGTCCCACGCCGGGTGCTGTATGGCAGCGCCCTGGCCTGCGTGGCGGCGATGAGCATTCTTTTTGCTCCCATCAGCCTGCTGGTGACGTTTTTGACCGGTCAGCTTCCCACGAGCGACATCGTGCCGATGTTTGCCTACATTTACGGCGGGAAAGCGCAGATTGCCGCGCCGTATGCCGACATCAACTTCCTGTTGCAGGGGATGGTGTGGCAGGCTGGCATTTCCCTGTTTTTGAGCTGCGCGGGTCTGTTCCTGGGCTGCCTCTATTATCGGATTTCCCGGTGGCTGCGCATCCTGCTGACCATTGCCATCCCGGTTATGCTGTTTGTTGGCGTTCCGACGCTGTTGTCCTTCCTTCCGCGGGACGGCGTGCAGGAACTGATCCGGGCTGCTCTTTCCATGCTGGAAAATTCCTGGCTCACCGCAGGCCTCTGTGCTGTGCTGGGCGCCCTTTTTGCCGTCTTTGGCTGGATTTCCACCCGTAACGCTGCCCTTATGCGCAATCCCCAGCCTTCTGCCTCTGCAGGCTGACGCTGCGCGCAGTTTGGAATTTGCGTTGCCTGCCGGGCAGGGAAAGGCCGCCCGGTTCCAAAACGCCGGGCGGCCTTTGCTATGAGAGAGTTTTTCGGATTAGTTGGTTGGATGGGGCTCGTCTTTCATATTCGTTTCTGTGCGGCCCGGCGCGGACGGCGGGGTGGAAACGTCTCGAAACAGCGGGAAAGAGACGGAGGCAGTGAACAGATCGCCATCCCCTTTGACGCGGAGCGTGCCGCCGCAGGCTTCGGTGAAGCTCTTGGCAATCGCCAGTCCCAGGCCGCTGCCGCCATCCGTGCGGCTGGCGTCGCCGCGGGTAAAGCGCTCCGTCAGGTCCACCCCTTCCGGCAGCTCGTCGCGGGAGATGTTCTTGATGGTGACCGTCGTCCGGGCTGAGTCGGTTTCCTGCGTCACATAGACGCGCGTCCCTTCCAGGGAGTAACGCAGCGCATTGCCGATCAGGTTCTGAAACACGCGGGAAAGCCGTTCGCCGTCGGCGAAGATATAGGTGGGCTCTTCGCTGAGCGACACGCGGAACAGAAGGCCGGAATTTGCAATTTCTTCCTGCTGCTCTGCCAGCGCCTGGCGCGTCAGCTTGGCCAGGTCAAGCGTTTCCGGCCGCAGCGGCAGGTTACCGCTCGCCGCCTTGCTCACGTCGAATACATCCTGCACGATGGAACGCAGGCGCTCCGCCTTCTGTGCAAGGATTTGGATATAGTCCCGCACAGGATCCGGCAGGCCTTCCTCTTGCTGTAACAGTTCTATATAGCTCACAATGGAGGTCAGCGGCGTTTTCAGGTCATGTGAAACGTTTGCGATCAGTTCCACTTTCATACGCTCGCTTTTGATCTGTTCCTCTACGGCGGTGCGCACACCCTCCTGCACGGCGTTCAAATCGGCGGCGGCTCCTGCCAGATCGGAAGCTGCGCCGAATTGCAGGGGGGGAGGATTCTTTCCTGCGCGGAGCGCATGAAGATGCTCCACCAGCTTGCCCGCTTCTTCCACAGTGCGGCGGTACTGCCTGCAGAATTTCCACCAAAAAGCGCCCCACAAAAGAAGCAGCAGGATGGCGGCAACAGGAATCGCCTCCCAGGCGCAGGAGACTAAAATGATTGCCGCTGCGGCCAGTGTGAGCAGGAATCCCGTGCCCGCTGCAGCCGGGCCGCAGAGCAGAAGCTGTTTTTGGAAGGGAAGGAGGCTGCGCTGCCGGAGCACCAGTCCCCACAGCCGGGAAATCCCGCTGTGCCGCCAGATCTTCCGGTTATGCCGCAAATCGTTGCAAAAGAATATCAACGCCCAAAAAGCGGCAATCAGTATAGGATATGTGCCGCAATAGAAGCCGAAATAGAAGAGCAGGGCGAGGATCAGCAGCTTCCACTCAAACCAGAGATGCCCTGTGACGGCGGCCGCCTTCTGCCAGAACAGCTTCCGGCTTTTGCGGCAGAAAAGAGAAGACAGGCAAAGCAGCAGGCCAAGCCCCAGCAGTCCGCACAGGAGGAGAAGCTGATTTCTCTCCGCAGCGAGCGTGTATTGGACAGAACAAACAAGGTCACTCCCGTCCAGCGGAAGGGGGGCGGCGCGAACCGCCAGCCAAACCCGGCACTCCCGCACCCGATCCTGGGGGAGGCCCCCCAGCAGCACCTGAGCGTTTTGGACGCCGTCCTCCGTGAACCCGTAAAGCGCAAAGGGACTTCCGTCTTTTTCCGCCGTGAGGGCTTCGCCGTCAAAATGCAGGAGGAAATTGTAATCCGACGAAACCTTTGGCGCCCCATTTTTCACGGAAAAGGGGACGCTTTCGCTTTGATGAAGAACCCTTCCCCGGTATGTTACATTGTACAGCAGATTTGCCGTGTCCTGGTAAGGATTTGGCCTTCCCTGCACATACCGGTAATGCTCCGGATCCCAGCTTTCGGAGTACCAATCGGGAAAGGTTTGCGATCCGGACTGCCAGAGCTCCTGCCATTCTGCGTCCTCGCGCGCTTCCTTTTCAATTTCTTCCGCATAGACCGTGCGGTACACCATATCGTAAAGGGTATTCAAAACGGCGTCCCGGAAGGTTTTTGTGTTTTGATAATCCGACTGCAAAGCGTCCGTCACAGCATTCATATTGAGAGAACAAAGCTGTGGAAGTTGGAGCAGCAATACATTCAGCCCTAAAAACAAGCAGAGAAATGCGGCGGCCTGCCTACCTTTTTTCCATTTTGTATCCAATTCCCCACACCACCTTTAAATATTCAGGTTCCTTTGGGTTGAGTTCAATCTTTTCACGAATACGGCGGATGTGTACCATGACCGTGTTTTCCGCGGCGTAAGGCTCTTCGCCCCATACACGGCGGTAAATTTCCTCCGCTGGAAAAACGCGGCCCAGGTTGCGCATCAACAGATCGACGATCTTGGTCTCCGTGGCGGTCAGGCGCACCGGTTCGCCGTCCGCCAGAAGAGTGTGGTCCTCCGGGCGGTATGTTAGGCGGCCGCTGCGGAAAACGGAGCGGTTTGCGTCAGCATTTACGCCGCCCAAGATGTTATACCGCCGCAGGTGCGAGCGCACACGCGCCAGCAGTTCCTGCGGATGGAAGGGCTTTGCCACATAATCGTCGGCCCCCATGGACAAGCCAAGGATTTTGTCAGATTCCTCGCTTTTGGCGGAGAGCACAATGATAGGGATATTCCGTTTTTCCCGCAGGTGAAGCACGGCGGAAAGGCCGTCCAGCTTCGGCATCATCACATCCAGAATCAGGAGCTGCACCTGCCGGTCCATCGCCATATCCAGCGCCTGCATGCCGTCATAGGCCCGCAGAACCGTGTACCCCTCTTTCTCCAGCAATAGGGCGATCGCCCTGACAATCTCTCGGTCGTCGTCCACTACCAACACACATTCGTTCATATGCTCAACCTCTTTTCCTGTCTGCTTTTATGATAAAAGAAGTTCCTTACAATTCGCCCGATCCTTTTCTTACAAGATTCTTACACTTATTATAAAGTGGCAACCTGTCTTTGAACAGAAGAAATAGAGAGCTCCCAAAATTACCCTTGAAATTTTAAAAAAACAATTGACATTTCAGCGTGAACCCTGTATAATAACATACGTCGCACTGAGGAGCTGTGGAGAGGTGTCCGAGTGGTTTATGGAGCTGGTCTTGAAAACCAGTGATCTCGCAAGGGACCAAGAGTTCGAATCTCTTCCTCTCCGCCATATTTTCAAAACATGGCCTGCCGTGTTTTGAATCGACGGTTCTGTTTTACAACTTTATCAAATAGAGAAAACTTTACCTTTGGAGAAATACCCAAGTGGTGAAGGGGCTCCCCTGCTAAGGGAGTAGGTCGGGTA
>CAKNKY010000004.1 GCA_930987725.1 uncultured Anaeromassilibacillus sp. | reverse complement strand
CTTAGCCCGTGAGGGTATTATAACACATCGACGGGCCGAAAGGCCCGAAACCTTGGGCCAAAAACGTTCGCCGTTTTTGGCGTGTGTTTCAATGTTCTCTCAGGGCTCGGAAATCTTTGATTTCCGCTTAGCCCGTGAGGTTATTATAACATATTGCGCGCCGGTTTCCACCCTTTTCTCCGGTTTCCGTGAAAAATCAGGATGACAGACGGGCGGGAGCGTTGTATAATAGACGCCGGAAAGGAGGCCGCTCCATGAAAGAAATCACCATCGGGGCCAACGACGCAGGCCAGCGGCTCGACAAATTTCTGACGAAGGCATACCCCAACCTGCCGCAATCGATGCTGTACAAGAGCATCCGAAAAAAGGACATCAAGCTCAACGGCAAGCGGTGCGAGATCTCTACACGCCTGCAGGAGGGCGACCGCCTGACCATGTATCTGAAAGATGAATTCTTCCAGACGGTGCCGAAAGAATATGATTTTCTGAAAGCGCCAACCCGCCTTTCGATCGTCTATGAAGATGAGAACCTGCTCCTGCTCGACAAACAGCCGGGCCTTATTGTGCACCCGGACGAAACCTATCACTTCGATTCGCTCATTGCGCGTGTGCAGCACTATCTTTATGACAAAGGGGAATACAAGCCGGACGACGAAGCCTCCTTCGCCCCTGCGCTCATCAACCGCATTGACCGCAACACCGGCGGCATCGTGATGGCGGCGAAGAACGCGGAAACGCTGCGCATCATGAACCAGAAGGTGCGCGACCGCGAGCTTGTGAAGCTGTATCTCTGCATTGCGTGCGGACACATGGAAAAGCGCGAGGCCACGCTCACCGGATATCTGGAAAAGAACGAGAGCCAGAACCGCGTCTACATCTCGCAGAAGCCCTCCCCCGGGGCAAAAAGCATCAAGACGCGCTACCGCGTGCTGCAGGAAAAGAAGCGGTTCAGCCTGCTCGAGGTGGAGCTGCTCACGGGGCGCACGCACCAGATCCGCGCGCACCTGGCTTCCATCGGCCACCCGCTGGCCGGGGACGGGAAATACGGCTCCAATGCGCTCAACCGGGAAACCGGCTTCCGCTACCAGGCGCTGTGCTCCTACAAGCTGCGCTTCCACTTCACCACGCCGGCCGGCATTCTGGAACCGCTCAACGGGCAGGAATTCACGGCAAAGGACGTGTGGTTCCTGAAGGATTTTGAAACGTGGGAATAGAGCAAAAACAGAAAAGCCCGGATAGGCACCGGTTTGAACCGCGGCGCCCATCCGGGCCTTTCTGTTTTCAGGAATTTTTGTCAACCTGATGGAATTGTTTGAGGTTTCCCGTCTTCTCGCTGCGCTTTTCCAGCTCAGCCTCCACCTCTTCGAGGGTAATCCCCTCGTTGACCATGAGCACCATGAGATGGTACATCAAATCGGAAAGCTCGAGCACCGTTTCATGATTGTCGCCGTTCTTGGCGGCGATGATCACCTCACTGCACTCTTCGCCGCACTTTTTCAGGATCTTGTCCAGCCCTTTCTCAAAGAGATAGCACGTGTAAGAGCCCTCCTTGTGTTCGGCCTTGCGCGACAAAACCGTTTCATACAAATGCTGCAGTGCGTCGTTCATCTGTTATCCCTCCTTCCATGGCCCGGCAATTTCCCGGAAGAAACAGCTGTGGCTGCCGGTGTGGCAGGCCGGACCCGTCTGCTCCACGCGAAGGAGGAGCGTGTCCCTGTCGCAGTCGCCGTGAAGCGAGACAACCTTCTGCACATGGCCGGAGGTTGCGCCCTTGTTCCAGAGCTCCTGGCGGGAACGGCTGTAAAACCAGGTGTAGCCCGTTTCCAGCGTTTTGCGAAAGGACTCCCTGTTCATATAGGCCAGCATCAGAACCTCGCCCGTCGAGTCCTCCTGGACAATGGCAGGAATCAGATCGGCCTTTTCAAAATACGATTCCACAAACGAAAAATCTTGATCCATGCTGTGTTAAACCTTTCCTGTGCGGCACAGCGCAATGGCCTGCCGCAAACTGAGATCGCCCGAATAGATCGCCTTGCCGCAGATCGCGCCGTAGAGGTTCAGATCGGCAAGCGTCACAATGTCCTTGAGGCTGCTCACGCCGCCGCTTGCCACCACATGGCACGAAACGGCGCGGTTGAGCAGATCAAGCTGCGCAAAGTTCGGCCCGGAAAGCGTGCCGTCGCGCGAAATATCGGTGAAAATGATATACTGCACGCCGATGGCGTCCATCCTCTTTCCGAGATCGAGATAATTTACGGAGGAGGTCTCCGTCCAGCCCTCGGCAGCCACCATGCCATCGTTGGCGTCAATGCCGACGGCAATTCGATCGCCGTATTTCTTCACGGCTTCCTCCACGAGCTTTGGGTTGTTGATGGCAGCGGAGCCGAGGATCACGCGCGAAACGCCCTTGTCAAAATAAAAATCGATCGTCTCCATCCGCCGGATGCCGCCGCCTATCTCCACCTTGAGCTTACTGCTGGCAAGAATTTTCAGCACCAGGTCCGTATTGACGGGTTCCGTTGCAATCGCACCGTTCAAATCCACAATGTGAAGCCATTCTGCGCCCGCACGTTCAAATTCGTGGGCCGTGTGCACCGCATCGCGCGCCACCTTGTAAGCAGTGCCGTAGTCGCCGCGCACCAAACGCACACAGCAGCCGTTCATGATATCGATAGCCGGAATTACAATCAATCTGTTCACCCTCGCCTTTCCACCGATCTGTGGCGCCGCCCTTCCGCCCCATGGCGGCTGCGGAGCCGTACGCCCCTCTCATTGACTCTGTCCTCGCCCTGTTTTTTAGCTTTTCCTTCCAAAAAACAAGCCTTCCGCAGCAGGAATCTATTTTTTATTATAATACACCTTTTGTAGAAAGCAAGCCTTTCTTTGCACAAACTGCAAGACGAAGGGCATGGGCGCACGCCTTGAAGAGGGCTTCTGCCTCGTGGTGCGCATTCGCGCCATAGAGAAGGCGGAGATGGAGCGTGATGCCGGCATTCACGGCAAACGCGCGGAAGAATTCTTCTGTGAGGCAAATGTCATACTGCCCGCAGCGTTCCTGTGAAAAATCGGCTTCAAAATGCAGGAAAGGGCGGCCGCTCACATCGACGGCGGCAAAGGCCAGCGCTTCATCCATCGGCACATAGAAGCTGCCGAAGCGCGCAATGCCGGACTTGTCGCCCAGCGCCTCGCCCAGCGCCTTGCCAAGCACAATCCCGGTATCCTCCACCGTGTGGTGGGCGTCCACCTCAAGATCGCCGTGGGCACGGATCTCCAGCCCGAACCCGCCGTGCACGCCGAAAGCCTGGAGCATGTGATCGAAAAAGCCGATCCCCGTGGAAGCGGAAACAGAGCCGCCGTCCAGATTGAGGCGCACGGCAATGTCCGTTTCCTTCGTCGTTCTTGTCACAGCAGCTTCTCTCATACTTCCACCTCGCTGAGCAGCGCGCGGAACGCCTGCAGGAAGGATTCGTTCTCCTGCTCGCTGCCGGCCGTCACACGCAGGTGGTCTCCCATGAGGCGAATGGCAATGCCGCGCGCCAGCAGGCCTTGATACAGCGCTTTCGCCTGCGGCACATCGAGATACACAAAGTTCGTGCAGCTTTCCGCCATGGAGAAGCGGCCGGGCAGCTCCTCCTGGAGCTCGCGCAGCTTCTGCTGCAGTGATTCGCGCGACGCCACAATACGCCGGGCAGCCTCGCGTCCCCACTCCTTTTCACGGAGCAGGAGTGCGCCGGCAGCCTGCGCCAGAGAACCGATATTATAGGGCGATTTCACGGCGCGCAGCGCACGCGTCAGGCGCGGCGCGGCGACGGCAAAGCCAAGGCGGAGCGCAGCCCCGCCCAACGCCTTCGAGCAGGTGCGTAAAATGATGAGGTTGTCGTATGACTCCACCTCCTGCAGCAGGCTTTGATCCCAGAAATCCATATAGGCTTCGTCGAGCACAACGAGCGCAGACACGGAACGAATCAGCCGCCGCACATTCTCACGCGAAAGGCCGGTGGAGGCGGGGTTGCACGGATTGGAGAAGAGAATGAGGCGCACGTTCTCCTCCCGTGCCTTCTTGATCACGGCGTCCACATCGATTGTGAGGTCCGCGCCCTTGGGGCAGGTCACGACGCGTGCTTCCGCGATGGAAGCATAGAACGCATACATCGAGAAATCGGGCGGCAGCACCATCATCGACTCGCCCTTCATGAGAAAGGCGTTGCACAGCAGCGAGAGCAACTCATCGGATCCGTCACCGACGGTGACAAGATCCGGGGAAATCCCATAGAAATCCGCAAAGGCGGACGTGAGCTCACTTGCAAGCGGATCGGGATACCGGTTAAACGCGGCGTGCGCGGCCGCCTCGCCGATCCGGGCACGCAGCTCTTCCGGCAGAGAGAGGAACGACTCGTTCGCGTCGAGACGAATAGGATAGCTGCCGGTGATCGGATCGTAGGGTGTGAGATCGCGGATCTTTTCATTCAGTTCATACACGGCTCACTCGCCCTCCTTCCGCACACGGACAGAATTGGCGTGGGCCGTGAGCCCTTCCGCCTCCGCCAGCCGGATGATATCGTCCGCCGCGGGAAGCAGCGCATCGCGCGTGTAGGAAATGAAGCTCGACTTCTTTACAAAGCTGTCCACCGAAAGGGGCGAAAAGAAGCGGGCTGTGCCGCTTGTGGGCAGCACATGGTTCGGGCCGGCAAAGTAATCGCCGAGCGGTTCCGGGGAATAGTGGCCCAGGAACACGGAACCGGCGTTATCGAGCCTGCCGAGGTAAACCATGGGATTTTCGGCGCAGACCTCGAGGTGCTCCGGCGCGAGCTCGTTGGCAAACTCCACCGCTTCCTCCATGGAGGCGCACACGAGGATGGCGCCGAAGGAGGAGAGGGACGCTTCAATGATCTCCTTGCGGGAAAGGGCCTGCATCTGGCGCTCCAGCTCCACGGCTGTTTCACGGGCCACCTGCTCCGACGTGGTGAGCAGAATGGCGGAGGCCATTTTGTCATGCTCTGCCTGGCTCATGAGATCCGCCGCGAGATAGCGCGGGTTGGCAGAGCCGTCCGCGATGATGAGGATCTCGCTCGGCCCGGCCACCATATCGATGTCCACCGTCCCGTAGAGCTGCTTTTTCGCCGTGGCCACATAGATGTTGCCGGGCCCCACAATCTTGTCCACCTTCGGGATGCTCTCCGTGCCGTAGGCCAGAGCCGCCACGGCGTGCGCGCCGCCCACCTGCAGCACGCGGTCCACGCCCGCCACGAGCGCGGCGGCCATGATGTCCGGGTTCGGCTTGCCGTTCTTCACAGGCGTGGCCATGATCAGCTCCCCTACACCGGCGATTTTCGCCGGGATGGCATTCATAAGCACGGAGGAAGGATAAGCCGCCGTGCCGCCCGGCACATAGAGGCCCACGCGCTTGAGCCCACGCACACGCTGGCCCATGATAACGCCGTCCTCCCGGGTGGTAAACCAGCTCTGCTGCTTCTGGCGGGCATGGAAATCACGGATGTTGGCGGCCGCCTTCTTCAGCGAGGCGACGAAGGCCGGGTCCGCCTGAGCGGCCAGCTCCTCCACCTTTTCGCGCGGAAGCTCCAGCGTCTCCGGCGCGGCGCCGTCAAATTGAGCGGCGTAGGCGCGGACGGCCCCGTCGCCGCCGCGGCGCACCGTTTCCAGAATCTCCGCCACGGCGGCCTCCACCTGGCGGCCGGCCTCGCGGTTTCTCTCCTTCAGCAGCCTGACATATTCACGGGCGGACGCGCCGCCCTCCGTAACCAGCTTAATCACGGGCTGTTCCCCCTTTTTCGCGCTCCATCTGAGCGATGAGCGACTCAATTTCATTCTTGCGGAGCTTCATGCTCGCCACATTTACGATCAGGCGTGCGGAAATAGGGCAGACTTCCTCCACTATCTCCAGGCCGTTTTCGCGCAGGGTGGTGCCGGTCTCCACGATATCCACGATGGCATCCGAGAGGCCGAGCAGCGGCGCCAGCTCCACGGAACCCTCGATCTTGATGATGTCCACGTCCATGCCTCGGCTTTCAAAGAACGCGCGGGCCACGGCGGGATATTTTGTGGCGATGGTGCGGGAGGAATACCCGCTCCAGAAGTCGGAGCCCTTCGGGGCCGCCAGCGCGAACCGGCAGCGGCCGAAGCCCAGATCCAGCACCTCATAAAACGAAGTGCCGTGCTCCATGATCGTATCCTTGCCGACGACGCCCATGTCGCACACGCCGTGCTCCACATAGGTGATGACGTCCGCCGCCTTGGCCAGCACAACCTCCAGCCTGTCCCCCACCGGGAGAATCAGGCGGCGGCCCTTGTTCCGCACAGCCTCGCAATCGTAGCCGATGCGATCCAGGAGGGCCACGGTGTCCTTCTCCAGTCTGCCTTTCGTCAAGGCAATCCGCAGAGGCTTCATGCCTGATCCCCTCCTATCTCTGTATTGTCCGCAAGGGAATACTCCTTCACAGATTGGCCGACGATCGCCACGTTCGGGATGCCACGGCGGCGTGCGTACTCGATCGACTCCTCCTCCGTTTCAAAGACGGAGGTCTCGCAGCTGCCCCCCTGCGACGTGACGCCGGAGGCATACAGCAGCGCCTTCACCTCGTGGCCGGGGCAGCCGTAGACGAGGACTTCCGGCCGCGAGCACTCCGGGGCATACCCCTGCTCCGCGAGCAGCTTGACCACGGCGTCCACATTCACGGAAAAGCCGATGGCGGGCATGGGAAGATCGAAGCGGCCCAGAAGATTGTCATACCGGCCGCCGAGCAGGATAGCGTCGCCGCAGTCCTGCGCATAGGCGCTGAACACGACGCCCGTGTAATAATCGTTCCGCTGCACCAGGCCGAGATCCACCATGAGCCGGTTGCCCAGGCCAAGCGCGGAAAGGCTCTTGTAAAGCGAGTGCAGGTATTCGAGCATGGCGGCGGCTTCCTCGCTGCCGCACAGCGGCGCGGCCTGTGCGAACACTTCCTCGCCGCCGAAGAGGCGCGGCAGGCGGCGCATGGCCTCCACCGCGGGCGTCCGCTCTAACCCGTCGAGCAGGCTTTCAAGCGCCGCATAGTTTTTCGACTCGATGAGCGAGCGGATCTCCTCGCGCTGATCCGCCGTGATTGGCAGCCCGTCCGCAATGGCGCGGAAGAACCCGGCGTGGCCGAGCTCCAAACGGAAATCGGGCGTGCAGCTCAAAAGCGACTCCACCGCCGTGCAGATGGCTTCCAGATCGGCGCGCTTACCGCCCGCGCCCAGAAGCTCCACGCCGGCCTGCAGCACTTCGTCGCTGCGCCCGGTGAGGTTCGGGTGATTGCGGTAAATGCGCTGTGTGTAATAGAGGCGCAGCGGCTTTTCCTCCTTCTGCAGCCGTGTGGCGGCAAGCCGCGCAATCGGCATGGTGGAATCAGGCCGCATCACGATGAGCCGGCCCCGCCGGTCCGACATCTTGTACATGATCTCCGGCGCGATGCCGGAAACCTCCGGGTCAAACACGTCCATGAATTCCATGCCGGGTGTGACCACCTCGTGGAACCCGCGCGCCGCAAACACGGCCGTGAGCTTTCGCTCCACAGCGCGGTGAATGAGGCACTCCTCGAACAGGAGGTCCTTCGTTCCCTCCGGCGTCACTTTGTTGTATGTTCTCATGCTTTCACCATTTGCCGCCCAGATAAACAAAGAGAGCGGTCGCCTTTCTCGCTTTAGTTCGCTAACATAATAGCATATGAAATTATTTCCGTCAAGTAAAAATTCCCGCCGCTCAGAAGAGCGTCATCTGGGAGCTCTGCGGCAGATCGCGCAGGGCGCCGGCCTCCCCCAGCGTCTCGATGACGGCGCGGGAAACCTTGGCGCGCGCCTGCAGGTCGTCCACCGAAATGTAGCGGCCCTGCCGGCCCGCCTCGTAAAGGCTGTTGGCCGCCGATCCGCCCACGCCGGCCAGAGAGGAGAACGGGAGACGGATCTTGCCGTCCTCCACCAGATAGCGGTGGGAATCGGAGCGGTACAGATCCACGGGCAGCACCTGAATGCCGCGCGAGAGCATCTCGTTCACGATCTGGAAGGTGCTGAACGCGTCCTCCTCTTTCTTGCTGGCCTCCTTGCCCTTCATCTGGATTTCGCTCATGCGGCGGCGCACCGCCTCGCGGCCCTGCGCCACCACCATGCCGTCGAAATCCTCGCTGCGCACGGTGAAATAGGCGGCGTAATATTCCACAGGGCGGTGCACCTTGTACCAGCCGAGGCGGAGCGCCGAGATCATGTAGGCGGCGGCATGCGCCTTGGGGAACATGTATTTGATCTTGAGGCAGGAATCGATGTACCACTCCGGCACGCCGTGCTCGCGCATGGCCTGCTTGTGCTCGTCCGTGAGCTGGGTGGGCGCCTTGCCCTTTCGGGTGATCTCCATGATCTTGAACGCCATCTTTGGCTCGAGGCCCTTTTGCAATAGATAGGTCATGATGCTGTCGCGCGTGCCGATCACTTCCGAGATGGAACACGTCCCGCTGCGGATGAGATCCTGCGCGTTGCCGAGCCAGACGTCCGTGCCGTGCGAGAGGCCGGAGATTTGGAGGAAGTCCGAAAAGGTTTTCGGCTGGGAATCCATGAGCATCTGGCGCACAAAGGGCGTGCCGAGCTCCGGCAGGGAAAAGGTGCCCGTCTGCGAATCGATCTCTTCGGGCGTGACGCCGAGCGGCTCCGTGGAATGGAACAGCGCCATGACGTCCGGATCGCTCATCGAGACCTTCATCACGGGGATGCCGGTGTACTCCTCGAGATAGTGGTAGATCGTGGGCACATCGTGGCCGAGCTCGTCGAGCTTGCAGATCGTGTCATGGATGGAATGGAAGTCGAAGTGCGTCGTAATGTTGTCGGAATTCTGGTCGTTGGCCGGGTGCTGCACGGGGCAGAAATCGTAGATCTCATACCCCTTCGGTACGACAACCATGCCGCCGGGATGCTGGCCCGTCGTGCGCTTGATGCCGGTGCAGCCGATGGCCAGCCGCTGTTCCTCCGCGCGGTGCAGCGTGACGCCGCGCTCCTCCGCGTATTTCTTCACGAAGCCGATAGCCGTCTTGTCCGCCACGGTGGCAATGGTGCCGGCCTTGAACACGTGGTCCTTGCCGAAGAGCGTCTCCGTGTAGCGGTGGGCGCCGCTCTGGTATTCGCCGGAAAAGTTGAGGTCGATATCAGGCGTCTTGTCGCCGTCGAAGCCGAGGAACGTCTCGAAGGGGATATTGTGGCCGTCTCTGTCGTAATCGGAACCACACTTCGGGCATTTCTTCGGCGGCAGGTCAAAGCCGGAGCCGTAGCTGCCGTCCGTGATAAATTCGCTGTTCTTGCAATAGGGGCAGATGTAGTGCGGCACAAGGGGATTGACCTCCGAAATGCCGGACATGCTGGCCACGAACGACGAACCGACGGAGCCGCGCGAGCCGACCAGATAGCCGTGTTCCTCGCTGTTGGCAACCAGCTTCTGCGCCGTCATGTACAGCACGGAAAAGCCGTGCTTGTTGATGGAGCCGAGCTCGCGCTCGAGCCGCTTCTGCACGATCTCCGGCAGGGGATCGCCGTAAATTTCTTTTGCGCGCTTCCAGCAGATGCTGTTGAGCTGCTCCTCCGCGCCGTCGATGAACGGCGGGAACACGCCCTCCGGGATGGGGCGCACCTCCTCGATGAGATCCGCGATCCGGTTGGGGTTCGTCACCACAACCTCGTATGCCTTCTCCTCGCCGAGATAGGCAAACTCCTGCAGCATTTCCGGCGTGGTGCGGAAATAGAGCGGCGCCTGGTTGTCTGCGTCGCTGTAGCCCTGGCCGGCCATGAGGATGCGGCGGTAATCGGCATCCTTCGGGTCCATGAAGTGCACGTCGCACGTGGCGACAACCGGCTTGCCGAGCTTTTCGCCCAGGCGGACGATCGTGCGGTTGAATTCACGCAGCTGTTCCTCATCCTTGACCTGGCCATCGCGGATCATAAACGCGTTGTTGCCGATAGGCTGGATCTCCAGGTAATCGTAAAATTCCGCGATGCGGCACAACTCCGCCCAGGGCGCGCCGTTGAACACGGCGCGGAACAGCTCGCCCGCCTCGCAGGCGCTGCCAAGCAGGAGCCCTTCGCGGTACTGCATGAGCGTGCTTTTGAGGATGCGCGGCTTTTTGAAGAACGTTTCCAGGTGTGAAATCGAAATGAGCTTATAGAGATTCTTGAGGCCCTTCTGGTTCTGCACCAGGATGATCTGGTGATAGGGACGCAGCTTCTTCCAGTCCCCGCCGGTGAGCGAGGTGTTGATCTGCTGCAGCCGCTCCGCGCCCGTGTCCTCATGCAGCCGTTCCAGCAGCCGGGTGAAGATGAAGGCCAGTGTCTTCGCATCGTCGGACGCGCGGTGATGATTGAAGGCGGGCGCCTTGAAATAGGCGGCCACCGTGTCCAGCTTATTGTTTTTTATGCCGGTGAGCAGGGAGCGGCACATGGGAAGCGTATCCACATAGGTATAGGGGAAGTCCCTGCCGCAGCGGCGTGCGGCGCCGCGCAGGAAGGAGACGTCGAATTCCGCGTTGTGGGCCACCAGCACGGCGTCCGGCCCGCAGAAGCGCTCGAACGCTTCCAGCGCCTCGCCCTCCTTGAGCTGGCCGCGGACCATCTCGTCCGTGATGCCGGTGAGGGCCGTGATGTTCGCCGGGATGGGGCGCTCCGGATCGACGAGCCAGTCCTGCTCCTCCACCACCTCGCCGCCGCGCACGCGGACCGCGCCGATCTCCGTGACGCGATCCTGCACGGGGCTGAGGCCCGTTGTCTCAATATCGAACACGATAAACTCGCCGTCGAAGGGCCGCTCCGTCTCCCCCTTGACGGCCGGCACCATGTCGTTGCAGAAATAGGCTTCCATGCCGTAGATGAGCTTGAGATCGCCGCCCTTTTTGTGGATGGCTTCCACGGCGTTCATAGCGTCCGGAAAAGCCTGTGCCACGCCGTGATCGGTGATGGCGACGGCCTTGTGGCCCCAGGCGGCGGCGCGCTTGACGAGATCCGCCGCGCCGGTGACGCCGTCCATGCTCGACATATTCGTATGTAAATGGAGTTCCACGCGCTTGACGGGGGCGTCATCCTCCACGCGGAACTGATCCACCGTGGCGATGGCGCGCGGGCGCAGCACGATCTCGTGGTCGTATTTGTCATACTCCACCTCGCCCCGCACCACAATGCTGGTGCCCTTGCCGAGCGCGTCGAGCGCCTGGCACTGCTTCGCGTCCTGCAACAGCTTGAGCGTGATGGAACCGGTGTAATCGGTGATGTTGATGGAATAGATCTTGCGGCTCTGGTCGCGTGTGAGGCGTGTCTCCACCGAGAAGATCTCGCCCCACACGGCCGCGCTTCCGGCATCCGGCGAAATGTGGTCGAGCGGCTGCAGGCGCACGCGGCCCATGCGGCCGAACACCTCTTTCATCGTCTCCGGCACGATGGCGGGCCGGAGCGTGGCGCCGCTGCGCACGGTGACGACGGGCGGCACGCGTTCTCCCCACGTCTCCGCCGAACCGCCCGTGCCGACGCGCTGCGCCGGGGAAGATTGCGCGCGCGCGGCCGCCTTCCGCTCATGCGGCGAGGGGCGGTTCATCATGCTCTCATACTGGGCCATCTCGTCCTGCGCGGCCTGGCGGCGCAGCTTCTCCTCCGTGCTGCGCTGGCGCTCGAGATAGGCGGCGCTCTCGCCGTCCACCTTGGTGACGCCGTCAAAATCCACAGCCACGGAGAGGCCGAATTCCTCGGAGATCACGCGGCTCATGAGCCTGTCCACATGGCGCTGGCGCATGAGATCCGCGCCGCCGTGCGCCAGGGTAACGACGATCTTCCCGTCCTCCAACCGGGCAGTCGCGTCGGAGAACGTGCCGTTGATGCTCGCATCCCTCCGCTTCATCTCACGCACCAGGCTGGGCAGATAATCGGCGCTGAAGGAATCGGGCGGAAATTTCGGGCGCAGCCGCGCATGCTGCAGCTGCAGGGCAGGCGCGCCCGCCACGCGTTTTTCCGCCTCATAGAGATCGGCCCTGTCCACGAGCACGGGAAACAGGACGGTGGCGGTGATGCTGCGGGAGGCGGAATCCACCTGCAGGGCAGTGATCTCGCCCTTTGCCACCGCTTCCGGCAGCTCCGCCGTATTCAGAAACGGCTGAAAAAATTCGCCGAAGGATTTGTTCATGGCACATCGCCCTCCTTTCCCGAACCGGCCGGCAGCCGGTTCACAGTTTTTCGATCTCGAGCATCAGCTCGTCCACCAGCCGGTCCTCCGGCACCTTGCGCAGGATCTGCCCTTTTCGGAAGATCAGGCCCTCCCCCTTGCCGCCGGCGATGCCGACGTCCGCTTCGCGCGCTTCCCCGGGGCCGTTCACCACACAACCCATCACGGCCACCTTGATAGTCTTCCGGCAGGAAGCGAGGCGTCGTTCCACCTCATTTGCGATCGGGATAAGATCGATGCGCGTCCGGCCGCACGTGGGGCAGGAGACGAGCTGCGGGCCGGGACGCAGGCCGAGCGCCCGCAGAATGTCCTGACCGGCGCGGACCTCCTCCACCGGATCAGCCGTGAGCGAGACACGGATCGTGTCCCCGATGCCGCGCTGCAGCAGCGAACCGATGCCGATCGCCGACTTGATGAGGCCCATGCGCGCCGTGCCTGCCTCCGTAACGCCGAGGTGAAGCGGGTAATCACAGCGCGCGGCGCACAGCTCATAGGCCCGGATGGTGGAATCCACCGTGGAAGACTTCAGGGAAAGCACGATGTCGTGGAAATCAAACCGCTCGAGCAGCGAGGCGTGATAGAGCGCGCTCTCCACGAGCGCCTCCGGTGTGGGGCCGCCATATTTCGCGAGGATCTCCTTTTCGACGGAACCGGAGTTCACACCGACGCGGATCGGGATGCCGCGCGTGCGGCAGGCATCCGCCACAGCCTTCACGCGACTATCGTCGCCAATGTTGCCGGGGTTGATGCGGATTTTGTCCACGCCGGCGGCGGCCGATTCGAGCGCCAGGCGGTAGTCAAAGTGAATGTCCGCCACAATGGGCACGGAAACGGCCTCCTTCAGCGCCGCAATCAGGCGGACGGCCGCCTGATCCGGCACGGCGGCGCGGATCAGCTCACAGCCGGCGGCCTCAAGCGCCTTTGCCTGGCGAACGCTCCCCTCCACATCGGTGGAGGGGACGTTCAGCATGGACTGAACGGTAACGGGGGCGCCGCCGCCAATGGCGACAGCGCCCGCACGGATCTGCCTGCTCATACGTTTATGCCCCCAATCCCCGGCCTGTCACCAGGCGCAGAATATCGCTGAATGTCACCACTATCATGAGGCCGATAAGGAAAATGAAACCCGCAGCCGTAATCCAGCCTTCGAAGCGGCGCGGAATGGGGCGCCGCACGATGCCCTCGATGATGAGGAAAAGCAGGCGGCCGCCGTCCAGCGCCGGGATCGGCAGAAGGTTCATGATGCCGAGATTGACGGTGATGATCATGATGAGATAGACGATGTTGCTCAGCGCGCCGAAAAAGCCGCTGCTCTCCAGCCCGGCGGACGCCGCCTGCGTGATGACGGACGCCGTGCCCACCGGCCCGGCCAGATCGTTGATCCCAAACTGGCCCGTGAGAAGCATATACACGCTCTGCCACACGAGCCGCACGACAGAGACAGTGTCCTCCACCGCCTTCCACAACACGGTGCCCACGTTTTTCGGAATGGCGAGCACCTTAAAATCAAACACGATAGCGCGCTGCCCGTCCTCCGTCTCCGTCGTCTGCAGCCGGACCTCCGGGAATGTGAGGCTCTGGCCCTCGCGGTCCACTGTGAACGGCACGACGGGCTCCTCCTCCCCCTCCAGGCCGATAATCGAGAGGGCAAACTGCACGTCGCGATCCGTGCGTACGGTGTAGCCGTTGATGGAGGTAATGCGGTCCCCCACCTGGATGCCGGCCTCCTGCAGCGCCGAATTGTCCTCAAACCGGGCGACGATGTTCGAGCCGAGCAGCGGCGTCTGCGCCACAAGGATCACCATGAGCACAAGGCCCAGCAGAATATTCATGACGGCGCCCATTGCCACCACAAGAATGCGCTTCCACACCGGCTTGCGGTTGAACGCGCGCTCATCGTCGCTGTCCTCCTCCTCCCCCTCCATGGCGCAGTACCCGCCGATCGGGAGCAGGCGCAGGGAATACTGTGTCTCCCCTTTGCGGAAGCTGAGCAGCTGCGGCCCCATGCCAACGGAAAACTCGTTGACGCGGATTTTGCACAGCTTGGCGGTGAAGAAATGACCGAATTCATGGATCGTGATCACAAGGCCGAACAGCAGGACGGCAAGGATCACCAGCAGCACCTGGGTTATGAAGACCACCTCCGAAATTACTCAGTCCCCGCGTGCGAGAGAACAAAGGCACGCGCGGCGCGGTCCGCTTCGAGAATCTCTTCCAGCGAGGGCGAGCCCTCCCCTGCCGGCTGCGCCAGAGACGCGGCCTCCGCCAGCTCGGCGATGCGCAGGAAGGGCAGCCTGCCCTGCAAAAACAAGCCTACGGCGGCCTCGTTTGCGCCGTTGAGCGCCGCCGGGGCCACCCCGCCGCGCTCGAGCGCGTTCCGGGCCGCCTGCATGGCGGGGAACGCTTCGCCGTCCGGCCGGAAGAAGGTAAGGGTACCCCAGTCCGCCAGATCCAGCCGGCGCACGGGCGAAGGAACACGCGCCGGGTAGGTGACGGCATACTGAATGGGAATGCGCATATCCGGCACGCCGAGCTGAGCCAGCACGGAATGATCCGTGTACTCAATCAGCGAATGGACGACGCTTTCGCGGTGCACTACGACGTCGATCCGCGAGGGCGGCATGCGGAACAGCCACGAGGCCTCCATGATCTCGAGGCCCTTGTTCATCATGGTGGCGGAATCCACGGTGATCTTCGCCCCCATGTTCCAGTTTGGGTGGCGCAGCGCCTGCTCTGGTGTGACGGAAGCAAGCTCATCGCGCGTTTTGCCAAAAAAGGGGCCGCCGGACGCCGTGAGGATGAGACGGGAGACGGCCTGCGGGCCGGGGCTGCCCTGCAGGCACTGGAAGATGGCGGAGTGCTCGCTGTCCACTGGGAACAGGCGCACGCCCTTTGCCTCCGCCCGCGCCGTGACGAGCGCGCCGCCGGCCACAAGCGTTTCCTTGTTCGCAAGCGCAATGTCTTTGCCCGCCGCGATGGCCGCCAGCGTAGGCTGCAGGCCCACCATGCCCACCACGGCGTTGCACACGAGATCGGCTTCCCCGAGGGAGGCCGCCTCGCACAGGCCCTCCATGCCCTCGAGCACGCGGGTGGATGTATCCGCCACGGCCACGCGCAGCTGCGAGGCGGCGCGGCTGTCAAAAACAGCGGCCACCCGCGGGCGGAATTCGCGGATCTGCCGCTCGAGGAGCGTGATGTTTCTGCGGGCCGCCAGCGCGCACACGGAGAGGCCCAGGCCGCGGGCCACGTCGAGCGTCTGTGTGCCGATGGAACCGGTGGAGCCCAGCAGGGCGATCGTTTTTTTCATGCCGTTTTCCATCTCCTTTGTGAGGACGCCGCCGCGCGGAACACAAGAAAGCGACAAAGCGGCACAGTCCTGCAATAACGGCGCAAAAGCCGTCCGGAACGGGCGGCTTTGCACATAAAAACTGTTTCGTTTCCCGCGGGGCGGCAGAACGCTCCGCTTTCAGAGTACCCTCATTTCGTTCCCGTTATGCGGAACGGCGCGTCAAACCGGCGTGATAGGCAGAATCTGAACCAGAAAATAGACAAACGGCGCCACAAAGATGACGCTGTCGAAGCGGTCCAGAATGCCGCCGTGGCCGGGCAGAATGTTGCTGAAATCCTTGATGTGGCAGGTTCGCTTGATGAGGGAAAAGCTCAGGTCGCCCACCACGGAGAGGCCTGCGCCTACGAGGCCGATCAGCGCAAGCGAGAGATAGGAAATCTTCACCTGCCCGCCGCATATCCACTGATACACAAAGCCGAACACGACCATGGCCAGGGCATTGAGCACAAAACCGCCCACGAGGCCTTCCACCGTCTTTTTCGGGCTGATGGAGGGGCAGAGCTTGTGGCGCCCCCAGAGGCTGCCGGCAATGAACGCACCCGCATCCGAAATCCAGGCGGCAAACACCGCCACAATCACGTAGAACATACCGTGCTCTCCGCCGAGCCCCCGCACCGAGATCAGGGAACCGAGCGTGGAAGGAATCAGCATGGTCATGCTGTAGATCATGCCCGTCTCCCGGAAGGTAACGGAGTCGTGATAGAGAATCAGCGAGGCAAAAATCACAACGGTGTAGACATAATAGGCGAATGTGTGCCAAGAACCTGGCAGAAAGGGGATCGCCGCCGCAAACACGAGGCTCGGCGTGAGGAGCACAACCTTCGAGGAAAGCCCCAGCGCCTTCACAATCTCAATGACGCCCATCACGCTGACCGCCGCCACCGCCAGATTGAGCGCCAGCGGAAACAGATCGTTGAACGCTACAATGGCAATGATGAACAGGATCAGGATGGAAGCGGAGATCACCCTTGATTTCAGCAAACTAAATCCCTCCAAAGCGCCGGCTGCGGTTTGCGTACTCCCGCAGGGCTGCGTCCAAATCGGCCGGGCGGAAATCCGGCCAAAGGATATCCATAATCACATATTCCGCATAGGCCGACTGCCACAGCAGAAAATTGCTGGTGCGATGTTCCCCGCTGGGCCGGATAATGAGATCCGGATCCGGCTGGCCGGCCGTGTAAAGCGCGGAGGAAATGCGCTCCTCCGTGATGTCCTCCGGGCGCAGGGAACCCTCTTGCACACGGCGGGCGAGGACCTGAAACGCGTGTGTGAGCTCCGCGCGGCCGCCGTAGTTCATGGCAATGTTGAGCACCATGCCGGAACGGTTTGCGGAAAGCTCCTGTGTTTCCGTGATCAGCTCGCGCAGCGGCGCGGAAAACGCCGAGACGTCGCCGAGGAAACGGACGACAATGTCGTCATCCCGAAAATCGCGCAGCGCTTCCTCCAGATACTGGCGGAACAGGCGCATGAGCGCCGAAACCTCTTCCTGCGGGCGGGTCCAGTTTTCGGTGGAAAAAGCGTACACAGTGAGATAGCGGATGCCGATCTGCGAGCAATAGCGCGTGATTTTGCGGAAATTCTGCGCGCCCGCCGCATGGCCGGCGGAACGGGGCAAGCCGCGCTTTTTCGCCCAGCGGCCGTTCCCATCCATGATAATCCCAAGGTGAACGGGAAGCTTCTGAGGCAATTCTTTCATGGCGATCCCTTAGATCTCCATGATTTCTTTCTTCTTCCTGGCCTCCACGGTCTCGACCTCTTTGCAGTATTTGTCCGTCAAATCCTGCATTTTCTTTTCGGCCTGCTTGAGATCGTCCTCCGTGAGATCTCCGCCCTTCTTCATCGCCTTGAGCTTATCCATCGCTTCACGGCGGACATTGCGCACGGCGACTTTCGCGTCCTCGGCCATCTTCGAGACCTCTTTCGCCAGCTCCTTGCGGCGATCCTCGGTGAGCTGCGGGAAGGTGATGCGGATGATCTTGCCGTCGCTCTGCGGGTTGATGCCGATGTCGGAGGTCTGGATCGCCTTCTCGATGGCGCGGCACACAGAGGAATCCCACGGCTGGATGGTGAGCACGCGCGCTTCCGCCACGGAAACGGCCGCGAGCTGGTTGATAGCGGTGGGGGCGCCATAGTAATCCACGCGCAGCTTATCAAGCACGGCGGGGTTTGCACGGCCGGCGCGGATGGCGGCATAATCCTCCTGCAGGACGGAGATCGTCTTTTTCATGTGGTCTTCTGCTTTTTTCAGAACGGTCTGCATATTTACTCCTCCTTAACAAGCGTTCCGACGGGCTCGCCGCAGATCGCTTTCACAATATTGTCCGGTTCGTCGATGTTGAACACGAGGATGCCGATTTTGTTATCGCGGCAGAGGGAGGCGGCCGTGCTGTCCATCACCTGCAGGTTCTTGTTGAGCACCTCAAGGAAGGAGAGCGTATCGTATTTGACGGCGTTCGGGTTTTTCTTCGGATCGCTGTCATACACGCCGTCCACCATCGTCGCCTTCAGGATGATCTCGGCATCAATCTCCGCAGCGCGCAGGGCGGCGGCGGTATCGGTGGAGAAGAAGGGGTTGCCCGTGCCGCAGCCGAACACGACGACGCGGCCCTTTTCCAGGTGGCGGACCGCACGGTTGCGGATATAGGGCTCGGCAATCTCCTGCATGGCAATGGCGGTCTGCACGCGCACCGGCACATCCAGCTGTTCGAGCGCGTCGGCCACGCCGAGGGCATTGATCGCCGTGGCAAGCATGCCCATGTGGTCCGCACGCGTTCTGTCCATCTTGCCGCTGCTGCGGCCGCGCCAGAAATTGCCGCCGCCCACAACGACGCCCACCTGCACGCCCATATCCACACATTTCTTGATCGGTTCGCAGATGGTGAGCACAGTGTCGAAATCAATGCCGTGCTGTTGTTTTCCCGCAAGGGCTTCTCCGCTGAGCTTGAGCAAAACGCGTTTGTACTTTGGCTCCAAGATTATACACCCCATCTTTCATTTTTCTTGCGTACTATTTTACAATAAGCGGCAGGTAAAGTAAAGGGAAATTCCAGCAGATTTCACGGGGAATTCGCCGCAGGCAGCGCAAAGGGCCGGGAAACGGCGGAAAACCGGGCATTACGCCAGGCCGATCACCGCGCCGATCAAGTGCACGATCAGCGCTGCAAACCAGGCCACAACGCACTGCCCCACCACGACGAACGCGGCCCATTTGCCGCCCAGCTCGCGCCGGATGGAGGCGATGGCCGCCACACACGGCGTATAGAGCAGGCAGAACACGAGCAGCGACGCAGCGCCAAGAGGCGAGAGGACGGCGAAGAGCGTTTCCTGCGACGGCATGAGCACGGAAAGCGTGGCCACGACGCTTTCCTTCGCCATGAAGCCGGAGATGAGCGCCGTGACAATGCGCCAGTCGCCGAAGCCGAGCGGCGTGAAAATGGGGGCGATAAGGCCTGCCAAAGCAGCCAGAATACTGTTTTGCGAATCGGACACAATGTTGAACTGCAAATCAAACGTCTGCAAAAACCAGATAACGATGGTGGCGGCAAAGATGATCGTGAACGCGCGCTGCAGGAAATCCTTCGCCTTATCCCACAGCAGCTGCGCCACATTCTTCGCGCCGGGCAGGCGATAATTCGGCAGCTCCATGACGAACGGCACCGGCTCGCCGCGGAAGAGCGTGCCCTTGAGCAGCAGGGCCGCCAGGATGCCGGCGAGGATACCGATAAAATACATGCCAATCATGACGAGGGCAGCATACTGCGGGAAAAATGCGGCGGAAAAGAACGCATAGATCGGCAGCTTTGCCGAGCAGCTCATGAAGGGCGTGAGCAGGATCGTCATCTTGCGGTCGCGCTCCGAGGAGAGCGTGCGGCTGGCCATGACGCCCGGCACCGTGCAGCCGAAGCCGACGAGCATCGGCACGATGCTGCGGCCGGAAAGACCGATTTTGCGCAGCAGCTTATCCATGACAAAGGCCACGCGCGCCATGTATCCGCTGTCCTCGAGCAGGGAGAGGAAGAAGAACAGCGTGACGATGATCGGCAAAAAGCTCAGCACGGAGCCGACGCCGTTGAAAATGCCGTCTATGACAAGGGAATGCAAAACGGGATTGATGTTTGCCGCCGTCATGGCGGCGTCCACCGTCTCCGTGAGCCAGCCCACGCCGAGATCCAGCAGATCGGAGAGGACCTTGCCGATCACATTGAAGGTGAGCCAGAAGACGAGCGCCATGATGAGGATGAACGACGGGATGGCCGTGTATTTGCCGGTGAGGATCTTGTCGATCCGGCGACTGCGGGCGTGTTCACGGCTCTCGCGCGGCTTGATGACGGTGGCGGCGCACACACGGCTGATGAAGCGGAACCGCATATCGGCAATGGCGGCGGCGCGGTCCAGCCCGCGCTCCTTTTCCATCTGCAATACAATATGCCCGAGCATATCCTTTTCATTCTCGTCAAGCCCGAGCTGCTGAAGGATAAGCTCATCTCCCTCCGCCAGCTTGGAAGCCGCAAACCGAACGGGAATGCCGGCCTGCACGGCGTGATCCTCGATGAGGTGCATGATGGCGTGGATGGCGCGGTGAACGGCGCTGCCCACATCGTCTGCGCTGCAGAAATCGACGCGGCCGGGCTTTTCCTGGTATCTCGCCACGTGGATGGCATGGCTCACAACCTCGTCGATGCCCTCGTTCTTCGCGGCGGAGATCGGAATGACAGGCACGCCGAGCAGCCGTTCCATCTCATTGATGAGGATGGAGCCGCCGTTTTCGCGCACCTCGTCCATCATGTTGAGGGCGATGACCATCGGCACCTCCAGCTCCATGAGCTGGAGCGTGAGATACAGATTGCGCTCGATGTTGGTGGCGTCCAGCACATTGATGATGCCCTTCGGCTTTTCCTTCAGGATAAACTCCCGCGTCACGATCTCCTCGTTGCTGTAGGGCGACATGGAGTAAATACCGGGCAGGTCGGTGACGAGCGTTTCCGGGTGGTTGCGGATGACGCCATCCTTGCGGTCCACCGTAACGCCCGGAAAGTTGCCCACGTGCTGGTTCGAGCCGGTGAGGCGGTTGAACACCGTTGTCTTGCCGCAGTTCTGGTTCCCCGCCAGCGCAAAGGTGAGCGTTACACCCTCCGGCAGGGGATGTTCCCCCGCCTTCATGTGATATTTGCCGCCCTCGCCGAGGCCGGGGTGCGGCGTATTGCGAACGGGAGCGGCCGGCGCCTCCTCCGTGGGATGGTCGAGCAGATGAACGGTAATCTTTGCCGCATCCGCAAGACGCAGTGTGAGCTCATAACCATGGATTTTCAGCTCCATGGGGTCGCCCATGGGCGCGAGCTTCACCATGCAGACCTCGGCGCCGGGAATGAGCCCCATGTCGAGAAAATGCTGGCGCAGCGCGCCTTCCCCGCCCACCGTCTCGATGACGGCAGCCTGGCCCGCCTTCAGATCCTTAATTGTCATAGTGCGATTCCTCTTTCTTAGTGCGATTCCTCTTTCTCACACGGCGGCGCGGGGCATTTTTTCCCCGCGCCGCGGTTTCATTCCTTTTTCGTATTTATTGTATCATCGATCGCTGCGTCAGGCAATATGCCAGGCACCGCAGAGCACAAAAAAGGAGGGCGCGCTCCGGCGCCCTCCAGGGAATGCTTGGGAAAGAGAAGCAAATAAGGCTCACATCTCACTGCGCCCTTCCAAAGCGCGGGAAAGCGTGACCTCGTCCGCATATTCCAGATCGCCGCCCACGGGGATGCCGTAGGCCAGGCGCGTCACCTTGACGGAAAGGGGCTTGAGCAGCCGTGAGAGATACATTGCCGTCGCCTCGCCTTCCACGGTGGGGTTCGTGGCCATGATGACCTCCTTGACGCCGCCGGCGTTCACGCGGGCCAGCAGTTCCTTGATGTGGAGCTGCTCCGGACCGATGCCGTTGAGCGGCGAAATCACACCGTGCAGCACATGGTAGGAAGCGTTGAACTCCTGCGTGCGCTCGAGCGCCGCGACGTCGCGCGGATCCTCCACGACACAGATGACGCTTTTGTCGCGCGTTTCGCTGCGGCAGATGGAGCAAACCTCCTGGTCGGTGAGATTGCAGCACACCTTGCAGGTATGGATATGGCTGCGGGCGTCCAGAATGGCGCCGGCCAGCCGTTTGGCCTCCTCCTCCGGCTCAGCCAGCACATGGTAGGCGAGCCGCTGGGCGCTCTTGTGGCCGATGCCCGGCAAACTTTCGAAGGCGTCCACCAAGTTTTCCAGCGGGGGAACGGTGTAGACTGCCATCTCAGAACAGGCCCGGCATATTCAGCCCGCCGGAGATCTTCTCCATGCGCTGCGCTTTGTCGGCCGCGGCCGCGCGGAGCGCTTCGTTGACGGCGGCAATCACCAGATCGCTGAGCATTTCGAGATCCTCGGGGTCCACGACCTCGGGCTTGATTTCCAGAGACTTGATCTCCATCTTGCCGGTGGCAACCGCCTTCACAGCGTCGCCGCCTGCCGTGGCAGAATATTCCGTGGCTTCCAGCTCCGCCGTGGCGGCGTCCATCTGCTCCTGAATCTTCTGGGCCTGGCGGGCAATCTGCTGCAGATTGGCAGCGCCGCCTCCGCCGTATCCCTGCGGTAATCTTGCTTTCATTTCAAACAACCTCCTGTATTTTTGTGATCGTCTTCTGTTAGAATGGCTGCTCCGGCGGCGCGCCGCCGGAGGGCTCCTCCCGGCCGTCCGGCCCCGTGACCTCGATGCCGGCGTCCCGCGCGCGGTCCGCCAGGCGGAGCAGCGGGTCCTCCTGCTGTTCCTCCTCCGGCGCGGCGGGCTTATACGGGCCGAGCTTGTATACTTTTCCTGTGACCTGCTGGATGGCGTCGCGCATTTTACCGCGCTGCGAGGATTTTCGCAGCAGCTCGAAGGCCACCTCGCGCGGCGCATCAATCAGGACATAGTCGCCGCTCACGTAGGCGCTCGAGCCGGTGAAGGCCGCGGAAATGGTGGCGGAATAGTTTTTCACAATCCGCAGGATCTCCGGCCAGGCCTCCAGTGGGACAGCGTTCCGGGCCAGCTCCGCCGAAGAAGCGGCAGGCGCGGCCTTTTCCGGTGCGGCCGACTTTTCCGGCGCACGGCGCGCAGGCGGCGCCGGGGAATCCGGTGCAGGCGTCTGCCCTCCCGGTGCGGCAGCTTCCGCAGCCGGCGGGGACGCCGCGCGGCGCGGCGCGCCCTGCTCCAGCGCCTCAATGCGCCGCAGCAGCGCAGAGGGCGAGACATCGAGTTCCGGGGAACAGAGGCGGATGACGGCCATCTCCATCTCGGTGCGGCGGTCCGCCCCGCGGCCCATGCGCTCGAGAGCATCCTGCAGCGTGTCCAGGCCATGCAGCACGGCGGAAAGCGGAATCGCAAGCGCCTGCTTTTCCAGCGCACCATATTCTTCCTCCGGCACGGCAAGCAGGCGGCGCGCGTCCTTCATCGTTTTGATCAGCATCAGGCTCCGGAAGTGGGAGGAAAGCTCCTCGCACAGGCGGGCCATATCCTTGGAATCCTCATAGAGCGCCGCGATCTGCTCAAGCGAAGCGGCGGCGTCCCGCAAACGAATGTGCTCGGCCAGCTCAAAAAGCGGCTCCCTCCCGGCCAGCCCCGCCGTCTCATTCACGACAGCCGCCGTCACCTCGCGGCTGCGGCCCAGGCACTGATCCAGCAGCGAAAGCGCGTCGCGCATGCCGCCGTCCGCCAGGCGCGCCAGCAGCAGGCCGGCCTCCGGTTCGAGCGCGGCCCCCTCCTGCTCCGCCACATAGGCGAGGCGTCCGGCGATCTCCTCCGCCGGGATGCGCCGGAAGTCAAACCGCTGGCAGCGCGAGAGAATGGTGGCCGGCAGCTTGTGCACTTCCGTGGTGGCCAGAATAAAAATCACATGCGGCGGCGGCTCTTCCAGCGTTTTGAGCAGCGCGTTGAACGCGCCGACGGAGAGCATATGGACCTCGTCAATGATATAGACACGGTAGCGGGCGGCAGCCGGCGTGAAATTGGCTTCCTCGCGCAGGGAGCGAATGTTGTCCACTCCGTTGTTGCTGGCGGCGTCGATTTCCACGACATCCATTGCGCCGCCCTCCTCGGACGCGCGGCAGAACTCGCACGTGCCGCAGGGGTCCCCGTTTTCCGGGTGCAGGCAGTTCACGGCCTTCGCCAGAATCTTCGCGCACGTCGTCTTACCCGTGCCGCGCGAACCGGTGAACAGATAGGCATGGGCCACGCGCCCTGCCTTGAGCTCGTTCTGAAGCGTCACCGTGACCTGCGGCTGGCCCACCACGTCCGCAAAGCGGCGGGGCCGCCACTTCCGGTACAGCACCTGATACAATCCCGTTCACCGCCCCTTCCCCGTTCCCCGCGCTGTGCGGGGATTAAAGATAAGTAAAAAGCAAGACAGACCGCCGCGCGGTTTCCGTGCTCCAGGATATGCAGACGGACAGATCCCCTGCATCGCGCGGGGCAGCTCCGCTTAATGCTGCTCGGTTCCCCGCCTGACATGGTTCGCGGCGCTCCGCCGTACAGAACCCGCCCGCCTGCATATCCTGTGGCACGTATTTTCTGCCTTGCTTTTTGTTACAATATCACAACGCCGATATTATACCCGATTTTTTCCCAAAAGACAAGAAAAATTTTTGCGGGCCGCCCTCAGCCCCGGCGCCTGCGCAGGGAGGCCGCCATGGCGCAGAGCGCCTGTTCCTTCTTTTCGAGCAATTCCCGCCGCGCAGATTCCGCCTCCAGGGCGGCCTCCCGCACCTCGGTTTCCGCCTCCCGGCGGGCCTGCTGCACCAGACAGGCCGCCTGCAGGCGGGCCGACGCGCGGATCTGCTCCGCCTCCCCGGCCGCCGCCTCCGCGGGCGCATCGTCCTGCTCTTCCCGAGACGTGCGCACGGCTTCGATCTCACGCCGGAGCGCGGCAATCTCCTCCTTCTGCTCCTCAAACAGCCGATCGAGATCCCGGCGCGCATAGCCGCGCAGCCCACGGCGGCAGCCGTTTCCCTTCATGGCGTTTCCCTCCTCCCGCGGCGTTCCGCCGCAGGCTTTTTTTCTATTATATCGTCTGTGCCTCCTCTTGGCAAGACGCATGCAGGGACGCAAAATAGCGTTCGTTATATTGCACGGCGCGATCCTCCGGTTTGAGCGCCTTTGCGCGGCGGTGGTAGGCTTCCGCCCCTTTCCGGTCGCCGAGGCGGTCGAGGCAAACGCAGAGCTGCATGCAGGGGATAAACTCCTGCATATCCGGGTTGCAGAAGCCGCTCTCCGTTTTGGGGCAGTCGAGCGCAAGGCGATACCAATAAACCGCCCTCTCGTAATCGCCGCGCCTCTCCAGCAGGCCGCCGGCCGCGCAGCACGATTCGGCGCGCGGGTTGTCATAGAGGAAGCTGCGGAAGACGGCGCGCAGCGCCTCCTCTTCCCGGCCGAGCTGCTCCATGCACAGGGAGAGATCGAGACAGGCGCGGATGTTGTCCTCCCGCCAGCCGCCTGCGTGCAGGAAGCGTTCCAGCCAGATGGCGGCCTGCCGGTAGCGCCCGGCGAACAAAAGCTCACGCGCATAATAGAACTGCTGGCGCGGCGAGAGCTCGCGCCCACTGCGGATCAGGCCCTCCAGGATCCGCAGGTTGCGCCCCGGCTCCGACGCGTGCAGTTTCCGGTGCTCCACCGGCAGAGGGAGGCTGATCCGCCGCCCGGCCACCGGGATCACCTCATGCACCTCCCCTTCCCATTTATACCGGCATGAGCGGCGCAGCAACCGCTCACGGTAAAAGGTGAGAAGCGGGCGGCCGGCTTCGTCGAATGCCGTGTGATACGGCAGCATGACGACGTCCACCCAGGGCGGGAGCTGCTCCTTGACGAGCATCAGCCCGCGGCGCGTATTTTCCGGCAGTACGTCGTCTGCATCCAGCCAGAGCTGATAGTCCATGGTAGCCTGATCGAAGGAGTAATTGCGTGCGGCGGCAAAATCGTCTGCCCAGGGATAGTCAAAGACTTTCGCCCCCTCGCGCCGGGCGATCTCCTTCGTGCGATCCGTGGAACCGGTGTCCACCACAATGATCTCGTCCGCCACGCCTGCCGCGCTCCGCAGGCAGCGCGCGAGCACGTCTTCCTCGTTTTTGACAATCATGCAAAGGCTGACCGTGATCATGATATTCCTCCTTTTGGCGGGACTTCCGCCTGTTTCTCCTTCCCTTATCGTATGCGCCGGGCGCACATTTCGCCCGCCTTTCACCGGCCGGGCGGCGGGGAATCCGAAAAAAATTTCAAAAAAAGGCAAAATGGTGTTGACAAATGAAAGAACTTTGCTATAATAAATATCGTTGCCCGGCCGGTTCGGCAGGCACATAAGAAAGATATTGCGGAATTGTGTAAAGGTAGCACGGCAGACTCTGACTCTGTTTGTGAGGGTTCGAATCCTTCTTCCGCAGCCATTTCGAGGTGTGGCTCAGTTTGGTAGAGCGCTACGTTCGGGACGTAGAGGCCGCTGGTTCGAATCCAGTCACCTCGACCAGGCTGAGCCTGGACGCGGAAAGCGTCTGAGGTCAGCCTTTTTTGTTGCCTTGGATGCGTTTCGGCGCATTGTTCACCTTTTCGGAAAGCCCGGGTGCGAAAAGCACCCGGACTTTTTTGTATTTCTTCCTCTTCCGGAAAAAATACTCCGGCAAACCATTCGGCGCGCCATTTTCTTTTCTTCGCTTCTTGACAGCGGCGCGCCGTTCTCCTATGATAATACATTATAAATTGGGATAAATTGAGCAAAGGGTTTTGCGGCGCGACAACAGCCCGGCTGCGGCACAGCCCGGGCCAAGTGTGACAGATTAGGAAGATACAGCATGCTTCAAATCAAACAGATCTGCAAACAGTACAGGACAGGCGGCCTCACGCAGCAGGCGCTCGACCACGTGGACCTCAGCTTCCGTGACAGCGAGTTTGTGGCCATCCTGGGGCCGAGCGGCTCCGGCAAGACGACATTGCTCAACATCATCGGCGGGCTGGATCGCTATGACAGCGGCGATCTCGTGATCAACGGCGTTTCCACGAAGCGCTACACGAACCGGGACTGGGACACCTACCGCAACCACACGGTGGGCTTCATCTTCCAGAGCTACAACCTGATCCCCCACCAGTCGATCCTTTCGAACGTGGAACTCACGCTCACGGTTTCCGGCGTCTCCCGTGCGGAGCGGCGCAAGCGCGCGGTGGCTGCGCTCGAGCAGGTGGGCCTGGGCAAGCACCTGCACAAGAGGCCGAACCAGCTTTCCGGCGGGCAGATGCAGCGCGTGGCGATTGCGCGCGCCCTCGTAAACGACCCCGACGTGCTCCTGGCCGACGAGCCGACCGGCGCGCTCGACAGCGAGACGAGCGTGCAGGTGATGGAACTGCTCAAGGAAGTGGCGCGCGACCGGCTGGTGGTGATGGTAACGCACAACCCGGAGCTGGCGCAGGCCTACGCCACGCGCATCGTGCGGCTGAGCGACGGCGTGATCCGCTCCGACACGGACCCCTTCACCCCGCCGCCGGGAGAAAAGGAGCCGGAGCACAAAAAATGGGCGCGGCATTCCTCAATGTCGCTGCTCACGGCTCTCTCGCTCAGCTTCCAGAACCTGCGCAGCAAGAAGGCGCGCACCCTGCTCACGGCCTTCGCCGGCTCCATCGGCATCATTGGCATCGCGCTCATCCTTTCGCTCTCCACCGGTGTGAACCAGTATATCGAGAGCGTGGAGGAAGACACGCTCTCGGAATACCCGCTGCAGATCCAGAGCTCCAGCCTGGACCTCGCCTCGATGGCGGCGGGCATGATGGGCTCGGACGGTGAGGAAGAGGAAGAGTATGAGGTCAACGTCTCGGAAATGCTGACGCAGATGTTTTCGAAAATCGGCTCAAACGACCTGGCCTCGCTCAAGGAATACCTCGAGACGGGCGGCAGCGGAATCGAAACCTATCTGCAGTCGATCTCCTATTCCTACAGCGTCACCCCGCAGATTTACCTGTGGAAGGACGGCGATTACCGGCAGGTGAACCCGGACCAATCCTTTGCCGCGCTGGGAATCGGCTCGGGAAGCTCCGGCAACAGCATGATGTCCGCCATGATGAGCACCGATACGTTCCATGAAATGCCGGAGGACCCGGCGCTTTACGAAAACCAGTATGAGGTGAAGGCCGGGCGCTGGCCGGAAGCCTGCAACGAATGCGTGCTGGTGCTGACCTCCGGCGGAAACGTGAGCGACCTGATGCTCTACGCGCTCGGCCTGCGCGACGGCGAGGAACTCGACCACATGGTGGAGCAGTTTGCCGCGGAGGAGAATGTGGATGTGCCGCAGGACATCACCGGTTTCTCCTATGACGATGTGATCGGCATCACCTACCGCCTTGTGAACGCTTCGGACTACTATTCCTATGACGAGGAATTCGGCGTGTGGACCGACCATTCGGGCGACGAAGCCTTCCTGCGCGAGCTTGTGCCGCAGGGAGAGGAGCTCACGATCGTGGGCGTGGTGCAGCCGGCGGACGGCGTCACGGCCTCCATGCTCACCGCCGGGATCAATTACCCCGCCTCGCTCACGCGCCATGTGATGGACCAGGCGGCTGAGAGCGAGATTGTGAAACAGCAGCTCGCCGAGCCCACGGTGAACGTATTCACCGGCACGCCCTTCGGCCAGCAGGAGGAAAACGGCCTCGCGCTGGAAAACCTGTTCACGGTGGACGAGGACGCGCTGGCCGACGCCTTTTCCATCGACACGGGCGTGCTGGAATCGTCCTTCTCCTCGCTGTTCGATCCGGCGCAGTTCACGCTCAGCGATTCCGCGCTGGAAGGGTTTGACCTCTCCTCCCTGGATCTCTCGTCGCTTGACCTCTCCGGCATTGACACGGGAGATCTCGATCTCTCCGCGCTGGCGGGGCAGATCGACTGGAACGTGACGTCCGACCAGCTTTCCGCCCTGACGGCTGACCTGATGGCGGGTTACAATGCCTATCTGACCTCCTCCGGCTCGGCAGGCGCCGGGGAACTGCAGGACTCGTTCCGCGAATACCTGCAAAGCCCGGAGGCGGCTGCTGTGCTGGCCGAAACACTGGGCCAGATTCTGGAGGAACAGGATCTCACGGTGCCCGCCTCATTATTGCAGACCCTTCTGGAAAGCCTGCTGCGCGACTATGTGACATGGCAGGAAACCCTTCTCGAGGAGGAACCCTGGAACTACCCGGGCACGATCGATGCGTATCTGCAGACGGACCGCGCGCAGATCTTTCTGACCGCGGCGGCTTCCCAGCTGCTGCAGCTGCAGGGCGGCCTCAATCTTTCCGATGAACAGCTGCAGCAGGCTGCGGCGGCGCTTCTCGCCGGGTATGAATCGTATGCGCAGGCAAACGGCGCGCCCAGCCTCTCGGAGGCCGGCGCTTCCTTCCAGGAATACCTGCAGACGGAGGACGCCCAGTCGATCATCGCCTCCCACCGTGGAGACCTGGGCCGCCGGCCAGGAGAGCAGCCTGCAGGAGCAGCTGCAGGAACAGTTCCGGGAATCGATGGAGGGAACGATGCGGCAGGCCGCGCAGGAGGTGCTGCGCCAGCTTGCCCCGCAGGTGATGGAGCAGGTCTCCGCCGCGATGGGGCAGGCGATGGCCTCGCAGCTGGAAACGGCGCCCGAACAGCTTGCCGGCGCGCTGCAGGATGCATTCCATGTGGATGCGGGCGCACTGCAGGATGCAATCCATGTGAACATGACGGAGGAGGAGCTCAGCGCCCTGCTGCGCAGTTCCATGGCGAGCCGCACCAGCACGCTCGACGGCAACCTGCAGAGCCTCGGCTACGCCGACCCGGATGAGCCGAGCGCCATCAGCCTCTATCCCCTCAACTTCGAGGCAAAGGAGCATGTGCTGGAAATTCTGGACAGCTACAACGCGCAGATGGAAGCCAACGGTGAACCGGAGAAAATCATTACCTACACGGATCTCGTCGGCACACTCATGTCCTCCGTGACGGACATCATCAACATCATCAGCTACGTGCTCATGGCCTTCGTTGCCATCTCGCTCATCGTGTCGTCGATCATGATCGGCGTTATCACGTATATCAGCGTGCTGGAGCGCAAGAAGGAGATTGGCATTCTGCGCGCCATCGGCGCGTCGAAGAGCAACATCTCCCAGGTGTTCAACGCGGAGACGTTCATCATCGGCCTGTGCGCCGGGCTGCTGGGCATCGGCGTCACGCTGCTCGTGCTCATCCCGGGCAACCAGATTATCCACAATCTGGCCGGAACAAACGAGATCAACGCCGTGCTGCCCGCCGGGGCAGCCCTGATTCTGGTGGCGATCAGCGTCGTCCTCACGCTTCTGGGCGGGCTTATCCCCTCCCGCAAAGCGGCCAAGCAGGACCCCGTCACAGCCCTGCGCACGGAGTGATGCCGGGCAAAGCGGGAGCTCTCGCCCCCTGCGCCCCGGCAGGTTTCTGAGAAGGCCTGCGCAGCAGCAAGATAAGTCAAGACCCCCGGCAAAGCCGGGGGCTTGAGGAAGCCATAGAAGGGCATCGTACCGGCAAGCCTCTAAAGAGGCACTGAAAAATCCGTCTCTTGCATCACTTGCCCCACAGCCCGTAAACGGGCACTGTTCATCTAAGATCAACTTCCTGATAATAGTAATGTTGTTGTTTTTTTTCTCGCTTCGCTCGATGCTTGAATCTAAAGCTTTTTTACTCTCCCCGGCCTAGCCGGGGGTTGTCGTTTCGCTAAAGCATATTAACAGGAAAAAGCCTGACTTCCCGCACGGCCTGCATGGGCCGGCGGAAGCCAGGCTTTTGTTTTGCTGTGGGAATACGGTTCAGCCGAACAAGCCCGCAAGCCAATCGCCGCCCTGCTGCAAAAGTTCGAGCAGGCCGTCCGCGTTGGCAGCTAAGGCAGCAGAGGCGCCGGTTTCGGAAAGATCGAGGCGCGTCACTTCAAGAGCAATGAGCGGCATGTTTTCCTCCCAGCGGAGCAGGGGCCATTCGGCCGGGATGCGGACCGTTTCCCCCTCCACCTCAGCGCCCTCCGGCAGGAAATCCGAGGCAAAGCTGCACACCCAGGAAACGGGCAGCGGCAGCCGCCCCACCGAAGCGCGCACCACACGGGCGGACAGGACTTTCTCCGCCGCCTCCGGATCAACCTCCAGCTCCGCCGTGACGCGAAGCGTCAGGCCGTTCCATTGCACGGGAAGGCTGGCGGCCACGCGCTGATCGCCCAGCAGGCGAACGCGCAGATCCTGTGCCCGCACCGCGGTTCCTTCGTCCTTTTCCTCCGCGGCAGCGGCGATGAGGCCGTTCAGCTCCCCCTCGCTCAGCGGGAAAGGCTCGCCCTGCAGCACGAAGCGCGCGGCGCGCCCGATCGCCTCCCCCGCCGGGATCTGCTCCGGCTCAGCCGACGCAAAGCCCGGGTCCGAAACAGCCAGGCCAAACACCGTTCCCAGCGCAGCCAGGAGAAGAACGACGACAACCGCCGCAGCGATCCCTCTCTTTTTCCGGTTTGTCAAGCAGGCAGTCCCCCTCTTATTTCAGCTCCACCACCGTCACGCCGGCCTCGCCCTCGCCGTAGGCACCGAGGCGGAAGCTCTTGACGAGCGGATGGTGGCGCAGATGGTCCTGGATGGCGGCGCGCAGCCGCCCCGTGCCCTTGCCGTGGATGATCGTCACCTGATGGACGCCGGAAAGGGAGGCGCTGTCGAGGAAGCGGTCTACGTTCAGGATGCCTTCCTCGGCCATCTGGCCGCGCAGATCGATCTCCATCGCGCCGCGGCGCTCGTTCGAAAGCTGCTTCGTCACGTTGCGGGCACGCGTGCGGGGATCTTTCTTCTCCTTGTCCGGCTGGCTCAGGCGCAGGTTTTTGAGCGGCACGCGCGTGCGGATCACACCGGCCTGCACAAGCACGGGGCCGCTGCCGTCCGCCGGAAGTTCCAGCACGGTGGCCTTCTTGTTCAAATCGTAGATCAGCACGGTATCCCCCACGCGCAGCGGGCGCGGCAGCACGTACTCCCCTGCCTCGGCGCGGCGGCGGCTGACGGGATCGGCCTCGTCCTCCAGCTTGCGCAGGCCGCTTTTCAGTTTGGCCTTCTGCTCGGCGGTGAGCAGCTTGTTCTGCTTCTTGCGCGCTTCCTCCGCCTCATTCAGCATGGCGTCCACCTGGGCGCGTGTGCGGGAGATGAGCATGGCCGCCCGCTGGCGCGCCTCCTCGATCTCCTTTTCCGCCTGCTTCTCCACCTCTTCCAGCTTTTCCTTCGCCTCCCGGGCAGCCTTTTCGGCTTCCAGCTTTTCGTGCTCGGCGGCGGCGCGCTCGGCTTCCAGCTTCTGGCGGTTCTCTTCCAGGCTCTGCACAATGTCTTCAAACCGCGTGTTTTCGCTGGAAACCAGCTCGCGGGCGTGATCGACGATGCTCTGCTCCATGCCGAGGCGCAGCAGGATGGCGAACGCGTTCGAGCGGCCCGGCACGCCGATGAGCAGGCGGTAAGTAGGACGCAGGGTGGCCACGTCAAATTCACAGCAGCCGTTTTCCACGCCGGGCGTCTGCAGGGCATAGGCCTTCAGCTCCGCGTAGTGCGTGGTGGCGGCAATGTGCGCCCCCCGCGCGCGCAGTTCTTCCAGAATGGAGGTGGCGAGCGCCGCGCCCTCCACCGGATCGGTGCCCGCGCCGAGCTCATCGAGCAGGACAAGGCTGCTGCCGTCCGTTTCGGCCAGGATGCGGATGATGTTCGTCATGTGGGCGGAGAAGGTGGAGAGCGACTGCTCGATGCTCTGCTCGTCTCCGATGTCGGCCAGCACCTTGTCAAAGACGGAGATGCGGCTGCCGTCCGCCACGGGCAGCAGAAGGCCGCACATGGCCATGAGCGTCATGAGGCCGATCGTCTTGATGGACACCGTCTTGCCGCCGGTGTTCGGGCCGGTGATGACGAGCGTGTCGAAGGTGAGGCCGAGCTGGATGTCGGTGGGCACAACCTTTTCCTTCGCGATCAGCGGATGACGGGCGCGCTTGAGATCGATTTTGCCCTCGTCGTTGAGCTCCGGCATCGTAGCCTTCATCTTGTAGCCGAGGTTGGCCTTCGCAAAGATCAGGTTGAGCTGCACCACGGCCTGATAACTGCTGATGATGCCGGAAGCAAAGCTGCCCGCCTCGGCGGAAAGCTCGCCCAGGATGCGGTCGATCTCCGCCTGCTCGTGCGAGAGCAGGACGCGGATCTCATTGTTGGCCTCCACGACGGCCATCGGTTCCACAAACACGGTGGCGCCGCTCGAGGAGGTGTCGTGCACAAGGCCGGGCACGTCGCCGCGGCACTCCGCCTTCACGGGCACCACAAAGCGCCCGCCGCGCATGGTGATGATCGGATCCTGCAGGTATTTCTGGTAAACGGGGGAGCGGATCATTTTATCAAGCTGCTCGCGCGCCCGGGTGGACGCCCCCCGGATCTTGCGGCGGATGGAGGCCAGCTCCGGCGAAGCCTCGCTTGCCATCTCCTCCTCCGACACGATGGAGGTATTGATTTTGTCTTCCAGATATTTGTTCGGCAGAATGGCTTCAAAGCGCCAGTCCAGCACGGATTTCACGCCCTCGCTGCGGGAGCGCCATTCCTTGACGCCGCGCAGCACGCGCAGCACGGCGGACACGCGCAGCAGCTCGCCCATGGTGAGCAGTCCGCCGGCCTCGGCGCGGCGCAGGGAATTGGAAACATTGTGCAGCCCGCCGAAAGAGGGCGAGCCGAAGCGCGCCATGAGACCGTGGGCGTCGAACGTCTCCTCCAGCAGGCGGCGCGCCTCCTTGAGCGAGGAGACGGGCTTCAGACCGCGCGCCAGTTCGGCTGCGTCCTCGCAGGCCGTTTCCTCGGCGAGAAGGGCAAGGATTTTATCCAGCTCCAGGGCATGGATGTTTCGTTGCATGATATCAGACATCTGTTCATTCTCCTGAAAAAACGGGCCGCGTCAGCGCGGCGCAAGCCCGTGAAAAAAAGTCAGCGTTTGGAACCCGCGGTCGAGCGTGCAGAGCACATACCGCTCGCTGGCGGCAGCCAGGGCGTGCAGCCCGGCCTCGGGCAGCGTAAACGAAAAAAGCTTTTCAAAATCGGCATACACGGTGTGGCGCAGCGCCGTGAGCACACCGGGCGGCAGGGCCATAGGCGCGCCGCCCAGGCGGGGGGCGCAGTCCGGGCAGGCCAGTTCGCCGCGCGCCGGATAAAAATACATGGGGTCCGCCAGATAGCGGCCACACTCGCAGCAGGCCACGAGGTTCGGCATATACCCGGCGAAGGAGAGCATCCGCATCTCCACCACCGGCTTGAGCAGAAAAAGCGGCTTTGTGCCCTTCTGCAAAAAATGGAACGCGTTGAGCAGCAACCGCAAAAAGTCCCCGGCGGGGGCTTCCTGCGGGGCCACAGACCGGGCCAGCTCGCAAAAATACTGGGCCAGGGCCAGATGCTCCAGATCCCTGCGCAGATCGAAAAAAAGCTCAATTGGCCGCGCGTCGTCAATGATGTACGTTTCCCGCCCCTTGTAAATGGAGAGGCGGGAATAGCAGAACAGCTGGGTGGCGGAAAGCTTGGCGCTCTTCACGCGCTTGGCTTGGCGCGCAAACGCGCGCAGCACGCCCTCGTCACGCG
The DNA here is from genome assembly GCA_930987725.1 of uncultured Anaeromassilibacillus sp. GTDB lineage: Bacteria > Bacillota > Clostridia > Oscillospirales > Acutalibacteraceae > Caccousia. Next base: position 74,284 of record CAKNKY010000004.1, on the reverse strand, counting down.
TGAGCACCGTCACCAGGCGGTCGCTCTCCCCCACGCTCTGTTCCCCCAGGATCAGTCCGTCCGTTTCCAGGTGCATGGCTCTCCTCCGCGGAAGGCCGGGAAGCGCGGGGCTCCTGCACCCGGCACTGGACGTAGCGGAGATAATCGCTCACGGCGCCCGTGTGCGCAAAACGTTCCCAGGCCGCATGTTCTTCCATAGCTCACATCCCCCTTCTGGCGACAATCTCCTCTGTTTTGAGTATGCGCCGCCGGCCATGGGGTATGTGAGGCAAATTCTGTCACAGATTAAAATCGGTTTTGTCATAGCCAAGGGTGCGCAGCACGGCTTCGCGGTTGCGCCAGTCCTCCTTGACCTTGACCCAGAGTTTCAAATTGACGCGGCAGCCGAAAAAGCGCTCCATGTCCGCGCGGGCATAGCTGCCGATCTTCTTGAGCATGGAACCGCCCTTGCCGATGAGAATCGCCTTGTGGTTCTCCTTCTCACAGAAGATCGTGGCGTCAATGTCAGTGATATTGCTGCCGTCTCCGCGCTCGCGCATCCGTTCCACCACAACGGCGGCGCCGTGTGGAATTTCCTTGTCGAGCAGCCTGAGCAGTTTTTCGCGCACGATCTCGCCCGCAATGACGCGCTCCGGCTGATCCGTGAGCGTATCCGCGTCAAAGAAATGGCCGCCGGGCTGGCAGAGCTTTTTCAGCTCGGGAATGAGATCGGAGGCGACGCCGCTCCCATCCTGCGCGGAAACGGGTACGATCGCCTCAAAGGCATAGAGATCGGCCCACAGGGCAATCTGCTCCATGAGAGCGGATTTATCTTGCAGGGTATCGATCTTGTTGATGGCCAGCACAACGGGCAGCTCCATCGAGCGGCAGCGCTCAAGCAGATCGCGGTCCGCATGGGACACGGGGGCCTTTACCTCCGTGACCAGCAGGCACGCATCCACCCCTGCCACCGATTCCGTGACGGAGCGCGCCATGTATTCATCCAGACGGCTGCGCGGCTTCTGCAGGCCGGGCGTGTCCAAAAATACGAGCTGATCCGCACCCTCCGTGAGCACACCCATGATGCGCGTGCGCGTCGTCTGCGGTTTGCTGCTCACGATGGCCACCTTCTGGCCGATCATTCGATTGAGCAGGGAAGATTTGCCCACGTTCGGCCGGCCGACAATGGCCAGGAACGCGGAGCGATCCTCCTCTCGGGTCATGATAGGTGTCTCTTGCTGCGGCAAACTCAATCTCCTCTCTTTTTCCTGTCCCGGCGGCACGGCAGTGCGATATAGCACGCTGCGGCCGCAAGGGAACACACAAACAGCACAAGGCGTACCGGAATGGAGACGAACCAGGAGAGAATCTCACCGAAACGTTCGGGCTGCCAGAAAAGGCACGCCCCCACGCCCACGGCAGCCAGCGCGCAGCACAGCACACACCCCGCCGCGATGTCCTTCACCAAACCGATACGCTTTTCATATCCCGGGGAAACAAAATCACAGAGACGCTCCAGCGCCGTGTTGAACAGCTCCGCCGCCATCACAAGGCCGATCGTGAGCAGCAGCGCTGCCCGGCCGGCCCTGCTCAGATCGAAAAAGGCGGAGAAAAACAGCACGTAACCCGCGGCCACCGTGTGGATGCGCAGGTTGCGCTCCCGCCAGAGGCTGGAGAGCAGCCCGCGCGCGGCACACCGCAGGCTTTTATGGAACGGAAAACTCATTCTTCGTCCGTGAGGACGTAGCTGCTGCTGCTGGGCAGGCCGAGCTGCGTCATGATCTGCTCCTCCTTCTCCCGCATGCGCACGCGATCCAGGCCGGACGTCTCATGGTCATATCCGAGCAGGTGCAGCATGGAATGCGCCGTGAGGTAGCCGACCTCGCGCTCCAGGCTGTGGTCATAGCGCTTCGCCTGCTCCACGGCCTTTTCCATCGAGATCACAATGTCGCCCAGAATCTTCGCGCCGGTATCGTGATTCACGTCGTAGACGCCGTTCTCCCCCATTGGGAAAGAGAGCACGTCGGTGGGCATGTCCTTGCCGCGGTACTGACGGTTCAGCTCATGGATCTGCTCGTTGTTCACAAAGGTAACGCTGATCTCGGCGGGGCCCTCAAACTTTTCCATGCGGAGCACGGCATTGCAGCAGCGGCGGATCAGCATCCGCAGCCCGGTGGGAATTTTTACATTCTTCTGCTTGTTGTCGATGATGACCCTGATTTTTTCCATGATATGCTCCTCCATTTTTCATACTGTATTTTATTTTTATATTTTTGAAACAGCCGCCCGGCCTGCACCGGGGCGGCGCATGGCATTACCTTTTTTCCGCCCGCCTCTCTTCCGCTTTCTCGTACGCCTTGATGATGTCCTGCACCAGGCGGTGGCGCACGACGTCGCGCCCGTCAAAGCGGACCTGCGCAATGTCCTCGATGTCTCGCAGGATGCGCATGATCTCCTTGAGGCCGGACTTGCGGCCGTCCGGCAGATCGACCTGCGTGATGTCGCCGGTGATGACCATCTTGGAGCCGAAGCCCAAACGCGTGAGGAACATCTTCATCTGCTCCTGCGTCGTGTTCTGCGCCTCGTCCAGAATGATGAAGCTATCGTCGAGCGTTCGGCCGCGCATGTAGGCGAGCGGGGCAACCTCAATGCTGCCGCGCTCCACGTATTTCTGGTAGGTTTCCGCGCCGAGCATGTCGAACAGCGCGTCATAGAGCGGGCGCAGGTAAGGATCAACCTTCTGCTGCAGATCGCCCGGCAAAAAGCCCAGCTTTTCGCCTGCCTCAACAGCGGGACGGGTGAGGATGATCCGGTTCACCTCGTGCGCGCGGAAGGCTGTGACGGCCATGGCCACGGCAAGATATGTTTTGCCGGTGCCGGCAGGTCCGACACCGATGGTGATCGTGTGGGAAGAAATGGCGCTGCAATAGCGCTTCTGGCCCAGTGTTTTCGGCTTGACGGGCTTACCCTTGCTGGTGATGCAGATGCAGTCGCCGGCGAGCGCCGTCAGCTTTTCCTCGCCGCCTTCCCGCACAAGGGAGATGCAGTAGCGGACGTTCTGCTCCGTGAGGGCTTCCCCGCGGTTGATGAGGCCCAGCAGGCTTTCGATGGCCCGCACGGCGAGCGCCACATCCTCCGGCTCACCGGAAACTTTCAGCTCGGAATCCCGCCCCACAATGGACACATGGAATTCGTTGCAGAGCAGATGCACATTCTCATCCAGGCTGCCAAACAGCGCGGCGGCCTGTTCCATTCTTTCGATGTCAATCCTTTGCTCAGACATGTATTTGAATCGCTCCCAAAAGTCCTTTCCCGCCTTCCCGGAACCCGGCGCAGAGAAGCGCCGTGCCGTCTGAAAAAGAGAGCCGGGATGCGGTAATTGTGTAGTGTTTACAGTTTTTTAATAAATTATTATTCAATTTGATATAGCTGATTATAACACATTTTCCCTTATTCGTCATCTTATTTTTTGTTAAAAAGATGACGAATTCCTCAGGGTTAATTTGTTGAATTTAGAAAGATCTCCGTTTCCTCAGAAATGTCTTCCTCGCACACGACGCGCACGGTGTAGCAGAACATGCCGTCCTGCTGGGAAAAGCTCTCCTCCTCGGAGAGGATGCGCTCGATTTTGAGCGCCGATTTCTGCGTTTCCACCTGGCGCTTCGCCTCATCGAGCGCTTCCTGCGGAGTGAGAAGGATCTCGTGCTCTGTGAATTCACGGCTCGTCTCAGTGAGCAGGAAAACCGGCAGCTCTACGCCGTTGACGCGCAGGGCGGTGCGCACCATTTCGCCCTGCCACGACGCACCAGGCTCACCGGAGAGTGTGAGCGGGATGCGCAGGCCGAACAGGCCGGCGGTGCGGCGCACGAGTTCCCGGCCGGTGGAAACCTGTTCCGTCCGGGAAAGCGGGACGGCAGCGGTGAATTCCCGCCTTGTCTCCGCCACGATGCGGGCGGCGGCATGGTGCAGCGTAACGCCGCCCCAGGCATCCTCCGTGACACCGCTCACGAGCAGCTGGCCGGCCGTGACGGCGTCCCCTGCGGCTACCTCCGCCTGGCCGGCATAGACCTCCATGCGCAGGATCTGGCCGGCCGCGGCGGAGCGGATGTTGCAGGGCCGTTTCCACGCCTCCATATCCGGCTTTTCCACCCCCTCTGCAAGCGCCACCACGGCCGTGGAGCCCTGCGTGTTCACCGTAAGCCAGGAGACGCCGGGAAACCGGAGCATGAGCTGCTGCTCCGCAAGGACGGGATCGAACGAAGCCTTCCACGCCCCCGGCACAAGGCCGATCTCCTGGCAGGCGACCCGCATCTCCTGCTCCGAAATGGTCTGCAGGCCGGTGAATTCCACGCTCCACACCTGCTGCGACAGCAGAATAAGCAGCAGCGCGCCGAGCGCCGCACCGGCAGGAAGGCCGCGGCGGCGGCGCAGGAACGAGGCGGAAAACGGCAGGCCGTGCCGCTCCTGCGCGCGAAGCCGGCAGCCGGCTTCGCGCGCGCAGCTGCGCAGCTGCCGGTACTGCCCGGCGCGCACCCAGGCGCCCGGCTCCGTCCCCCCCTCCATTTCCCACAGGGCAATGCCGTTGCGGGCACAGTGGTTGAAAAAACGTTCCGGGGAACCGAGGATGCGGAATTTTACAGCGCCCCAAAACCAGCGCGCGAACCGATCCAGCATAGCCGTTTCCCCCTTTATGTCAAAAATTCCAGGCCGAGCAGGAAGCCCTCCACCACAAGGGAATCCGACGTCATGCAGCGGATTTTCAGGCCCCGCCCCGTAAACCGCACCACAAGGCGGCCGGCACGCACGCGAACCGAACCCTCATCGTATTCCAGAATTCCCTGGCAGCCCTCCACTACAGCCTCACGGTTGCCGATCAGCTCCACATGCGGTCCAGACGATGCGCGCCCCAGCAAAGAAAGGCTCCCCTGCCGGCCTCCGCGCTGTTCCGCCATATTTCTCCCTCCTTCCGCCCCGCTCCGGCGGGGCTTCGCCTGCCGTAACCGTATGCGCGGCGCGCCGCATATATGACGGGCCGCGCGCATATCATGGCGCTGAAAAAGGAGTGGTTCGGATGGACAAACGGAAAAAGGAGCTGATCCGCTGCACGGTGCTTCTGATCGTGTCGCTTGCGTGCGGTGCGGCGCTGGCGCTCGCGCCTGAAACGGCCGCCGCAGGCGCGGGCACGGGGCTGCAGATCTGCCTTTCGGTGCTGGCGCCCTCGCTGTTTCCCTTCCTTGTGCTGAGCGTGTTTGCCGTGCGGTGCGGTGCGGCGGCGCTCCTGGGGCGTCTGCTGGAGCGGCCGATCCGCTTCCTATTCCGCCTGCCGGGCAGCTGTGCCGCCGTGCTGCTCATGGGCCTCATCGGTGGCTATCCGGTGGGGGCGCGCGGGGCGGCGGCTTTGCTGCGATCCGGGCAGATCACCGAGCGGGAGGCAGAACGGCTGTGCCTCTTCTGCTTGAACGCAGGCCCGGCCTTCGTGCTGAGCGCCGTGGGGGCCGGCTTCCTGCACAGCCGCCGCGCTGGCGTCATTCTGCTGGCCTCCGGCCTGCTGGGCTCCCTGACGCTCGGGCTGCTGCTGCGCGGACGCGGCCCCCTGCCGAAGGCGGAGCGGCGCGAGGCCGCCCGGGAGACGGCGGGGGAAGCGCTTGTCTCCTCCGCGGCGGATGCCTGCCGCTCGCTCGTGTCGCTCTGCTGCTTTGTAGTGCTCTTTTCCACAGTGCTTGCCTTTGTGCGGCCGCTGCTGCCGTCCGGCCCGGCGCTGCCGGTGATCTCCGCCCTTCTCGAGGTGACAGGCGGCTGCCGTGACCTGGCGCTGGCCGGCGCGCCGCTCTGGGCCATGGCGGCCGCGCTCGGCTGGGGCGGGCTGAGCGTCCACCTGCAGATCCGCTCCATGCCGGGAACCCCGCGCCTTCCAGCCCTGCGCTTTGCGCTGGCGCGGGCACTCCACGGCGCGCTGGCGGCGCTGTTTGCCTTTTTGCTCAACCTTTGGGTTCCGCTGGAGGGGACGGCACAGCCTGTCTTCTCGCCGCTCGACCAGCCGCAGGGCGCGCTGGGGGGATCTCCGGCGGCTTCGGCCGCACTGCTCGCCGCCTGTGCGGCGTTTTTGCTCTCCTGTTCCGTTCCGCGCCTGCTGCCGCCGAGACAAGGGCGCGCGTAAAAACAGGGAAAATGACAAAAAGACTGCCCCGTGGGTTTTCCACAGGGCAGTCTTTTTTGACAGATGTCAGGAAGAGCGGCGTCAGGCAAGCAGGGGGCCTTTTACCGCACGGCGCTCCAGCGCGGCGGAGAGGCGGGGCAGGCGGAAGACCGCCGCGCCGCCCGAATCTCCACATAGCAGCCGCACAGATTGCAGGTGGCATTCACCAGCTGATCGCAGCCGCGGCAGGCATCGAGCCTGGCATCATACACGTCATCCGGCGTGCGTTCGCGCTCCGGCAAACGGGCGCGATAGCGGCGCACGCTCTCCACATAATCCGTTTCGCCGAGCTCCTCCAACAGGCAGCGGCGGCAAATCCGGTTTGGGTTCTGCTGCATGGCGTTACGCCAGCGTGATGGCCGCTACGCTGCAGGCAGGCAGGGTGAGCTGTACACCGCCGTCCTTGCGGGTGTAGTCGGTGAAGTCGCACAGCTTGACGGTCTCCGGCTCCTCGAACGTGTTGTGCGCGTCCATCGCGCCGGAAAGCATGCGGATGGAAACCTCGGCCTGCTCCTTGCCGCGCACCCACACGCTGAGGGGCTGGCTGTCGTCGGCGGAGAGGTTGGCCACGGTGATGAGCACATGGCCGTTCTCGTCCACGGAAGCGGACTGGGTGAGGTTCGGGATCTGCGCCTCCTCGGTGCCGATCTCGGTCGTCTCCACATAGCTGTCGAGCAGCGTAGCGTCCTGATGGCCCTTGTAGAGATCGAACACGTGATAGGTCGGGGTGAGCAGCATCTTCTCGCCCTCGGTGAGCACCACGGCCTGCAGCACGTTGACCATCTGGGCAATGTTCGCCATGATGACGCCGTCTGCATGGTGGTTGAAGATGTTGAGCGTGGCGGCGGCGACCATGGCGTCACGCATCGTGTTCTGCTGATAGAGGAAGCCGGGGTTCGTGCCGGGCTCCACATTGTACCAGGTGCCCCACTCGTCCACGATGAGGCCGACCTTGCCCTCCGGATCGTGGCGGCGCATGATGGCCAGGTGGTTCGAAACGAGATCCTCCATCTTCAGCGCCTTGTTGAGGGTGCGGTAATAGGCGGCGCGGTCAAAGCCGAGCGCAAAGCCCTTGTCCTTCCAGTCGTCCGGGACGGTGTAGTAGTGCAGCGTGAGAGCGTTGGCATAGTTGCCCGCAATTTCCATGACCTTGTCCGTCCAGCTGTAATCGCCGGCGTTCGGGCCGCAGGCAATCTTGAAGACCTTGTTATCGCCGTAGTTGCGGACATACGTCGAATAGCGGCGGAAGAGATCGGCGTAATACTCGGGACGCATGTTGCCGCCGCAGCCCCAGTTTTCATTGCCCACGCCGAAATAGGTGAGCTTCCAAGGCTCCTCGCGGCCGTTCTTGCGGCGCAGCTCCGCCATGGGGGAGACGCCGTCGAACGTCATATACTCGACCCACTCGCTCATCTCCTGCACGGTGCCGCTGCCCACGTTGCCGTTCACATACGGCTCGCAGCCGATCTGGCGGCACAGTTCCATGAACTCGTGCGTGCCGAAGGAGTTGTCCTCCACGACGCCGCCCCAATGGGTGTTGACCATGCGCTTGCGCGTCTCCTTCGGGCCGATGCCGTCCTTCCAGTGGTACTCGTCCGCGAAGCAGCCGCCCGGCCAGCGCAGCACCGGAACACGGATGTTCTTCAGTGCCTCGACGACGTCGGTGCGCATCCCGTTCACGTTCGGGATAGAGCTATTCTCTCCCACGAACAGACCGTTGTAGATGCAGCGGCCCAGGTGCTCCGAAAAGTGACCGTAGATGTTGCGGTTGATCTTCGCGCCGCGTTTGTTCGGGTTTACGATCAGATTTGCCAAAAAAAAGACCTCCTTCTATTGGTGCACTCCCCTAAAATGCTGCAGGCCGGCGCCATTTGCCAGCTCGCAGGCGATAAAATCAATCAGTATCAGTATACCGCCTTGCAAAGGGGGCGACAATGATTTATCATAAGGATAAATTGACAGATCCTATTATCTTTTGCGCAAGCCGGAAGGAAAAGAATTGCAGGAAAAGGGGGAAAACGACATGTTTCACGTCATGCAGTGCGGCTACCGCTACACGCACCGCGAGCCGCTCTCCATTGACCGCACGGGCCTGCCTTTTTATGTGTTTGTCTATTTCAGGACACCGGCGCTTGCCGGGGCGGAGGGGGCAGAGACGGCCGTGCAGGGAAAATACGTTCTCTTTCCGCCGGGCACGCCCCACCGCTATCATTCAGACGGGGTGCCGTATGAGAACGACTGGATTCACTTCACAGCGGAGGACGGCGACCCTCTGCTTGCCGAGCTGGCGGTTCCCACGGGGCGGGCGGTGCAGCCCATCGACCCCTCCCCCATCAGCCGCTGCACGGCCACGCTGCAGGAGCTGATGGCACGGCGCGACAGCTGGGCAGAGCGGCTGGCCTCCTCGGAGCTGGAATGCATGTTCTATGAACTGAGCCGGCAGGCCGTGTTTTCCCAGTCCCAGACGGCGCACCGGTATTACACGGAGCTTTCCCGGCTGCGCGCCTCGCTGTTCAGCCGGCCGGCCGCCGGCACCACCGTGGAATCGCTTGCCGCGCAGATCGGCCTGAGCGGCTCGTATCTGCAGTCGATCTACAAGGCGCAGTTCGGCGTGCCGATTGGCTCCGACATTATTCTGGGGCGCATCACGCGCGCCAAATACATGCTGCTCAACAGCGGGTCCTCCATCTCCGCCATTGCGGAGGCAAGCGGCTACCGCTGCGATGAGCACTTCATCCGGCAGTTCAAGCGCATGACGGGCGTGACGCCGGGCGAATTCCGGCGCCGCGGCCATTCATGAGCCGCTGCGGTGCCCGACGGAGACACAGTACACATCGTGCACCATCTGTTTGCCGTTGACCGTCTTTTCGAAGGATTCCCCCGTCGGCTGCATGCCGAGGCGGCGCGCGACGGCGATCGACTTTTCATTTTCCGGCCGGATATCCGCGTAAAGCGAATCGGTCAGGCCGCGGGCAAAGGCGAGGCCGCAAAGGGCACGGGCCCCCTCCGTGGCGTAGCCCTGCCCCCAGAACGGTTCATCCAGAATCCAGCCGAGTTCCCACACGGGGCGGCCGGCCATCTCCCCCTGCATGAGGGCAAGCTGGCCGATGCACGCGCCGTCCTCCCGGCGGACAGCCAGGTAATAGCCGCCCTCCCCGCGCGCATACCGCGCGAGGTTGCGCGACACCCACGCTTCCACCTGTTCCTGTGTAAAGGCGTATTCCCATGCGTACATGACGCGCGGGTTGCCCATGATGCGCAGCAGGGCGGGCACGTCCCCCTGCTCCATGCGCCGCAGCCGAAGCCGGGCCGTTTCAAGCAGATCCATTTCGTCTCTCCTCACTGCGCCGCGGCGAGAAGCGAGGCGACGATGTCCTTGTACGCCACTTCATCGTAAGTCCGCTTTGTGCTGCGCGTCAGCTCCAGCGCGCTCTCGGCGGCCTCGCGAAGCTGGGAGGGATCCACCGTGCCGTCCTGCAGGCGGTTGGTTTTCTTCCTGAACTGGAGGTCGAGTTCCTCATAGCGCGGAATCCAGCCCAAATCAAGCGCGTGCAGCGTCCACAGGCATTTGCCCATCTGGCGGTAGGCGGAAGCGTAAGCACAGATGCAGGAGAAGACCTTCTCCGTGAGGCCCATCTCATTGAACAGCTCCTCGCGCACGGTGCGGCCCGTGCTGGCGCTCACAATCTTCGACATATCGCTTGTGTGCATGGAGGGCACCTCATAGGCAAGAATTTCCTGATAATGGGCCATGATCTGCGCATCCGTGAGGTTGAACAGGTTATAGCCCGCGAGTTGGATGAAGGCGGCGCGGATGTTGTCCTTCACCGCGTTGAATTCCTCGTCGGTAGCGGCGTTCTTGTCCATCTGGTGATAGATGAGTTCTCCCTGCAGGGAGCGGCGGCTTTCTGCCTCGTCATCCGGGTTCATGCGGTTCACGACACGGCTGAACTCCGTGTTGGAGCCGGAAAAGGTTTCCGGGATCACCTGGCCGTTCTGCCGCATTTCGTCGAGGAGCCGGTCGCGCATGTCGGTGCGGCGCGCGAACGAGGCCTGGTAGGATCTGGCCTCGCCGAGCGCCAGGTCACGGCGGCGATCGTCCGAGACGGGCAGGCTCACGCGGATGTAGGCGGCACGGTTGCGCAGCACGTCGATCATGCTGTTCCCGCCGGGCACGGAATCGAGCGCGCGAAGCAGGTCGTCGAGCACGAACGAGCGCACGGCGGCGCCTGTCTCGGAGCTGTCGTCAACCTGGGCGTCGTCCAGCAGGCCGGCGATGGTGTCGATGAGGCCGCCGTCCGGCAGGGTGCGGGCGGATCTTCCGCCGCGGCGCGACATCTCCTCGCACTGCTGCCGGAATTCGCTGCCTGTGGGGAGCACGCCGCCGCGGTAGGACGCCGTATCAGACGGGGCCTGATCCTGCGCGTCGTCCTGCTGGTCGGCGCCGGTGAACCAGTCGCGCCAGCTGCGTGCCGTGGGCGAAGCGGACACGAGAAAGTCCACCTGCCGCAGCCGCACCGACTGGGCCTCCGCATCGGCCAGGATCTTGCGCACCTCCTCCACACGGCCGCGGCCGCGGCTTGTCCACCTGCGGCCGCTGTGGCTGCGCAGGTAATCATTGCACGCCGCCACAACGCGGTTGATGCGGAACGTCATGGCGCGGAATTTTTCCAGAAAATCGTCGCCGCTCACGCGCTCATCCAGGCTGGCGAGCAGATCGTGGGTGCTGTCGCGCACAATTTCAAAGCTGCCGGAGTTTTCATCGGCGGCAAAACGCGTTTCCAGGGCATGGAGCGAATCCGTCATGGCGGCGGCAAGCTGCACGCTGCCCTGCTCGTTCTCCTCCCCCCGTTCATCCAGAACTTCACGGGATTCCTGGCTGACCTCTCCCTGGAGGTCCTGCGTGGTCTTGGGCATCTCTCCCTCTCCTTTCCGGTTCGCGCTTTCGGCCGGGGCGCTCCCGCAAGGGCGGGCGCGGCGGCCGGCGCCGGGCTGTTCTGCCGCAGGAAGACAGGCGTCACACGGCCCGGCTTCCGGCGGCGGCAGGCTGCATGGGGAAATGCAAAAAGGCCTGCTTTTTCTTTCTTTTTCTATTATACATGGACAAAGCAGACAATTTTTTAAAGATTTTCTAAAGGTTTGGCGCGAAAACTGCGGAGCCGCTTTACAAAAAGAAAACCCGGGCTTTATAATGGAAAGAGATGCACAGGGGTATGCTATGCCTGCAAACGGAACCCCCGCACCAAAAAAGCAACCGCCACATCCGGAATTGAATACAGGGGCGTGATACCTTGATAAACCTTCCAACGAACTTTCCAAAGACGAAAACCCTGACTCTCACTGCGGAAACAGATCACCTCGACGATGTGCTCCGCTTCGTGATGGAACCTCTGGACGCGTTGGGCTGCAGCGAGGAAGTGAAAACCGTGCTGGCCATTGCTGTGGAGGAGATCTATGTCAACATCGCGCACTACGCCTATACCGCGGGGCACGGCCCCGTCACGATCCGATGGGAGATCGGCGGCAGCCCGCTGAGCGTCCTCGTGGAGTTTATGGACCACGGCAAGCCCTACAACCCGCTTTCCAGGCCGGACCCGGATCTCACGCTGAGCGCCGAGGAACGGCAGATCGGCGGTTTAGGCATTTACATGGTGCGCCAGAGCATGGACGAGGTTTCCTATGCCTACCGGGACAGCCAGAACTGCTTCTCGATGCGGAAAATCCTGTTTCCCGCCGGCGCCTGAGCAGGCGGGCACACCGCCCTGCCCCATTGGCTTCGCCCCACATGAGAAAGGAACATTTCGGCCTATGAAAGGAACGCTTTACCCGCTCTCCCTTGCCCAACAGAATATTTATTCCCAGGAAATGGTTGCCTCCGGCAGCGACATCAATGTGCTGTATTTCGTCCTGAAAGCCCGGGAACCTCTGGATCACGGCTGCCTGGAACGGGCCGTGAACCTCTTTGTGCAGGAAAACGACGGCGTCAGGACACGGCTGGCTGCAAACGGCGATTCCCTTTCCCAATACATAGAACCCTACCGCTTTCGCCCGCTTCCCGTGGAGGACCTGCGCAGCCTCACGGTGCAGGAGCAGGAGGAAACCTTCCGCCGCTGGGGCCACACGCCTTTCCGGCTGCTGGAAGCTCCGCTGGTGGATTTTCGTCTGGTCCGCCTCACGGACGGTGCGGACGGCCTGTTCTGCAAATTTCACCACATCTGGTGCGACGGCTGGGCGACCGGCCTCATCTGGTCTGAGATTTTCACGAATTATCTCCTGCTGCGCGAGGGAAAGACGCCGCACCACGTCCATCACTCCCCGCTGGAATTTCTGCCTGCGGAGCAAGCGTATGAGACAGGCCCGCAGTACGCGGAGGACCGCGCCTTCTGGCAGGCGGAACTCGACGGGCTGGAGCTGAGCGACGCCGTGCAGAACCCGCAGCAGCGCGCGGATCGCTCCGCCTGGCGGCGCGTGTTTCACCTGCCCGCCGACTTTTCGGCCCGGGTGAAATCGTTCGCCGCGTCCCACAGTCTGCAGCCGCACCTGCTCTTCACGGCCTCTCTCGCCCTCTCCTTTGCGCTGCGCACCGACGCGCGCGACGCGGTGATGGGCATGGCGCGCCTGAACCGCGACAGCGCCGCGGAGCGCGACGCCGTGGGCATGTTTGTGATGGAGCTGCCGCTGCGCTGCACGCCGGACCCGGAGGAAAGCTTCCTCTCCTTCTGCCGGAAGCTGGCCGCGAACGCTTCGAGGGCGGCACGACACAAGAAATACCCGCTCACCCGCATTGTGGAGGATCTTTCCGCGCGCCAGGATCTGGACCGGAACCTCATCGACGCCTCTGTCTCCTATCAGAAAACGAAGATCGAGACGCCCGGATATGAGTTTCCCCTGGACGTCTGGTTCGGCGATCCCGCCACCATGCTGGGGGATCTGATCCTGCACGTGCTCGATCTCTTCGACGGCGCGTACACCGTCTTTTACGACAGCCGCCGTTCGCTTTACGGCGAACGGCAGATCCGGAGCCTGCACGAGGGCCTCCTGCAGATGCTGGAGCTCTCCATGGCGGAGCCGGAGCGCGCGCTGGGCACCTTCCCGCTGGTAGCGCCGCGCGAGCGGGAGCTGCTTGACGCCTTCGGCCGGTTTGATGACTTGCCTGCCCCTTCGCGCGACACGGTGACGGATCTCTTCGCCCGGCAATCATCGCTGACGCCCGACCGCTGTGCGGCGCGCGGCACGGACGGCAGCTTCACCTACCGCGAGCTGGACCTGCGGTCAAACGCAGTGGCAAACGCGCTGATCGCGCGCGGCTCGCAGCCCGACACGCTCGCGGCCATCATGCTGCCGCGCGGCGCGCGTGTGCTCGCCTCCGCCCTCGGCATTCTCAAGGCCGGGCAGGGCTTCGTGTTCCTGGAGCCGACCTATCCGCAGGACCGCATCGCCTACATGGTGGAGGACAGTGCCGTCTCCTGCGTCATCACGCTGCCGGAGTATGTCTCCCTTCTGCCGGAGGGCACGCCTGTCCTCTTTTACGGCGACACGACCGGCGCGCCGGAAACGGAACCGGAAGCCCGCGCAAAGCCGGAATCGCTCTGCTATTGCATCTACACCTCCGGCACGACGGGCCGCCCCAAGGGCGTGCTGATCGAACACGGCGGGTTGGTGAACCTCTGCCGGCCGGACAGCTGTGCGCTGGTGGAGGACACGGTGCGCACCGGGCGCACGGTTCTGGCCATCGGCTCGTTCTCGTTCGACATCTCCGTGCTGGAGATTTTCCCGCCGCTGCTCAACGGCGTCACCGTCTGCTTCGCCTCGCAGGAGGAGCTGGATAATCCCGCAAAACTTGGCCTGCGGATGCAGCGGGAGCATGCCAACGTGCTTTATGCCACACCTTCGCGCCTGCTCTCCTATCTGGAATATGCGGAATTCCGCGACGCGGTGAAAGGACTCGACGTGGTGATGAGCGGCGGCGAAGCCTTCCAGCCGCAGCTCTGGGAAAAGCTGCGCGCCCTTTCGCAAACGGTGCATATCGTGAACGCCTACGGCCCCACGGAGGCCTCGATTGTGACGGCCGCCGCGGAGGCGGACGGGCCGGCCGTGACGCTCGGGCAGCCTGTGCGCGGCCTCGCGGCGCGCATCTGCGGCAAACGCGGCCAGCTTCTGCCGGCCGGGGTGCCGGGCGAGCTGTGGGTGAGCGGCGTGGGCCTGGCCCGCGGCTACCGCAACCTGCCGCAGGAGACGGAAGCGCGCTTCGTTACGCACGAGGGACGCCGCTATTACCGCACGGGCGACCTCGTACAGTGGACCGAAACGGGTAAGCTCTCCTATCTCGGGCGCATCGACAACCAGGTCAAGCTGCGCGGCCTGCGCATCGAGCTGGGCGAAATCGAGGCCGTGCTGGCCTCGATCGAAGGCGTTTCGCAGAGCTGTGTGCTGCTCCGCAAGGAGGAAAAAGCGCAGTATCTGTGCGGCTTTTTCACAGCGTCGCGGCCGATTGGGAACGGCGAGCTGAAGGCGGCCCTCTCGCGCAAGCTGCCGTATTACATGGTGCCCTCCGCTTTTCTGCAGCTTCCCGAAATGCCCACCACGCAGAACGGCAAAACGGACCGCAAGGCGCTGGCCGCCCTGCCCGTCTCCTACAGTGTGGAATACCACGCGCCGGAGACGGTGCAGCAGGAAAAGCTGTGCGGGATCGCCGCGCGCCTGCTCGAGCGGGAGCGCGTGGGCATTGACGACAACTTCTTTGAAACGGGCGGGGACTCCCTGCTGGCCGCACACCTGGCCATTGAAGCCGAGGCCGCAGGCATCCCCCTGAAATATGCAGCCATCTTTTCCAACCCCACGGTGCGCCTCATGTGCGAAAGCCTGCAGGAGGAGAAGGCGGTGGAGGAGCGGCCGGAGATCGCCGCCTTTGACTACGCCTCCCTCTCCCCGCTGCTCGAGTGGAAGCAGGAGATCGCCTTCGGCGCGCCGCCTGCGCGCATCCTGCTCGCGGGCGCCACGGGGTATCTGGGGCTGCACGTGCTGCGCGAGCTGCTGGAGCACACAGAGAGCGCTGTGCTTTGCCTGGCGCGCGCCAAGGGAGAGCTTTCGGCGGAGGAGCGGCTCAAGACCATGCTGTTCTACTATTTCGGCGAAAGCTATGACGACCTGTTCGGCAGCCGCCTGATCGTGGTGGAGGGCGACCTCACCAGGGACGGCATCGCGGAGGGGGATTTCCCGCCGTTCGACCTGGCGATCAACTGCGCGGCGGACGTTTCGCACTTTACATACGGCGAAATGATGTATGAGATCAATGTGGGCGGCGTGCGCCGTCTCGCGGAGCTGTGTGCCGCGCAGAAAGCCCCCTTGCTGCACATCTCCACGCCCACGATCGGCCAGTTCGGCCTGGAAGGACGCACGGAGCGGCGCGAGAGCCTGACGGAGGAGGATTTCTATTTCCGGCAGGATCTCTCCAACGATTACGCCGCCAGCAAATTCCTGGGCGAGCGCGAGGTGCTCACCGCCGTGCGCGACGGCAGAATCCGCGCGCACATCCTGCGCGTGGGCAACCTGCAGGGCCGCTTTTCGGACGGCGAATTCCAGATCAACCACGCAAAAAACGCCTTCACGGCGCGGCTCAAGGCTTACATTGAGCTCGGCATGGCCCCGCGTTCCGTGTGGGAAAGCACGGTGGACTATTCCCCCGTGGACTGCACGGCGGAACTGATCTGCAAATTTGCGGGTGCGCATTCCGACCAGATCATCTACCATATTTTCAACGACAAGCGCACGCCCTACCGCGTCATTTTTGAAAGCCTGGAAGCGATCGGCTACCATGTGGACTGCGTGGAGGACGACGCATTCCAGAAAAAGACAGAGCGCATCCTGGCTGACCCGGAGGAACGGGGCAAGCTTGTGGACATCATCTCGGAGCTGACGGAATCGACCCCCGGCCATTTCGAGATCGACTACTCCTGCCGGCTGACCTCCGGCATTCTGGGCAGCAGCGGCTTTCACTGGCCTGATATCAGCCGTGAATATCTGACAACGTGCCTGACAAATCTGGATCTGCTCGGCGCTTTCGGCATTTGAGCGCCGCATTTTCTCATAAGGAGGTACCAACATGAATCTGTTCACGCAAGTTCCCTTCTGGTATGCGGCTGCCGGCCTTGTCTCCGCATGCCTGGCCGTGATCCTCACCCACTTCACGCTCGAGCTCAAGCGAAAACCCATTGCCGCCTGGCTGGGCTGGCTGGCCGCCCTGCTGTGCTATTTCCTGTTTGCGTACATCGGGTGCTCGCTCACGGGTCCGCTGTGGTTTGACTATTTCATCTTCTTCGGGTGGATGATCTTCCTGCCGATCCCGTGCTTTTTCCTCTACAAGGAACCGGCGAGCACGAAGCTGTTCACCATTGTGACGGTCATCTTCATCGCGAACGTGTCGTCGTTCCTCACAGGCATCACCACAACGAGCCTGATCAGCATCGATCCCTACGGGCCGGAAGGCTACCGCTTCCTCATCCCCTTCACGCTCATCAAGGCGCTGATCTCCGCCATTGTGGGCGCCGTGTTCTTCCTGTTCCTGCGCCGCACCTTCCTGGAGGTGTACAATATCCTGTCGCACAAGATGGGCCGCTATGTGCCGATCCCCTTCATCGCAGGCTTCGGCTTCTTCTTCATCGTGCAGATCGTGCAGGCCGTGGGGCTCCTGCCGCAGACGGGGTATCTCTTCATCTGCTTCTATCTGATTCTGTGCCTGGTGTTCGGCGCGATGTTCTGGCTCATCTTCTCGAACGCGACGTGGTCTTCGCGCGCGATGAAAACGCAGGCCGAGCTGAACGTGGCCCGCAACATCCAGCGCGACATGCTGCCGTGCATCTTCCCCGCCTTCCCGGAAAAGGAGGAATTCGACGTTTACGCCACGATGGAGCCTGCCAAGGAGGTGGGCGGCGATTTCTATGATTTCTTTCTCGTGGACGATCGCCACCTCGCCGTCGTGATTTCGGATGTTTCCGGCAAAGGCGTGCCGGCCGCCCTCTTTATGGTCATCGCCAAGACGCTGATCAAGAACCAGACGCAGCCGGGCATCCCGCTGGGCGAGGTCTTCACGCGCGTGAACAACCAGCTCTGTGAGAACAACGGCGAGGCCATGTTCGTGACCTCCTTCATGGGCGTGCTGGATCTGGATACGCTTGCCTTCACATTCGTGAACGCCGGGCACAACCCGCCGCTCCTCATGCGCAGCGGCCAGAGCTATGAATTCCTGCAGGTCAAGCCGGGCTTCGTGCTGGCCGGCCTCGAGGGCATGCGCTACAAGGAGGAGACGATACAGCTCGCCCACGGCGATCGCCTGTTCCTCTACACAGACGGCGTCACAGAAGCCTTCAACGCTGCAAGCGAGCTTTACGGCGAGGATCGCCTGAAGGCCGCGCTGAACAAAGGCGCCGCCCTTCAGCCGGAGGATCTTCTGGCCGCCGTGAAAACCTCGATGAACGAGTTTACCGCCGGTGCGGAGCAGTTCGACGACATCACGATGCTGGCGCTTGAAGTGCGCTGAGAAAACCGCTTCACACTGCGTTTTTCACCGCACAGGCAGCAGCAATCTTCACAAAAGGCAGAAAGAGATATCGGCCCCAAAAGGAAGCAAAAGCAGCTTCCTTTTGGGGCCGATTTTCGTGCATCATTTTGGGAGAAGGCTGTTTTGCGTGCTGCCGTACAAAAAACGCCTGCCGCAGCCCTTCCCGCACACGGCGGGAATGCGCTGCGGCAGGCGTTGCAACCTGCAGATTTCAGCGGATGGTGAGGATATCGGCAAAGCCGACGGACTGCAGAATCGTCATCACCGTGGGGCTGACATGGATGAGCTCCATCACGGCGCGCTTCGAATTCGCCGTTTTCTGGCCGATGAGCAGCGCGCGCAGGCCGGCGCTGCTGATGTAAGGCACCTTGGCAAAATCGAGCACAAGGCGGGAAGAGCGCTGGAACGCGTTCAGAATGGCGCTTTGCAGCTGCGGACTGGTGTTCGTATCGACACGCCCGTCAATCTGAAGCAGTGCCTCATTGTCCTTTATCGTGGATGAAATTGTCATTGCACCGTTCCTCCTAAGCTTATTGATACGGCACACCGCGGCTCTCCCCTAAAAAAAGAGGCCCCCGGCGCCAACGATTTCCGCACACGCCGCCCTGCGGCGGGATCGGCTTACTGCAGGCAGACCAAGCCGTTCAGAGCAGCGCCGCCGTCGATCCGCCCTGTCTGTGGCTCCAGCACGCTCGCGTTGAGATCCAGACAGGCATAGGAATCCAGACGGCCGCACGGGCCGAGAAAAATCAGGTTTACCCTGCTGCGCAGCGGCTTAAACTGATCAATCAGGAATTTCAGACCGGCATACAGCCGATCGTCCGGCTCACACTGGATCAGCACGGCAAAGTCATAGGGGCTTTCCGCCCCGCTGGGCGCCACACGCTCCAGAAGATAGACAGGCGCGTCCGTGACGATCCGCACAATGCCCTCCACCGCGCGCCGCGTCCCCTTCACGGAGATCAGCGAAAACGCGGCTTTGAGCAGGCGGCGAAGCCGCTCCTCGCCCAAAAAGTCGCCGTCGAGTTCCAGCCCGAGCCAGCCGGCCAGCACCGGCAGAAGCCGCGCCGGGGCGGTGTCCGGATCCACGACCTCCGCGAGGGCGTCGATCTTTTCCTGGAAATCGGCGTACATCACATTGAACACGGCGAGATAGCGGCGGAAAAACGCCCCGTCCGTGCGGTAGACCTCCGGGAAACTGTTGAAGAAATTGTCTTCGGGGGAATACACCCGGAAATCCCACAGGCAGGCTTCCCCTTCGCCCAAAACTTCCACGCTGATCCAGAGATACCGGCCGGAGAGGCCGTTGAGCAGCAGATCGCTCACACCGGAAGCGGAGCGGCAGTCCGCCGCCTCAAAGAGGGCGTCCTTCGTCTCGTCGGCCACCTCCGCGTCCAGAAAGAACGCATCGAACACCGTGACCTCGCCTTTTCGCACAAACACGTCGTCGTTCGAGGCGAACGCGCGCACATTCAGCGCCATATTCTCGCCGAGCTCCGCCCGGAAGGCCAGCCGCCCCCACTCGCAATCGCGTTCCGCCCCGTCAAGGGCAGCCAGATAGAGCAGATGGCGGACACTGTTCCCGCTTGTGTGGAGCTTTCCCTCGTCCGTGAGGGAAAAGCCGCGGAGCAAACCCTGCGCCAGGCGGTTTTTCCCGATTCGATACTTTTTTACCAGTGCGGCCATGACGGTTCCCTCGCTTTATCCCGATTGATCAATGCCGGACGGCACGGGTGCTGAGCTCCAGCGAGAAGCGCCCCGGCCGGCAAAGGCTGTGGTCCCCCAGTTTGATATCATGACCTGAATACATCATATCACCCTTTGCCTGAGGAATCAAGAATAATTCAAAGACGGACTCCACGCACGGGAGCTGTTCCAGCGCGCGCACCAGACGATGATAGGAGAGCGTTTCCCCGAAGCCGCGCCCGGAAGCTGTGAAGTCCAGGCTGCTATTCAGCACCGCCTCAATCTCCTCGCGCGCATCGCTGTGTGTGTTCCGGATGAAAATGGTGGCCTTCACATCCACCGGCACATACTGCGGCTGCAGCAGGCGCAGGCGCACGGAAACCAGCCGGCGGTGCTCCAGCCAGTGCAGGATCTGCTCCTCATACACAGGCGAAAGCGCGGGATACGGCTCCTCGGAGAAGGGCTGCACGGCAATGCTCACGCTGTTTTCCGCCTCGTCGCGCACGGCCTTGACCTGGCGGATACACAAGCCCGGCACCGCTTTCACGATCTCCTCGTAATCCTGCTCCGTCACGGCCGTGGTGGGGCGGCGCATGGCCGCCGCAAAGCGGAGCCGCACCTCCTCCAGCGTCTCCTGCGCCTGACCGCCGCGCCCGGCGGAGGGGTTCCACAGGCGGACATTCTCCGGCAGGCTGCCGGGCAGCAGCGGCTCAAACGTGTTCTGGCTGCGGATGTTGCCCTCCCGCCCGGCCGTGACGGCGCAGGAGGCCAGATAGAGCCGGCAGGCGCCCAGGCCGGGGCACAGGATGCGCACCTTGCCCTCCGCCGGGAGGACGCGGTAGCACAGCTCATCCGGGTCCGTGCCGCCGGGACGCACGAGGCGGTAGGTGAGGCTGCCGTCGCGCCCGGCGATCTCCGCCAGCATGGCAAACGACTCAGGCAGAATGTTTTCCATGAGATCCACGTCGATCTCCTGGCCCTCAAAGCCGTACACGGTGCCGAGGGAGCGGCGGTAGGTGGCGTCGTCGTCCCAGAAGGAGCAGAGGATGGCATCCTCCCCGGCGGCGGGGCCGAAGCCGAAGCGCTCCCTGTCAAATCGGAAGCGGACCGTGCCGCCCTCCTCCTCCTTCGTGTAAAAGCGGCCGGAGGTTGCGCCGCCGGTCCACAGGCGGTAAGCGTAATACGGCCCGCCCGCCTCCTCGCGGCAGCAGAGGAACTCGTTGCCGTAGGACGCCATGGCGCTGCGCACAACGGCCTCCTCCCCGCCGGGGAACGTGAAGCAGGCGGCGCGCGTCTCCTTCTGCACAAGCTCAAGGAGATTTCCCGTGAACGACTGCACGCGCGGCGCCCTGTCATAGGATGCCGCATCCACCACGCAGCGGATCGCACAGGCCGGATGAGGCAGCTCGCCGCACACGGCGAGCGGTTCCGCCGGGAAGGTGAGGCGGACGGCGCCGCTCTGCAGGAAGGCAGCCGTCTCGTCCTGTGCGGGGATGGTTTTCCAGCCGGAGGCGGTGTATGCCTGCCAGCGCAGGGAGGCAAACTGCACAGGAGCCTCCGCGCGGAACGGGTTGCGGTTCGGGTCCCCGGCGGCCTGCAGCCAGAAGGCGGCCGTGGCGCCGGGGCGCGGTGTCCCCGTCAAGCCCACATACAGAGCCGCTCCCGCTTCCGGGTGTGTGCCGAACACGGCCGTGTCGGCGGGAATCCGGCGGCCAAGCAGGAAGGTAATATCGCGGAGCTCCTCGCCGGGAAGCTTCATGTACACGGCGCCCACGGACCAGGGCTCCATCGAAACGGGCTGCTCTGTCTCGAAGCAGAGATCGCCCACGCGGCCTTTCCACTGCGCCGGCAGGGCGATGGCCTCCCCGCCTTCGCAGGCCGCGAAGACGTGCGCCGGGCGGAGGGGAGCGGCCTCGAAGCCGATCAGCCGCAGCAGGCTGCGGCGCACGGGATCGGTGATCTGATTGATGGTGTTCTGCTGCAGAAGGGCAAACGCGGAGAAGTTCTGCAGCATGGTGATGCCGGGATCAGAGTGGTTGAAATTCGTCCATTCCTCCGAGTAGAGAGGAATCTGGGAGATGGCCTCCGTCAGGATGTCCTCATAGCTCTTGTCGTCGAGATTGATGCTGTTCAGCACTTCCGATTCCTCCCGGTTTCACAAAATACGGCGCTGCGGGCCGCGGTTACGATGTGGTTTTCATATAGACGGTGTGCGTGCCGCTCACGCCGATCATGAACGGGCCGGGAGCCATGTCGCTCAGGCTGCGCTCATGGACGCCGCTGCGGTCGGTGTAGCGCACAGTGGCGGAATACCGCTGCACGACGGCTTCGCCGCCCGCCGAGTGAAGCATGCGGCTGAGCTGAGCATCCTCAGGCAGGACGCCGATCGGCCAGCCGCTGCCGCTGCCGCCCGTCATGGGATCGAGATACTCCGCAATCCGGCGGCGCAGCCGTTCCTGCTCCTCAAACGCGCCGGCCGGGTTTGCCGTTTCGGCCCACACGCTCACGGAGATCTCCACGTAGAGCGGTTCGCCCAGGAAGAGATCCTCCAGCGTGGCCTCGCACCGCTCCAGCAGATGCGCGCGCAGGCGGTCCCGCAGGTTGAGGAAGGCGTGGTTGTTGGCCGCGTAGTCCTCCAGCATGACGGCAATGCTGACGGCGCCGCGGCGGAGGCGGCCCTCAAAATCGCAGCCGGCCAGGCAGCGCACCTTGCGCACCGAGGCGGCGAAGGCCCGCACCTCGCGCACGAAATCGAGTTCGCTCACGAGGCGGTTCTTCGAACAGATCAGGTTCGCGCCGCGCTCGCGGGCGCTCTCGACACTCTCGAGATCGCTTCCGGAGCTGGTGGCGATGGGATTTGTGACGCTGCTGATGAAGAGCAGCTGGGAGAACGGCCCCTGGATGGCGCCGGCCGGCAGGTTGGCGGCGCTGCCGTCACAGCAGACGGCCTGCACTGTGAACGCAGGCCCGCGGCGCGCAGTCGGAATCCGCACGTTCACGCCGTCCCCGAAGCAGAGCACACTGTTCATGCGGTCGAGCGTATAATGGCGATCCTCCGGGCCGGAATGATCAAAATTGTCTACCTCGTGCCAGCGCACGTAAAATTCCGTGATTTCGCCGAGGTAATCCGTTTCGGCGCGCACATCCTCCGGGTGTTCCTCCAGCATGGCGCGCATCGCGGGCGTGGAAAGATGATCCGTTTCGTTCACGAACACATCCGCGGAGAGGATGTTCCGCGCCGAGAGCGCGAACCGCATGTCCGGCACGGACGCCGTGATGTAAAAGACCTCCTCCGGCATGGTGACGCGGTTGCGGATCTCCACCGCGTTCGGCAGGATGCGCTTCAGGAGCGGGAAGGTGCGGCTCCCGCCCTCGAGCGGGCCGCGATCCTCCACGATACGGAGCCACCACCTGTTTTTGCCCTCCACCTCGCGGCGGGCAAACTGGGAGGGCGGCAGGAAGAGCACCGTGCCCGTCTCGGAAAGGCCGTGGGTGCGGTCCACCACACGCAGCGTTTCAAAGCCCTCGCGCGTGGAATATTCAAAACGGAGGGACAGTTCCTCCAGATTCGGGTTTTCCTCCACCTCGAACAGGATGCTCACAGGGCCGCCCTCCATGGGGCGGTCAAAGCCGAGATAGAGCGCGTTCCCGGCATAGGGCAACACCGCGAAAGCCTCCACGGGCTGGCCCGCCTGCACGCGCGGCGTGAGATCGGCAAATGTGGTGCCGCACAGGCGGCGCACGCCCTGCGGCTGCTTCCAGCCGTCGAGATACAAATAGGAGAGCGTCAGGCCGCTCAGGCGCGGCATCGTGTGCACGCAGGGCTGCAGATAGCAATCGTCGGCGCGCAGGATGCGCAGCCGCAGGGAACGGCCCTCATAGCCCCCCTGCACGGAGGGACGCCAGTCGGCCGGGCAGAGGAACCGGATCGACACCTGACCGCCGTGCGTGCCGTCGAACAGCGTGTCCCAGTCCTCGTCACAGGGAAGCTTGCGCCAGCCGATCCCGTTGAAATACTCGACGGCGACCTTCTGGGGGGAGGTACGCGCCGCCTGGTACTGGATCGTTTTCGGCTTGCGCTTGATGATTTTCAGATCCTCCTCCACCTTCGCCTGCGAGAGCGGCACCAGGTGCTCCTGCGATTCCAGGCGGAAGGAAAGTTCCACACGCGCGCCGGCCTGGCTGAACACGGCGTCCCCGCCGATGTAGCATTCGTCAAAGAGGGAGGCCGTCTCCCCAAAGGGGAGAAACACGGCCGGATTCAGCTCGCTTTCCCCGCCGATCACCACTTCCGGCGGGATATCTCCGCACGACGCGGAGAGCGCCAGTTCCTGCAGTGTCACCGTCTCTGTAACAGGCTCCACCGCTTCCACGCAGATCTCCTCGCAGTCCTGCGGCGCAGTATGGCTGCCGCGCACCAGCACAAGCGAACCGTCCCGCGCGGAGACGGAATCAAAGGGCAAAAAGCCTTCCTCCGACCGGTAGCGCCAGGAAAAGCGCGCCGGATCGGCGAAAAACGGGGCCAGATCCTCCCCCTGAGGCCCGCGCAGCCGCACAAACAGCTCCGAACCCGGCAGGGAGCGGAACAGGGTGTCGTCGGAAAGGATCAGCACCCAGCGCTGCACGCCCTCCCTGCTGAAATCAAACAGCGGCACGGGCGGAAGCTCCGGCTCTGCCGTGGGTTCTTCCGGCTCGTGCGGGGCATCCTCGCCGGGCAGGAGGCGGCGGCCGCGGCCGCCCAGATAGGGAATAAGTTTGCCAAAAAAGCCGGACGCGGCGATCACATCACGCAGGCGGGAGGAGGTCACATAGAGATCGGAGGTCGTCTCAAACAGGATCTGCCGATCCTCCTCCCCGTTTCCCTGGCCGATCAGGCGCGTGCCGCCCGGCACATAGACGCCCGGCACGCCGCCCTCGAGCAGCTCCAGCACCGCTACGCCGGAGGCAGGATACGCCGGGCGCAGGGAAAGGTTGAGCATGTTCACAAACTCGGTGTGATATTTGTCGAGCACGAGATTCATCTTGCGGATATTCTCGCTCATCTGGTTTGCAAAAATCAGCGCGACCACGGAGCCGACGTCCGGGTTTTCCTCGGAAAACGCCCATTCCGGCGTGTAGGAGGCGGCCAGACGCTTCAGCTCGGCGCGCAAATCCCCCACAGAACGAAAATCCAGCCTTTCGTCACGATTCGTTTCCATCGGAACCCTCCCCCGCTGCGCCCGCGTTCAGGTAGAACGGGAACACAAGATTGTCGCGGCTGTTTGTCTCAGACACAAGATAGCCGACGTCCACAAAGAGGCAGCCGTCATGCACCTCGGGATCGATGTGGATCTCCACATCCGAAATACGCGGCTCCTGCTCGAGAAGCGTGGTGCGCAGGTCGTTTGCCAGCAAATTCAGCATGGTGGCGGAGGTATCCATAAAGGTGTAGCTCATAAGATCACTGCCGAAATCGGGCAGGAGCCACCGCTCTCCGCGCTGCGTCATGAGAATGAGATAAACGGACTCCTTGACGCTCTGTTCCGCCGTGGAGGTGAGGAAGCGCCCCGTGCCCGGATTCACGCCCGGCGGGAAATGAATCCCCGTGCCCAAAAACATTTTATTGTCCATTGAGGGTGCTCCTTTCTCCGTCAGCCGAGCTTGATGGTGCTGCCGGACACATTGACCATGCCGCTGCTCTCAACCTTGAAGACGGAGGACGCCTTCGCGTTGAGCTGCGCGCCCTCCAGCTTGAGCATGCTGTCCGTCTTGAGCTGCACGGAACCGCTCGTCTTCACGGAAAATTCCTTGGCTGAGACGGAGACGCTGCCGGATTCGCCGTTGAGGGTGATCTTGATGCTGTCCCCCACCTGCACCGTGAGGCGGCTCTTGCATTTCACAGTCATCTCGCCTGCCTCCGTTTTCAATTCCACCATGTTTTCCTTCTTTTTATCGGTGATGCGGATAAGCTTGTTTTCATTGTCGAGCAGGACAGTGTGGGCGGATCCCGCCGTTTCCACGGTAATCTTGTCCTTTTCGCCGCCGCCCTCCTTGTTGTCTTCAAAGGTGATGGAGCTGCCGTTCTTCGTCATGATGCGCTTATACTGGTTCTGCGCGTCCACCGTTTTCGACACGAGCTTACTGTTCTCCTTCGGCAGGCAGCCGATGACATACGGTTTTTCGATGTTGCCGCCTTCAAAGGCGAGCAGCACCTGATCCCCCACCTCCGGCACAAAATAGTAGCCCCAGTCGCTCCCGCTGCTCGGCAGCGCCTGGCGCGCCCACTGCAGCTCGTTTTTGGAGGAGTCGCGTGTGGGAATGGTGACACACACGCGGCCCGGCATGTCTTTATCATAATTCTTGGCCACAATGCCGACCACCACGCCGTAAATGCGGGCGTCCCCCGTCTCCGTTTTGGCGGCCTGCTTTTCCGAAATTTCACCGATGATATCGTAAATACTCACTTTTTCACCTCCGAGGCTTTCGCGATCAGCTTTGTCTGATACCCGCTCTCGGAGCGGAAATCGTGCGTGACGCTTGTGACATAGAAGATGTTGTCAATGGGCGATCCGAGGCCGGACACGCGCACAAACTGGCCGGGCGCGAGATCCGGGATGCCCGGACAGGAACACTCCAGCGTGCCGAGGCGGTAGCCGATCTCGTCCGCGAGATAGGAAGCGCGGGCATCCGCCTGCTCCTGCGACATCACCGTGGGATCGATGTACACCTTTTTCGCGCCCGAGATGAGGGGCTTGGCGCGCGTGCCGGTGGAAATGTTCGCCGTGAGCTGCTTCACCGACGAGATGGCCTTGCCGGTGTCCGGATTCATAGCGCGCACCTCCACGCTTCCCACAAGGCCGGTGAGCGTGTAGCTCACCTCGAAGCCGAGAAGGCCGCTGCCGACGCCGAGTTCCATGAGCACGGCGTTTGTACTGCGCGCCTTGCGGAAATAGATCGCCCCGCGGTCCACGAAAAATTCATAGTTGAATTTCTTGGCCGCCTTGACGATAAACTCGTAATCGCTCTCCTCCACCATCTCGATCGTCTCGGCGCTGGCCTTGGAGCCGCCGCCAAGACCGTTGCCGCCCGTCGGGCCGCTCTTTTTGTCCGGCGTATCCGTCACATTGACAGAGGTGACGGCGCCGGTCGTGCGCAGCTTTTCATAGGCGGTGCGGCCCAGAATCTCCGACACGGCTTCGCCGTAAGACTTTGCGGTGAGCTGAGCGGCATAGCTGCTGGCCATCATCAGGCCCTTGGCGTCCATGCCGGTGATCTCGATATACGGCAGATCCGTCGGATCAAACCCGAACGAGATATTCGCCACGAATCCCACAAACACCACGCTCAGCGCGTTGAGATAGCCGAGCTTGATGGTGAGGGCGGAGCCGAGCGTGACGTCATTCTGGATGAGATCGTACTGGAATTTGCCGGTGGAGGGAGAAAACACGTTATAGAGACGGAAGCGCGCCACGGAGGCTTCAAACCCGCAGGTGGCTTCCACGTTGATGTCTGTGACAATGATGTTGCCCGCTTCAAAGGGTTTTCCGTTGAACTCGATGACGGAGCGGGGAAGGGAAAACTCGTTGTATTTCGTGCGGAGCGCATCGTAGGTGAGCAGAGCGGGCGCGGATTGCAGCGCCGCGGAAAGCGCGCCGGAAACCGCCCCGGACGCGGCCCCCATGGCGGAAGAAAGCAATGACATGACGGGTTTCCCCCCTTTCCCGGCTTCCTCGTCAGAAACCGAAGTTCAAAATGTTCGACAGGCTCTCCGTTTTGCTCTTGCCGCCGGTGTAGAGCTTGTTCCCGTCCGGCGTGAAGCAGCGATCAAACGCGGCGGACCACTTCTGCGCCGCCTGGGCCGTCTCCAGCTTCTGCTGCAGGCTGAGCCGCACAATGCTGCGGATCGGACGCCCGGAGGTGGAGAACATGGTGTAGCGGGCCTGCACCTCGGACACCTCGCCGGTGAAATTCAGATCCATCCACTGGAACGTAACGGTGCGCGTGGCCTCGCTCATGAGCATGCCCACAAACGCATTCGTCTGCGGCTGCACGGTGTACACGTTCTTGTTCAAACCCTTGTTCACGATGAGCTGCGTCACATCCTGTGTGGTGACCTTCAGCTTTTCGAGCATGAAAGCGTCCTTCACGTTGACCTGATCAAAGATGAGATCGACCGACATGAGGATCGAGGGCGGGCGCGTGTTCTGGGAGGGAATGCCCGCGTCCACGTTCTGCTGCAGCGTGGTGAGGGGCGTCGCCTCCGCGAAGGCGCGGAAGGAAATGGAGGAGGGATTGTACTGCACCGTGAGCTCCCGGCTGGCAGGCGACGCGGCGGACGCGGCCGCCTGGCTGCCGCCGGCCAGCGCTGCTCCCGCCTGGCTCGCGATCTGCGCGGTGGAAAGGCTCCCGCCCACCCTGGCTGCCGCGCCGGACGCGGCGGACTGCGTGTTCGAGCGGATGATCAGTTTCGCCTTCTGGACGTTGCCCGTGAGGCTCGTGAGAAGATCGCCGGAAAGGGCTGTGAACGGATTGGCCATGTGCAGGTCCCCCCTTTCAGATGCCGATGTTCAGCAGATTGGTGGCGGCGCGCGCTTTCGCCGCCAGGCCGGACGCACCATTCAGTGCGCCGGGCACCGTGAACGCCTTTTCAAACTCCTTGACCCACTGCGACTGATCCACCAGGGCGAGCATCTGGCGCAGGTGCAGCGAAACCTTCGCGCGGATCGGCCGGCCGGAAACAGAGAACATCGTGTATTCGGCCGAGACGTTCTGCAGCGCCCCGCGGAAGGAAAAATCGCCCCACACGAAGGAGATCACGCGCGTTTTCGGCTCGCGCAGCGTGGCGATGAGGCCCTCCACCTCCGGCTGCACCGTGTAGGTCTGCTTGCCGTTCACGGCTGCGTTGACCACATTGGCCACCGTGCCGCCCACGCCGAGGCGGACCTTGTCCCACATGAAGGCATCGTAATTGTTGACATGGTCGAAAATCAGATCGACGCTCAGCTGCACATAGGGCTGCACGACGGCGTCGCTGAACGTGGCCTGTGAGTTCGTCTGCTGGTCGTTCTGCGTGTCCTGGTGGCTCACATGATTGACATGGGCGTCGAGCGTGAGGCTGCTGGGGTTGAACTGCACTTCGAAATACCGTTTCACGGGGGAAGAGCCGGCGGTGAGCGCCGCCGCGCCCGTGACATCCCCCAGGAGGGCCGCCCGCGCGCTCCCGATGGTGGAGCCCAGCATGGCCGGGGACGGCACGCTCGGCGTGGAGACGGGCGCGCCGGAGCTCGTGAGAGCCGCGGCAGCCCCCGCCGCGCCGCCCGCCGCCGGGGCGGCGCGATCCACGTTCCGCCAGTCCTCCACGATGAGCATGGCCTGGTTTTTGTTTCCCTTTATGACATTCGCCACCGTGCCGGCGGCGCTGCTCAGCACACTCATTCCCGTCTCTCTCCTTTCCCGCCGTTATGACCAGCCGCGGCGCGCGCGCTCGGAGCGCAGCCGGCGCTCCATCTGGCCGTAGACGCGATCGGAAATCGTGCCGATCTGCCTGGCCAGCGTGCGGTTGATCATCTCGGTGATGTCTTCGGTCGATTTCTCCACCACCTGCTGGCGGACATTGTTGACCTCCGTCTGGTTCACCTGTTCCTTCGTCACGGTGTGCGTTTCCGTGACCTCATGCGTCTCGTTCAGGCGGCGCTGTTCCAGCAGCTCGAGCAGTTCCTCCGAAACGGAGGGCTCGGGTGCGCGGTGCACCATGCTGGGCAAGGCGGCGCGGCGGCTTTCCGGCCGCGGGGGCGGCGCTTCGCGCTGTTCCGCTTCCAGGAAGCGATCCACCACATGGCCGACATGTTCGCGCACCGTCTCCTGCGCATCCTCGCGCACCTGCCGCAGGTGGCGTAGCTCCTGTGTGCGCTGCGTTTCGATCTCGCGCGAAACGGCGGTGAGCTCAGCCGCGGAGGCCGGACGCACCAGCCCGCTGCGGATGGCCTCCGCGGGGTTTTCCCGGTACTCGCGCAGCACGCGCATGACCTCGCGCGCAGCGGGGTCCGCATGGGCCAGCACCGATTCCAGCACGGCGTTTGTGTCCTCGGGATGATGCTGCTCCGGCGGGGCCTCCTCCCACGTGCGGCGGAAGGCCTCCGGATCCTCCAGCGCGCGCAGGGAATCCCGGTAGACACGGGCAGGCTCCGGCGGCGGCGCGGTCTCCCGCTGCGGGGTTTTTCCGGCGATCTCCTGCTGCACGGCGCGCAGCAGCTCGCGGTTCCGCTCGTTGATCCTGTCCAGCTCATGCACAAGCTCCCGCTCCGAAACGGCCTGCGACGGTTCCTGCGGGACGGCCGGGGCGGCCGATTCCTCCTGCGCCGGTTCGCCCTGCTCCGCCTGCTGCTGGAAGACAAGGTTCGTCTCCCCGCGGGTGACGGAGACGGAGGGGCCGTTCTGCACGGAGCGATCCTGCAGAAGGAAACGATCCCCCTCGCGAAGGAAAGCGTCGTTCTTCACAAAGAGAGCTTCCAGCGATTCCAACGTCTGGCGCGCCAGGACGGGCGCCGCTTCCGGAAGCTGGACGGAAAGGGCGGTGCGCGTTTCCGCGCCCGAGAGCTCCCGCACGGTTTCGAGGAAGCGCTCGCCGATCTCGCGCTCCCGCACGCGCAGCAGCTCGCGCTGCACCCGTTCGGAAATCTCCTGCCGCCGGGCGGCAGCCGCAGGCGCGGCCCCCTGCCCTGCCGCGCCGGGCCGCAGAAGGCGGTCGGCCAGTTCGGCCACGCGGCGGATCTCCCGGCGTTCCTGCGCCGGTTCCCGCGCCGGGGCCTGTGCTTCCGGTGCAGTTTCGCCTTCCGGCGCCGCCTCCCCTTCGCGGTAGATCAGCGCGGGCGGGTTATCCCCCGGCGCGGCGGCCGGTTCCAGCCGCGTGCGGAGCGCGGAAACGGTGCGGTAGCTCTGCAGCAGCGTGGTGAAAGCAGATTCTTCCTCCCGGTAGAGGGCGGTGAGCGACACGCTTTGCGTGGAATCCCCGCCGCGCAGCGTGAGATCCGTGTGGTAGGAACGGTAGCGTGCCATCGTGTTCTGCATTGACTCATGCACGGCGCTGCGCAGGTCGATCCATTGCTGGTGATGCTCCGGGCGGCTCAGCCGGGTGATCTGCGTGCTGAGCACATTGTCTGTCAAGGAAAGCAGGATCGCCTCCGCGGTCTGCTCGATCACCTGCTGCTCCGTGCGCGGCACAGGGAGCAGTTCGCCCGTCTCATAGCGGTTGACATGGTTCTGCAGCACGGCATAGACGCGCGTGTGCATCGCCTCCTCATGCGGCGACGCGGCGGGGGAGACAACCTGCGAAGGGGCGGGCCCGGCAGCGGCGGACAATACCGGCCTCGCTTCCCGCGCCTGCGGCGCCGGAGCGGCCGGGGCAGCGCCGGGCAGGGCCCCCTCTTCCCCGCTGCCCTCCCCGCCCTCATGCGCGGCGTAGACAAGCTCAAGATGACGCTCGGAGAGAAGCGACTGCTTCATGCTCCACAGATGCAGTTCCTCGCTCACGCGCGTCTGCTCCGTGAAGCGAAGCTCATTCCGGGCCAGGTTCACGGCATGGAGCTGGCGGTTCTGCTGCACGGAACGGAACGCCTGGTAAAGCTGCGCCGTCTGCAGCCGCTGGTAGATCTCGCCGTGGAGATAATAGCGCGGGGCGGGAAGCGGGCGGTTTTCCTCCCCGGAAGGGGCGGCCGCCTGCCCGTGCTCCCGCTCCTGCGGGGCGGCGAGCAGCAGGCGAAGCTGCTCATAGTGGTTTTCATACAGGCTCGTGAGGCGGCCGATGCTGACTGACTCCTGATACAGCTCCCGCACCTGGCGCATAAACTGGCTCACATCCGTCACGCCCAGCTTGCGGAGCATGGTGGAGACATAGATGCGGTCCTGATACGTAAAATTCTGCTCCTGCGAGAGGAGGAGACGGTTCACGACGTTGTTCACGACGTTGAGCGTGACCTCCTGCACGTTGCTCTGGCTTGTGTTGGCCACGGCGATCGTCGTCATCCCGCCGAGATCCTCGGGCAGACCGGCCGGGGACACGGTGAGCAGCACAAGATCCTTCGGCGTCACACGCGCGGGAAGCGCGTCATAGTTCGAGAGCAGCTTTTCCTGAAACACGGTGGAAAAGGAAAGCGGCTGCCGCCCGTTGTTCAGCAGAATGGGTTGTTTCAGTTTCAGCACGGCCTCGTCCTCCTTTCCCTATCCGCCCTGTCCTCATAGGTCAAAACACCGCCTCACGGCGCGGCGGGTGATCCGTCCGCCGATGTGCTGCCGCCGCCCGCAGAATTGTCAGGGGCCTCTGTGGCTGCGACGGCAGGCTCCCCGTCGTCGACCGCAGCAGGAGCATCAGGGGTCTCCGTGGGTGCCACGGCAGGCTCCCCGTCTGGGACTGCAGCCGGGGCATCTTCACCCGCGTCTGCGGCGGATTCGCCGGGCGCATCCTCCCCGGCATTCGGGGCGCTTTCATCCGTCGTATCGCCGAGTGTATCGCTGCCATCGTCCGGTGCCTCACCCGGGATTGATATGGGGGGAATGTCATCCTCAATCTGCGGGGGATTCTCACTCGGCGAAACGGTTTCACCTTGTGGCTGTTCCTCTCCGTTCTGCTGCGTTTCGTCGTCCGACGCCGATTTCGCATTGACAGGCGAAGCTACACCCGAAGCAATGTTCAGCGAATCGATGCTGGACCACGGCAGATCCACACAGAGCATTTCGTTGTATGCGATGGTGGTCGTCTCCGTCATGAGATCGGAGCGTTCGGCGTTGAGTTCGCCGTACACCTTTTTGATCACGGTGCAGCCGGTAAACACGAACGTGCGCGCCACGATGCCGGGGATAAACTGCCCCTGGTACCGGCTCACGAACAGCAGGACGGGCAGCGTGAGCTGCGCGCCCACCGGCATGGGATCGATGTAATCGACGCCCACATACCGTTCCACCTCAAAGGTAAAGGGCTTGCTGATCGGCTTGCGCCGCATGTGAACGTAATCGTTCAGCCCGCCCTCCTGGATCAGCTCATATTCCATTTCCCGCGTAAAAGCCTTGACACTCTTACACGGGAGATCGAACAGGAGCTCCACACGCAGCATAAAATTGTGGCCGACAAGGGGGGCTTTGCCCTGGTTCCATACAAGAAAATTGTCTTCTGCGATATTCGCCATAGCCGCGGCCTCCCGTCTTCCGTATTTTTATCTGCGGCGCGCAGATTTCCCCAGTTCGAAAATGCTCTTTTCTTTCTTCGTGTCATCCGAGGGATTCAGGCTGCTGTTGATGGAGGAGATCTCCTCGCACCAGCGTCTTCGGCTGGCGTGGCTGAGGTCCATCACTTCCTTTTCCCCCCAGTGAAAATAATAGGAGATAAAGGACATTTCCTGATACAGCTGTTTTTCAGGGTAGAGCGTTATCCCTCTCGCGTAAAATTTATGGGAACCTCGTGCACCTCTCCGCACTTGGGGCAGACCACCGTCATGGTGGGCGGCTCCACGTCGTTGATGCGCTGATACATGTCCTGCAGGAACGCCAGGTCGGCAGTGAAGAAGCGTTCCACGATATTCGGCACGATCGCTTCCATGCCTTCCATCTCGGTGATGACCTTCGCCAGCACCACAACCGTGAGATACGAGGGATTGCTCAGCACGCGCGGATCGCGCGTGGCGCTGATCTCGTCGCCCGCCGTGGCAAGGCGCATCTTCCCCTTCCGGTGCACGTTCCCGTTGGCATCCACATAGCCGCGGGGCAGCTCAAAATCATACTCGGTTATCATACATTACCTCCGGAAATAAACCGAAAGCTGCCGGAGGACAGGCTCCTCCGGCAGGATCCGGCTGCGCTTGATCAGTTCGGGATGATAAGTTCTTCGTAAGCGATTTCGACTGATTCGATGGCCACCTCACTCGTGGAGGCGTTCAGATCAGGCGCGGTGTACTTCGTAACCCAGGCGTTCGTGAGCTGCCATACAAGCGTCTCATCCTGCGTGTTCTCCACCAGGGAAGAGGGGGAGCTGTCGCGGATGTCGATGAGCTCAATCGTCACGGTGGCGCGGGCATCCTTCGTGCGGCGCTCAGCCACGCATTCCTTCAGCCAGTCCTTGAAGGCGTTATTGCGCGTGTAGCCGAATTTGAGCGTCACGTTGCCGTGCTTGACAAGGCCGGGGATCTTCACGGGAGCCAGGCTGTTGGAATTGCCCTGGCGGAATTCGATCACATCGACGCTCGCCTCGACGCCGGTCACTTCACTGAACGCGGCGACGCCTTCCGTCACGGTGGAAACCGTGACAAGGAAGTTCATTTTAGTCAGAGGGTAATGGAGACCACCCGATGTTTTTTCAGCCATTTTCTATACTCCTTTTCTCTGTGGTATTGTGAGCGTGGTTTCTTACTCCGCGCCGCCCTCGGCACCGGCGGTGAACTGCGTGACGCGGAAGATGACGAACTCTGCCGGGCGGGACGGGGCAATGCCGATCTCGCAGATCAGGCGGCCGTTCATGATGTCATCCTGGCTCATGGTGGAGGTGCCGATGTTCACATAGTAAGCCTCGGCAGGCGTTTCGCCCGCCAGCATACCGGCGCGGAAGAGCGAATCCAGGAAGGAGGAAACGGTCATCTGCACACGAGCCCACAGCGAAGAGTTGTTCGGCTCAAAGACAACCCAGTTCGTGGAAACACGGATCGACTGCTCGACAAAGATGAACAGGCGGCGCACATTGACATACTTGAACGCGGTGTTGCTGCTGGCGGTGCGGGCGCCCCAGATGCGGATGCCCTGGCCGGGCAGCGCGCGGATCAGGTTGACGCCGGCCGGGTTGAGGATATCCTGCTCGCCGGCGGTATAGTTGACGGAAAGGC
The DNA here is from genome assembly GCA_930987725.1 of uncultured Anaeromassilibacillus sp. GTDB lineage: Bacteria > Bacillota > Clostridia > Oscillospirales > Acutalibacteraceae > Caccousia. Next base: position 40,026 of record CAKNKY010000004.1, on the reverse strand, counting down.
CCGTGCAGGCGATCGTCTCGTTGGCCGGGGCCTTGTGCACGCCGCGGGCCACGTCCGTGCGGGAATACACGCCCATGACGGCGCCGCTCGGCGGAATGTAAGCGGGCTTGCGGGCCACGCGGTCATACACCTGAATCCACGGGTGATACATGGCGGCATAGGTGCTGTCGATCATGTTGCGGTATTCGATGATGTCGCTCATCTTGCGCAGCTCCTGCGGGATATCGATCACGGCAAAGCAGCTCTTCTGATTCTCGCAGTGGCTCACGAGCGCCACAATGACTTCCGGGATCGTGACGCCCGGAACGGCCAGGATGCTCACCGTGTCGTTTTCCAGGAAGGACTGGATGCCGGTGCGCATGCCGGGGCCGTTGTCCTCACCGATGAACACGCCGGCGTTGACGGCGTCCATCGTGCCGTCGCTGCCTCCGGAAAGCGTGAGGGAGCCGGAGAGCACACCCTTGCCAAGCAGGGAGGACACCGGGTTTTCCAGCTTGTCGCTCGGATCCACGGAGGCGACGATGAGGCGGCTGGCGGAAAGCTTCTTCGTGAAGAAGGAGGGGGAAGCGGGGTTGAGCGTGACGCCGGTGTACGTTTCCACCTCGGCGTCGCAGCGCACCGTGACATCCATCTCCACGGAATACACGAGCTGCTTGGGCACAATCGCGTCATCGACCGGGTCGGCGGAAAAGTCCTTTTCAAAGGTCACGGAGCGATCGAAGATGGAAGCGATGCGGTTGATTTCACCGGCAAACTCCACCAGATCGCCCTCGCGGAAGCCCTCCACGCTCTTCGCGGTGTAGACGCGCTCCGCCTCCTTGGCGACGAGCTGCATCTTCTTGCGGTTCGTGGCGAGCAGAGACACCACGATGCGGTTGCCCCACTTGCCCTCGTTGGCCGCGCGCACGGAGAGGGTGCCCTTCTTTGCCGTGGCGATGGTGGCGTTTTCCGGAACGACACGGCTCACGAAGCAGCGCGTGCCGCCGTTGGCGAAGAACTGCTCCACGCTGTAGGCGAGGTAGCGGTATTCGCCGTGCGTGTACTCGGAGAGGAACCCGCCGAACTGGCGCTGGAAATCAGCGAAGCTCGTCACAAGGCTCGGCGCGCCGATCGTGGGGCCCTTCACGGCCATGCCGACGAAACCGCCCGTGCTGGTGCCTACTCCTTCGATGGAACGCGGGGAAGAATCAAATTCCTCTACATAGACGCCGGGAGATAAATATTCAGCCATAATTTCGTTCGATTTTAAGCCTCCGCTTAAAACCGGCCTCCTTTCAAATTTTCTTTACAGGACTGTATGGGAAGGAAAGAGCTAACAGGTTACTTTCATCTGCCCCGGCATCACAATTTTGATGCTTCCGCCGTAGGAGCAGGTGAGCATGCCGTCGTTGAGCAGGGCCGGAACCCCACCGACCAGCGGCGCTTTTCCGCACGTCCAGATCCCCATGGGAGCAGGCACGCACGGCATCGGGGTGAGCACGCCCATTGCGGCCGCGGTTGCCGAGGCAACCGTGGGGTTTGCCATGGATGTGCACATGCCGCAGGGCCCCACATTCGTGATGGGAGCCGCGTCCTGGATGGTGGCAAGGGGCTTGCCGCCCGTCAGGACCTTGAGTTGAGACGTTACCATTAGTTGGCCCGGAGACATGCCCATTGTGCACTGGATGGAAGCCCCCGAGACAACAGGAAGCGCCATTTACATTCCTCCCTTCTCGGCAGGGTCCGCCCGCGGGGCGGCCTGCTCCTCGTTTGGCAGCTTGAGGGGCGGCTCCGGCAGCGACTTGGTGTCCACCGTCTGGAACCACTCCCGCTCCCCTGCCCTGCAGCGCACAACCCAGCGGGGATCGTCCCCGTGGAGGGCCAGCCGCAGCAGGTAGGTTCCGTCCTCCTGAACCATGCCGAAAACACGCCTGGAAACCGGGAAATGGCTGCCAAATTCCATGTTCAGCTTGTCTGCCAGAAGAAACTGCGTGTCGGAAATTCTTGCTTCTATTTTCAACGCTTCATAGACCTCTCTGTCGGGGTCTACGAGTGCGTAGAAAACGCGATCCATGTTGAGATGGTGCGGATTGAACAGGGTGAGAAGGCCGCGGCGCGGGTTGAAGGAGCGAATCATGCAGGCATTTTCCCCGAGCCAGACGGCTTCCAGCTCCGTGAGGCCTTCCAGCCTGCCCCGCAGCTCCGCGTATTCCCCGGGGCTCTTTTCGGAGCCGTCCGGGATCATGGGAAGCTCCAGCGCCGGATACATCGGCTTGAGCTCCTCATACCGGACGCTGACGGTGCGCGGCACATAGCCGGGAAGCGAAACGCCGAGCGAAAAATCCTCGCGCCCCGTATCGATCAGAATCAGGTGGCCGTTCCCCTTGTTCAGGAAACGGATGGGCTTGCCGTCCCGCGTGAAGGATGCGTCCGCGCCGGAGAGCAGCGCCCCCGTGGTGGTGTCCGTGAGGTGCAGCACCAGATCGAGGCTGTGCCGGATGACGGTGAAATCTGCCATGCGTCATCCCTCCCTGTTCTCGCCTGTGAGGTGCAGGCCGAACTCCGCCTGCGTGACGCGCGGCGTCTCCACCACAACCTCGCTCGAGAGCAGAACGGGGGCCGCCTTGTAAAACAGGCTGACCTGATACGGCTTGTTGATGGCCGACCACACGCGCACCTTGTCCTCCAGCGAGAGCTTGGAGGGGGTGAGCATGATGGGCGCCTCCCGCGATTCCAGCCAGGTCTGCAGCTCGTTCGGATAAATGACGCTGCCGTCGTTCACGACCTGGGCCGCGCGGCCGATGATTTTCTGGATGTCGTGCGCCTTCAGGCCCATCTGCGAGGAACCGTTGATGAACAGCATGTAATAGAGGCTGTACGGACGCGGCGGCGGGCGCAGGCGCATGCGGCCCGTGTTGACGAGCGGCGGAGCCGAAATCTCCCCCTCCTCCCGGATGTCATAGAGATAGAGGCCGAGGATATAGTCCACGTCCTGCTCCGCGGGGGAGGAAACCTCGATGTTGTTCGGGGAAGGGATCGGCTCCGGGCACATCTTCTGCCGGAGCATCCGCACAATGTATGCGGAGACGTCTGAAATGATCGGATAATCTGCCATCCTGTCCTCCCTCTCTTCTCAGGCCGAAAGCATCAGCGCGGCCAGCTCGTCCGCAGCGGCCGCCAGATCGTCCCGCTGCACCGCGGCGTAGGAGGTACCGCTGAAATAGACAGCCTCCACGCCGAACTGTTCGCCCGTGTACGATTCCGGCAGATAGAGCGTTTCGCCCTGCAGGCGGGCGGCGTTCGTCATCTGTTCAAACTCCGATTCCGTGCGGCCGCGCCGGACCAGATCGGAATAGGCGGCAAAGGTGTAGTACGCGCTGCCCTGCGCAAGCGTGGCCTGGCTCTTGTTCCGGTTCCACACATAGCGCAGGTTTGCGGCGTTCGCCGCCGCCTGCACCGTGACATATTCCATGGAAGGATCGTCCGCCTGGCTGAACAGGAGCGGATTGCCCAGGTTGATCTGCTGCTGCGACTGCACGGAGAGCATGCGCCCGGCAGCCTCGCTCTGCGTTTCGTCGAAATACTGCTGCAGCGCAAGCAGCGAGACAACGGCCTGCTCGTCCTCGGAAAGAGTGGTGGGGTCAGGCGCCTGCACAGAGGTTCCATCACCGCCGGAGCCGGAAACGCCGCCCGCGCTGCCCGCGTTCCCTGTGCCACCCGCATCTCCTGCACTGCCCGTTTGGGCATCGAGCAGGGAATCGGAGCCTTCGAAATAGCCGTCGATCACGGCCTGCAGATCCTCCTCGGAGAGGGAACCCTGCAGCGAAGCGTTGTAAGCGGCCGAGCTGCCGAGAATGGCTTCCTCCACGGCAGCGATCGCGTCGTCATAGGAGGAATCGCCGTTCAGATCGCGCTCCTTCACCATGGCGGCGTGGATGTCCTGCAGCGCCGGCATGACAACCTTCACGTTCTGATCCAGCATGGAGCTGAGCGTGTCAATGTCGTTTGAGAGCACGGAGCGCTCCGGGTCCGACGCGGAGGTGGAGCCGATGATGGAGAGGCACTCCGCTTTCAGCTCCGCCGTGAGGCTCCCGATGGAGCCGTCTGACAGGCTGGCTTCGAGCGACGTGAGCTCCGCCTGCGCCGCGGCGATCTGGCGTTCCAGATCCGCCGCCTCCGCGCTGCCGGTCTCCGCGTTGTTGAGCTGATCCTGCAGGTCGCTGAGCTTCTGCTGGGCTGCGTTGAGCTCGTCCGCCTGGGCGGCTTCCATCGCCGCAATCTGATCGTCGAGCACCGCTATCTGGTCTTCCAGCGCGGCAGCCGATGTGAGGTCGTTGCCGTCAAGGGCCGAGAGGTACTGCGTCTGCAAATCCGCCTTTTCCGCGATGAGCGCGTCCAGCTCGTTGCCGCCGGCAGCCAGCTCCAGCTCCCGCAGCTTCTGCGTGAGGAACTCAATGTGGCTGTCCACCGTGCCGGAAGCGCCTTCGGAGAAGTCGTCCTCCGGGATCTCGTCGTAATACGTCTGCGCCTGCTCGAGCCGATCGTTGAGGTAGGTCGTCCCCTCCGCGTTCGACACGCGGAGAATGACGGCGGAAATGTAGGATTCCAGCTCGTTGCGGGCGGTGTTGATCTCGCTCGTGTTCGTGTCGGCCAGCGTCTGCAGCAGCGCGCGGGAGGCGTTTGAAGCGGCAGCCGAGACATAGTCGGCGGAGACGCCCGCCCCCAGCGCTTCCAGATAGGCCTGCGTGGCGCGCGGCACAACGGTGTTGTTGAGCAGCGAAAGCTCCGAGGCGCTGTCCGCCACCACGCTCGAGGCGATGTTGGAAAGGTTCAGCAGGGCGTCCACATCCGTGTCGCACGCGGCGTGGTTGTCCGCCAGCGCGTGCTCGATCAGGCTCTGGGAATACTCATACTGGAGATTGGACATCACCGTGGTGCCGGCGTCCATCATCTTGCCCTGGTATTCGATGAGCGACGTCTGCACGTTCGAGAGGCTGTCGTTGGCGGCAGACTGGAGCTCGGTGTCCGGGCTGCTGCCGGCCGCTTCCTCCGAGTCCTCGATGCGCGGCAGCTCCTGGGTGAACGTGTTCATGACGCTCTCCAGCGTGGTGAACACGTTTGCACGGCGCGTCGCGTCCACGGCGTTCATCACACCCTGCACGGCTTCCAGCCGGTCAGAGGAGGCGTTGTTTTCGCTGAGCACGTTGTAGTACCGCTGCAGCGCGTCGAGCTGCTCGTCACACAGGGCGGTTTCATCGTTTTCCACCTCGGTGTTGAGCACCGTCTCAATCTTTTCGATCTTTTCGCGGCCTGCGGCGCTGTCGCTCTGCAGCTCGCGGATGATCTCATACTGATTTTTGAGGGGAAGGAGCTCGTCGAACGTTTCGATGTCGTAAGGATCGTTGATGTCGTAGATGTTCACCGGCTCGTTCGTGCGGAGATCGTAGGTGATGCCGTCCGAACGGGTGTGGTGGGTGAAGAACAGCGCCTCGATCTCGGAATCGAGCACGGGACTGCCGCCCGTGGTGATGTCCTCGAGCGAGGAGGCGGAGGTGATGTCGAACCAGGTGCCGCCGGAAAGCTCCGATTTGTAGTACACGGTATTCTGGCCGGACTCGTCCGCAGAATCCATGGCAATCTCGTAGAGCTCCTCCGTCAGGGCGGAAAGGTGAATGAGGTGGGTGCCGATGGCAAGCGTGGAATCCTCAATTTCGGAGGGTGTGATGTGCACGGCCTCCTCCTCGTTCCACACACCCTGCACCCAGAAGGAGAAGGCGCTGATCGCGGCGGCCAGCAGCACCACCAGCGCGAGGATGCCGTTGCGCCTGGCGTTCTTTCGCTTCATCTCTCTTCCTCCTTTCCTGTCTACCCCGCTCACGCGGGAAGGACCATCTCAATCGTCTGCCGTTCCGGCACAAATGTGGCCGTGCCGAGGGAATTGCGGCTGCTGTCATACAGCTCCAGGCTCACCTTGTCCAGGCTGCCGACCAGCAGCGTCAGGTAGGTGAACGGTTCGTCCACGGAAACGGGCTCATCGGTGTAGAGGCTCGTGCCGTTCTCGCTCTGCAGCGTGTAGTAGGCTGCGCCCACGGAGCTGTCGAGCGTGAGTTCAAGCGTGCTCGTGCTCACGGAACCGAGCGAGGAGGTCGTGATTTGATAGGTGCCGATCTCCTGCGGCTCTGCCGTTTCCACGGGCTCTTCCTCCTGCTGCACGGGCAGCACGTCCCGCGGGACGGTAGTGTCGATCTCACACTCGCACAGGAAGCCGTCCTCGCCGTAGAGGCGGACGGTGAGCATGCTCGTCTCCTGGTAATCGAGCGCCAGGTGGCGGAGCTGTTCGTCCGCCGGGGTGCGCTCGCCGATCTGCGTGCCGTTGTACCAGATTTCAAACTCGGTGATGGCCGGTTCGAACGTTTCCGGGATTTCCAGGCCGAACACGAACACAAGATCCGAAATGTCGGTGTAGATGTAATAGTGGGGCGTCGTCGCGTCGTCGATCACGTAGCTGTCGCCGCCGGTTCCGGTGTCCGTGGAGAGGGACGTGCCGGAAAGATAGGGGCTGATGGCGCCGCATGTGGTGGCGTCGAGATCGTAGAGCAGCTCATTGTAGGACGCGAGCGCGTCGATGAGATCGAGCTGAAGGCTCTGGTATTCCTCCTGCTTCGTCTTGACCTCGCTGTACTCGGCTTTGCCGAGCTGGTTGAGCGAGGAGAGGCGTTCCAGATCCTCGCGCGCCGTCTCCGTCGTCTCCGCGAGCTGCAGATAAGCGTTGCGCGCCGTGACGATCGACTCATAGGCGGTGCGAATCTCATCTTCGAGCGTCTTCTGCGCCGATTCGAGATCGGAGTTCGCCGTCTCGTACTCCTTGCAGGCGGTGAGCAGTGCGTAGAGGTCGTTTTCAATGTATCGCGTGCCGCTCAGCTCACCCTTGAACCATTCCTTCGTGAAGCTGAAGAAGAGAATGCGGATGCTGCCCTCCCACGGCGCGTCAAAGGAATCGAGCATTTCATCGTATTTGATCTGGAAGGCGGCGTAATCCACCGATTCGCCGTTGCGCACCTGCGTGAGAAAGCTGTTGATCCCGTTCATTTTGGAGCCGTACTGGTTCCGCATGAGCGATTCATAGGAATCGAGGTTGACCTGGGCCGTGGAGACGGCCATCTTTGCCTCATAGATCGTCTGGCTGTCGCTCATCGCGGAATCGATAATTTCCTCCAGATCCCCGCGCGGGATCTCGGCGTCCACAAGGGGATTGGCCAGCGTGTAGCCGGAACTGACATCGATGTGAATGAGATCGCTCAGCTCCTGCAGGGAAGTCTGCAGGTTGCGCTTCTGCTGCGCAAGGTCGCTCGTGAGCGTGTCCACGGAGCTCTGCATCGTGTCCACATCGCTCTGCGTCGCTTCCCCGGTGGAGAGGCGCGCCTGGTTCCGCTCAAGCTCTGCCTGCGCGGCTGCGAGCCGCTCCTCGGTGAAGGCTGCCTTCTCCTGATTGACATACGCGGTGAGGAACGATTTGTTCAGCGCCGCAAGCTCGCTGTACTCCTGCGTGGCCATCTGGTGGCGGAGCACGTCGATCTCCGTCTGCAGGTTCAGCGGCTTCACGTTGAGGTCATATTCCTCGCTCATGTCGAGCTGCTCGGGAAATTTGAAGCTGAGCAGCGGCGTCCAGCGGAAGCTCTTGAGGTTTTTCACCTTGGCCCTGATGCCGTCCACGGCTTCGGTGTACTGGATCTGCTTGAGCAGGATCTGGTTATAGGTCTTGTTGATCTCCTCGTTGTTCGAGAGGGCCATGTTCTGTGCCTGGGAAAGCTGCAGTGTCTTGGAGGAGGCGGCCTCCGCCGGAGGGAGGGCCGCGAACGCCAGGAGCATGGCGCAGCAGAACACAGCCGTCATGATGCGGGCAAACACCCGCCTTCCCTTCTTCATTCCTCTCCTCCTTCCTGCGAAGCGGCCGAGGAAGCGCTGTCCGCCTGTGCGGACGATTCCTCCGCGCTCAGAGAAACGGAATAGAACGAAAAATCGGACGTGCTGCTGTCGCAGTAGAAGGTGTAGAGCAGGCCGTCCGCCTGATAGACATAAATGTAAAGCTCGTAATTCTTATCGTAGGAGGTCACGCTGTAGACGTCGTCGAAGCCCGCGGTCATCTCCATCTCGATGTCCGGGAAGCCGCCGCTCCCCGCCTCACTCAGGCGGCGGATCGCCACAGCCTCGCTCAGCGTGGGCCACGTGTAACCGAAATAGACCGGCTCGCCAAAATAGGCGGTGAGCTCGTTGATGCCGGTCAGGAGGGCGTCCGTTGTGGGGAAGGAGGACTCCTCCACCACAATCTCCCCGATGGTCCACTCCGCATCAAGCGAGTTGGAGCCGTCGTTCGCCGTGTAGACGACGCCGATCTCGTCGAGGGACACACTGTTTTCACCGGAGGCGTTGTACACGGTTGTGTCGCCGGTGTACATGGAAGCGGCCTCGGCCGTCGTCTTGCCGAGAAGCTCGCTGAAGAGCGGCCGGTCGGAGAGGAAATTGCCGGCGAAAATGGCGTTGCCGCCGCTGTTGTAGAGCGTGCCGGCACCCGACTTGAGGCCCCTGAGGAAGCCGCCCTGGTATTCCAGCACGCCGCTCTGGCGGTAAAGGGAACCCTGGCCGTTGAAGAGATTGTCCTCGAATTCGCCCTCGTATCGGAGCACGCCGTCCTGATAAAACAGGCTGCCGGAGCCGTTGTATTTGCTGTTCTCAAACGCGCCGCTGTACACGACGCTGCCGTCTGCCCGGTAGAGGACGCCCTGGCCCTGGGCCACGCCGTCCCCCACCGTCCCCTCGTAGGCCACGTGGCCGTCGGCCGCCGTGATCTGCACGTTCCCGCTGTAGAATTTCAGCGGAAGGGCATTGTAGCGGAACGAGGGAAGCGACGGGCTGGAGGCGGAGAGCATGGCGCTCACCGGCGAGAAGAACAGGATGTAGAACACGCTCAGCAGGCCGAGAACAATCACCAGCGCAAAGGCCAGCCGCTTGCTGACCAGCCAGCGGAGCACCGGGTAATAATCGCTCTGGCTGCGCGGCTTGACGTTGAGAAGCCTGGAAAAGAACTGCCGGAACGTATTGACGCCCTTTGTCTCCCAATAGGAGCGGCTCGTCCACAGGCGGATCTTCGTCCACAGCGCCATCATCTTTGCCTTCACCACGCCAATAAGCGTGTTGAACAGACGGAGCATGTCTCTTCACCTGCCTTTCCTGAAAATCCGGCGGCCATGCGCCGCGGTCCGTTATTCCTCTACGCCGAACAGGCTGTATGTGATGCCGTCCGGATCGGTCTTGTGGAAGAAGTGTTCACACGCAAACAGATACCAGCGGGCGATGCCGTCGTTCGGGTTGCTCTTGAGAATGGCGGAAAACAGGTTCCGCGCGAGATAAAAGTCATCCTGACAGAACAGGCTGATTCCCTTCTGGAACTTCTCGTCATAGGAAAGGCAGAGCGCCTTTTCGAGATCGGAGCAGCCTTCGAGAATCTGATACAGTTTATATGTATATTTCCCGTCGTCGGACGAGACAAAGCCGATGTAGCGCGCGGCACACGGCCTGTCAAACGATTTGAGCGTGGCCTCCGTGGCGGCCACGGAAACGCCGGTGCCGCGGAATTTTGCGGGAAGCGTCTGCAAAAAGGCGATCTCGGAGGAGGAGAGCAGCGGGAACGTGCGCTCTTCCGAGCCGACGAGGCCATAGAGGAACGAGGCGCCGTGCAGCAGGAGGAAGAAGTCAGGCGTGTGCTCCTGCTCCTGCGCCGTCATTTCGCCCTGCAGGCCCAGCGCGAACGCGAGGCCCTGATCCGGCGAGCCGCGGAACAGGAATTCCATGCCGCCCGGGTGGAAGCCGCTCGAGAGGAACAGGCCCCCGGCCGACGCGAGCTGCCGGTCAATCACGGCATAGCTGTCGTTCAGGAAGGCCATGTAGCTGCCGTCGTCCACGCTGAGCCGGATCTCCTCACGGTTCTGGATGGAGAGCACCCCCACCGTGCCGGAAACGTTCGCCATGTCGCCCAGACTCGTCTCCATGATGGAGGCGCGGTCCAGAAGCTGCTCCAGGCCGCGGGGCACGAAACGGTAGAAGGAGCGGACAGTCGCGTTCGTCTCGTAATCCTTGATCCGGAGCGCGACGGACATCTCGCGCAGCGACTGCCACATGTCCCCGATCTCATCCGCCGCCGTGTGGACCGGCGCCAGCGTGAGGCCGCCCTCCGACACGGAGCGCATCCGGCGCACAAGCTGGCGCAGCGGGCGCATCATGAGGAAGGAGAGCAGCGCCGCCAGCACGGACACAACCGCGGCCGCCAGCAGCGGCACAGCGTAAAAGCGGAACCAGGGTTCGGCCGGCGCGCGGAGCTCCGCCCGCGTGACGAGCAGGCCCTCCGTCTCCCCGTAGCGCACGAGCGGCACGGCGGAGACGGCGCAGATCGCGCTGCCCTCGCGGAAGGACACCGTTTCACCGGAGGCCGGGACTTCCGGCACCTGCAGGCCGGACACCTGCGCGGCCGGCGCACCGGCCGCCTGCCCGGCGGAGAGCAGCACCTGCGTGCCGTCCGCGGACAGAATGGCGGCGGAAATTTGCAGCTCGCCGTCGCCGCAGGTCACTTCCGCCGGAAGCAGAAGCGGACGCAGCGCGGAACGGTCGCCTTCCGCCGCGAGGGCTGCGTGCAAATCCTGTTCCTCAAGCGCAGCGGCGCGCACCTGAGCGGCCGCCTGCGCCTGCGCTTCGAGCGCCGTTTCCCCCTCCCCGCGCGACAGCACGGCGGAGACGGTGCCTGCCGCCAGCGCGGCGAAGAGCGCCGTGCAGATGCAGCAGGCCGTGAAGCGCGCCGCCAGCCGGTGCGCCCTGCGGCACACGAGCATAGTGAGCAGCACGGCAAACGCCAGCAGCACATAGACGGCCAGCAGGATCAGCAGGCCGGGGAACTGGAACATCAGCCGGAAGCGGAACGGCACGCTCAGGCTCTGGCGCTCGACTTCCCCGCCGGAGGAGCGGATCAGCCTGGCGCCCCCGTCCTCCGCGGAAAGAGCCGCCATCTCGCCGGAGGGGCCGGCCGCCCCGCAGAGGACGGCGCTGCCGTCAAGCAAAACGCCCGCCCCGCCGCCAAGCGAGGCCGCGCTGCCGCAGGCCGTGCCCGCCTCCTGGCGGTAAGCCCACACGGAGCCGCGGGAAGCGGAGAGGACGGTGCAGCCGCCGAGGCCGACCGGCTCCTTCGCGCCGTTTTCGCCGGGCCGCACGGAGAGGACGGAGCCGTCCTCCAGCAGGCAGAACAATCGATCCTCCGCAAAGGCGGCGGAAACGGGCGTCTCTGCACCGGAAAGCGTGAGATCCATCAGGGAGAGAAGCTCGCTGCTCTCCGCCGTTTCCCCCTCGCCAACCGCTTCGATCGGCAGGCGCAGCACGGAGATCGAGCCGCCGCTGCGGAACGTGAGATCGATCGACTCGGCGGAGACGGAAACGGCCTCCGGCGGATCGGGCCGGTCAACCGGATTTTGCAGCACTGCCTGGGCGCTCCCGTCTGACAGGCGCATGAGCTGCCAACCGGACTCCGACGCGGGCACCAGGACAAAATAGACGCCGCTTTCCCCGGAGGCGAGAAGCGTTACGCGGCCTCCTGTCTGACGGAACGCGGAGGAAACGGTCCCCTCGCTGTCCACACCGTAAATCCAGGCGCTGTCGCCGCGGTTTTCCGCAAGGAGCACGGTGCCGGTTTCGTCCACGGCCATCGTTTGGGACGCGCGGTCAAGCTCCGGCAGACCGGCAGAGGAAAGGAGGAACAGCGCGCAGATGAGGATGCCGAGCAGCACGACAGCCGCAGCAGCCTTTTTCATGCAGTTCCCTCCCCTCAGGTTATCGTCAAATCTTCTGTGCCGATGGTTTCAAACGTGTTCTGGAACAGCCGCAGCAGCGGGAAATCCCCGAAAATAAGCTGGCTGATCAGAATCACCAGCGCCAGCACGGCCACCACCGCGCAGACGCGGAGCAGCACGCGGAACAGCATGTCCCGGTTTCGCTGCCAGGCGCCCTTGATCCGCTGGCGCAGGCTGGTCTTTTCGTCCGGCAGCGCCGTGATGCGGATGTCCCGGTAAAGCTCCGGGAACGCGTTGTAGGCATCGCGTTTTGCCTTCTTGCGGAGCAGTTCGAAGCTCTTGAGCTGCCGGCGCGAACTGCGCTGCAGCAGGCTGAGCAGGACTTCCACGCAGCGATCCACGCACTGCGGCTCGCCGATGCTCTCGTCAAGCCTTGCCAGATCGAAATAGCAGGTGAAGTAAACGCCGCCGTCCTGTGAGAGATGGGTGTTTCCCCCGCTCAGCGCGAGAAACAGGAGCGGGAACGGCAGCGGGCTGGAAAGACAGGCCATCACCAGATTGACGGCGGTGTGTTCCCGGTCGCGCATGGCAGTGAGCTGGCCTTCCGCAAAGCGATCCAGCCTGCGCTCCCCCCGGTATTCAAAGAGCAGGCAGAGCCGGTCGTTTTCGGAAAACAGACGGAGATACGGCTCCTCCCCGGCGGATTCGCGGCGGCCGTTTTCCAGCACGGCCAGCAGCCGTTTCGCCGTGACGCGGTCCTTCACCGCAATGAGCGTGTAGCACGCCCGCACCGGCGAGCGGAGATCCTGGCAGACGAGAACGTCGTTGACCTCCCCGTGGAACACCTCCCGCACGGGAGACAGGATCATGCCATCCGTATGATACACCAAGCCGCCTCACCTCCCCTGCGCCGGATGCGCTCAGGCCTCATCGCCGTCTTTCGGTTCCTTCTTCTTCACAATCGCATAGGCGTATGTGCAGATCAGCGGCGCGTCGGCGCAGCTGATGCGGATCTCGTACACGCCCTCCCGTGCGGGAGCCGTGTAGACGCCGTCCGCCGTGATCTCGCCCGAATCCTTGTCCGTGAGCTCATACGTGAGGCCGCAGGGCTCCATGTTGCGGAAGCGGACGTTGAAATAGCAGCTCTCGCGCGTGCCCAGCAGGATGGTGGGCTGCACGGGGCTGATGCTCTTGTCGGAAATGCGCTGCAGGAGCGAGCGATCCTCCTCCGACGGCGTCTTGATCGCCACCCAGCGCAGCAGCAGCATGACATAGGACGTTTCCTTCAGCAGGCGCGCCGCCACCACAAAGCTGCCCCTGTCGTTCATGACCTTGACGGCCGTCTGTGCGGGCTGGATCGGGAGTTTTTCCTGGTCGAAGAGGGAGACGTCACCGTAGATGGTGTTTTTCGCCGTGGCGGAAAGGCGCGCATCCTCCGCCAGATACTCGAAGCCGACCTGCACAAAGACGTTGCCGGGGCCGAGGCCATGCATGATTTCACTCGAATAGAAAATCTCGCCGCGTCGGGCTCTGTCGCCCAGCGGGATCTCGCACGTGCCGGTGGCGTAGAGCGGCTCCTGGAACGCCAGGCTGCCCGCCATTTCGCGCGGCAGGCGGGGTTCCCGCGATGCTTCGCCCGCGCCGGGACGGCCGAACCAGCCCTCATACGTGCGGCGGAGCTCCGCCGTCGAAGGCGACGGGAGATAGTGCTTGACGCCGCGCTCCTCGACATGCTCGATGAGATACGCCTTTTTCGTGAGCTGGAGCGTGATGTCCGCCAGACGGATGTAATCGGGCGCAGGGGCCAGCGTGCGCGCTTCCAGGCTGACGCGGCCCACCTCGCGGGCAACGATTTTCTCGGGCGAATCGGGCGAGATGGCAGTACGCAGCAAAAACGACTCGGAAGCGGTCTTCTGTTCCCCGCCGATCGAGATCTGCACAGCCTCCGGCTTTGCAAGGATCATGGCCTCCTCCGCGGGCTGCCCTGCCGTGAGCCAGCCGGTGCAGTCGAACGTCTCGCCCTGCGAGAGCGCCAGATCGGCGGCAAAGAAGCGCACCTCATGGCTGCCGCCCTCCGCAAGGAAGGCCGGGGCCTGCAGCGTGCAGTCGAGCGAAAGCTTTTTATTCTTTTCCGAAAGCTTCTGCACGCGCACCAGCAGCTTCACCGTGCTGCCGGCGCTCACCGTGGCAGGCATGAGCGCATACACGGTGTAATCGCGGTCCTCAAACAGAGTGGCGCGCGTGAAAAATTCCGTCTCCGGCTCCGCCGGTTCCTCCAGGCTTGCGGCGTCGGCCAGAAACAGCTCCCAGCCCTCGCGCAGGCGGTTCAGCTCATATTCTTCGTCGCGGTCCGTGCGGTTCAGCGTGACGACGGGGTGCACCGCTTCCTCGCGGTAGCGCAGGCAGAGCGCCGCCCGATCGCTCGTGAGGGATTCGAAGCCCTCGATGGCGGAAAGCTTCCGCACCACCGAATTTTCCACGACGATCTCACGGCCGAGGCCGTCCAGCGCAGCGCCGGATTCCACCATGATGGAGAGATCGTCCAGGCTGTAAACGCTCAGCCCGCAGAGGACACCGGCCCCGAGCGCCATATTGTTCAGGAAACGGCGTTTGTTGTTGAAATAATTCTGCTCGGCCTGAAAATCGGCCGAGGTTAAAAGCTTGCCGGCATAGTAGCGGTTACGCTCAAACGGCAGCAACTGACGGTTTTCCATGCAATACACCTCACAGCAAGATAGTTGACACCACTCTCCGCCCGGCGGAGCGCCGCTTCCCGGCTCTGTTTCCGTTTTGCGGGGGCAGGAAGATTTTGGGCATGCCTCCCCCCTCATTGAGTGTATCATATCATAAAATCGGCCTCTTTTTTCTAAAGATTTTCTAAAATGCACAGTTTCCGCCGTTTTTTTCGCCGCAAGACGCTCTTTTTGACGCAGACAAAACCGCGGCAGGCGTTTTTCGGCAAAAAAAGGACCGGGCTCCCTTGAGCCCGGTCTCCGGCGGCGCTGCCCGCCTCATGCGCTGTCTGCTTTTTCCCCCTGCTCCTGCGGGAGCAGGAACACAATCGACATGCCCTTCCCCGGGCTGCTGCGCGCACTCACGGTGCCGTGATGCGCCAGCGCCGTGACATACACAAGATAAAGCCCCATGCCGTTTCCATGGGAACCGTTGGAGCCCTGATAATTCAGCTCAAAGACATGCTCCGCCTCCTCGCGGTCCATGCCGGCGCCGTCATCCTTGAAGGCAAGGAACACCTGCTTGTCCTCCATGAGCGACACCGTGACGGTGATTTTTCCCGCTGCGTTCATGTATTTGAGGCTGTTTTCCAGAATGTTGTAAAACGCGCGTGTCAGCCGCGTGCGATCGCCCTCAAACGGCAGCCGCCGAACGTCCGAAATGAGCTGAATGTCAATCCCCAGCTTCTGCGCAGCCTCCCGCATATCCTCCGTAATCTGGCGCAGCAGCTCGATGAGATCGAATCGCTCCCAAACGGAAATGCTGAAATCCGCCTGTACGCGGGCCTCCACGAGAAGCTGGCCGAGCACGGTGTTCAGATACTCCGTGCGCTCCCGGATTTTGCTGAGGTATTCGCGCTTAACGTTTTCATCGTGAATCAGGCCGCTTCCGAGCAGATCGGCATAGCCCTGGATGACCGAGATTGGGATGCGCAGACTGTGGGCCGTCTTGCTGTAAAACGCGGCGAGCTTTTCCTTCGACTGCGCGCGGCGCTTTTCCGCTTCCTCCTGCACGCGGGCCACCGCCTCGCTGCCATGGCTTTCCGCCTCTTCCAGGCGACGCTGCATGGCGCGCAGCTTTTCCTCCTCGCGCACCTGCACGCGGCTGTTCAGCATCACCGAGGCGATTATCAGCGCCGCCGCTGCCGCGGCAAGAAGGAACCGGACGGGAAACGACAGGCCGGGAATCAGAGCGGCAAGCAATCCGCATGCCAGACCGCCCAGGGTGAGAACGGAAATGATCCGTTTTTCCGTCATGTTTACTATCACCGCCATTCTTCTGTGCTTTGGGAAAAGATCCCTTATATTCCTTTTCTCATTATAAAACGCATGTTCCCCTTTTCGCAATCCAAAATGACAAAATACCCCGTTTTTGTGTTTTTGCGGCCTGAAAAGTATGGAAACAATGTGCCCCGGGGAAAGCCTGACAGGGAAATTCACGGAAAGCCCGCCACTTTTTCCTCTTTTGTTTGACAGAAAAAAACGTGCGTGATAGAATATTTATTAGTTTTATATAAGTTTCTGATGATCCCGTGCACCGGCACCTCTCAGCCCCGGCAACGATGTGCTTCCCGCGGCATGACCCGCTGCGAAAGTTTCTTCCCGTGCAGAGCCTTCCGGTGTGTTAGCGCACGGCTCCCCGGCCTTTTCCGCAGGGAATCATGCGCCCCAAAAGCAGCCATTTCCTTTTTTGGACAAAGGTCTGAGAAAAAAGGAGGCATGGAGCCTGTGAACCGCATTTTATTGGTGGAAGACGACTGCGATCTGGCAAATATCACCGGGTTTTACCTGAAGCACGCCGGGTACGAGGTCGATATTGCCGCAAGCTGTGCCGAAGCAACGGATCTGATCAACCGCGTGGAGTACCAGGTGGTGCTGCTCGACTCTGTTTTGCCGGACGGAAAGGGAAACACGCTGTGCCCCCTGATCCGGGAAAAGGACCGGCTGTGCCCGATCCTCTTTCTGAGCTGCCTTGATGACAGCGAGAGCATTGTCTCCGCTCTTGAGCTGGGCGGGGACGATTACATGGTGAAGCCCGTCAAGCCGCAGGAGCTGATCGCCCGCATTCAGGCGAACCTTCGCAAACGGCAGATGTATGAGGCGGAGCTGAGGAAAAAGGAAAAGCCGCACCGCCTTGAATTCGGCTCTCTCACGGTGGACACCGAAATGCGCGAGGTGCGCAAGGATGGCGAGATTGTGCCGCTTTCCTCAATCGAAAACGATCTGCTGCTTTACATGATCCGACACCCGGACACGCTGCTGCTGTACGACGAGCTGTATGAAAACGTGTGGAACACGAACAGCTGCGGCGACACGCGCACTGTGATGGTGCATATCTCCAACCTGAGAAAGAAAATTGGCGCGGACCGCACCGGCCTGATCCGCACCGTGCGCGGGGCCGGCTATGTGTTTCACTATGACCCGAACCCGGAAGGAGGAGACCGATGAACCTTTCCGCCGCTTTTTCCCCCGAAACGAGAGAACTCCCGTTCGCGAGCTACGGCGAATACACCGATTACCTGTTCTCGTGTGTCGATCTGCAGCTCTCCGCTTACATCCGCAACCTGATGGAGCTCTTTGCCCGCGAGGACGGAAGCTTCCGCAACATCCTTTATCCGGATATTGACACGGCCTACAGCCTGTGTGAAAAGCACCTGGCCGATTTCGCGGCCCGCACCGGACACCAGAAAATGGCGGAAGAAAAAACCGCGCCGGAACCGGAGGAAGACGACGGGCTGACGGATCTCTTTGCATCCCTTGCGGAGCCTGCGCCCCAGCCGGAACCGGAACCGGCCCCCGCCATCGCGGAGCTGCTCGCCTATGTGCGCAGCCGCGCGGAAAAGACAGACCCGGCCGTGACGCCGCTGCCGCTGCACGCCCTGTGCGAAAAGCTCGGCATGGACGACTTCACGCTCTTCTGCTTTGCCTGCGCAATCCTGTCCTCCACGCAGACGAATTACGCCTCCATCTTCCAGATCACAAACCAGAACGGCTCCTCGCCGACGCCCACCGTCGAATCCGCCGCCCGCGTCTATTTCGGCAAATCCTTCGCCATGACGACGGCCTACGGCGAGATGTCGCTCGCGCTGGAAACGCTGCGGCCCGTCATCGACCTGCAGATCGACAATGCCATGCCGTTCTCGACGCCGATCTCCCCCGACAAGCGGCTCATCGACTTCCTGTTCGGCAAACACCCGGAGCGGATCGACGAATCGTATGACCGCTTCTTCACCACGCTCACCGGGAAGGAGGAACTGGATCCGTTCATCGCCAACCGCGAGGTGCTCGACGCGCTCAATATCTCCTACGACGACGGCACGCGCCTGTTCTCTCTTTACGGGGACGAGGGCGCCGGGCGCAAGTTCACCATCCGCCATTTCTGCGCCGATCACGGCCTTGCGTGCGTTTCGGTGAACGGCAGCAAGCTTTTCGTATATGATTTCAGCTTTGTGGAAAAAGCGCTGTGGGCGCTGTGCCGCGAGTGCATCCTGCTCGGCGCATGCTGCTGCCTGGACAATCTCGAATACCGCGAGGAGGAGAAGGACAAATTCTTCGGTTACATGGATCTGGCCTTCGAAAAGCTCGGCAAACACAACATCACCGCCTTCACGGTGAGCCGCGACAAGCTGCCCCTGCGAGAGATGACGCAGATCGAATTCACGCAGCTCGAGATTCCCACGCCGAACAACCAGGAGCGCGAGGATGTGTGGCGCTATTACGCGAAGGACTACGTGCTCTGCAACGATGTGGATCTGCAGGAGATGGCCACGAAATTCCTCTTCACGCCGGGCAAGATCAAGAGCGCGCTGCGCCAGGCAAAGTCGCTCTCCGCGATGGCGAAATACCTCAACATTGTGCGCTCCTGCCTGTTCCAGTCGTGTTATAACCAGATGAGCCACGAGCTCACAAAGAAAGCCACGAAGATCAAGGCCACCTACACGTGGGACGACATCGTGATGTCGAAGGATCAGCGCGAGGCGCTCGAGCACGCCTGCGACCAGATGCGCTACCGCAAGCAGGTGTATGAGCAATGGGATTACAACCGCAAATATCCCTATGGACGCGGGCTTTCCGTGCTGCTGTTCGGCGCGCCCGGCACCGGCAAATCGATGTGCGCGCAGGTGCTGGCAAACGCGTTGAACCTGGAGCTCTACCGCGTGGATCTCTCGAAGGTGATCGACAAGTACGTGGGCGAAACGGAAAAAAGCATTTCCATGATCTTCCGCGAAGCGAAAAAGTGCAACGTGGTGCTCTTCTTCGACGAATGCGACACGCTCTTTGCCAAGCGCAGCGACGACGGCGGCAGCAACCAGGCCAGCAACAACAACAAGACGGCCCTGCTCCTGCAGGAGGTGGAGGCGTATGACGGTGTTTCCGTGCTTGCCACCAACTACAAGCACAACATCGATCCCGCGTTCTTCCGCCGCATGAAATTCATCGTGGAATTCCAGTTCCCGGACCCGGAGACGCGCTACATCCTGTGGAAGACGACGATCCCCAAGGGGACGCCGCTGGCCGACGACGTGGACCTCCGCTTCCTGGCGGACCGTTTCGAGTTCGTGGGCGGCAACATCAAGAACTGCATCCTGAACGCGGCTTTCCTCGCCGCGTCCGACGGCGACGGCAAGCAGGTGCATATGCGCCACTACCTGCAGGCCATCCGCTATGAGTTCGTGAAGACGGGCAAGGTGTTCACGCGCTCGGACTTTGAACCGTACGCCGACGAGGTGCTGTAAACAAAAAAAGCGGGAGACCCGTTGCCCGGGTCTCCCGCTCGTTTCAGGCGGTTATTTTTTGGTGCGGAACACGGCGCCGCGGTCAAACACGGAGGGCTGGGTGTTGATGCCGCCGAACCGCTTTTCCATGCCCTCGTCGAACACGCTCTTCGCCGTGTTGAGCGGCATGTGGCGCGGCGTCTCCATCTCAATCTCCACCTCGTCGTCGTATTCCGGCGGCTTCTGCAGCAGCTGCTGATCGCGCTGCCTTTTCTTCACGTCAATCATTCTGTCCAGAATCTGTTTCACGGCCGTCGCCCCTTTCCTTCCCGTGATCCGGTTTCCCTCTTTCATTATACTGCCCGGGCCGCCGCGGCGCAAGCCCCGCGTGCCGGAGGGCGCAACAGGAGGCGTGCACATGCAACCCTTTTCTTCCGAACGTGAATGGCGCGAATCGTGGCTTTCCCTGCTGGACTGCCTGCTGAACGCGCTGACCCTTCAGGACCGCTCCGCCGCCGGGAAAGACGGCTCTCCCTTCCGCCCGCAGCCGGACACGGGCCTCTATGCGGCTTTCTGCCGCCTGCTCGACCGCGAAGCGCTCTCCCCCTGCGGCACGGTGTGCGGCCTGTTCCGCAAACTCACGCGCACGCCGCTGGAACGATTGATGCTTCTGCTCGCGTTTGCCCCGGAATGGGACCGCCGCTATGAAGACCGCTTTGTCCGCCTGCAGGGGGAGACAAGCGGGCGACGCGCCTGCTTCGGGCTGGCGCTTGAACTCTGCGCCCTGCTGGAGGAGCCGGACGAGCGGGAAGCACGCGATGCCGCGGCGCCGCAGTCCGCGCTGCTCCGCTTTGCCCTTCAGCGGGAAAAGGAAACGGGGACGCTGCGGCTGGCCACCCCGCTGACGGTGAGCGACACGCTGCTGCACACGGCGCGGGGGCTGCCGGGCCTGCCCGAAAAGCTGCGCGCCGCCTGTGCGCTCCTGCCCTTGCCGCAGCGGCCGGACCCGCTGCTCCACGGCGAGGAGGTGGAGCGGCTGCGGCGTTTCCTCGCCGGCCATGCGGAAAGGCCGGACGCCCCGCACGGGATGGCGCTCCTTTACGGCGCGCCCGGTTCCGGCCGCCGCTTTGCCCTGCGCCTGGCTGCAAAGGAGATCGGCAGGCAGGTGCTCTCCATCGACTGCGGCGTGCTTTTGGCGGGCCGCCGCGACACGCTGCGCGAAGTGCTCGGCGGCGCGCTCGCCTTCTGCTTCCTCACCGATGCCATTCCGGCGCTGTGCGGGCTGGACGGCGCGCACGTGCCCCAGGGGGAGGAGACGCTGCCGCCGTGGATTCTCAGCGAGACGGCAGGCGCCGTGCCGGCCTCGGCGCTGTGCGCGCGCGCCCCGCTGCGGCTCGAGCGGCCCGTGCCCGCCGAAAAGCTCGAGATCAGCCTGCGGGAGGCTACCATCGAGGAACAGAAGCAGCTCTGGGAACAATGCGCCGCCGCAGCCGGCTACCCGCTCGAGGGGGAGGACGACGCCACCTGGTATGCCAGCATCTATTCGCTCACCCCGGGGCAGATGGAGGAGGCGCTCGCGGCCGCGCGCACGGTGTGCATTGCGCAGCAGGAGCCTGCCATCACGCGCGAGGCCGTGGCGCACGGCGTGCGCGCCCTGTGCCGCCCCCGCATGGAGGCCCTGGCCCAGCCGCTGCGCTCCTCCTTCACCTGGGAGGACCTGGCGCTGGAGCCGGAGGCGATGGAGCTGCTCAAAAAGCTGTGCGGGCGCATCCGCTACCGCTGGCTGGTGAAGGGAAAATGGGGCTTCGACGCCAAGCTGCCCTATGGGCGCGGCGTTTCAGTGCTGCTCTACGGCCCGCCGGGCACCGGCAAAACGATGACTGCGCAGGTGCTGGCGCGCGAATTCGGGATGGACGCCTACCGCGTCGATCTTTCCCGCATCCTGGACAAATACATCGGCGAGACGGAAAAGAAGCTCGGGGAGCTCTTTGACGCGGCGCGGGAGGCAAACGCCATCCTGTTTTTCGACGAGGCGGACGCCCTGTTTGCCAAACGCACCGAGGTGGAAGACAGCAAGGATCGCTACGCGAACGCGGAGACGGCTTACCTGCTGCAGCGGATGGAGGAATTCCATGGCATCTCGATCCTGGCCACAAACGTGGCGCAGAATTTCGATGAGGCCTTCAAGCGCCGCATCCAGTTCATGATCCCGGTCTCCATGCCCGGCGAGGAGACGCGCAAACGGCTGTGGCGGAGCGTGTTCCCGCCGCAGGCCCCGCTGGCGCGCGACGTGAGCCTCGATTTCTTCGCCAAACGGTTTGAGCTGACGGGCAGCTCCATCAAGAACATTGCCCTCGCGGCCGCTTTCCTGGCGGCGGAGGAGGGCGGGCCAATCCGCCGCGCGCACATCGCACATGCCCTGCGGGACGAATACCTTAAGACGGGCCGCGTTCTCATGGAGCATGAGCTTTACTGAGTTCAGCGGGTGAGCACGCCGTTGTCACTTCGGAGCAGGATCAGGATCTGCTCCTCCATGCCGGTGTCGGCATTCAGATAGACGAGGACCTCTTCCCCGTTTTCCGCCTGGCAGAGATACTCATAGGTGAGCACCTCGTTGAGCCCTGCCGTGGGGATGAGGGCAAGCCGTCCCTCGTCCGGCGTGAGATAGGGGCTGATGCTGGCGCTCGCCTCCCCGGCCGTAAGCTTCGGCGCGGCGAGCGTGCGCGCCTGGTGGTTCATGAGGAAGCCGGAGGAATCGAACTCCGCGATGGAGCCGTTATCCAGCGCCACGGAAACCTTGACGAGATCGGGGTAGCAGATCACACCGTTCTCCTCATAGGCATAGTTGATGATGCAGATGCCGTCGTTCACGGCGTAGTAGCTCTCCGTCATGTGGGAAAGGCCGCGGCTTTCCAGAAAGGACAGGGCAGCTTCGGACGCCTCCTCCTTCGAGAGCACCGCTTCCCCCACCTCGCGCGAATCGATGAGGGAGATCACGCGGCCGCCTGCGCGCGAAACGGAGACGCGCTTCGTGCCGGCTGTGAAATTATACGCCGGAAGCGTGCCGGCCGTGTCGCCCTCATGGGTCAGCTCCGAGGTTGAAACGCCCAGGAAAGAGGCCGCCACGTTCTGTGCATTCCCCTGGGCAATCTCTTCCTCTCCGGCAAGGAAGGCAGGCTCGCGCTGCGCGATGTGATCGGAGAACGGGCCGTCATAGATCAGCGTGGGGTAATCTGTGAAGAGATCCTCGGTATCCTTCCACTCCGAGGAGGAGGGCGCCGAGAAATCGGGATCGGCCGCCGAAAGGGTTTCACTCAGCTTCGCGGCGTATTCGCCCAGCTGCTGGAGCGTTTCGTGCTCTTCCTGCGTCATTTCCTGCCCGGCCGAAATGCGGCGCGAGAGGCTCATGGCAAAATCGCCCGCCTGCGTGATAAAGCGGCTGGCCTCAAACAGCGCACCGTCTGAAACGGGCAAAACGGAGAGCGAGGACTTGGCCATGCTTGCCTCGCGGAGGATACGCGCGGCAAGGCTGTTCTGCTGGGTCGCCGTATTGGCATACAGGCTTTTTTCCAGCGTTGTCTGCATGGAGGAAACGCAGTCGTTCAGATCCCCCATGGCGCGATCGTAGGTGTATTGCAGGTTGCGGCTGCTTTCCGCCGCCTGAAGCCGGCCCTGTACGGCAAGGCCGGCCAGCACGGCGAACAGCGCTGCCAGAAAAACGACGGCCCGCACACGGGCCCTGTTGCTCATGTTCAAAGCGTTCACTTCCCCATCCGGTTTTTGCGCTAGTATGCCCGGCACGGCGCGCTTTATGCCGGCCGCGCGGCGCATAAAACCCATCCGCTCTGCATAACATACCAAAAACATCGCAAAAGAACAGCCGCGCCGTTCCTGCCGGCCGCCAGCATAGCGGCGGAACAGGAACGGCGCGGCATTTCACAGCGCACGAAAAGGAGCGATCGCAATGGAACGGCCCCTGATTGGCATCACGGCTTCCCTTCTGCAGGCAGAGGACGCGCTGCGGCTTCGCCTGCCCTGCGTGCGGGCGGTGGAACGCGCGGGCGGCGCGCCCGTGGTGCTGCCCCCCATGAAGCGCGGGGCGCTGCTGGCGGCGGCGCGCACATGCAGCGGTTTCCTCTTTTCCGGCGGGGAAGACCCGCACCCCGCGCTCTACAGCGAGGAGGTGCTGGCGGCCTGCGGCCCGATTGCGCAGCAGCGCGACAGCCAGGAACTGGCGCTGCTGGAGTTCGCCCTGCGCCGCGATCTGCCGGTGTTCGGCATCTGCCGCGGCGTGCAGATCCTGAACGTGGGGCTGGGCGGCACGCTGTGGCAGGACCTGCCGGGCCAGACAGGCACCCCGCTCTGCCACAACCAGCGGCCGCCGTTTGAGATGACGGTGCACACCGTGCAGGTAGACCGCTTTTCCCTGCTTTACCACATCACAGGGCGGGAAACATTGGCCGTGAACAGCACGCACCATCAGGCCGTGCGGGAAACGGCGCCCTCCCTGCGGGCGGCGGCCGCCGCGCCGGACGGCACGACGGAGGCCGTGTGGCGGCCGGAAAGCCGCTTCGTGCTCGGCGTGCAGTGGCACCCGGAGCTTCTCACAGACTGCGATGCGAGCGCCGCGGCCCTCTTTGCCGCCTTTGTGGAGGCCTGCCGATCAGCGTGAGAACGTGTCCGGAGAAAGGCTCAGAAGCCGAAATAGGACACGGCGTTTTCGCAGCAGACGCCGCGCACGATCGATTCCAGCATGGCCGTGTCGTCCGGCAGCTCTCCCTGCTCCGCCCAGCTGCCGAGCAGGTTGCAGAGGATGCGGCGGAAATACTCGTGGCGCGCATAGGAGAGGAAGCTGCGCGAATCGGTGAGCATGCCGACGAACGTGCCGAGCAGCGAGGAGGAGGCCAGGCCGGTGAGCTGCGCTTCCATGCCCTGCTTTGTGTCGTTGAACCACCAGGCCGCGCCGTGCTGCACCTTGCCGCGCACGCCCGCTTCCTGGAAGCAGCCTGCCAGCGCGTCGAGCATACCGTTGTCGTTCGGGTTGAGGGAATAAAGGATCGTCCTGGGCAGTCTGCCCTCCCTGTCGAGATCGTCGAAGAAGGCGGCGAGGGCGGCGCTGCAGTCGGCGCCGCGGATGCAGTCAAAGCCCGTGTCCGGCCCGAGGGCATCAAAGCCGCGGGAGGATGCGTTGCGCAGCGCGCCGTAATGGATCTGCATTACCCAGCCGCGCACGGCGTACTCCCTGCCGAAGAACCGCAGCAGGAAGCCCTTGTAGCCGTCGCGCTCCGCCTGGGAGAGCGCTTCGCCGCGCAGCGCCTTTTCGAACGCAGCGGCAGCCTCGCGCTCGGTGGCACGCACGGCCGGCATGGCGTCGAGGCCGTGGTCGCTCACACGGCAGCCCTGTTCGTCAAAGAAGGAAAGGCGCGTTTCCAGCGCCTGCAGCAGATCGGAAAGCGTGTGGATCTCCCTGCCTGCGGCGGCGGCGAGCTTCTGCACATAGGAGGGGAACGCGGGCTTTTCAATGTTGACCGCCTGATCCGGACGCCAGGCAGGCAACACGCGCACGGGGAAGGATGCATCCTCGCGGATGGCGCGGTGATAGCGCAGATCGTCGGCGGGATCGTCCGTGGTGCAGATAACCTTGACGTTCGACTCCACGATGAGCTTTCTCACGCTGAGCGACGGCAACTTTTCCTGGCAGAGCTTCCACACTTCCTCCGCCGTGTCGCCGTTGAGCACGCCGTGATAGCCGAAATAGCGCTGCAGCTCCAGATGGCTCCAATGATAGAGCGGGTTGCCGGCCGCCTGCGGCAGCACCTGCGCGAAGCGGAGAAATTTCACAAACCCGGGCGCATTGCCGGTGATCTCCTCCTCCGGCACGCCGTTGGCGCGCAGCAGGCGCCATTTGTAGTGATCCCCGCCCAGCCAGAGCTCCGCCATGTCGGAGAACACGCGGTCCTCCGCGATCTCCCGCGGGTTCAGGTGGCAGTGGTAGTCATAGATGGGAAGGGCTGCGGCACAGCCGTGATACAGCCGCCGGGCCGTCTCCGTCTGCAGGAGAAAATTCTCGTCCATAAACGCTTTCATGGGAATGCGACCTCCTTTTCAACTCGGCGGCGCCCATCCGTCCGGCGCCGCCCTCCTGCCTTTTATGATACGGCAGGGAGGGCAAAAAGACAAGCCCCACCGGTTTCTTTCACCAGAACAGAACAAAAGGGGCCGGCCTCCGCTCGCGCGGAAACCGGCCCCTTTGCGCGCCGTTCAGCTCACGACGCCTTTTTTCAGAATCACGTTGGCATAGAGCGCACCCTCACTCGTGGTGACGACGGCATAGGCCTTCTTGGCCCGCTCATAGAAGGTGAACTTGTCGATCGTCTCCTCGCGCAGGCCGTCTTTCTCATATTTTTTGCCGATCTCACGGTACACCGGCCAGATTTCCGGCTTATATGGATCGTCCGGCAGGACAGCCATGAAAACGGTGGGATGCTCCACATATGGATCGAGCGGGAAAAAGCGCAGGATCGCGTCTAGGATTTCCGGGATGCCGTGGCCGTCGAGGCGGATGACGTTCGCCGGGTGGGCAAACTTCGGGAAATTGCCGTCCGCCAGCACCAGCTCATCGCCGTGGCCCATCTCCATGAGCGTTTTGAGCAGCTCGGGCGAGAGAATCGAGGGGATTCCTTTCAGCATGCTGTGTTCCTCCTTACTGTGCAATCACGCCGTCCTCATCCCAGAGGAGACGCCAGTCGTCTGCGCCGGGCCACAGAAAAACCTGGCCCTTGATCAGGCGGCAGTTGCGGTCCGCCCCGCGCAGCGTTTCCATCTCTTCTTCCGTGAGCGGATCTTCCGTGACGCAGCGGAGGTTGGAAACGTAGTTCTTCTCGTGCACGGAGAACGGGATCGGGATGGCGCCCCGCTGCACGGCCCACTTCAGGCAGACAACGGCCGGGTGGATGTTGTGCGCCTTCGCAATCTCGCGCAGCTGCGGCATCTCGAGATCGTTGACGTCGTCCGGCGTCTTGTCGCGCTCAGGACGGTTCGGGCTGCCGATGGGGCAGAACCCGACGGGCTGGATGCCGTGCTCCACGCAGTACGCAAACAGTTCCGGCTGCTGGAAGCTGGGGTGCAGCTCCATCTCGATGAGGGCCGGCTTCACGCGGCACAGCGGCAACACCGCCTCGAGCTTCGGGATCGTCATGTTCGACATGCCGAGGCTGCGCACAAGGCCCATGTCGTGCAGGCGCTCCATCTGACGCCACGTGGCCATGAAGTCCTCCACGCGGAAGGGCTTGGAATCCGGGTTGCGGGAATCGCCGTCGCACCCCGGGGCATGGTAGTTGGCAAACGGCCAGTGCACAAAATACGCGTCCAGGTAATCGAGGCGCAGATCCTTGAGCGTCTGCGCGCAGGAGAGGAGCACGTCTCCCTTGCCGTGCATATCGTTCCACACCTTCGAAACGATGAAGAGATCCTCGCGGGATACCACGCCCTCGCGCATGGCGTCCCCCAGCACGGGGCCAATCCGATCCTCGTTGCCGTAGACGGAGGCGCAGTCAAACAGGCGGTAGCCGCAGCGGATGGCCCCCGCCACGGCGGCGGAAACCTCCTCGGGAGAAACGTGGTCGGAGCCGAACGTGCCCATGCCGATGCAGGGGATTTGTTCGCCGTTGTTCAGCGTGCGCTTCGGCACGAGACGCAGATCGATCTGTTCCATTTTCTGATTCCTTCCTTCCCAAAAAATCGGATGCCGGCTTTTACTGCGCCCGCATCGGGACAACGGAGACCTGGGGCAAAATCCAGTCCAGGTCCTCGCGGCGGAAATAACCCGTCTCCTTCGTGAGGGCGTTTGCCGTGGAGACGGCCACGGCATAGCGGATGCCTTCCGTGAGCGGCAGCCCGCGGGACAGGCAGACGGCAAACCCCGCCACCATGCTGTCGCCGCAGCCAACGGTGTTGACAACAGGGACATCCGGCGTGACGCCGCGGTAAACGCCCTGCGCGGAGGACACAAGCACGCCGTCCTTCCCGAGGGAGACGGCCACAATCTGCGCGCCCTGTTTGCGCAGCAGGCGCGCGGCCTCCGCACAGGCCTCCAGCGAGGAGGTGTCCGCCCCGGTGAGCTGATGCAGCTCCTCCGCGTTCGGTTTCACAAGGCGCGGCCGCACGGGCAGAGCCGCGCGGAGCAGCGGGCCGCTTGTGTCGAGCAGAACAGGCTTGCCGTGCGCATTTGCCTCCTCGATCAGCAGCACATACACATCCTGCGGCAGGCCGGCCGGCACACTGCCGGAGATGGCCACAACGTCCGCATGTTCCAGCTCGCGGCGGTATTCTTCAAAAAAGCGGGAAAATTCTTCCTCCGAGACCGGATTGCCCGGCTCGAGGAACTCCGTGCTGCTGTTTGTTTTCACGTCGCGCACGTTGACGCAGCAGCGCGTCTCCCGCGATGTCTCCGTGAAAGCGGGACGGATGCCCGATTCCTGGATCAGGCTGCGGAACAATGCGCCGTTGTGGCCGCCCACAAAGCCCATAGCGATGACGGACTCGCCCGCAAGGGACGCCACGCGGGAAACGTTGAGCCCCTTGCCGCCTGCCGTGTTCACCACTTCCTTGACGCGCGTCACGGAAAACGGGCGCATCTCGTCCACAAGATAGAGTTTATCCACGGAGGGATTGAGTGTGACAGTCAGAATCATGACGCGCCTCACTCATTCACAAGCATGATTTTCCCGTGCACCTGTTCCGGGTGATGGAAGAGGGCGAATGCCTCCGCCGCCTGCGACATCGGGAACCGGCGGAACAGGAAGGCGGGGTCAAACTTGAGCTGGCCGGTGGCAAAATAGTGCGCCGTGAGCTCCCACTCCTTGCCCGGGAAGGGCGCGGAGTAGCTCATCCAGCTGCCCGTCATGAGCATTTCCTTGCGGTTGAGGTTCTCCCACTCCGCAGGGGTGAAGGAAATGTCGGTGTGCGGCGTGCCGATGAAGCAGACGTGCGCCTTGTTGGCGGCCACCTCGAATGCGATGTGCATGGTAGCCGGGTTGCCGGCCGCCTCGAACACATAGTCGTAGCCGTGGCCGTTCGTAAGGGCCATCGCCTTCTCGAGGAAGCTTTCCTCCTTCGTGTTCACAACCGCGTCGGCGCCCATGCGCTTGGCCAGGGCCAGGCGGCCTTCGTCGATATCGAACACAACGGCCTTGCGGCTGCCGAAGATCTTCGCCCACTGCAGCGTGAAGATGCCGATGGTGCCGCAGCCGAGCACAGCCACGTAGCCGCCGCCCTTGTATTCGTTGCAGAGCACGCCGTGCAGCGCCACAGTGGAGGGCTCGAACATGGCGGCCTGCTCATAGGGGATGGAGGGATCATATTTCACGGCGTTCTGCGCGGGCATCACCACATATTCCGCAAAGCTGCCCTGCTCGCGGCTGCCGATGAAGCTGTAGTGCTTGCAGAGCGAAAAATGGCCCTGCTGGCAATCGTCGCACTTGCCGCACGGGAGGATCGGCGCGCCGGAGACGGTGTCGCCCACCTTGAGCGAGGTCACGCCCTCGCCCACCTCCACCACGTCGCCGGCAAATTCATGACCGAGCACGATGGGGTAAAAATGTGCGCCGTTGTGCAGCACGCGCGGCACGTCGCTTCCGCAGATACCCGTGGCGCGCACGTGCACCTTGACAGTGCCGGGTTTTGTTTCCGGCGTGGGATAGTCTTCATACCGGAGATCTTCATTTCCATGCAATACTGCTGCTTTCATGAGTGAGCCTCCTTTTTCATCAAAGCCCTCAAACTTTCATACAGTTCGCGGTACACGCGGTAGCCGGCGTCATACGCCTCTTTTGCAGCCGGGTTCGGCTCATGCACACGCATGACGCGCACCGTTTTGTCCACTGCTTCCGCGCAGTCGCGGTAAAGGCCGACGCCGACGCCCGCAAGAATCGCCGCGCCGAAGGCCGTGGCCGTGTCCGAGGCGGGAACCTCCACACGGCGGCCCGTGACGTCGGCCTTGATCTGCGTCCAGAGACGGCTGTTGGCCGCGCCGCCCATGGCGCGCAGCACACCGGCCTCCACACCGGCCTCCTGCGCCGTCTCCAGATTGTGCCGCAGCGAATAGGCTACGCCCTCCATGACGGCGCGGGCAAAATGCGCCCTCGTGGTGGTGAACCGGGCGCCGTAGAACACGCCCTTCGCATCCACATCCCACAGGGGGCTGCGCTCGCCCGCGAGATACGGCAGGAAGACAAGCCCTTCGCTGCCGGGCGGCACGGCCTCGGCCTCGCTGTCCAGCCGGGTGAAGACGGAGCCGCCCTTTTCGGCGGCCTCGGCCCGCTCGGCCGCGCCGAACTCGCGCGCAAACCAGTTGAGCGCGCCGCTGCCGCCCACCGTGCCGCCCTGCAGCAGCCACAGCCCGGGCGCGACGTGCGCGCTCAGGATGAGGCGGGGGTCCGCGCGGCACGCGGCGGTGCAGATGCTCATGCCGCCGGCCTGGCCGCCCTGCTCCTGCGTTTCACCCGGGCGCACCACACCGGCGCCGAGCGCGCCGCAGGCGGCGTCCAGGCCGCCTGCTACCACGGGCGTGCCGGCCTGAAGGCCGCAGGCAGCGGCCGCCTCCGCCGTCACCGTGCCCGCCACGCGCGTGCACGGCACAATCTCCGGCAGAAGATCGGGCCGCACGCCCAGCTCGCGGCAGAGCGCCGTGTCCCAGCGGTTTTTTGCCATCTCATAGCAGGCCCAGCCGTAGCCCTGGCTTTCGTCCTGCACGGCGGCGCCCGTCAGCCGATAGACGAGATAGCCGTTCGACTGCAGGATCTTCCACGCGTTTTCATAGACCTGCGGCCGCTCGCGGCGGTACCAGATCACCTTCGGCATGGTGTAGGAGGGGGAAAACGGGTTGCCGCTCACGGCAAAGAGCCGCTCTTCCCCCACCGAATGATTGATTTCCTCACACAGCGCCGCGGCACGCGTGTCATACCAGATGGGCGTGGGGCACAGCGCGCGGCCATCGCGATCGACGGCGATGGCGCTCCAGCTCTGGCCGTCCACGCCGACGCCGGCGACGCGGGCGGGAGCGATCTTCCCCTTCTCCAGCACTTCCCGGATCGCGCGGCAGACGGCTTCCCACCACTGTTCCGGGTCCTGCTCCGCCCAGCCGGGGTGCGGGCAGGAAACGCCGTATGCTCCGGCGGCCTGCGCCACCACGCGGCCTTCGCCGTCAAAAGCGGCTGCCTTGCACGCGGAGGTGCCGATGTCTACGCCGAGCAGAATGTCGCGCATGGACCACTCACGCCTTTCCGTCGCAGCCGCACACGAGCATGCGGCTCTTCACCAGCTCCGTCACGCGGCGGCGGGCTTCGCGGCCATATGCCTTCGGGTCAAACACATTCGGGGTTTCTCGCAGGACCTCCTTGACGCCCTCCGTGTAGGCGGCGCGCAGCTCCGTGGCAAAGTTCACCTTGCAGATGCCGCGGGCGATGCAGTCGCGCACGTCGTCATCGGAAAGGCCGGAAGCGCCGTGCAGCACCATGGGGGAGGCGAGCATGCCGCGCAGCGTGACGATCAGGTCCTTGTTGAGCTGCGGCTTCTCCTTATAGAAGCCGTGGGCCGTTCCCACGCCGACAGCCATGCTGAACAGGCCGCTCTCCTTTTCAAACCGGACGGCTTCCTCCGGGATGGTGTACCCGGCGTTCTCGACTTCCAGGTCATCTTCCTTGCCGCCCACGCGGCCGATCTCGCCCTCCACCGGCACACCGGCGGCATTGCACATGTCGGCCACGCGCTTTGTGAGCGCAATGTTCTCCTGCAGCGGCAGCTTGCTGCCGTCGATCATGATGCTGGTGTAACCGTCGCGCAGGGCGCGCACGCACAGCTCAAAGCTGTCGCCGTGATCGAGGTGCATCGCCACCGGCACGGAAGCCTCGCGGGCGAGCTCGGCCACCATGGCGCAGTAGAGGCCCGTCCCGGCGTAGCGCACGGTGGAGGGCGTCGTCTGCAGGATGACGGGGGCGCGCAGTTCCTCTGCAGCGCCGATGATGGCCTGGGCCATCTCCATGTTTTCCACATTGAACGCGCCGACTGCATAATGGCCGGCCTGCGCATCCAGAAGCATCTTTCTTGTTGTCGTGAGCGGCATAGTTTCACTCTCCAGTCAAAAAGCGTCGGACCGCCCGCCGCTTGCCATACGGCGTAACGGAGCAGATAAAAAGTAAACGTTTCACTTTATAAAAAGTATCATATTCCCCACGGCTTGTCAAGAGCCGCCGCGGGAAAAATACGCGGCCCGTTTGCCGCATGGGAAACGAGAAAAAAGGTTTGTCTGCCCCCTGCTTTTTTCACAGAGCGCCGCGCCGTCCCCTTTCGCGTTGACAGAAAGCCCGCGTTGTGCTATGCTAAGGAATATGTAAAACGTTTTATTTTTTGAAAGGGAGGAAACCGCATGGCATCCACCATCAAGGACATTGCGCGGGAAACGGGGCTCAGCCTCGCAACGATCTCGAAGTATCTCAACGGCGGCTCGCTGCGTGAAAAAAACCGCCAGGCGATTGAGCAGGCCATCCGCAAGCTGGATTACCATGTGAACGAGTACGCGCGCGGACTCAAATCGAACAGGAGCCGCACCGTGGGCGTTGTCATCCCGGAGCTGAGCAACCTGTTCATCACGCAGATCATTTCCGTGATGGAGGGCGTGCTGCAGGAGAAGGGCTACAGCGTGATGGTGTGCGACTGCCGCTCCGACCCGGAGCGCGAGTGCCGCGCCGTGCGCTTCCTCCTGGAAAAGCGGGTGGACGGACTGATCAACATGCCGATCGGCGCCGGCGCCCACCTGGAACCGGCGCTGGAAAAGGAGCTGCCGGTGCTCCTGCTCGACCGCCCGCTGCCCCTGCTCGCAGGCCGGGTGAGCTGCGTGCTGAGCGACAACGAGGGCGCTGCCCGCACTGCCGCGCGCCGCCTGCTCGAGGCAGGACACAGGCAGATCGGCATCATCGTGGGGCCGACGGACATCTTCACCTCGCAGCTGCGCCTCAAGGGCTACCGGGAAGCGCTCGAGGAATACGGCGTGGCGCCGTGCGAAAATCTCATCGCCTACAGCGACTACACCGTGCAGGGCGGATACCGGCAGATCTGCCGCCTGCTGGAAGAAAACAAAGACATGACGGCCGTGTTTGTGACAAACTACGAGATGACGCTCGGCGCGCTGATTGCGCTGAACGAACGCGGCGTGCGCATCCCGGAGGAGCTCTCAATCATCGGCTTCGACAACCTCGATCTCTCGCGCGTGGCAAACCCGCCGCTCACCATCGTGAGCCAGCCGCTCGAGGAGATCGGGCTGCAGGCGGCGCGGCTCATGCTGGATCAGCTTTCGGGCGAGAACCGCACGCCGCTCACCCTGACGCTTTCCACCTCCATTCAGGAGGGCAAAAGCGTGCGCCAGCTCACGCTGTGAGATGCCGCCGGCAAAAAGCAAATGCTCTTTCAAACAAACGAAGAGGAGCTCCCCGCGCCGGGCGGAGAGCTCCTCTTTTTCTGCGCCGCCGCGCCCAAGGGGCGGAGCGGCGCTTATTTCACTTCGATGGTGACGGCCTGCGGGCGCAGGCTTTCGGCGGAAACCGTCACCGTGGCGGCGCCGGGCTCGTCCAGGCTGCGGATGGTGAGAAGCATCCGGCCCTGGTGCGCACGGCGCACGGGCGACTGGCAATCGGTGGGATCATAGAGATCGCCGTTGTCCGCCGCGATCAGCTCGGCCGCGCCCTCCACGACAATGTGGAGGCGGTCGCCGGCATCCGGCACGAGGCGGCCTTCGCCGTCCACGACCTCCACTTCCACCTGGCAGACGTCGCCGCCGGCGCAGAGATCGTCCACCACCGTGAGGCGGAGCGCCACGGGAGCGCCTGTCGTGCAGAGCACGTCCTCCGCCCTGCCCACGACGGCGCGCAGTTCTCCCGCTTCAAACGGGATTTCGCAGCGGTAGGCGCCGAGATCGGAGGTGCAGTCCTCCATGGGCAGCTCGCGGCCGTTGAGCGTGACGCGCGGCGCACCGGCGCTCGAATAGCAGCGGATCTCGACGGGTTCACCCGGCACATAGTTCCAGCTTCTGAAGAATTCATACTGCTCCTTTTCCTTTGCGGGAGCGCGGGCCGTCACAAGGCCGGCCGTTTCGCCCTCGGCCCAGAGGCCGCGGCGGAAATAAAACTGTGGTTTCTCGAAGCCGGCCGTGGTGATGTGGCCGGCAGAGGAACCGTGCATCGGCCAGACGACCGTTTCGCCGAAGAAGTCGGCGCCCGTCCAGATAAACTGGCCAAAGATGTTTTTGCTGTCGCGCACTGCCTTCCAGGCCTCGAGCGTGTAGCTGTTTTCGCTGCCGAAGAACGGCTTCTGCGGGAAGCGGGCGTGATCGCGCTCATAGAACTCTTCCTTGTAGTTATAGCCAACCACATCCATGCAGTCGATGTAGCCCAGATAGGTGGAGAGCTCCGGGAAGGCGACGGCCGCCGTGATCGGGCGCGTCGCGTCCTCCTCGCGGGCCTCGTCCGCCAGCATGGCGGCCAGTTTTGTGAGCCGCTCCATGTTCGGCTTCGCGGGGTTGTACATGCGCTCCTGGGCGGGCTTGTTCGCATCGTTGTTGCCCGTCATGGTGGTGAAGCTCGGATGGCAGTAGGGATCGTTCGGGTAGTCGATCTCATTGCCGATGCTCCACATCATGACGCAGGGGTGGTTGCGGTCGCGGCGGATCATCGTCTTGAGGTCATGCTCATGCCATTGGGGGAAATACTCGGAATAGCCGTAATGCTTCGGGGGATAGACGTTGTGGCCGGTGGACCACTTGTTCTTGCAGCCCTCCCACTCGTCGAACGCCTCGTCGATCACGTAAAAGCCCATCTCGTCGCAGAGATCATAGAGCTCCGGCATCATGGGATTGTGGCTCATGCGGATGGCGTTGCAGCCCATGTCCTTGAACTTGCGCAGGCGGCGCGCCCACGTCTTGCGGTACACGGCCGCGCCCAGCGTGCCGGCGTCGTGGTGGACGCACACGCCCTTGAGCTTCTTGTTTTCGCCGTTGCAGAAGAAGCCCTCGTCGGGGTCAAAGCGGAAGCTGCGCACGCCGACGGCCGTCTCCTGCCGGTCATCCGCCGCAGTGGAGACAAGGCGGTACAGCACAGGCGTTTTGTCGCTCCACAGCGCGGGGTTGGAAACAGAGCCGGAAAGCACCACCGTCTTCGTCTCGCCGGGGGCCAGCTCGGCCGCGCCCTCGAGAGAAAGGGCCGAAGCGCCGTCCGGGCCGATCAGCTCATGATGCACCGGCACGGTCACACTCTCACCGGTGTGGTTTTCCACCTCGGCGGAAACAACAACCTCCGCCGCGCCGTCCGACACGCTGCGGGTGGCAAAGAACACGCCGTGGTGCGCGAAGCAGACGGACGGCGCCGTCTCCACCGTGACCTTGCGGTAAATGCCGCAGCCGGTGAACCAGCGGGAATCGGCCAGATCCTCGCGCTCCACGCGCACGGACACGACGTTTTCCGTCTCGCCGAAGCAGGCGAAATCGGTGATATCAAGGCAGATCTCAGAGTAGCCGTACGGCCACATGCCAAGGTAATAGCTGTTCACCCAGATCCGGGCATTCTTGTAGATGCCGTCGAACACGAGGCGGACGCGTCCGCCTTCCGCCTGCGCGGGCAGCGTGAAATGCTTGCGGTACCATGCTGTGCCGCCGGGCAGGTAGCCCGTGCCGCTCGAGCAATTCCGGTCAAACGGCATCGTCACGGACCAGTCGTGCGGCACGCTCACCGTCTGCCAGTCCGCATCCGGGAAATCCTTCTGGAAAGCGGGCGGCACGTCGCCATAATGGAACTTCCAGTGTCTGTTGATCGTTTCCATGTTCATGCTCTGTTTCTCCTTTCATTTCAGCGCGCCCGGGCCGCCGTTTCCTTCCGGGAAATGGACGTCGAGCTGCGGGAAGGGAATCTGAATGCCCGCCTCGTCAAAAGCAAGCTTGACACGCTCCTGCATGGCGTAGTATACGTCCCAGTAATCCCCGATTTCACACCACACGCGCACCACGATGGACACGGCGCTCGCCCCGTGCTCCCCCACGGCCACGAGCGGGGCCGGGTCCTTTTGAATCCGGGGCTCCTCCTCACACAAACGCATGAGCAGCGCTTTCACCGCGAGCAGATCCGCGCTGTAGGACACGGAATACGTGAGATCAAGGCGGCGCGTTTTCATCGCCGTAAAATTGATGATGGTGCTCTGCATGAGCCGGGAATTGGGGATGACAATCTCCTTGTTGTCGAAGGTGCGCAACGTGGTGAACATCATTTCGATGCGCTCCACCGTGCCCTCGGCCTCTTCAGAGGGAACGGAGAGATAATCCCCCACATGGAAGGGTGCCGTGAGCACAATCTGCGCGCCGCTCGCCACATTGCTCATGCTGTCCTTCATGGCCAGCACCACGGCCACGCCCGCCGTGCCGAGAGCGGCAATGAGGGACGTGACGTCGATGCCGAGCTGGGCGATCGCCATGATGGCGATGATCGCCTTGAGCAGAATGTTGAGCAGTGAGGCGAGGAACGTGGTGACGCCGGCATCCCCCCGCGCGCGGGTGATGGCCTTGCGCACGAGATTGACCGCCACGGAGGAAAGCCACCAGCCCACACCGAAAATCACGGCGGCGACGACAAGCCGCGGCAGAAAGCCGAGCAGCCATGCGCCCGCCTTGTTCCAAAAAAGGATAAACTGGTTCTCCACGGATCAGACCCCTCCTTCCCTGCTTTCACCCGGAGGCGGCAGCGGTCCCTCCTGCCGGCCGATCACGAGGGAGCGCACCCGTTCCCTGAGCGGCAGCACCATCTTCGGCGGCACGGAAAGCGTCGTGACGCCGCAGGAGAGGAAGAAGTCCGTCATGGTGAGATCGGTCGCCAGATCGCCGCACACGCTCACCGGGATGCCGGCGGCCTTCGCGTTTTCCGCCGCCATGCGGATGAGGCGGAGCACGGCCGAGTGGCGCGCGTCGTAGAACGGGCTGACGGCGCCGTTCTGGCGATCCGCCGCGAGTGTGTACTGCGTGAGATCGTTCGTGCCGATGCTGAAGAAATCGGCCGTTTTGGCCAGCTCATCGCTGATGAGGGCGGCGGCCGGCGTTTCAATCATGGTGCCGATCGGCACATCCGGGTTGAAGGGGATGCCCTCCGCCCCAAGCTCCCGGCAGGCGAGGCGCGCGGCGACGCGCACCTCCTGCAGCTCCCACACGGAATCGATCATGGGGATCATGATCGCCATCTGCCCGTAGACAGAGGCACGGTAGAGCGCACGCAGCTGTGTGCGCATGAGATCGCGCCTCGCCAGATAGAGCCGCACGGCGCGGATGCCCATGGCGGGGTTCGCCTCCTCCGGAAGGGAGAGATAGGGCGCCTGCTTGTCCGCGCCGATGTCCAGCGTGCGGAACGTGACGGGGCGGCCCTTCATCGTCTCCACGGCGGCGCGATAGCAGCGGAACAGCTCCTCCTCGCCGGGGTAAGCGGAAGCGCCCAGATACTGGAACTCCGTGCGGAACAGGCCCACGCCCTCCGCATCGTTCTCCATGGCGGCCTCGCAGTCCTCCACGGAGCCGACGTTCGCCATCAGGCGCACGCTCACGCCGTCCTTCGTCACGGAGGGCAGGCCCTTGTATTGCTGCAGCTGCTGGCGGCGCGCATCGAGATCCGAGCTCTTGGCCCGGATGATCTCATAGATCGCGTCCGTGGGATCGATCCACAACGTGCCTGCGCTGCCGTCCACCGCGGCGCGCTTGCCGTTCATGGCGGCGGTGAACACGTCCCCCAGCCGCACGATGGCGGGAATGCCCATGGTGCGCGCCAGAATGGCCGTGTGCGAGTTGCGCGAGCCCTCCGACGTGACGATGGCGAGCAGCTTCTTTTTGTCGAGCTGCACCGTCTCGCTGGGGCGCAGGTCGTCCGCCGCGAGAATCACGGGGAAGGGCAGGCTCAGCGGCTTTTCCTCCTCGCCGCGCAGAATCCGCAGCAGGCGGGAGGAAACATCCTGAATATCGGCGGAGCGGGCCTGCATCGTGGCCGACTCCATGGTGAGAAAGGCGTTCGAAAAAATGCGGGAGGTTTCCTCCACGGCATATTCCACGCCTTTTCCCTTCTGCTCAATGAGCTCCTCCACGGACTGGAGATAATCCTGATCCTGAAGCATCATGCGGTGTATTTCGAACACCTGTGCGCACGCCTCGTCCGCATCGGCAGCCGTATCCCGGCAGAGCTGCTGGAGCTGAATGTCTGCCTGGCGGAGAGCCGTGTGAAAGCGCTCCTTTTCCTGCTCGACCGTGCCCACCGGCCGGGGCGGGCCCGCGAACACGCGCCGCCGGAAGCAGAGAAGCATGCCCTCCGCCGTGCCGGGGCTGGCTCCGATTCCGTTCAATGTGATCATATCCGCACCCCCTTGCTGCGCTTGTTTTTCTCCGGAATAAAATAAGTATAGCAAAATAATGACCAAAAATCTACCCCTGCCAGGGAATCGGATCGCCGATCCTTCCCAAATGCGCGGAGGGAGGCTCCCTCCCCCTCTTCCTTTCCGGGCGGGAACGTAGTATAATGAGAAAAGATCAAATGTTGCGATCTTTTTCCGCGCGGCGGAGCGTTGCCGGCGCGGTCTTGATATGAACGGTTTGGACAGACAGGCTGAAAGAGACGGGCCGCCTCCCGCCATGCGGGAGGAAGAGAAAGGAGAAAATGGCCATGCCAAGAAAAATAAGATATTTGATTGACACGGAAAACATCGGCAGTGCCTGGACGGAGGTGCTGCCGCTCATGGGCAGAAACGACGAGATTCTGCTCTTTTACACGGTGAATTCTCCCGGCATTCCTTACCGGGATCTGCAGCAGATCATGAACCACCTCAGCCAGATGGAGCTGATCCCCTGCAACACGGGGCGCAACGGGCTTGATTTCCAGCTTTCCAGCTATCTGGGTTATCTGCTGCGCTCCTCCACAAAGACACAGTATGTCATTCTATCGAAGGACACGGGCTACGACCCGCTCATCCAGTTCTGGAAGGAAAAAGGGGTGGACATTGCCCGCTGCGCCGTGCACGAAGTGATTGAGCTGCGCGCCCGGGAGGCAGACGCCCCCGCCCGCCTGCCGGAGATCGCGGCCGCGGACACCTTGCCCGCTCCGGCCCGTCTGCAGGAGGCACCGGCGCAGAAGACGGCTGCCCCGGCTTCCGGCCAGGAGGAAAAACCGGTCCGCAGGACCAGACAGGCAGCCGGAAAACGCGGCGCCGAAGCAGCGCCCGAGCGGAAGGCGGCCGCGCTCAAGGCCGCAAAGCCGGAAAAACAGGCTCTGAAAGCAGCGCCGGAAACTGCCGAACCGGAAACCAAAGTGCAGCAGGCAAAGGCCACACAGCCTGCGGAACCGGAAACCGCCCGGACGCGCCGGAAGCCGGCACGCCGCAGCAAATCACAGCCCAAGGAACAGACGGACGCCGCGCAGGACCGTGAGGCGGCGCTGGCAGGTGAAGTGCAGGGAAAAATGCCGGAATCCCTGCGGAGCCAGGAGGACGTGCGCGATCTCATCAGCATTGTGCGGGAATCCTACCCCAACGGCCTGCAGGAGGTCAACAAGGCGCTGATGTCGCGCTTCGGTTATGACGGCGGCAACGACGTCTACCGCGCGCTCAAGCCCTCTTTCCGCGAGATCTGCGGCGCCGATCGGGAATCGCCCGCGGCGGACAAAGCCTGAACAGGGCAAAAGCCCTTTTTTGATAGAACCGTTCAGGAAAAAGGAGTTGTAAAGCATGGAACAAAAGAGAGAACCCTCGCCCTATGATCCGCTGTGCAGCCTGCCCCGCGTTGACTTCGTGGGAGAAGGGCTGCATTACCTGCCGCGCGTGCAGTACGGCAAGGATCACCCCCGCCAGTACATGGAGTGCATCTACAAGGACGGCCTCACAAACCGGCCGGTCGTCGTGTGGATTCACGGCGGCGGCTGGACGGACGAGTACCTGACGACCACCTACCGGCCGGAGCGCTGCGTGGCGGATCTCGCGCAGGCAGGCTTCTTTATTGCCTGCATTGAGTACCGCCTGGCCCAGAACGCCCCCTTCCCCGCCTGCGTGGACGACTGCCAGATGGCGATCGCTTACCTGCGCGAAAACGCTGACCGCTTCGGCATTGATCCGAACCACATCGCCGTGTGGGGCGAATCGGCCGGCGCACACATTGCGGCCATGGCGGCGCTCAACTACAACAACAGGGCGGACGCCCCCGTGCAGGCCGCCGTGCTGTGGTACTGCCCCGCCGACTTCACGCTCTCCCTCGCCGGGAAGGACAGCGCAGACGACAGCTCCGTGGCGAAGCTGCTCGGCTGCAAGCCCTCTGAGAACCCGGAGGCCGTGCGCCGCATCAGCCCCGTCTCCTATGTGAAGCCGGGCGGCACCGCTGCCTTCCTGCTCATGCACGGCGACGCGGACATGCTCGTGGACTACGATCAGTCCGTGCGCTTTGAAAAGCTGCTGGAGGACGCGGGCTATGACGCGAGGCTCATCACCGTGCCCGGCCAGGGCCACGGCTTCTTCGAGGGCCAGGAATACTACGATGACATTGTGAAATTCCTGCAGGAGAAAATCGGGCAGGCGTAACCTGCCTCTTTTCTCCGCGATGAAGCCATTAGACTAAAATTCCACAATATATAGTGTCTGATGAAATAGGACGGCACAAGATGTAGTAAAAGGGGCTTACAACTACAACTTTTCTACAACTTTTGCTTGAAATCAGACGGCATCAGA
>CAKNKY010000003.1 GCA_930987725.1 uncultured Anaeromassilibacillus sp. | reverse complement strand
CCATGGGCCGGAACCCCCGGTTTCATGCGGTTCCCAAGGTTTTTATGAATTTCCCACAGAGAAATTCCAAGAAAGACATCCCCTGCGCAGCCATATCCAAACAGCATCTGGGCAAAAGAGACCGCGGCATCCACATCATTAGCAAATGCGCTTGTTAATGCTGGCATAGAGGTCATCGGAATGGCAGGCAGAGCCCCTTCCAGTTTTCCTGCCAACTGCGCTCCTCCCTCACCAAAATATTCAACAAGATTGCTCTCAATCTCATCCGATATCTTCCGATGGAACAAGAACGATTTCATCAGCTCGCCCACAATATGCTCTGAGTCTGCCGCACTGCCTCCGTTTCCCGCAACCAATAGCTTTCCGCCCTTACGGTAGCAGTCAAGCAAGGTACGAAACGCCTCATCAAATGATGCGCGACAACATACAAGCTGGGGAAAGCGAACAAATAACTCTTGTCGTATTTGTGTTGACGTTTTTTCTTTCTTTTTCATATTCACTCACCATTCTTTTATACGCTGCCAAATTTGTTTCCAGTATCCCATTCGCTTACTTGGTTTTAACCCCCAACACAATTTGTACAATTCGCCTGAGAGGAAGTATGATCTTCCACATTTTGGGATACTTGCAACGCAGCGCATACGCCAGATGAATCATGCTTTGCTTAACCCCATAATTGATACTTCGGTCATAGCGCTGCACAATCTCTCCTGATGTCAGCTGTGCCGAATTTTTGCCGGAATCGGTGGCGAGGGAGTTCATTGCAAGGGTATTCATCCACGCCCGCATCTCAGTTGCACCAGACTGATTGAACTCCAGCGTAGTTAGTTCAATTTCAGCAAATTGATCGCTGTAAAGGTATACCGGATAATAACCTGCATCCTGTGCAAAATAAGCATAAGAACGTTCAATTGCGTGGAGGACAGTCTGATCATAGCGATTTGGCTCCCGGGGAAAATCAGAGTATTTCCATCCATCTCCATCGTATCCTACAAACAGCTTTTCTAAAGCCTTTGTTCGAAACCAAAAACAGGTGCCCAGTGGAGCCACACAGAGGGTGTGTTCATTGATAGCCACCCGGACATGAAAATCTGTCAGAAGCTTGCGTGTGTTTTCAAAGTTTCCACTCCAACCGTTTCCGATGCTATACGCGTAGTAGCTGTGGTTGGGGGCTGAGGGAAAAGCGATTCCCAACCGCTTCTCACGCTCAAACATCGCAATCACATTTTGGACAAATTCTCTGGTTCCGCATGTGTTTTCATGCAACTTATACGCCCAAGATCGGCCTACCGTATAAGGTTTGATCTGCGGGGTTTTCTTCTCATGGACAAAGCAGATCAGGTCATACTGCCTTACAAATTCCGCTGCACCCACCAGCAGGCTGGACACATCGCGTCCCCGGTTCTCAATGACGATAACCTCTCCTTTGCGGCCGGTGGAACGGAGTTTGGTCTCCAATGCCGCTTTTTTCTCCTGTGTATCCGTGGTGATCAGCACTCCAGTGAAAGCCGGAAAATTCATGATGTAGGAGACACTTTCATCAAATAGATCCTCATAATAAGCGTGATAAACCAAACCCACTCGGCTATGTCCGGCCGGCTTCTTATCCGTCAATTGGTGGCTGGGAAGCACACGATTCAACTGCGCGCAGCGCACCACATCGGAAAGGCTGCAGGTTCGAAGAATGGATTCCCACACCAGATCCATATCATAATTGGTCTCCTCCTGTAAAAAACGAACCAGTCTGGCCGTGGCCTCTCCTGCGGAATGATTCAAAACATCGGTATAGTGGTGGAAAAAACTGCGTTTTTTAAAAAGCGGCATCCGGTAGTTCCGCAGCAACGAAACCGGATTGTGCAACAGAGGGTAATCCATATCATTCATGTCGCTGCAGTAAAGGCTGCCCCGGTATCCACGCTCCTCAAAATAGCCGGGAAAAGCATATTCATAGTAACACCCAGAAAGTACATAGCTGGTATCCTCTGGAATCTCATCGAAGAATTTTACCAGCAGGTTACTGCCCAGCAAGGGCTTTCGCAAAACGAGGAAGTAGGATTGCATATGCACCAACGATCCATTGTAGTGCAGGTAGTTCTTTCTCCCCAGCCAGTCCGTTTTGGTGTCTCCAGTGAGCCCCCAAAAATCAATATCCTGGCTTTTGGCCCAGTCAAAACACTCTTTAAATGGATAAACCGGTCCAAAACATGTGTTGTTCATGATAACAAGTTCATCAAAGGACGAAAGTTTCTCCCATCCGAT
This sequence comes from uncultured Anaeromassilibacillus sp., assembly GCA_930987725.1. Lineage (GTDB taxonomy): Bacteria > Bacillota > Clostridia > Oscillospirales > Acutalibacteraceae > Caccousia. The sequence continues at coordinate 130,874 of CAKNKY010000003.1, read as the reverse complement.
GTATTTTATGGCAGCTTTATACGCCCCGATATCGTTTCCTTTATTCTCACGAACATACACCTCATTAGCCACACGCTTCAAGGCGCTTTGCCCCTCCGGAGTCAGCTTTCCATTAATCACACAGTGAAGAAATGCCACATTTTCTCGCAGCTCCTCCAGTTGATGAATCACATAGCGGTCTACAATCCCGTCCCGGTCGTAGATAAAGTAGATACATGCACGTTTTGGCTGGTCAGTCAGTCTCATTTTTGCTGATTCCTTTCAGTAAATGCTTAATAAAATCGCCGATTTTACGTATGGGCGCTGTAATTCTCCAGCAGGTGGAGTTGTAGAGGGTCTGTAACTGCAGGGACAGCTGTTCTGCTTCAAAGGTCTGTCTGGCGATATGTTTCTCCATCTGTGTGAGCTGGCGACTCTGTTGTTCCATGCATTCAACCTGCCTCTTGATCTGTGTATCTTGGGCCTGAATTCTTTCCGCTCGCGCCTTCAGTTTCTTATCTTGCTGCTGTAGTTTCCGGGATTTCCGCTCTATTTCTTCCCTCTGCTCTTGAATATACCCGGCATATTGGATGAGTTGTTCATTCTGTTCCTGAATCCGGGCGGTTGTCCGCTCTATTTTCCCATTCTGCTCCCGGACAATCTCCATTTGACCCCGCAGATCCGCCTCTTTTTCCTGAAGCCGTCCTGTAAACGTCTCTATTATCCGATTCTGTCGGTCCAAAAATCCATACAGGTTGTCTTCCGCCTCACTGTGGCTTAGGAGTCTGAGGCGGAAGACAACCGTCACTGACTGTTCCTGAGACGACACATTAATATAGTATTGCGGATCGGTTGTCAGAAAGCGATCCCAACCGTCTACATTTACTGCTGCTTTTGCCGAATAGGCCAACGGACCTTTGTCAGACTCTAAACTGAGCATTTCTACTTCGCAGAAATATGCCTCGAGTGGATCAAAGCGCAGTCTCCGGAGATTGGAAAAACCGGAGAGATCATATCGAATGGTGTGTATATCGTCCCCGTACACATTGTTAATAGAGATGAGCTTATTCTCCTCGCGAAAGCCCGAGCCATCATCCACAAACAATTGTGCGATTAGCATATCCCCCTCTTGCAACTTAAACTCTCTGCACGCTTCCCTTAAAAAGGCCTCCTGGGTAGCCCAATCATAACATTCAAACCGGTTTCGATCGGGTACGAGCCTGCTTTCGATGATATCCCTGACCTGCTGGAAAAAGGCGTCGTTCATCCTCACGCATTCCTCCAGTACATGGTAGCGCTGTGCCTTTTTGATATACTCTGACACATCCTGCGGGGGACCGAAGTAATATTCCGGTTTATATCGATAGGAAAAAAATTTAGAACTGAACGGCGTCGCGCACACTGTCTTCTTTCCCATCAGGATCGCCCAATAAATCATATGGAAACTGTTGGAGATGATGGTCTCTGATTCACCGATAAACTGGAGGATCTCATCTATACTGTGATCGTTGGTGATGATATCAAAGGGGAATCCCTCAATGGGATAGTCCTTGTGTGCGGCGATCCCGATCTCTCTGCGTACCGTGTAGGATCTCCGCAGGCCCTCTAGTTTGCAACTGACGTCGGGCAAATAGGGTAACTGGAGGGAATTCTGATCATCCCTTACACCAAGGGCGACGAAACTCTCAAAGCGGATCTGCGTCTTCACCCTGTCGCAGTACTGACGGTGGGTGTTGAATCCCGGAGCCCAGGCGATCACCGCCGCGCCAGTATCCAGCACCCTGTTAATGGCGCGATTTATTGACTCGGCGTAGTCCAGCAATCCGCCTCCGCCCAGGATCACCACATCCAAACTGAAAATGCTCTCATAGTCGATAAAGCGTATATCGTGGCGCTTAATGCGGTACTGTTTAAAATAATCATAATAATACAAAAGAGGGCAGGTCATCATATCCCCACAGTTGTTCCCGTCCACGCGATTGATGAAATGCAGCGTATTTCCTCTCTCTAACATAGCCGCGCCCTTTCAATCATCTCATCCACCAGTTCACACACCTGCTCATAGCGTACCGCGTCGATACACATACAAGGCTCCTCACACTGCATACGGCGCAAGCATTCCGGATTCCTCTTTCCGATCGTATTCCAGTCCCAGTCGCAGTAATAGCAAGGCATTTCGGTATAGGCGGAAACAGGCAGGCAATCGTCTGAGGCAGGATTCTCAATGTGGTATGGCAGAAAACGTCTGAAATGCCAGCCACCCACAACCACCACGGACGGTGTTTTGGTGGCGCAGGCGATATGAACACCGCTGGTGTCGTTGGAGATGACAAACTGGGCGTTTCCAATGATGTCAATCACGTCTTCAATGGTGGTCCTCCCCATTAGATTAATGGTAGACATGGCCGTCAGGGGATGAAGCTTGGCCTTAATCTCCTCGGCCACCCACTTTTCGTGGGGCGCCCCCAGGATCACCGCGATAAAACCCGTCTTCTGATAGATATGGTCCGCTAGCTGGGCCACCCGGTCCAACGGCCAAAACTTCTGTCTGAACGATCCGGCGGGGTAGAGGACATAGTAATTGCCCTCGATGAAATGTTGCTCATGATAGGGCAAACTGGGGCATGTGGTCTTATAATCCGGACATCCCAGCCCTCGGACAAACGCCCCGTAGTAGTCAAACTCACTTACGTTCCCCTTGGGTAAGGGAATAAACTCATCATACAGAAAATTGACCATGCTGATCCATCTGGCGCTGCTGTTTCCCACCTTGGTCTCCAGCGCAATCCGACGGTTACATTTGATTGCCGCATCGATGATATCCGCAATGGGTAGTTTTGACGCCTGGGGCTGCAGCAACAAGTCATACTCGGTGGAGCGCAGCTGGCGAATCAGGGATTTGAGTTTGGGATACTCAATGGCGGTGGGCTTGAAATCCACCGGAATGATTTCAGTAAAACAGCTCATCCGCTCAAAAACCGGTTTTGTTGTGGAGAGACACACAACCGTCACTTCCCGGTCCTTATAATAGTCGCAAATCGCTTTTGCCGCGCTGCTGAACATGGTGCAGTCGCCGATCATATCCAGCCGGACCAATATGATTTTTTTGCTGGCATAGCGTCCGATATGTAGATTTGCCATAACGGCATACCGCCAAAACCACCTTAGCTCCTTATGACCCAACACTTTTTTGATTGTTTTGATCACCTTCATGTGCCCGCCTTTATTTTATCGTCTTCTTGATGCGTTCAATAAGCGCAGTGGTGGACAGTCCCTGCTCCAATGCCACAAAGCGTACGCTCCCGCCATAGGACCGTACGAATTCGTCACCTGCGATTTTCTTGCCTTCCCAGTCCTTCCCCTTCACCAGCACGTCGGGCCGGATCTGTTCGATCAGGTTCTGTGGAGTGTCCTCCTCAAAGGGAATGACATAATCCACACATTCTAAGGCCATTAGCAATGCAACACGGTGATTCAGAGCCACGATCGGGCGGGTCTTGCCTTTCATTCTTCGAACAGACTCATCCGAATTCACTCCAACCACCAAAATATCGCCAAATGACCTAGCTTGCCGAAAACTGCTGATATGTCCGGCATGAACCAGGTCAAAACATCCGTTAGTAAATACGATCTTCTTTCCCTGCCGCTTTTGATCGGCAATCTGCGACAAAACCGCTTGCCGATCATATCCTGTCTGTAGGGGTATACCCAGAGCCGTTTTCAGTTCCTCTACCGTAACCTGGGACGCCCCAAATCGGGAGATTACAATAGAGGCAGCATGGTTGGCGATTGTGATGCAATCGTTCATGGAGAAGCCCGCCCCCAGCGTAAGGGCGATGATGGAGACAACCGTGTCTCCTGCGCCAGTCACATCGATGACCTCTTTTTTCAGTGCAGGGTAGTCGGTTTTTTTCTTCCTCTCCTTGTCAATCACCGAGATACCCTTCTCCGAGCGTGTAAAAATGACGTAATCCAGATCCGCCTGCGTGCACAGCCGCAGGCCCGCCGTCTCGATCTCCGCTTCCCCAGGGAGTTCGGCCAGCCCCGTCATATCCATGAACTCTTTGTTGTTGGGGGTGACGGCCGTTGCGCCCCGGTACTTGTCCACATGTGTCCCCTTCGGATCTACCAGCACAATGATCCCCCGCTTCTTTGCCGCGGTGATGATCCTCTGTGTCAGATCTTCCGTTAAAAATCCCTTTGCATAGTCGGAAAGTATCACCACGGTAATTCCGCTTAAAATAGTGTTCATCTCCGATGTGATGCGCTCCATCACATCTTTTGACGGCATCGTCACAGTCTCTTCGTCAATTCGAATGAACTGCTGGTTGCTGGCAGATACCCTTGTCTTAGTGATGGTGCTGCCTTCTATGAAAATATACCGATTATCCACATTGAGATCGCTGAGATTCTGGCGGAAAAACATGCCCTCCGCATCATCCCCCACACGTCCAATAACTCTGACTTTAGCTCCTAGGCTCACCAGATTCACAACCACATTGCCAGCGCCACCCAGTTTTCTTTGGACTTCCTGCTGATGTAGCACAGGGACAGGCGCCTCAGGAGATATGCGGCTCACAGTTCCAAGGATATATTTATCCACCATCATATCACCTACCACCAGCACTGTCTGATTCTTGATCTGCTCTAAATCCCGCACTATAATTCCTCTCTTCTGACATTCTCTGCTTTAAGGTGGTCCCTCGTTGTGCCATTCTCTCATGATTTTCCTGGATCTTTCGGATCTTTGTGCTGTCACCCCATTCCCCCGGACTGTCGTACGGCCGATCTGGATACTTCCCATATTCCAGTTTGATAGAGAGATGGTGAGACTGGATAAACCGCTCCACACACGAAGCCAGCGATTCCGGTTTTCCCGTGCACACATTCGTCACACCAGAGATCTCTGTCTGGAGGCTGGCCATTACGATCAGGCGGGCGAGCTCATCAATTTCAATAAAATCGTACAGATTCTTTCCACTGGTAAATGGAAAGAATGCCTGTCCCTTTTCAGCGGCTTTTAAAATTTTGGAAAAAATGTTCTGCCCGTTCACATCGTCACTGACGATATAATATAATCTCAGCCAATGCAACACGCACGTGGTTTCCCTAGCTGAAAGTAACAGGCTCTGCCGCATGGCATTCTTGGCGATTCCATACTGGGTCTGCGGCGCGCAGGGGGTATTCTCCCTGATGGCACCTTCCCAATACCCTACTTCATGCATGGTGCCCATGCATGACAGGATGGGCAGCCCACCCTGCATCATATGCCGGCAAAACACGATATGTTTTGAGAGGTTCTCCATATGAACCGGAGAGTTGTGGGAAAAACCATCCTTCCAGGCTAGATGAATACACACATCAGGGCTTCCCACTCTACGGTAAATGTCGTCTGCACCAGAAAAGATAGGTTCCGAGCAGATGATCGCACGGGGATCGGTCCCTTCCGGATGGGAGACCGCCACCATAACGGGATACCCGGCGTCCAGCAGTAACTTTACCACATGTTTTCCGATATATCCGTTCCCGCCAGTCACCAGGATTTTTTGAGGGGGATGATCACAGCGCAAAAAGCGCCACAGTGCGTCTCGCCAATCAGGCAGGCGCGCAAATCCCGCTATATCCAAACTTTCCCTGCTCAAGCGAGAGTTGAGGGGACGTGCAGCGGGCAAACTGTATTCCTTTGTGATGCATGGCCGAACCTGTACATCCATCCACGCTTGTCGCACCACCTCCTGCGCAAGCTCATACCGGCTGCAACTACCCTCATTTGTCGCGTGATAGATCCCGTACTGCTCACTCTCTACCATGTCGCAGAGTAGCTTTGCCAAATCCACCGCGTAAGTGGGCGAACCTATTTGATCCGTAACCACTGAGAGCATTTTTTTCTTCCGGGCACTCTGCAAAATATTCACAATAAAATTATTCCCGCGGCCAAATAGCCAAGAAGTCCGGACAATAAAGTACTTTGTCAAGGTCTCTTGCACAGCAAGTTCACCAGCAAGTTTACTGGCTCCATAGACATTCTGCGGTTCTGCCTTGTCATCCACTTCATAAGGTTTAGTGCCCACACCGGAAAAAATATAATCTGTCGAGACGTACAGCATTTTGGCATCTACCGCTCGACAGGCCTGTGCAATATTTCGAGTGCCTTTCTCATTCACCGCAAAACACCGTTCGCAGTTGCTTTCAGCGCTGTCAACAGCGGTATATGCAGCGCAGTGAATCACTGCATCCGGTTGATATTCTCTGATATAGGCATCCACTGCAACAACATCCACAATATCAAAATGGGTTGAATTAACACCTTGATATTTCACACCGCGTTCTTGTAAGATATGACAAACTTCATATCCCAACTGCCCTGTTGCGCCTGTAACTAGAATTTTCATCATTACACCTTATTGTTTCTTGCCAAATATATGGCCAACATAAACAAGCTGTTTGGCATGTATTTTAAACAAAGTTCTGCAAGGGACACGATCTTGTTAATATTTCGGTACTTCCACAATATTTTTACACCACCCTGATGAGTCCAGTTTGCCCAACGCGCCTGAATCCATATTAGCCCACGGTTAATTGCCATCTTTGTCTCTGGGGTACAAGGAAAGTGCTGTTTTAGCCAGAGAAATCTGTTCTCCGCCATTCGGATTCTGACCTCACCATAACTTTTCTTATCCCTCACACCGGCTAGCACATGGGTCTGGTTGGCTCTATGAATGCGGTAACGTATGAGCAGCTTATCCACACTGAGAACTGAGCCGTGTTCTGCGCACCACAGTGCCAAATAGTGGTCGTGAACCATATAGGGGCAAAACGGAACGGCGGCTTTTGATTCCGCTGCAGAGATCAGCATGGTACAGCCTGTTACAAAATTTGAGAACAGCAGGTCTTTCGCCAATCCGCTGCCGGATCGGAACCGGTGATGCCGTCTCACTTTTGTGATGCTGTCCGCCACCACATGCCCTTCACCGTCGATCACAACCATATCGGAGCACACCAGTAGGGCGCCGGTGCGTTCCATTTCTTCTTGAAGAATTTCCAGCTTTTCCGGCAGCCAGACATCGTCCTGGTCGCAATAGGCGAACAGATCACCCTCCACCTCTTCCGTCAACCGCTCGAAGGTTTTATTAGAGCCCAGGTTTTCCGCATTGCGGGCGATGGTAAACGGGAATTTTGTGATGCACGTTTCCGCCAGCGCCCGGATTTCTTCAAATGGTACGGTCGGGGAACAATCATCCCGGATATAAAGCCGCAGGTTGGGATAGGTTTGCGCATTCAGCGATTCCAGCTGTTCCTGCAGCCAGTCCATCCGCGGCTCATAGACGGCCATCAGGATGGCAATCAGCGGTTTACCGGTTCCCATACATCCGCTCATAGTAGGTTTGATACTCCCCGTTCACGATATTCTCCCACCAGGGTTTGTTATCCAGGTACCACTGCACCGTCTTGCGGATGCCGTCCTCAAACCCGGTCTGCGGCAGCCAGCCAAGTTCCCGGTGGATAAACGCCGGATCGATGGCGTACCGCTGGTCGTGGCCTTTGCGGTCTGCCACATGCGTGATGAGGCTTTCCGGCTTGCCGAGAATGGCGAGGATGGTCTTCACAATATCGATGTTGCGCCGTTCATTGTGGCCGCCGATGTTGTACACCTGGCCGGGTTTCCCCTTGCGCAGGATCAAATCGATGGCCGTGCAGTGGTCTTCCACATATAACCAGTCACGCACATTCAGCCCCTCCCCGTACACGGGCAGGGGCTTGTCCGCCAGCGCGTTGGCAATCATCAGGGGGATCAATTTTTCCGGGAACTGATAGGGGCCATAGTTGTTTGAACACCGGCTGATGGTGACCGGCAGGCCATAGGTGCGGAAATACGCGTTGCAGAGCAAATCCGCCGACGCCTTCGACGCAGAATACGGGCTGGACGCGTGCAGCGGCGTCTGCTCCGTGAAAAACAGATCCAGGCGATCCAGCGGCAGATCGCCGTATACCTCGTCGGTGGAAACCTGGTGATATCTCTGGATGCCATACTTCCGGCAGGCATCCAGCAGGACCTGCGTTCCCATCACGTTTGTTTGCAGGAAGATGGACGGGTTTTCAATAGAACGATCCACATGGCTCTCCGCCGCAAAATTTACGACAACGTCCGGTTTTTCGGATTCGAACAGCGCATACATGGCCGCCCGGTCCGCAATGTCGGCTTTTACAAAACGAAAACGGGGATTTTGCATCACAGGAGCAAGCGTTTCCAGGTTCCCCGCATATGTCAACGCATCCACGCAGAGGACGGCATCCTCCGGATGCTTTTCCAAAAGATAAAAGATAAAATTGCTGCCGATAAACCCGGCCCCGCCGGTGACGAAAAGTTTCATGGTTACCACCCCTCAAAGCCGGTGACGGCGTCTTTTAGGAACGGGGATTCGCTGTCCTTTTTCGACAGAATGGGATTTTCCACGCCCCACTCGACGGCCAGCTCCGGATCGTTCCAGCGAATGCCGCCGTCCGCTTCCGGCGCATAAAAGTTGTCAGCCTTATACAGGAATTCCACATCGTCCGTCAATGTCACGAAGCCGTGACCGAAGCCGCGCGGGATGAGCAGCTGGCGCTTGTTCTCCGCAGAAAGTTCTACGCCCACCCACTGTTTGTAGGTCGGGCTGCTGGGACGGAGATCCACGGCCACATCGAGCACGGCGCCTTTTACGCAGCGCACGAGCTTGGCTTGCGCCTTGTCCCCCTTTTGAAAATGGATGCCGCGCAGCGTCCCTTTTACCATGGAGGAAGAATGGTTGTCCTGCACAAAGTCGTAATGCAGGCCCGCTTCCTCAAACGCCCGTTTCGACCAGCTTTCCATGAAAAAACCCCGGTGGTCGCCGAACACCTTCGGCTCCACAATCCACACGCCGTCCAGCTTGGTGGGAATAAAGTTCATCGCCGTTTCCTCCTGCCTCAATAGATGATGCGGCCTTCCGCCACCTGCCGCAAATGCTTGCCGTAAAGGGATTTTCCGTATCGCGCCGCTGCACGGCAGAGCTCTTCTTTGCTGATCCACCCGTTGCGGTAGGCAATTTCCTCCGGCGCAGAAATCTGGATCCCTTCACGGGACTCCACCACGCGGACAAACTCGGAAGCTTCCGCCAGGGAATCCACGGTACCTGTGTCCAGCCAAGCGTATCCCCGCCCCAGCGTGATCACATGGAGGGAACCGTCCTCCAGATACAAGCGGTTTAGGTCGGTAATCTCCAATTCCCCGCGCGGGGAAGGCTTCAGCTTTTTTGCCCATTCACAGACACGGCGGTCATAAAAATACAGGCCCGTCACTGCATAGTTGGATTTGGGGTGCGCCGGCTTTTCCTCAATGGAAACCACTTTCCCATCCGGGCCCAACTCCACCACGCCGAAGCGCTCCGGGTCATCCACATAGTAGCCGAAAACAGTCGCGCCTTCTTCCTGCGCCACCGCCTTGCGAAGCTGCTCTGTCAGCCCGGCGCCGTAGAAGATGTTGTCGCCGAGGATCATGGCGCAGCGATCATTTCCGGCAAATTCTTCCCCCAGCACAAACGCTTGGGCCAGGCCGTCCGGCGAAGGCTGCACCTGATAGGAAAGCGACAGGCCAAACGGGCTTCCATCCCCCAGCAGCCGTTCGAAATTCGGCAGATCCTGCGGCGTGGAGATGATGAGGATCTCCCGGATGCCCGCCAGCATCAACGTAGAAAGCGGGTAGTAAATCATCGGTTTGTCGTACACCGGCAGCAGCTGTTTTGATGTCACCAGCGTGAGCGGGTACAGCCTTGTTCCGCTTCCACCCGCTAAAATAATCCCTTTCATGTCCCATTCCTCCCCTTTGCCTGCCACATGCAGGCGGAACCGCAGATGTTAGAACTGCTCGCGCCCCGAAGAAAGCGCGGCCGGTTTTGTCCGGCTTCCCCTCCGCAGCCGTAGTTTCGTGCGGGCAGGATGCAGCGCGTGCTCTGCGCCTTCCTCCCAGCCCACTTCCGCCTGCTCCACCTCCAACTGGCGCTCCATGGCTTGTTCGACGAGCAGATTGAAATTTGCTTCAATGGCCGCGCGGGTAGTCTGGTAAAGCTTTTTCAGGCAGCGGGGATTTCCCTTTTCCTCCGGCACGCCTGACACGGCGCAGAGCCGGTGAATCTTCTGCGTGATATTCATGCGGCTCATTGCCTTCCCACCTCGGGAAAGAAAAACAGGCCCATGGTAAATTCCGCTGCGGGCGGCGTAGCCGAGCAGTTCCGCCTGCAGGCAATGTGGCAGGCGCACAATCTGTTTATTGTTGCTGACCAACGTTTCGATGCGCCCAGCCTCTACCGCTTCCACCGTGACCTTGGGCACTTCCTGAATGGTAATACCCGTGGATGCGAACAACTTAATGAGAAGATATTCGCTTTCCCGTCCCAGCGCGCGGGCGGTACGCAGCAGGCGCAGATACTCCGTCCGGCTGATTTCCGGCAGGTTTTCATTTTTCGGGCGCAGCTGGTTGTCCAGCTGGTACTCTTTCAGTCCCAGGTAGCGGAACAGGCTGTTGGCCACCGAGATGCGCAGGTTCACCGTCCGGGGCGCATAGCCGTTGGCCAGCAGCTTTTCCCGGTACCTGGACAGGGTGTCCCGGTGGACGCATTTGTCCTCCGGCAGATCTGCGTAAAACTGCCGCAGATCCTGTTCATAGCGGTTCACCGTGCCCTGGATGTAGTTCTTTTCTTTCAGATGGGCAATGAAGCTGTCGATGAGCTCCGGCGTCAGCACCAGCTCCGGCTGCCAGGAAGCGGCCGTCTCGATCTTCATTTTCTGCTGTTCCACGGCAGTCCCTCCTTGCCTGCGTATACTACAAAATCAATATGGCGTCCATAAAATCCGAAAAGAGTAGCGTGAAAAAGGCGAGAAAAGGGAAAAAAGCCCTCCTAAACAAGCGCTTAGGAGGCGGCGGGCGCGTGAAACAAGCCAATCGGAAAAAATTATCAGATTGGCTTGTTTTCCCATGCAAAATGGTGCGAAACGCCTTGTCATACTCTTCCCATTATGCTAAAATGAAGAAGATAAAAGGAGGGAAACCCGGTATTTCTCTTCCATTTTGGACTGAATATTGATTCTGTTCTTAATCAAAGGTTAAGAGATCAGCCCCAACCGGCTCATCTGCTTCCGGTATTCCGCGCCGGTGGCCAGGAGATAGATCCGCGTCGTTTCAAGGCTGGAGTGGCCCAGAATGCTCGCCAGCTTGACCACATCGCGGTACACCTTATAGAATGTGCGGGCAAACAGGTGTCGCAGGTTGTGGGGAAATACCTTCGAAGGCGCGACATGCGCCGCAGCGCACAGCGCCTTCATCTCCGCCCAAATCTGGTGACGGGTCAGGCCGTTTCCGTTTCTGGTGAGAAAAATCTCGCCGGAAACGGTTTTTTGCTTTCTGGCATATTTCAGCAGTTTCCTGCTCAGTTTTCCGGGGATAAGGATTGTGCGGATCTTGCCCTTGAGAGAAATCTCCACACAACCTGCCTGCGCCGCTTCTACGGTGAGATATTTTACCTCGGAGACACGGATTCCCGTGGCACAGATACTTTCCATCAACAGCGCAAGCCGCTCCCGGCCGGTGGAACGGGCTGTTTCGACCAGACGGGCAAACTCTTCCCGCGTGAGTTCCCGTTCCGTGTTGCGGAACAGCTTTCGCTGGAGCTTCAGGTATTTCACCCGGCAATCGGGTTTACCCAGAAAAAGGAACAGGCGATTGATGGCCGCCAGCTTGCCGTTGACCGTCATGGGGGACATGTGCTGTCCGGCCAGCTGCTTCTTCCAGGCCACCGCCTGCTCCTTGGTGAGTTCCCGCGTTTCCAGCCAGCTCAGGAATTCCCCTGCGTCCCGCACATATTTCTGAATAGTCGCTTTCCCGCGTTCCTCCCGGATGAGATATTGCTCAAAGCCTTTCAGCACCCTCGCCGTCTGCATGTGTAAAACCCCTTTGTTTTCCTTCTATTGTAGCAGACGGAGATGCAGCGCGCCGCCAGAGTCCATATAATTCCCCATTTTCTGGCAAATACCTAGCCGGTTTTTTCAAAATACGCCAGCGCGTCTGTTTTCTGTCCGTCCACCCGCACTTCAAAGTGCAGATGGTTCCCGGTGGAATTGCCGGTCGTACCCACGTAGGCAATCACCTCGCCCTGCTTCACTTTCTGTCCCGCCGAAACGCAAAGGGACGAGCAATGCGCATAGAGCGTCTCAAGCGAATCATTGTGGCGGATTTTGACGTAGTACCCATACCCGCCGCCCCAGGCATCCGTGCCGTTCGCAATCTCCACCGTCCCGGCCGCGGCAGCAAGGATCGGCGTCCCGGCCGGAGCCGCAATGTCTGTCCCGTCATGGTAGGAGGGCTGTCCGGTGAACGGGTCTTTCCGGTTGCCGAAGTAAGAGGTGATAGTGAAGCTTTCCGGCAGCGGCCACTGGAAAATCCCCGTCCCTTCCCATGTGGTATCCGGTGAGATGATTTCTCCGGCCCCGGTGGAATGTGATCCAAGAAGCTGCTCCCAAAGCGGATCGGTATCGGACGAGGTCAGCAGGGCAAGATAGCTATTCTGCCTGTCGCTGAACGCATAGGCCGTTGCCATCTCCTGCGGCGTTTTGTGTGAGATTTCAAGGGTCAGGATTTTTTCCCGCACCGTTTCCATATGTGTCTTTTCATTGCCGTTTTCATCGATCCCCGTGACCGTTTCGGTATGCGTTTCCGTGTGCGTATCGGGGGCGATTTCTGTCATCTCCCACATGAGCGTTCGGAGATCGGCAAGTTGCGCGTCCGTCAATGTGGTAATTGGCGTTTGAGATAAGTCCCCGGAAATTCGCGCGGAAAAGACCGAGAGGACGTCCTCCCACTGCACCGAAGCGGAACCGTCTTTCGAGGTGATGTTCCACCGGTCATGGGAAATGGATTGGGAAAGGGAATCAATCCGATCCTGGAATTCTCCATCCAACGTGGCCACCGCCTGCCGTACCGGGATTCCCTGTCCGGCGGTTAGAGAATCATCCGCGAAAATGCCGTACACGGAACCGATGATTGCCCCGACGATGCAAATGACTAGGACTACAACCACCGCCACCCAGCCCCCGGCGATGAGGGCGGCTGCGAGCGTCCGAACCGCGGCTACGGCCGCTTTCCCCGCCGTCACGATGGCCCGAATCGCCGTTTTCGCTGCTCGGACGGAAGCCCGCGCTGCTTGCTGTGCCCGTTTGGCGGAGCGGGCGGCGGCTTTCTGCGCCTGCCGCGCTTTCTGCACGGTTTTCTGCGCCGTGCGGATCTTCTTTTCCGATTGCCTGACAGTGAGCCGTACCGTTTGGACTCCCCATTTCGGCTTCTCCCGGATAGGGAACCCCTGCCGTTTTACATCCGGGCAGCGGGGAAGCTTTCTTTCAGCAGAAAAGCAGCCGAAGGGCGGGGAGTCCCTGCCCTTCGAGTGGCTTGATGGATTGGTTACATGAGGTAGTACCGTCGTTTGTTGTGCGGAAAAGTGGGGCGCGTCCTTCCCCGTGCGCGAAAACGACTGCCGGGATGCCCGCATCCTGGTCTGCGCAGCACGGGGATTTCCCGCGCCCGGCTCAGAAGGGGAAGAATGTGTCTCCGGCGAATGCGCAGAGAATGAATTTTCCCGGATATTTTGGTCTTTCCCGGTATTCCTCCGGATCCCCTGCGTCCGCTGTTTGACACGGTAAACCGCCCGTTCCCGCATCTTACGCGCCAAGTTTTTCCCGCCGCGGAACGCCAGATCCGCACCCTTTTGCACAATATTCTTCCCAGTGGAAACCATCTGTTCCCCGGCATGGTTGGCCGGGGTGTTGGAGGATTCCTCCTGCCGGCTGTCAAAGGGCGCGGATCGCATTTCCTCCACCGTTTTTGCTCTGGATTTTTCCGCAATATCCCGCAGGAAGGTTTTGGGGATTCTGCTCGCGCGTTTGAGCGTTTTCGGCTCCCGGTCCTCCGGTTTCTGCCTGATGTCCCGCATCAGCTGCCCTCCCGCAGAGCCTCGTCCGGCTTCGTGGTCATCAATTTGTATAATTTGGTGTTTTTCGGGAAGCTGTTTTCAAACGGCACGATATTTCCGGCACAACGGATGAGGCCGCAGCCGGCAGGGACGTTTGTAATGTAGGAAAGCTGCGTTTCCGAGATATGCAGCAGCTTGGCGAGTTCATCCCGGTCGGTGGCCGACTGGTTGAGCAGGACAAGGAATTCGCTGTTCGCCAGCATGAGACGGGCGGTGTCAGAGCGCAGGAGTTCCTCGATGTTCTGTGTTAACCCTGTAATCAAACCTCTGTATTTGCGAATCCGCTTCCACAGCTTGTAGAAAAATTCCGCGCTGTACTGGTATTTGAACAGCAGATAGATCTCATCTGCGAAGATCCATGTCGTTTTTCCCTTCTTCCAGTTCTGAATCACCCGGTTAAAGATGGCGTCCAGCGTCACCAGCATCCCGATGGGGAGCAGCTGCTCGCCGAGTTCGCGGATGTCGTAGTCGATGATGCGGGCTTTCGTGTCCACATTGGTCGGCTGCGCAAAGGTGTTCAAGCTGCCGGTGATGAACAGCTCGGAGGAGAGCGCCAGCCCTTGGGCTTCCGGTTCGGGCTGCTGCAACAAAGTGTTGTACAGATCTTTTAAGGTGGGAACTTCGCCCAGGCAATGGTTGGACAGATAGGTCCGATAGACTTCACTTGTACAGCGGTCGAGAATAGATTTTTCCTTTGCGCTGATGTTCCCCGCGCCCACCAGCTGCTCGAACAGCGAAAGGAGGAACTGGGATTTTTCAATGAGCGGGTTCCGCGCATCGCCATACGATTTGTCCATATCCATCGCGTTGACGTGGGTATCCGACGTAGCCGAAATGTGGATCACCTCGCCGCCCAACGCTTCGGTCAAGAATGTAAATTCCGATTCCGGATCCAAAATTAAAATATCATCCTCCGTGGAAAGCGCGATGCTGACGATTTCCTCTTTCGCGGAAAAGCTTTTTCCGGAACCCGACACACCCAGCCGGAAGCTGTTGCCGTTGAGCAGTTTCCTTCGGTTGGCTACAATCCGGTTCTTGGACACGGCGTTTTGTCCGTAATAAATGCCACCCTCGTGCAGGATTTCCTGTGCGCGGAACGGGATGAGCACAGCGGCGCTTTCCGTGGTCAGGGAGCGCAGCGCGTGGATCTTCCGCACGCCGTAGGGCAGGGCGGTGTCCAGCCCGTCCTTCTGCTGCCAGCGCAGCACGCTCATCCGGCACAGGTTCTTTCCTGCGGCAGAGAGGATGGTTTCTGTATCGCTGTCCAGCTGCTTTTTTGTATCGGCCATGTGAACAAGCGTCACCAGCCCAAACATCATCCGCTGGTCGCGGGTTGTGAGATCGTCGAGCACCTCAGTGGTTTCCTTTTGCTGCTGCTCCAAATCATACGGCACCGTCGCGGAAAAATTCTGATTCGCATTCTGCCGCCGCTGCCAGTTGGCGATGTTCGTCTGGATGCCCAGCAGACGGTTCTGAATCTCCTTGACCGCCTCGTCGGTGGGGACAGGCAGGATATCAATCGACAACATGAGGCTGCGGTCCAGATTGCAGAGCTCCGCGATCATCGCATCGCGAATATAGTTGGCGTAATCCTGCAAATACAGCACCCGGCCCCAGCGGTCATCAATTTGGAAGCAGTCCTTGTGAAGCTCCATTGAGTCAGGGCAGAACCAATCCTTGAAGGAATGCCCTTTCCGCATATGATCTTGTAGATCAAATACAAAGGGCGCGGATTTTCCGGCATGGAAGAAATCATGCAGGATTTGCAGCCGCGCGGCAGCGTCCAGTTCCCGCCCGAAGGAGGAAAGCTGGGAGAATCGTGCCAGCAGATCAGAGCCGATGCGGGAGAAGAACCGGCGGGCTTCCTCGATGCTCCGTTTCGCCGCGCTGACGGTCAGGTAGCGTTCCTGCACGAGGCTGCTCCCGTTGCCTGCGGCCTGGGAGAGGAGCATCCGGTTGTATTCCTCGCGGAAGGAATCTAACCCATCCTTTTTGGGCGGAAGCAGCAGGGATTCTTCCAGCCGTTTGCGATCCACGCGGCGGTTGTGGATCGTGATCTTGGCGCTCGAACCGGAATCGAGCGAGTTGAGCAGTTCGGCGTAATCAAGGAACATGGCGGTTTTGTCCTCTTTCCCTGCAATGCTGTAATTGATGTCGGTGAACGAAAAGGTTTTGGAAAACAGGTTCCCAGACTGGAAAATCCCATCCTCCCAAATACGGCGGATCGGGATGGCGCCCTGCACGGAGCGCGGGATTTTGAATTTTTCTTTTTCCAGTTTGATTGCTTTTGCAAGCGTTTTGATGATAGGCAGGCCCCCTTATTTCATTTTACTTTTGCGCTTTTTGCGCGCGCATGCGAGCAGTTCGTAGTAGAAGCAGTCGGATTGAAAGACCAGCTTCTTTGGCATAAGGAATTCCGACTGGAACCACGCCCAGGCGAACTGTTCGGCGGTCATGCCGTGATACCGGAAAAATCCACAGGCGGCAAACGGCGCGGCGCCAAGAATGCAAATCCATCCGGTTCCCTCTATCCCCAGCATCGGGCTGAACAGGAAGTATAATCCCACAGCCGTCCCGACCGCCAGCAGCGAACAGAAAAACTGCCGGGTATTCAGCCCGAAGAAAATGGATTCCCTATAATCCCGGATTTCCTTGATAACTTTGACTTCGATAAAAGATCACCGTCCTTCATAACCCCAATAGTTCTTTCACAATCCGGTCGCTCATCTTGACCGCACCGACGAGAACCAGCAAGTTGAACGCCAATTCCGCAACATAACTCCATACGGCGGTAACGGCGGAAACATTCGGATCGACAGCCGGCGGGGCGGAAGCCATCGCGCTGAAAATGATGCACGCCAGCGCGATCACCGCCCCTTCCAGACATGCGCCGGCGTAGGATCGGAGGAAGTTTTTCCCGATATTACTGGTGGGTTCCCCGGCAAAAGTGGAGAGTGGAACCGGCGCGATGGCGGCAAAAATAAAGAGTTTGAACATCCGGCTGTACACCGTCAGGATCATGACGAACGACAGCACGGTAATAAACAAACTGCCGAGCAGCGTCACGATCCAAAGCGGTATGGAATCCCAAAAGCCTACGGCATTGATTTTGTCGATCACGTCCTGCGGGAGCGATGCGCCGCCTGATCCGGCCAGCCCCGACTGCCCGATGATGGTGGAGACGATCCCCTGCACAATCGAGAAGATGGCCAGCATTAGATCGAGGCCGTACCCCACGGCGGCTTTTGCCAGCACGAACCGGAGAAACAGCTTGAGGGCGTGCTCCGGTTTTTTCAGTTCCGCAAGGCCCGAACATGTTTTCACCACTCCGGCCGCGAAGAACAGGACGAGCAATCCGTAGCCGATAGCCTTGAGCGCTCCGTTGATGTTTATCATCACGTTCCAGATCCCGCCGCCCTTGAAGGTGGCGGGGTCCTGGGTGAGCAGTGCCCAGATTTCGGTTAACTTGTCGTTCCAGGTTCCCAGCGCAGAGTTGAGATTGTCGATTACCCAGTTCATGGCGTCCCTCCCGGCCGGGTCACGGAGTTCCGCCGCCGGTGATCAGATCAAGGATCTCCTTGGCGAAGGTCACGACAAGACCGCCCGCAAGGGTGAGAAAGCCCTGCGACCGCTGGCTGGGGTCATGGCTCTGGAAGGAGAGGCCTACTTGCACCACGCCCCAGCCCAACAGGATGAGGCCGATGGCGCGGATCAAGGCAAAAATAAAATCTGATAAATTGCTGATTGCGCCGAGCGGATCGCTGGCCGCGAAAACGGCAAGCGGGAAACAGACGGCAGCCGCAAGGGCTGCATAGAGCGCAAAGCCCAGCTTCCCCTTTTTGCCCAGCTTCGTGGGATGTTCGGATTTCTTACGTTTGAAAAATTGATTCAGAAGCATACCTCCATTCAGTTTCGTTCCAATTCTTCCGGTTCGAGCAGTTCAAAGTTCTCATACTGATCCGGTGAATAGTTAAGGTCATCAGCGGCGTCCCTGGCCTGCGTGTAATCGTAAGGCGGGGCGCCGCCGTCCTCGGTAAGCTTGATGTTGGGATGGCGCATCAGATCATATTTATCATCCAGCACGGGGCGTTCTCCCCGCACGAACAGGATCGCTTTCCGGTTGTCCAGCAGCCGCACCTCGTCCGGGGTGAGCAGTTCGCGACCGCTCTGCTGGTCGTTGACGCTGAAGCTGCCGCTGCGGCCTTTCGTGCGGCCATAGGTGTTCGTCGAGAGCGTCTCCTTGCCCATCAGCTCGGAAACATATTTGTGCGTTTCTTTCTCGTTGCTGCCCAAAAAAAGAAATTCATCGCACAACCCCACCAGCGATTCCCATTGCTCCTTAAAGAGCGCCTTAATCTGCGCCATATTCTGCGCGATGTAGCTGCAAAAGATGTTGCGGCTGCGCATGGTGGCCAGCCAGGGCAGGAAGTTGTCCGTCGGCAAGGCGATGTTCGGCGCTTCATCGATGAGCAGATGGACGGGCACCGGTAGCCTGCCCTTGTATTTCCGATCCGCCATATAATAGAGCGTCTGGATGAGCTGGCCGATCATCATACCGACCAGATAGTTGAGGGACTTATCCGAGTCGGGAATGCAGCAGAACAGCGCGATCTTCTTTTCTCCTAAATTCTCCAGCTGCAGATCGTCGGTGCAGGTTAACCGGGCGATCTGCGGCAGGTTGAAAGCCGCCAGCCGCACCCCCGCGCTAATCAGGATCGATTTTAGGGTCTTGCCTGCGCCCATCTTAAAGATATGGTACTGCTTAACCGCGATACTCTCCGGGTCGCGCATTTCGAGCCTTGCGAACAGGATATCGAGCGGCGATTCAAAGTCCACGTCCTCTTCCTCGCGCACCTCGGCGGCGGCCAGCATCTCCATCACCATGGAAAAGTTCTGTTCCTCGGGCGGCGCTTCATGGATGAGGTAGAGGACGAGAGCTTGAAGCAATGCCGTTTCGGATTTGGTCCAGAACGGATCGGTGTTCTGCGCGCCGGGCGGGGTCGTGCTCTGGATGAGCGTCTCAATGAGGCGCAGCACATCCTTGTCGTCCCGCACATAGGCAAGCGGATTGTAACAGAAAGAGGTGTCCGGAGATAACAGGTCAAACACCCGCACTTCAAAACCGTTTGCTTTCAAAGCTGCGCCCGTTTTTCGCAGGATTTCGGACTTTGCATCGCAGATGACCATGGAACAATCCCCGCAGGTAAGGACATTGGGGATCGCATAAGACCGGCTTTTGCCCGCGCCGCTGCCGCCGATAACCAGCACGTTGGTATTACGCTTGTGCTTATGCCCGTCAAGGCCCATCCGGAAATGTTGGGTCAGGATGAGATTTTGTTTTGGATGCTTTTTGTCCTGATACCGTTTCACAATCCGGAACACATCGCCCCACTGCGCGGAGCCGTATTCCTCGCCTCGCCGGAAGTTTTTCCGGCTGGAAACAGCGACAATGGCCACAGCAGCATAGATCAGGGAAAACAGGATTAGGCACCGGAAGGAAGCTTCCGTCCAGTGAATGGAGAAGGGATTGTTCATGACTGTGGCAAGTTTTTCCAATAGTTCCACAAGATTCATCCCTGTGTTCCAGCTTCCGGCGGCAAGCAGCGCTGCCCACCAAATAATTGGTAACGGCAGCAGCCACAGCCACCACGGATTTTTCTTCTTTGGCATGGATCACCTCCAAAAAAATTCCCGGAAGCCGCATCATGGGCCTCCGGGAAGATGCCATTTTTCTGGTTTCAGCGCTTCATCGTCATCGGGACGTGCCTGTATTTTGAGCGCATCAGCTTGCACAGGACCTTATCAATCCCGCCGCTGCTTCGGCCTGCCGACAGATAGGCGGTGCGCAGCCCGTTGAGGGAGAACGCCGCCCAATGAAATTCGCTGTCATTCAGATACAGCTTCCCTTTCGGTGCATGGACGGCCTTCTTGATTAATTCCTGCACTTCGGAAAGGGCTTCCCCGGACTGGCTGCGCACATCGCAGAGCGCCTTGACCAGCATATTCTGTTCTATATTCGTCATGGGGAACAACCGTTGTTTTATCATCTTACTCCCACCCTTCTGCTTGCTACCCCAACCATATCACAGCAGCACCCGGAAAGCTACCGTACACTTGAAAACAAACGGAAAATAATCAGCCGCGCGATTTTTCCTTCTTTTTTGTCTGCCGGGGCAGGGGTATCTGGCGCTCCAACTCTCTTGGCCGCTGCTTCGCCGCCTGCTCCCGGCGGATCTCCTGCAATGCTGTTCTGACGGAGGGGCGCTCAGAATTTTCCAAACCGGGCCATCTGCTTCTGCTGCTCGAGAAAGGCACGGACGGATTCTTTTCCATTGCTTCCCTGGATTCCCGTCCCCGGCCACCCGTAAAATTTCCGGAAATCTCCTGGCTCCCAGTGTTCTCATGCTCCGGGGCTTGGATTGCCGGGGCAGAAGTTTCCTGCACCGGAACCGGTTCTGCAACGGCTTCCCCAGCCTGTGCGCGGACAAAGTCGAGATTCAAATTATCCAGAACACGCTGCACCTTGGCAGCGTCCTCGGCAAACACGACGATTTCAATCTCGCTCTCATGGAGCTTGTTGCGGATTGGGACATAGAGCAGGCCGTGGTTTCTTGCTTCCCGCGCAAAATCCCGGATGGCCTCTTCGGGAACCTTGAAAAATTTAAGCGGCCGCTGTTCTTTGAGCATCCGCACTAGCCGTGTTTTCCCGCGTGTTTTCTTCTGATCTTTTAATACCGCATAGGCGAACAGCGCGAAATTCTTTGCCGCCAGCCCGGATAGCTTGAGCGCAACCTCCGTGCCCTCAAGCGTAAAGCGGACTATCTGATCCGCCGGGTCGCTTCCGTAATTCAACTATTTTCCTCCCTTCAGCGTTCCAAACCGGCGGAACGCTTTTTCTGTTTTTCCGGCGCGGGGATTTTGGAGAATCTGTCCTTGCCGGGAATCAGGGACAAAGACGATCCCGTGTCCCACGCAACCCCGAGTTGGCCCAGATCATCAATATATTGAATTATCCCCGTTGTGCCGGGCGGCGGGGCCTGTGGATCATCCATAGATTGCAGGCGAACCCGCGTGCCGGGTGGATACCGCTTCCGAAGCAACTCTATCTGTTCTCCGGATGGGATGCTGTTCAAAAAATCATCTCGCTTTCCTGTCCAATTGTTTCTCGTTGGTCTGCCGTTCTTTTTCTCTGCGGGATTGTTCTTCTGCCCGCGCTGCCCGCATCCGCTGTTCGATTTCAACCGCATGGATTTCGATCTTTTTGCACAGCCGCACCATATGACGAAGCTTCTTGATCTGCCCGGTAAGCACGGTAATCTGTGGAGATCTCGCTTCCCAGCGATACAGCTTCTGCCGCTGTTTTACCAGCGCATTGATTTCATCCTCCGCATTTTTCCTGACCGCCGCCAGCTGGCCGCGGTCTTTGATGTTGTGATTAAGCAGAAATTCCATCTGCTCAATCCGTGCATCCAGCTTTCGGATGTCCTCCCGCACGGCATAGCTGGGATACCGGGGTTTTCTTCTCAGCGCGCCCACCCGATACAAATAGGAAAAATAGAGCGCCCGCAGGCTTTGCACACTGTGCGAAGGCTTTGTGCGGATGCGGAACTTCAGCGTTTGGAATCTTTTGGCCCGCCAAAGAGGTTTGGGGGAGAGGATTCGGCGCTGGATGGCTTCGGGCGTATAATTTCTGCCCAGGGTCTTGAACCGGACAGGCCGTTCTTTCCCCGGCGGAGTCAGCGTAGGGTATTTCCGGTCGAAACAAAACGTATACCCCCGTTTTTTTAATACGGTTAGGAATTGCTTCCAGGTGAGCGCCTGAGCCATGGCCTCGTCCAAATCCTGTTGAATGACCGTTTTCCAGGTGGGTCTTCCCTCCCGTTCCGCCAACCACTGGGCGTAGGGGAGGGACGTCCATTCCGAACGTTCCGTCTGAATGACCGACAACCCGTATTGGCGGCACAGATCATCAGAAATCCGGCGTATTTCAGTCCTATAGCTTTTCGCGCTGCTGCGGTACTTCCGGCCGTCTTTCAAGGAAACGGAGTTCCACACCAGATGGTTGTGAATACAGTTTGTATTGAGATGCGTCGTAATGACGACTTGGAAAGACCCTTTCAGCAGTTTTCCGGCAAATTCCAGCCCGATCTGATGGGCGAGTTCCGGTGAAAGCTCCCCCGGCGCAAAGCTCTGCACCAGATGGAACCCCTGCACGCCGCCCTCCTTATGCCACATCTGTTTGACCAGGAACATATCGGCGAAGGCGGTTTCACAGGTGCAGCCGACCGCTGATTGGAATAGATCCTGCTCGGTTTTATCTTCGTTGAATGCTCTCCCAATTTCCCTGCGCAGGGACGCTTCGTTCTTCCGGCGGGAGGTTTTGTTTTCGTCGAGGACATAGCTGACAGCACTGTCCAGGCGGTGCACGGGGATGATGCTGGTATACGCGATCTGAAATCCCTCCGATCCCTTCCAGACAAAAACGCGGGCTGTACGAAATTGGAAAGCACAAGCCCCAGGCGCGATGGGCGTCAAGGCTCAGCCTTGTTACCAATTCTCTTTCACCTCCTTCCAAACCGCACGGGCGATGCGCGTCATTTCCTCCACGCTGTGCGGATCTGCCTCGCCGTAGGTGTTGGCCACCTTGGCCAACTGATTGGCGTTGTTGCAGAGGCCCGCCACCTTACGGAGCAGATCGGCGTGGTGATCACATGGCCGGGGACGCAGCTCCGTCCCCATGATGAGGGAACGCAGAAATTCTTCGCGCGGCAGGCCGCTTGTTTTTACCTGGGTTTCCAGATGCTCCAGTTCTTTTTTATTCAGATGAAGAGGAATGACGTGATTCCGTTTCCGCATCGGTCATCGCTCCATTCCGTCCTTCTGGCGGATCTTTTTCCTGACCGGCGCTTTTGCCGGATATTCGTAATGCACCGGGACGTCCCGCAAACGGAGACGGCTGCAATCCGGAGCATAGGCGGCATACCGGGCATAGGAGTACCCCTCCGATTCCACGAGGATACCGTCCCTGCTGGTTTCCCCTTTGACCAGCACGCAGTGCCAACACAATTGATTGGGGTCAAACCACATTTTGTCATCATTTGCGAACAGGAAAATTTGATCTTCGAGAAATCCGGTTTCCTTGAATTGGCGGTAATCTCCATCGGAAAGGACAACCACCTGTTCCACCTGGAATTTCATCTGTCCTTCCATCGCAGAGCCCTGCAATTCCTCTGCGTGAGAGGCTTTGCGGTGGAACACCGCTTGTTCCTGATATTGCTCATTTTTTCTTTCGTTGTTCAGATTTATCACTCCTGACTCAATAGGCTGATTGGGGGTTTGGGGTGCTCCCCAAGAACGCCTCTGGATATCCAGAGGCTATGCTTGCGACAAAAAGTACCGGCTGAAAACTGACGATTCAGAGTTCCCGATCCCCGCCGGATTCCTTGATGCGGATGAGGCCGTCGAGCGTGGTGCAGATGATGTTCCGCTTTTCGGCCATGCCGATCTCGGTGGACATCAGCGCGGAGATTTCGTTCCCGCACACCACCAGCATCCGGCACCGGCCCAGCTTCTGGCGTGCAATGTTCTGGAATTCCCGTTTTTCATCGGCGCTGTCCAGCGTCAAATACTGCGTATCGCTGAGTTTCGGGCAAATCGGGACGTAGCCGAGCTCGTACACTTTTCGGCAATAATTCCTGAGTTGACGCAAAGAAATATCTGCGGCGCAGATATAGGCAAACGCTTTTTCCATCATCAATCAAGTCCTTTCTGAAGTCCATTTTTATAGCGTATGGACGTCCCTGTGGGCGTCCCATTCATGCATTACGGATGTGGCAATTGGGTTTGGGACATCCTGTTGGACGCCCATCGGTTATCCGGCAGGTTCTCCCGCTTTTTCATGTGCGTCGAGCGCAAAGCGGACACGGTCGGAACCCAGCTTAAAATAAGCATCGGACGCTTCGATCCCGGCCGCTTCATAACCTTCCAGCCTGGCGGCGAGGACGGTTGTCCCGGAACCGCAGAACGGGTCCAGAATCCGGCCGTTCGGCTCGCAGATCTTCACGAGATCCCGCATGAGCGGCAGGGGCTTTTCTGTGACATGGGTGCGGTTCTGTGGGTTTGCGTAATGGAACACACCCGGCAGGCAGCCAACCGGGCGGTTTACCGGCATTGATCCCTTGCTGCCCCACACGACAAACTCGCTCTGCTGCCGGAACCGGCCCTTCTGCGGACGGCAGGTCAGCTTGTCCCACACCACGACGCCGCGCCAGATCCATCCGGCCCATTGCAGCGCGTCGGTGATGCACGGCAGCTGCCGCCAATCGATGAACAGGCAGACGGGCGCGCCGTCCTTGCAGGCTTTCCACGCTTCAAACAGCCACTCGGCCATCCAGCGCGTCCAGCTGCGCTGGTCCTTCTGGTCTCCAATGAAATCCGGCAGCGCCTTTTCGCTGCGCATACTGCTGTATTTCTGATTCGTCGTGCGGTTTTTCTCGGTTTGGGTCCATCCGCCGGAGGCATAAGGTGGGTCGGTAATGAGTGCGTCAAAGCTTCCGGGGCGAAAATGGGGAAGGATTCCCAGCGCATCCCCATGCAGGATCGTCCAGCCGTCCCCACCGCTGTGCTCGATGGTCACATTCTCAGGCAATTCGATGTGCAGTAGCATTCCTCCTTCTTCATCGCTCCGGGTCGGCGCGTTTTTTGCGCGGGGACTTTCCCGCTTCTTTTCCCAAATGCGGCGTCAGTTCGGTTTCCACATACTCGCTGATAATGTGCAGGGCCTTCTCGTAACTTCCAGAACGGCAGACGCGATCCGTCATTTCTTTGGCCTGTGCCGGCTGCCTGTTTTCCCGCAGCAGCCGCGCAGCCCGGCCGAGAATAGCGAAAATATTGCCGTCCTGCCCTTGCAGCCGCATCTTCGGGCGCTGTGCCGGTGGGGAAATTTCCTGTGTTCCTACCGGATCCAGTTCAAACGCGAAATGATCCGGGTCCCAAAAGTGGATATAGAGGGTACCGCCGTCCACCTCGATTTCCCTTTGTTCAAAGCCCTCGCCCCAGCCGTCCGCGTACTGGCCAATCAGGTACTCCTGCAAATCTTTTCTCTCCGCATCCGTCAGAGACGCGCTCAGCCTGATCTCCGTGCATCCCCAAAGCTCCCGTCCCCGGATTTCCACAGACGGGACAGCGCTGGCTACCTTCTCCTTCACACCGGGATTCCGTTCCGCATCGAAAGAATCCATCAGATTTTCCCTGCCGTACGCTTCCATCGCTTCCTCGATATCCTCCCGGTACTGTGCCAAATCGCCGCCCGAAAACGAAAGCGGTTCCTCTGCGGTATTCACCCAGCCGTCCTCATCCATTTCTTTTTCGAAAAACTCCCCGGCCAGCGGGGAGTAAATTTTTATCGTCATTTCGTCGATTGAACATCTTCCTTTCTCGAAAAAGCCCCCGTCATGCAGATCTGCCGGACAGATCGTGGCTGACAAGGGCGGTGTAGTAGTTGTCGATGGTAGTGGGCGCGTTGTAGAGCGTGGTGAGCAGGTACTGGCGGATGTTGCGGATGTGGGTGGTGTTCCGTTCGAGGCAGTCGAGCACAAAACGGATATGTTCCCCGTCCAGCGTCAGCAGGCGGGAGCGCACCGCTTCCGTGGGGAGATCATTGCCGCCGATGCGGATGTACTCTCTTTGCGAACAGACCGTCTCTGTGAGCAGTTCCACCAGTTCGTCCACGCGCTCCCGGTCACCGGGTAAATCTTCCAAAAGCGAATCATAGCCGATGTTCTCCCGGATGTATTCCCGGTATTCCTCCATCTGCTGCGCCGTTACCCTTCGCTTCGGTTCCTTCGGCTTTGCTTCTCCTGGAAAGAAGCGAAGCGATATTTGCTCCGTATTTACTTTTTCTTTCTTTATTTCCTGTATATTTAATTGTGTGGGAAAAGCCTGGACAAGATTTTCCCGTCCAGGTTTTTCCTGCCCAGGATCGGCCCGTTTCAAATTGAAAATATCCTGATGGAGATTTTCCAGTTCTGGTTCTCCTGAGCAAGAATATTCCGAATCGGAATTTTCAGAATTCTGTTTTTCTGATTTCGGTTTGTCCGGGCCGGGTGTCGGAGGCTCCTGCGGCTTTTCCGGTTTCTCCCGGATGGTGTACTCAATATCGCCCAACTGGCCCTTCCCGTTGCGGATGCGCCGGCGGCTCACATATCCGCGCTGCTCCAACTCCTGCACCGCGGAACGGATACTGTCCACGCCGTCCCTGCAAATTTTGGCGAGGCCTTTTGTGGTGTAGTCCCAATCCTCCGGCAGGGAGAGCATGAGGGATAGAAGCCCCTTCGCTTTCAGCGACAGGGACTTATCCCGCAGGTGATGGTTTGACATGACGGTATAATTCTTTGTTTTTTCTACGCGGAATACGGCCATTTAAAAATGCACCTCTATTCAAAAAGTTAAATTCACATGGGGATCCCCCCTTGCCTGAAATCCGATGATTCACAGGATTGCGTCCCGCAATCTACTGGCCTGATCCGTGCGCTCCCAGGGATACGATGGGTTGCCGAAAGGGCCCTGCCGCGCTGTCTTTGCATACTGGAACTGCAGCAGGCGGAACCGGGAAATGATCCCGGACGGGGTCAAGTCGAACAGATGCCTCAATACATCCGAGAGCGCATCGTCGGCACAGGCGGTTCCCGTGCCGAAGGTATCCACCGAGAGCATGACGGGCTCCGCCTTCCCAATGGCATACGCCAGCGTGACCTGGCACCGGGTACACAGCCCCGCCGCCACGAGATTCTTCGCAAGATACCGCGCCAGGTATGCGCCGGAGCGGTCTGCCTTCGTGGGATCTTTCCCGGAGAGCGCCCCGCCGCCGTGCGGTGCAAACACGCCGTAGCTGTCCGCCGCCAGCTTGCGCCCGGTCAATCCGGTATCGGCGTCCGGGCCGCCCAGCACAAACCGCCCGGCAGGGTTGAGCAGGAATTTCGTGTCCTCGTCCGGCGGCAGAAGTTTGAGAGCCGGGAACAGGACTTTATCGGTGAGCTGCCAGAACAGCTCGTCCTGCGGGATATCCGGGTCGTGCTGGGCGGAGAGGACCACCGTATCCAGCCGTGCAGGGTTCCCGTTTTCGTCGTATTCCACCGTGACCTGGGCTTTCCCATCGGGCTGAAGGGCGGGAAGAAGGCCGGATTTCCGAACTGCGGTCAGGCAGTTTGTCAGCCGCCGGGCCAGTACGACGGGAAGGGGAAGCAGCTGCCGCGTTTCATTGCAGGCATAGCCTACCATCACGCCCTGATCCCCCGCGCCAAGCGAATGGGAAACCGTATGGTCCTGCCGTTCCTCCAGCGGATGGTTTACGCCGTCCGCAATATCCGGGCTTTGTCCATGGAAGAAACATTGGATTTCATAGCTCCCGGGGTCATAGCCAACCTCCGTTAAAACACGCCGCACAAGTTTCGGAATGTCCGGTTTGTGCCGGCTGGTGATCTCCCCGGCCGCGATAATCTGCCCGCGCGTGGCCATCACTTCGCAGGCGACGCGGGAAAAGGGATCGTGGGACAGGCAGTCGTCCAGCACGCTGTCCGCGATGACGTCGCACAGCTTGTCGGGATGGCCTTCGGTCACGGATTCTGCGGTATAAAACTGATTCATGTTGTCACCTCAATCTCAGGGAAAAGGGTTTCAAGCTTTTCCCGATCTCTTCATACGATGTAAAATGGATTTCACAGCCGAGCAGGAAGGACACGGCTTCCTCCCATTCTTTTAGGGAATATTTTTTCTTTTCCGGAAAGCGGAAAAGGGCTCCGAGGGTCTCCCATTTCAAGCCCGGATCGGTCCGCAGCCGTTCTGCATGGACTCCCTGTTTTTTTGCGAAAAGATCAATCAGGCGGTTCTTCAATCCATCCCCCCAAAAAATAAAAACAGGGAGAAGCCCTGCGGCCCCTCCCCGTTGATGCAATTCTTGTATTGTTACGCGCCGTTACCGTTCTCTGGTTTCTGTTTTGGCCGGGCGGCGCGTCCTGCGTGCAGGCTCAGCCTGCTGCTTAATACCCGGTTTTCGGATATTCCAGCACCGGTGTGGGCGCGGAAACCTCCGTCACCCAGGTGAAGCTGCTGGTGAACCACTTGCCGCCGTACTGTCCTCCTACGTCGGTGCGGTTGGCAAAGCGATGCCCGTTCAACAATCCCTGATTTACCGTGACCAGGATCATCGGCTTGTCCTGTTCCCGGAAGCCGGGCTGCACCGTGCCGAACTCGAAGCGGAAGTCGGTAACATATTCGTCTGCCGCCAGCCCCAGCTTTGAAGGGGTGCAGTCCAGATCATACGACTGTGTGGACAACAGCCCGGAAGCAAGCGTGCGGTAGGACGAATTTTTGTTGGTGCGGTAGGTGACACTGTAGGAAAGTCCCGGCTGCGACCAGGTGCCGGTGTGAATCACATTCAGCCGCACGGAGCCGGGCAGTTCGTCGTGCCAGTAGAAGTTCTCCAGAGGCACATTGGACAAGTTGCAGATGTCGGAGAAGTCATACCGCATCTGCTGGCCGGGAACGACGACGGTATTGCCGGATTTCTTCACGCTGGTCGAAATCTGCGCGCTGGCATTCTGCACTTCCACCCGGACAATGTCGTTCTGCACTTTCAGTTCTACCGTAAATGTTTGCGGATTCAGTTGGTAAAATGCCGGCGGCGTGACCTCCCGTACCACATAACGGCCCAGCGGAAGCGGCTCGGACGCCGCCACGCCGCGGTAGTCGCTCACCATGTACCCGACCACCAGATCCGTATCCGCGCGGGCGATCTCAAACACTGCGCCCTCCAGCCGGCTCCCGGCGGGCTGGCCCGTGATGAGGTTCGCGTCCGCTGAGGTTTTCAGAATCTGGATTTGACCTTTCTCGCGGACATTCTCCCACACAATGACCTTCGTTTTCCCGTTTTCAATCCGGATGCGCTTCACGACCTTGTCGAGGTCATACCCCGGTGCGGCCTCGATCTCTTCGAGATAATAGATGCCGTCCGGCAGCTCCCTGTCGATTTCGATATACCCCTGATGATCCGTCGTGTACACACCGACTACGTCGTTGTTTTCATCGGTGATCATGATCCGCACACCGTAGATGCCCCTGCCCGTATCGGCATCCACCTTGCGGATGCGGATGCCGTTGAGGCGTTCATTCTTATAGGTGATTGTAGTCACATCGTTTGCTTTAATTTCCACGGTCCGAGGCGTGGAATCGACGGAGTAGCCATCCGGTGCGGAGATTTCCCGTACGACGACCGTCTGCGGTTCGAGAGACACAAAAATCTGTCCCTGCTCATCCGTTGTATATTCGCCAATCAACCCGCCGTCCGGTTTTTCAATGCGGAAGGTCACGCCTTCAAGCGGCTCGCCGGTCTGCTCCACCGTCTTGACAATTTTCAGACCGCCTTCATAGTCGTTGACGAAGGTCAGCGTGGTGGGTTTCCCGGCCACAACCTCCACCGTCTGGGGCGTCGGGTCGAGAATCACACCGTCCGGCACGGAAATTTCCTGCACCTTGTAGCTGCCCGGCTGGATACCGGTCAGCACGGCCAGGCCGTCCGCACCGGTGGTCACTCTGGCTACCTCTGCACCCGCCAGCGTGGAAACAACAAAAGTAACGCCGCCGATCGGCTTGCCGTCGCTGCCGGCCTTACGAATGGTAAATTCTTCGATGCGCTTGTCCTCGAACACCAGTTCCACCGTCTCGCCGGGCTTGACTGTGATGGTCTTTGAGCTTTCGGAGATTTCAAATCCGGCAGGCGCTCTGGTCTCCGTCACGATATAGGTCTGGTTCGGGTCAAGGCCGGAGACAAGCACCGTGCCGTCCGCGCCGCTGGTGTAGCGGCCGCCAACGAGCGTACCGTCGGCGGTGGTGACCTTGAACATTGCGCCGGAGAGGGGATTCTGCGTTTCTGCGTTCAGCTTCTTGATAAGCAAATTGCCAAACGGCTTGTTGTAGAAGGTAAAGGTAACGGGGTTCTCGCCGTCAACCAGCTTGGTCTGCGGCGTGCTGTCCAGCACATAGCCGTCAGGGACGCGGATCTCGGTCACGGTGATAGAACCGGCTGGCACATTGGTTAGCGTGGCGCGGCCCGCGGTGTCGGTGGTTACCTCGTCCACCAGGGAGCCGTCCGCCATGGTGACGCGGAACGTCACGCCGGGGACGCCTTCGCCCGTCTCGCTGTCCAGCTTGAGGATGTAGACCGGCGACTTCGCCTTATTCTCAAACTGGACCGTCGTAACCTCGTTTTCCTTCAGCGTTACCTGCTTCGGCGTTTCGTCCAGGATATAACCCGGCAGAGTCTTTGTTTCGCGAATGGTGTAATTCGTACCTGCGGAGAGATTGGCAATGAAAATCTCACCGTTTTCGTCCGTGGTGTAATCGCCGATCTTCTGGCCGTCGGTGACGCGCACCTCAAAGGTTACGCCCTCGATGGGGCCTTTCGTCACGCTGTCGATCTTGACAATGCGCAGCGTCGGCTTGATGTGGTTGCGCAGGGTGATTTCCCCGATTTTGCCCGGCTCCAGCGTTACCTTGTGAACCGTACTGTCGATGACGTACTGCGGGGGCGCGGAGATTTCCTGCACGTCGTAGGTTCCGGCCGCGAGATTGCCGATATAGATGATACCGGTTTCATCAGTGGTATATTCGCCTACTACAGTGCCGTCCGCGTGGCTCACCTTGATGACAACGCCCTCCACCGGATTGCCGTCCTGGTCGATCTTGATCAGGCGCAGCCCCGGTTTGGAGGTGTTTTCGAACACAACGTCCACGCGCTCGTTGGGAACGAGCTGCACCGTCATGGGCGTATCGTTGGCGATGTAGCCGGGGGCCGGTTCAATCTCCTGAATGACGATGGAGGTGACGTCCAGGTCTTCCAGGAAGATGACGCCGTTGTTGTCCGTCACACGGGTGTAGGTGGTGGTCGTGCCGGGGATGGTGAAGGTGAACTTCGCGCCCATAACCGGCTTGCGGGTGTCCGCGTCAATCTTTGTCAGGCGCAGGCCCGGCTTCTGATCGTTGCGGATGGTAACGGTAGTCACGTCGTTGACAATTTTCACGGTCTGCGGCGTCGGGTTCAGCACATAGCCGGCCGGCGCTTCGATCTCGGTGATCTTCCACGTGGCGCCGGTTTCCATGTTGTCGAATTCGATGCGTCCGTTTTCGTCCGTCTGATAAATGCCCTCGCCGCGGCCGCAGTTGCCGTCGCCGTACAGGTCGCCTTCCGGCGATTCCATGCGGAAGATCATGCCGGGAACAAGTTCATTCGTCTTACTGTCCCGTTTTTCTATGACGAGCTGCTTTTTCAAAATATTAGTCAGGCGCAGTTCGTAAGTTTCACCGGGTTTCAGTTCGATAGAATGGGGAGTCGGATCGATCTGCACATTCTTCGGCGCATCAGTTTCGGTGATGGTGTACCAGTCGGCGGGCAGCTCAATCTCCGCAACGCCGTCCTCGTCCGTGGTCACGCTCCACTGCTCCGCGCCATCACGGCGGCGAATTTCAAAGGTGACGCCCGCAAGGGGGTCGCCGTCGTTTTCCGCCGTCTTAATAATTTTTACGGTGCCGTTAATCGGCTCGTTCTTGTAGACCACCTGTCCAACGGTGTCTGCTTCCAGCTTGATGGTCTGCACCGGGTTTTCGGCGGGCAGATAGCCGGCCGGGGGCGTTTTTTCCTCAATTCGGTAGTCACCCGGTTCCAGATTGGAGAGAACGGCAAGACCCGTATCGCCCGTCGTCACGTCCGTGCTCCAGCCGGTGCCAATGTTTGTCACGGTGAACACCGCACCGGACAGGGGCTCGTCCGTGTTCGCGTCGTACTTGAAGATCTTGAGGCCCGCGTCCTTGCTGTTTTCGACAGTCAGGAGTACGTTCTTGCCGCCGTCCTCCACGTTGACGGAATACCGGGTGCTGTCCAGCGAGTAGCCGGATGGGGCTTTCATTTCCTTGACATAGAAAGTCCCGGGTTTCTTCACGTTGACGGTAACAATGCCGGAAGAGGGCGTCGTGACGTCGTATGTCTCGCTGCCGTCCGCGCTCTCCACACGGAATTCCGCGCCGGAAAGAGCGGTGCTGCCGTCCACCTTCTGGATCCGGAAGGAATAGGACGATTCAGGAGCTTCCACGGAGAGTTTGACATCCGCGGAAACCTGCTTCCATGTGTTTTCCGGGATGAGTGCGTAGTTCTGCACCTTGCTGTACCCGGCAGGCGGGATGGCCACGCCGTATTTCAGCGCAAAGGCTTCGATCTCTGTGCTGACGCTCGCCACGACGGCATCCTTCCCAAGCGCAGAGAGCTCCGTCCCCGCTTCGGCGACCAGACGGAATTTGTCTTCGCTGCCGTAGGAGCTGGACACCGCGCCGCACAGAGTGGTGCTTCCCGTGATGCGGGTGCCATCCGTCTTTTCCAGATGGAAACCGGCGGGCAGGGAAGAACCCGGCGTGACGGTATACTCTTTGCCGAGACTGACGTGGCCCCGGTTGTCGCCTGTCTTGCCGGTGATCACCTGAAACTCCACATACCGTTCTCCTGTATCCGGATCCTCCGTCCAGACGTCGCCATCGCTGTCGTAGTCCATGGGGTTGACATAGAGGTTCTCATCATTGAACTCTTTCCAGTTCGTTCCCCAGCCGATGATGTTGGTCAGCGACTGCAGAAGATAGGCATTGTCCTGCGGCTTGTAGGAGGAGCCGGAATAGACCTTCCAGTCCGGGCCGTACCAGCCGGACGCCAGACTCCACATGGCGTATTTCGTGACGGCATACGCCTGCAGGTGATCCTTGTACAGGGGGCGGGAAGCATCGTAAGGATCCATGAGCTTTCCGGCGGCAGCGTCTCCGCCCCCGGTATAGCCGCCGGAAGCAATGACGCCCTGCATGGCGAGCAGGATGCTCTGGTCCAGCTGGAAATCCGGCACGCTCTGCAGGGCCGGGTCATCCAGATCGTAGGCCTGAACGCTGTATCCGGAGCTGCCGACGGCGCCGCCGCTCACATTGTCGGAGCCGTATCGGTTGGGGTTCAGGCAGTAGGCCAGATACTTTTCGCCGGAGATTTCCACCTCCATGACGTTGGCGTTATAGTCGGAAATCTTTGTACTGTGCTTGGAGGTGTACAGGCCGTCAAACGGATTCTGTTCGGCTACTTTTACGGGGTAGCCTGTGGATTTTGGTTCCGCAGCATAGGCCACATTCCCCAAGATGGGCTGAGATACCAGTGTGGTTACCGCCAGTACGGATGCTGCCGCGCGCCGCAGGCGGATTTTGAATGGCTGTTTCATGGCGTCTCCTTTCTGCAATAAAAGTGGTTTGTGAAAAATGGGCGTAAAAAAACAGGCTGTGCGGTGCACGAGCCTGTTTTAAAGCACCTGCTTCGCCGTCACAATCAACCGCACATCCGGCCGGTTGGCAACGCAGGTGACAAGGGTAAGCTGGTTTTCCGCCGATCCGGTCAAGGGGGAAAGGTCGTTCACGGAAACGATGCGCGTACCCGTTACCTGATATATCCTCACGCCGAGCGGAGTCTGATAGGTGATCTGCTCGCCGGCGGACAGGCTGATGAGATCTGAAAACCATGCGTTGGGGCCCCGGTTGTGACCGGCAAAACAGACATTTCCGTCCCATGTGCTGGTCCCTGTGAAATGTCCCGCACCACGGAGAAGATTGCTGTCGGTTGTTCCTTCAAACACTTTGATGCACCGTCCCCGCATGGTCAGTGTGCCGAACTGACTTCCCTCCGGCGCTGTAAATATTGTAACGCTGCCTGCCGTGCTGCCGGAAGACGCTGTGCCCTGCCAGGAGGAAGGGGAGACAGGGTATCCGGACGAGTTGATCGCCAGTCCGCCGGAACCCGTTTCGGGAGTGATGACCGTGGTGAAATGGTCGTCGGACGAAATGGCGCCACCGGTCAAACCCGAAACGGTGAAGTTTCCATGACCGTCGTGGAGAAGCTGCGCATCCGAGGCGGGATAATAGAAGGCGTATTTCTCCGCTTCAAACACAGCTGAATTTTGTGAGCGCGCGGCGGCCGAGACCGGGAGCGCGCCGCCCACCGCCAGGCACAGCGCAGCCAGGACGGAACAAAGCTTTTTTCCTTTCATCTTTTAAATTTTCCTCCTTTTCCGCACCGCCAGAACGGCTCCGGTTACCCCGCCACCGAGCAGCATGGCCCCCGTGCTGATTGGAATCCAGATGGGAAGAGCGGTATTCTTCTCCTGCGGTTCGGGTTCCGGGATGGGCGTCCCGCGGTACTCGACTTCATATATGATCTTTTGTGTTTCCGTTTTTGAGACAGTCCCCGCATAGTCTGCCGTCGTCAGGTAGCCGGTTGCATACCGGGTGCTTCCCGTCCCGGAATAGCTGGCGGTAGCGGTGTAACTGGTCGGAATCAACGATCCATTTGCCCCGGTGCCTCCTGTGCCTTTCCAGGTCACACCGGACAGCGTGAGGATCAGCCCGTCTTTCTGCACCGTCTGCGGGATCAGGGACGGGTCGTTGTACGCCAGATCCGGGTAGGTGCGGGTCTCCGACACCGTGTAGGAACGGGTGGCGTATCCCTTCGCTTCCGTATGGACGGAGGCGGGAAGCAGCGTCAGCGTGCCTGCATACCCGTCTGCCTCGTAGGGGATGGAGCCAGCCAGCAATGCAAGATTTTCTTCCGTCTCCGTGCTCTGGGATTCCACCGTGACGGTCTGCGAAATTGTCTTGCTTTCCGTTGTTTCCACAGGTTCTCCCGTCATCTGCGCGTACTCGTAGCAGAGGCCGTCCTGCTCAAACGGTTCTTCGATGAGGAGTTCCGGGTTCTCATCCGGGGCCAGTTCATACGTTTTTGTGATGGTTTGCCCGTCGTTCTGCCGGTCCACGGCAGCCGGCACGGCCATACCGGTGCTGAACACCGCCAGGCAGGCCAGCAGGGCGCATAGTTTCATTTTCACAATTTTCCCTCCTAACGCTCCTGCCCGCGCTGCTTTTTCGGAGCGGGAGCGAGAAACTGAGCTTTAGCTGATTGGAAGGCAGCGTCCAAAATCGGGCGGCCATTGACGCCGTGCTGGCGGCATCCTTCCAGAATTCCATTGAGATAGGAAGGGGAGGGCTTGGCCGGGATGTCTCTGGAAGGAGCGGTCATCACATAAGCCATGACAGAAACCTCAGACCCATCTTTGCAGCTGACCGGCAGCGTTTCCTTTGTGTACAGAAAGGGGTACCCCTCATAGCGATCCAGACTTTTTTCATCTGCGGCCGAAATGTGCCATAAAACCCCATCCACATGGCTGCCTGCTTCCGGCAGGATCGTGGCGACTCCGCGCCCTCCCTTTCCGCAAAAGGCAAGACGGTATCCTTCCAGACGGACGGTTCCGACCGCCTCCGCATCGGGGCAGCGGAAGGCCATCTGTTCGTCGTTCATGTTGGAGCCATAGGCAAAATACAATTTTCTGTCGATGGGACTCACCTCTCATTCCTTTCATTTCGTCTCTGATTCAGACTGGGGTACAGGGATTTGTCGTACCGCCACGCCTTATCGCCGGGGAGATTCTTCAGCAGGTTTTTCCGCACATTCTTGAATTCCGGGCCGATAAGGCCGAGACGGAGCAGGAAGGTACGGAACGTGAACGCCGGGTTTTCGGTAATCTCCGTTTTTCGCATCACCGTCCGTTTCTGGTTGATCGCCTGCGCGGAGATGGCCAGCGCCAGCGTAATATTCGCCCGCACCTCCCCGGCATGGAGCGTGCTTTCAAAACACCGCCATTCCAGTGTGCCGCGGTAGAACACCGAATGAAGGTTCAAAGCGTAGTACCGCGTCTCGTTGTAATGAAAGCTGGGGCTTTCACTGGTGTCTGAATACCACAATTCCTTCATTTTCCTCATTTCTGCACCAGGCGGAAGCTTTCGGATTTTCTGCAGTTTGTCCTCGTTTACTTTCTTGCACCAGCGTTCCACCCGGTTCTCGTTGACCTTGAGGGCCTTGAACAGGATGTCCTCCTTGGAGTACATGATGGACAGGGCGTTTTTCAGGCTTTGCGGTGTGTGCCTGGAAGCATCCACGTGGACATGCATCCCGCAGGAGGAATTAACCAAAGCTCCGGCCCGGCGCAAAGCGCGTACCGCCTCCTGCAGCTTCCCCATCTCACTGTATTCCAGCTTGGGAGAGTTCATCTCCACCTTATAGAGATCAGAAGCGGAAACCAGTCGTCCCCTCTCCCGGTGCTCCGGACGGATGCTGGAATCCTTGACAAACCGCCAGGCCTTTCCGTCGTTGTCTGTAACCTCCCATGGATCGTAGGCTCTGGGAGAAGAAGTATGGACGGCGGTGGTACCGAACAGAGTGGCCAACGCCCCTGCGGCCTGCTGGCGAGTCAGCCCCGTCATCTCGATCTCACAGCCGAAAAACTGATCCCGCAAGTCAAGCGATTCCTCTCACCTCCCGGTGGCAGGCGGCCAGTCGTTTCCCGATGGCTTCCACCACATTGACGGTCACGCCGTTGCCGGCCTGTTTGTACAGCTGCGCGTCCGACTGAATTGGAAGAACAAGGTCGATCCGATCATCTGTCCAGCCCTGCAATCGCAGACATTCCCGCGGCGTAAGACGGCGGATGCGCACCCCGTCCCACACGCCGGACGCTTCCCGTTTATGATGATGGATTCCGCTGTTCTGTTTGGCGGTCAGGCACCGGGCATAGTCCGTCCATTCCGGGCTTTCGTTGAGATCCACACAGCACAGGACGCCCTGATCGGCTGATGTGGTGAGCGTATGGGCGATCTGTGTCCCCACCCTGCCACGCTTTTCGTCCGTGGTGGGGTAGGACAGTCGGACACTGTCGCCGGGATATGCCGTTTGGTATCCGGCTTTTGTATCGCTCCTGATGGGAAGGCCCTGCGCGTAGAGTCCGGTGTTCCCGCCAAACCCGCCCGCGCCTGATGTCAGGGTGCAGCTCACCCCTTCCGGGGAATAGACGCGCTCCCCCTGCGCTCCGGGGCAGACCTGCACAGGAGACGTTCCTGCTGCTTCGGGGAAAGGAAATATTTTTCCCCGGCATCTTTCATCAAGATATCCGATAAGGTACAGCCTTTTGCGGGACTGGGGGACGCCGAAATCTTTGCTGTTGAGCACCTGCCACTCCACACCATACCCCAGTCCGTCCAGCGCATGGAGGAT
Source organism: uncultured Anaeromassilibacillus sp. (assembly GCA_930987725.1). GTDB lineage: Bacteria > Bacillota > Clostridia > Oscillospirales > Acutalibacteraceae > Caccousia. The sequence continues at coordinate 93,698 of CAKNKY010000003.1, read as the reverse complement.
GGCCGCAAACGTCCGGCCGCTGTCATGAGAAAGCAGGTTGGAAACGTTTTCAAGCAGCAGATACGCAGGCTTCCGGGCTTCAGCCAGCCGGGCAATTTCAAAGAACAGGGTCCCTCTTGCATCGGAAAATCCGCCCAGATTTCCGGCGATGGAAAAGGGCTGGCAGGGGAATCCGGCGCAGAGCAGGTCAAAGGCGGGGATCTCTTTTGGATCGGCTTTTCGGATGTCGCTGCAAAACCACTCTCCCTTCGTGTCAAACAGCGCGCGGTAGCTTTTGTCTGCGTATTTGTCAATTTCACAATGGCCCATGCAGGCAAAACCTCCTGCCCTGCTGAGCCCTTCCCGGAACCCGCCGATGCCAGAAAACAGGTCAAGGTAATGGATATTGTCCTTTCTCACGTCTCCCTTCTGTATGGTAGTTTTTCAATTCAGTGTGGGCATTCCCCCTTCTTCTATATATGGATATATGAAAAAAGCCCCGCGGAATCAGATGGATTCCACGGGGCTTGGGCTGGCTGCTTTTATTCGAATGTTGCCTCCGGTTCCTGCGCCGGTTCGGAAGTTTCGCAACCGGCCTCACAATCGCCCGGAACGCTTTCCTGAGATTCTGTGGGTACCGAGCCGCCCCCGGCGGCTTCCTCGTCATACGCGGGGACACAGGCGGTTAAACCGGTTTCTTCGGTTTCATCGCTTTCCTCCGCGGCGTCCAGTGCCTGTTCAATCAAACCAATCACAAATTCCCGCTGCGTCAGCCTGCGGTGGTGCTGCCGTTCATACCGTTCCAGATACGCTTTGATCCGCTGGAACAGTTCCTCGCTCACCTGAAATGCTAATGTCCTTCCTTTTGCCATAACTCTGACGTCTCCTTTTTCATAATGTTCCCGGATGATCTTCTCGATAAATCTGCTCAGGGTGCTCTCGGTTTCCCGGATTTCCGCGCTGATTTTCTCGTGGAGATCCAATGGAATTTTACAGGTTACGCCTTTAGTTTCCACGTCCATCACTCCTTGCCTGGTTCTTCCCCTTTCGGGCAACACAAGCATACTGCCAAGTCTGCCGCAAAGCTATCACCAGAACCAACAAGCTTTCGGGAGCAAAGGAAGCAGGACCAATAAGGATCATCCTTCTTCGGTCAGGGAGGCAAGGAAATTCATCATGCCGGGCGGAACGTCCGGTTCGTCCTCCTTCGCAGGCTGGATGGAAGCACATTTCCCTTCCTCCCGCAGGACGCGGCGCAGTGTTTCTTCCAGGGTTTCCCGCCGTTCGTGTTCCAGAATGGTTTGCACCAGAAAGCTGTTTCGCTGCCCCTCCGGGACGGCCTGTAAAAGCTGCCACGCCCTGCGGTGCTCCGCGTTTTGAAGGTTGGGGCGGAACGCGTACCGGGGCCGCGTCATCTGGGAAAACCGGCCTGGAATCGGCCCAGAATGCGCTCAAAGCCTTCCGCGTTGACCTTTTCGTCCGTGAGGAAAAAAGCCCGGCACAGGCCGTCCTGCGGCGTGATGCTTCGCTTGGCCAGCGATGCGCCGCCGCCCAGCATGACAACCGGCAGGGCTTTCAGATCGAACCCGGCTTCCATGACGGAAGAGAGGAGCATTTCCACATAGCGACGGCCCTGCTGCCGGATCATGCCGCGGGCTTTCTCGTCCATGCTGCAGGGCTTTCCAGCCAGCACTTGCTCCACCTGGGCGTCGGTAACCGACAGTCCCATATCCCGGCGGACCTGTTCTTTCACTTCATCCATGCAGCGGATCATTCCCAGTTCCAAACTGCGGCAGGTGGCGGCATTGGGGACGCCATTATCCAGACGCATGAGATCCACCGTCCAGCCGCCGATGTCCATGAGCAGGACGGAGGGTTCGTTCTGGAGGAGCTCCGGGTGGATGGCCAGGGCGGAATATCCCTGGGGAAACAGCTGCACATCCTGGATTTCGATCCGGTAAGGGATCCCTTCAAACCGGAAGCAGACTGGGCCCGGCCCCTTTTGCGGGTACGAGTACAGGAGATAATCCCGGAACGCCTTTTTCTCCCGTCCAAAGGAAGCCAGGGGCAGGCCGGCGGCGATACAGACGGAGCACTCGGCCTTCGCGCCGCGCTGTCGGATCTCTTTGGCGATGGCCGCGAGGGTGAGAAGATAATAGTTATCGTTCTCGGTCTTGTCCCGCAGAATGGGCTGGCGGCCAGTGCCGCACACATAGAACTTCCCTTCAAACTCCAATGTGTTTTGCAGGGTGTATGGTTCGCTGGAATACAGCGAGATTCCCGCCGGGAAAGAAAAGTGCCGGGTTTTGATAGCGGAATACCCGTGGTCGATGCCGATATTCATGACGTCCAACTCCTTGTTTTGATTTTTGATTTGAAATGAAAAAGGGCTTCTGCCCTCCAAACAAAACGGAAAGACAGGAGCCCTGATATTTGATATGATCTGAGATAGGGGATGTGCAGCCGGTGCGCTGCGGGAGATAAGCTGCGCCAACCCTCTTTTGTGATTATACCTGAAAACCGTCCGGAATTTTCTACGTTTCTTCCGGTTGAAAAAGAGGAGGGAAGCGCAAAAAAAGCGGGGACTCCGCCCTGAAAAATCAGGCGGAAGCCCCGCTGTGTGGGTAAAAGAGCGAATTTTGGGCTTGGACATCTACGGTGATACACACCTCCCGAAAAGGGAGGAAAAAGCCCGCAAACCCGCATGAATGCTGAAAAAGACTGGATGACATCTATTTTGTCACCCAGTCTTGGTGGACCTGGAGGGATTCGAACCCTTGACCTCTCGGATGCGAACCGAACGCTCTCCCAGCTGAGCTACAGGCCCATATAAGCCGCCTCCTCTGGCGGCGAATACGATTATATCACGGCCTGCGCCAAAATGCAAGAGATTTTTTAGAGGAGAGCGGATCTTTTTCGTTAGGGGCGGAAGCGCTGTCCGTCGATCCGGAGCACGGAGGGGTCGATACCGTGAAGGTCGGGCGGACAGGTGCGCGCTGAGGCGGCGGGCAGCCTTCTTGTATCCTGTGCCGTTATGGACAACTCCTTTTTCTCCCGCGCCGGCAGCCGGGCGGCGTTTGTTTCAGCGTAGCACCGCCCGCGTTCTCTGTCCAGGGAAGATTCAAATTTTTTAGCGGATTCTCCCTGTTTTTCGTGACAATGACAGGAAAGTTTAGTATAATCAAGTCAGATTGCAGCCCGCGCTGATGGGCGGCAAAAGCATAAAAAGGGGGAATCCCAGTGACGCCTCATGCCATGCCGAAAGAAGAATTGCTGAACGCCCTGCAGGTTCAGGCGCAAACCGGCCTCGCCGACGCTCAGGCGGAGGAACGGCTGCGCGAAACAGGGGAGAACAGGCTTGCCGAAAAGAAGAAAAAGACCAACCTTCAGCGGTTTGCCGAGCAATTCAAGGACGTGATGATCCTCATCCTTCTCCTGGCCGCCGCCGTTTCCTTTGTGGTGGCCTGCACGGAGGGCGACCCCATGGAATTCTTTGAGCCGCTGCTCATCCTAGTCATTGTCGTGCTCAACGCCGTGATGGGCATGGTGCAGGAGAGCAAGGCGGAAAAGGCGCTCGATGCGCTCAAAACGCTCTCTGCGCCCCATGCGCGCGTGCTGCGCGGCGGGAAGGAATCTGTGATCGACGCCGCAAAGCTCGTGCCCGGCGATATCATCCGACTGGAAGCCGGCGATTTTATCCCCGCGGATGCGCGCCTGCTGCGGAGCGTCAGCCTGAAAAGCGAGGAGTCGGCCCTCACGGGCGAGTCTGTGCCGGCGGAAAAGGACGCCGATCATACCGTGAAGGAGGATGCCCCGCTGGGAGACCGCGTGAACATGGTCTTTTCCGGCTGCAGCGTCACATACGGCACAGCCACCGCTGTTGTGACTGCCACCGGCATGCACACGGAAATGGGCAAGATTGCTTCGCTGCTGGAGGGCGAGGAGGAAACGCAGACGCCTTTGCAGAAGAAGCTGGCCCGGCTGGGCGGGTATCTCGGGGTTATGGCGTTGGCCGCCTGCGCCGTGATTTTCCTGGTAGGCTTGCTCAACGGCATTCCCGTGCTGGAAATTTTCATGACTGCCGTGTCGCTGGCCGTTTCCGCCATCCCGGAAGGGCTGCCCGCCATCGTGACGATTGTGCTTGCCATCGGCGTGCAGCGCATGGTGAAGCGCAACGCCCTGATCCGCCGCCTGCCCGCGGTGGAAACGCTGGGAAGCGCTTCCGTTATCTGCTCCGACAAAACCGGCACGCTTACGCAGAACCGCATGACGCTCACCCGCCTCTGGGTGGAGGGAGAGCAGTCGATTGAGGAAGTCGGCACAGAGAATTCGGAGGCTGCGCGGCGCATGCTCCTGTTGGCTTCTCTCTGCTGCGACGGCTCCGTCACGTTTGAAACGGACGGAACGGAACGCCACATCGGCGATCCCACGGAAACCTCCATCCTGGTGGCGGCCCACAAGAACGGCATGGATCAGGAAAAGCTGCAGGCGCAGTATCCGCGGCGCGCGGAGCTGCCCTTTGATTCCGACCGCAAGCTCATGACGACCGTGAATGAGATAAACGGCAAAATCGTGGCGATTGTCAAGGGCGCGTTCGATGTGATGGCCGCCCGCTGCGTGCGCGGCGATCTCGAGCTGGCGCGCGTCATGAACGACGAGATGAGCGGCCAGGCGCTGCGCGTGCTGGCCGTTGGCTGCAAGGAACTGGACGATGTGCCCGCCGTGCCGAAGGCGGAGGAACTGGAGGCGGGGCTCACGCTGGTGGGCCTGGTGGGCATGATTGACCCGCCGCGCCCGGAGGCGAAGCAGGCCGTCGCGCTGTGCCGCCGCGCCGGGATCAAGCCCGTCATGATCACGGGCGACCACGTGGCTACGGCCTCCGCCATCGCGAGGGAACTCGGCATCCTGGCGCAGGGCGATCGCGCCGTCACCGGCCCGGAGCTCGATGCCATGAGCGAGCAGGAGCTGGAGCAGTGTGTGGATCAAATCGCCGTCTATGCGCGCGTCTCGCCGGAAAACAAGATCCGCATCGTGAAGGCGTGGCAGCACAGGGGCCAGGTTGTGGCCATGACGGGCGACGGCGTGAACGATGCTCCTGCCCTCAAGGCGGCGGACATCGGCTGTGCCATGGGCATCACCGGCACGGATGTGGCCAAGGGCGCCGCCGATATGACGCTGACGGACGACAACTTCGCCACCATCGTGGACGCCGTGCGCGAGGGCCGCGGCATCTATGCGAACATCCGCAAGGTGGTAGGGTTCCTGCTTGGCACGAACATCGGCGAAGTGCTCACGGTGTTTATCTCCATGCTGCTGTGGCATAAAACGCCGCTGCTCTCCATGCAGCTGCTCTGGATCAACCTCGTCACAGACAGCCTCCCAGCCATCTCCCTCGGCATGGAGGACGTGGAGGACGACGTGATGGACCGCAGGCCGAAGCCGAAGGACGAGGGCATCTTCGCCCACGGGCTCGGCGTGCAGGTGGCGCTGCAGGGCTGCCTGTTCGCCTTGCTCACGCTGATCGGCTTTGTGCTGGGCGAGCGCTTCACCGGCACGCTCGAGGGCGGGCAGACGATGGCCTTCCTCGTGCTTTCGCTCACGCAGATTGTGCAGTCGTTCAACATGCGCTCGGAGCACTCGCTGTTCCGTATCGGCCCGTTCACGAACCGCAAGCTGAACGGCGCGGCGCTTCTCTCCGTGGCGCTTGTGGCGCTCGTGCTCTTCACGCCGCTGCGCATCGCGTTCGGCCTTTCGCTGCTGCCCGCTTCGCTCTATCTCATCGGGCTCGGCCTCGTCCTCGTGCCGCTTGTGGTCATGGAGATTGCCAAGGCCGTGGGCCTGGTGCGCAAACGCCACTGAATCACCGGCTGCCGTTTTCCTCCCGGTCCGCTCTGCGCGGCCCGGGAGGTTTTTTTCGCCGCCCTCTTTCTTTTCGTGCGTCAGTGTGATAAGATGAAGCTGCGACACAGTTTCATACGTCCCCCGGCAGGCATACGTTTGGCAAAAATGTATGCTTCGTTTTTCCTATCCTGTTTTTTGGGGGGGAACTGTGTCGTAGCAGGGCTAAGCTTACGTTTTTCGGTGCGCAGCTAACCCCTGCGCACTTTTTTGTTGCCTTTTTCCGCACGTGTGAACGGGGAAGGGAAGAAGCCTGCGCCGGAAGCTGCGGCGCGGGCAATCTCAGAGGAATGAGAGGAAACAGACATGAAGCTCGAACTGCAGAACATCAGCAAAAGCTTCGGCGAAAAGCAGGTGCTCAAGGGCTTTTCCTTCACGGCGGAAAGCGGGAAAGCCTTCGGTCTGCTCGGCCGCAACGGCGCGGGCAAGACGACAACCATCCGCATTCTCATGGGCGTGTTCCCGGCGGATGGCGGCACCATTCTGCTCGACGGCAAACCGATCGACTACGGGCGCGTGAGCATCGGTTATCTGCCGGAGGAACGAGGCCTTTACCCCAAGAAAAAGATCCTCGATCAGCTCGTGTATTTTGCCGAGCTCAAGGGCATGAAGCACCGTGACGCCGTTTCCGCCGTAGACGATTGGCTCCGGCGGCTGGAAATGGCGGAGTACCGAAACAAGCGGCTCGACACGCTCTCCAAGGGCAACCAGCAGAAAATCCAGCTCATCACGGCTTTGGCGCACGACCCGCAGATCCTCATTCTCGACGAACCTTTTTCCGGCCTCGATCCCGTGAACGCCATGATGCTGGAGGATGTGGTGAAGGAGGAGATTGCGCGCGGGAAAATTGTGATTTTCTCCAGCCACCAGATGAATTACATCGAGGAATTCTGCGATTCCATCGCCATTCTGAACGGCGGCGTGGCTGTTTTGCAGGGCGATCTGCGCGAACTCAAGCGCAGCCGCGCCAAGGACGTGCTGGTGGTGCGTTCCCCGCAGCGGGAACGGATCCTGGCCGATTTTGCCGGCAGTGCAAAGCCGGGGGAGAGCGACACCCTTTTGATCCGGCTGCCCGCGCCGGAGAAAAAGCAGGCTGTGATGAGCCGCCTGGCCGCGCGCTACGATGTGGATGAGATCAAGGTGTTCGAGCCCTCGCTCAACGACATTTTCGTCGAATACGCGGGCGAGCAGGCGTGAGGAGGGAGCACATGAAACAGTTTGGCACCATTCTGAAATTTGAACTGCAGTATTACGCAAAGAACAAGGTGTTCGTGGGCGTCACGGTTTTCCTTGTGGCGCTCATCGCCGTGGCCATGTTCTTTCCGCGCCTTGCCTCCCTCTTTGTCTCAGAGGGGCAGGAGGCAACGGTGTCTGAAGATCGCCCTGTGCTGCTTGTCTGCGCGGAGGATCCCTCTTTGGAAGCGCTGGCTTCGCCTGCCTTTTCCGCCGCTTTTCCCGGCTATGAGGTGCAGCCGGCGGACGAGGCGGCCGTGCGGGAGCGCGTGGGTTCCGGCGAGGCGGAATGCGGCTTTGTGCTCGACAGCCTCACCTCCTACACCTATTATGTGAACAACCTCACCATGTATGACAGCAACACGGCCGCGGCGGACGAAGCGCTGCGCACCGTTTACCGGCTCAGCGCCATGGAGCAGCACGGGATTGACGCGCAGGAGGCGCAGCAGATCCTCTCCGCCCCGGTGTCGCACAGCGTGGAAAACCTGGGTGCGGACCAGACGAAAAGCTTCTTCTACACTTACATCATGATCTTTGCGCTCTATATGGTGATCCTCCTCTATGGCCAGATGGTGGCGACGAACGTGGCAACCGAAAAGAGCTCCCGTGCCATGGAAGTGCTCATCACAAGCGCGAAGCCCGTGGCCATGATGTTCGGCAAGGTGATCTCCTCGTGCTTGGCGGGGCTCACGCAGCTGCTCTGCGTGTTCGGCACGGCGCTGCTCTGCTACCGGCTCACATCCTCCGATTGGGACGGGAACCCGATCGTGAGCTCGCTGTTCGGCATTCCGCCCTATCTGCTCGGCTACATGCTGCTCTTCTTCCTGCTCGGCTTTCTGCTCTATGCCTTCCTGTTCGGGGCCGTGGGCTCCACTGCCACCAAGCTGGAGGACATCAACACCTCAGTGATGCCGATCACGCTCGTGTTCGTCCTCGCGTTTCTCGTGGTCCTGCCCGCCATGACGTCCGGCACGGTGGACAGCCCGCTCATGATCGTCTGCTCCTTCCTCCCGTTCACGTCCCCCATGGCCATGTTCACCCGCATTGCCATGAGCACCGTGCCCGTCTGGGAGATCGTGCTTTCCGTTGCCATCCTGGCCGCATCCGTCGCCGGGATCGGCGTCCTCTCCGCGAAAATTTACCGCGCGGGTGTCCTGCTCTATGGCTCCGCCCCCAAGATCAAGGATATTTTCCGCATGCTCCGCAGGGCATAACGCTTGTTCCCTCCGCTCAATCCCCCCGCTGCTCATTTGGCAGCGCGGGGGATTTTTTTGCAAATTCCCAATCACACACTTCTTATCTAATTAAAATCTACATCTTTTTTAAAAATAGTATAATTTGCCTCTTGACAAACAGATTTCGCGGGATTATTCTATATCCAAGAAATATATCTAAAGTATATTTTTTAAGCAGCTATCCGAATCTTATCCCAAACCAGAAAGGGGGAGCAGGGTTGGACAGCATTGCCATTACCGATGTATTCGAAGCCATGTATGCTGCCGGACGGATCGCACAGGTTGTGCCCCGCTTGCCGGCGCATGTGAAAAACGGGCAGGCGGACATTCTGTTTACCGTGTATAAATTGGCGGGGACAGAGGGAAAAGTTCGTGTAACGGACATCAGCAAGTACAAGCGTGTCACTTCACCCAACATCATTCGTTTGATCAAGAGCTGTGAAGATTCCGGCTATGTCAGGAAGACGAAGGATGAGGCCGACAAACGTGTTGTCTATGTGGAACTGACATCTGCCGGGTTCGATGTGATCCGGGAGACTTTTACGCCGTTTCACCGGCTCGTGGCGGAAAAGATTCAGAAAAAGTACGATGACAGCCAGCTCCGTCTGCTGGTTCACATGATTTACGACATGTATGACGCCATCAAGGAAGCGTCGAATGAAATGGAGAACCAGCTGAAGTAAGGGCAGGCGCACGGGGCGGAGCCCCCGCATCCGAATCAAAAAACAGCAGGCTTGCGGAACCTTTTTAAAAGAAGGAATCGGCAGGCTTTGGGAATTGTACGCTTTTTTAAAAAAGAGGCAGCTTCCGTTTTATGCGTGTTTTTCAAAACCGCGCGCAGGAGGCTTTCTTTCCTGCACCCTTTTTTCTGAAGCCAGGCCGTTTGTGCCTGCACATATAACTTCATTTACACAGGAGGCAAGAAAAATGAGCAACACCAATCTGTCGAAAAAAACGCTGGCCGTTCTGCTGGCCGCCGCCATGGTCCTTCCCGCTGCCGCATGCAGCCCGCAGGGGACGGCTTCCACTGCTCCCAATCCGGATGCTTCAGATGCTTCGGAGGCTTCTTCTGCCTCCGAAGAGGAAACGCCCCAGGAGCCCGTTACCCTTTCCATGATGTGGATGGGCGGAGACACGGCGAACGAAATGTTTGTGCCGATGCTCCAGGCGTGGAACGAAGAAAACCCGCTCATCCAGATCACAGGCGAGCTCTATGACACGGACAGTGAGGAAAAGATCCGCATGACGCTTGCCTCCGGCACGGCGCCGGATATCCTCATGCTCGGGCACGGCTGGGTACCGGGCATTGTAGCGGCCGGAGATTATCTGTGCGATTTCAACGAACAGGATATTTTGGATCTCAGCGGATTCGACGAGGCCGCGATGAAGGACTTCGGCGAGTATGACGGCAAACAGGTTGCCCTGCCGGCTTCCTACGCCACCATCACGCTCTGCGCAAATCTTACCGACTGCGAACGCCTGGGCGTGGAGATCGAGGACGATCTCACCATAGACGAGCTCTATGAAAAAGGCCGCGCGCTGCACGAGGCGCATCCGGAAGCGTATCTCTATATTGTGCATGAGGTGGAGGTTTGGGAGCTGTTCCAGATGCTGCTCAAGCAGGAGGTCGGCGGTTCCCTGTTCAACGAGGATTACACGGTCAATTTCACGCAGGATCAGCTTGAGAAGATTTACAATGTGATTCTCGAAGGGTATGAGTCCGGCACCTTCCAGCCGCTGGCGGAAGCGGTCGCCTCTTCTCCCGACGGCGCCTGCCTGCTCAACGCAAACTGGGTATCCGGCAACGGTCTCATGGTTTCCAACGCGAGCGGCGGCATCATCTATTCGATCTCCTTTGTGGAAAACAATGAGCAGAAAGAGTTCGGCATGTTCACTCTGCCGAAGCTCACGGAAGACAACACATTCGGCAACGGCGTGCTCACCTGCGAAAAGATGTGGGCGGTCAGCAGCGCCAGCCAGCACCAGGATCAGGCGTTCACCTTCCTCGACTATCTTGTGAACAGCACTGAGGCTGTCGATTTCCTGCAGGGCGAAACGCTCGGCGGTGTTTACGCAACGAAAACACAGTTTGAGTATGCGGCGGAAAACGGTTTCAGCAACCCCTACATCACCGAAGCGTATGAAAAAGTGATCAGCCGCGCCCAGCCTGTCTCCAACGCCATCTCCGTCAACACGGATCTGGTGACCATTCTTCAGGATGAGCTCATGAAGGTCTGCTATCTTTCTCTGTCTCCCGCGGACGCGGCTGCCGAGACGATGCCGCTTCTTGAGAGCAAGCTGCAGCAGCTGCAGTCGGAGGCAAATGCCTGACAATCGTGCCGTATCCTCTGCCGGTTTTTATTCCAGATAAGGAGGGATTCCTTTGAAGGCAGTGCGTGCCGGGAACGCGCGCAGGCGCAGGCGGCATCAGAATATCGGGCTTCTCTATATTCTGCCGTGGCTGATTGGGTTCCTGTGCCTGCAGCTGTACCCGTTTCTTTCTTCCCTTTATTATTCATTCACCCAGTACAATATCCTGAATGCGCCGATCTGGATCGGGCTTGAAAATTTCAGGAATATTTTTACCACGGACGCCAATTTCGGGGTTTCGGTGAAAGCAACGTTTCTCTATGTGGCGTTTTCGCTGCCGCTTCGCCTCATTTCCGCTCTGGCGGTGGCGCTGCTGCTGAATCTGAAGATCCGCGGCGTCGGCTTGTTCCGCACCGCCTTCTACATTCCTTCCCTGCTGGGCGGCAGCGTGGCCGTCGCCGTCGTGTGGCGCTATCTGTTCGGCGGCGAGGGCCCCGTGAATCTTGCGCTCGGTCTTCTGGGCGCCGGCCCCGTGAACTGGCTGGCAGATCAAAACATCACAATCTTCACCATTTCCCTGCTGAGCGTCTGGCAGTTCGGCGCCTCCATGGTCATTTTCCTCGCCGGCCTGAAAAATATTCCCGTTGTCTATTATGAAGCCGCGCGTGTGGAGGGCGCCAGGCCGGTCAGGATGTTTTTCAGCATCACCCTGCCGCTCATTTACCGGGTGCTCATGTATAACTTTATCATGGAGTTTATCCGTTCCTTCCAGGATTTTACCGCTGCGTTCCTGATTACAAAGGGCGGCCCGATGAATTCCACTTATCTGTTTGCTCTCAAGCTGTATGAGGACGCATTCCAATCCTTCCGGATCGGGTATGCCTCCGCCGAATCCTGGCTGCTGTTCGCCGTGCTGGTGGTTTTCACCATCCTCATCTTCCGCGCCGGGAATCTGTGGGAATTTTACACGGGAGGCGGTAAAAAGTGACGTCATACCGGAAAGTCAGGCGCGGGGCGGGGCGAGCCGTTGTCTATGTGCTGCTCACACTCGCAAGCCTCATCATGATTTATCCGCTTCTGTGGATGTTCTTCGGCGCCTTCAAATCCAACTCGGAGCTTTTCGGCAGCATGACGCTGCTGCCGGAAGTCTGGGATTTCACCGGATTTGTGAAGGGCTGGGCGGGCTCCGGCTTCTTCGATTACGGCGATTATTTTCTCAACACCTTTCGCATGACCATTCCATGCATTGTGCTGGGCATCGCTTCCAGCATCCTCGTTGCCTATGGGTTCACGCGGTTTCAGTTTGTGGGGAAAAAGCTGTTTTTCACGCTCATGATTGCCACCATGCTGTTGCCGGGCACCACCATGATCATCCCGCGGTATATCCTGTTCAACCAGATTGGCTGGCTTGACACCTATTGGCCGTTTATCATGCCCATGGCGTTTGCCACGGTTGCATTCAACAATTTCATGCTGATCACCTTTTTCCGAGATCTTCCGGAATCTCTCGACGAGGCGGCCACGATAGACGGCGCAAATTCCTGGCAGATCCTCACAAGGATTTATGTGCCGCTGAGCAAGACCTCCATCGTCACGATCGGCCTTTTCATTTTCATCGGAAACTGGAACAACTTCTTTGAACCGCTGATTTACATCAGCAGCCAGGAAAAATTCACACTCCCGCTGGCGCTGCAAATGACTTTCAACCAGGCGCAGGTGGAGTGGAACAGGGCGCTGGCCATGTCATTCTGCGCTGTGGTTCCGCTCGTGCTTCTCTTCCTGTTTGCACAGAAATATTTCATTGAAGGCATTGCCACAACCGGGATCAAAGAATAAAAGGAGGGCGTAATATGACGCAGATGGAACAGGCGGATCAAATGCTGAGAGATGCGCGCCGCACGGCGGACCGCTGGGAGCTGGAGAGCCTTTTCGGCCGTTTTCAGTACTATCGCTCGCTTGTGCAGGGCGGCCGGATGATGGAGCTGTTTTCTGCGGAGAAGGCGGATGTGCGAATTGACCTGGGCAACGGTGTGATAGAGGGCCAGGAGGATCTTCGTGCGTTTCTGACCAGCCAGAAACCGCACCGCGGCGAAATGCACGGCCGCACGCTGCTCAATCCGCTTGTGGAAGTCGCGGAGGACCGCGCCACCGCAAAGGGGCTGTTTGTGGCTGCCGGGCACGATACCTTCGTGAGCTATGAGAAGCCGGATTTCAAGGAATACCCCTTTGCCGCCTATATGCACAAGGACCCGGAGTATCCGCTTTATAAAATGACGCACTGGGTCTGGTATAAATTCGGCGTCGATTTTATCCGGGAAAACGGGGAATGGAAGCTGTGGCACGTGCGGCGCGTGGAGATCATGCGCTGCCCCTACGACGAAGACTGGATTGATTTTTCCATCACCCGCCAGAAGTACGAAATCCTGAACAAGTTCCGCACGCCCTGGCAGGGGCTTACACGGGAAACGTGCGGCCCGCTGAATTTTGTGCCCACGCGCCCTTCCCCGGAGCCGTGGGAGGGCTACACCATCACCCGCCCTGTGCCGGATAACCCGCGCATGCCGGAGCCGTATGCAACGTTTGCGGAAACGTTTGAGTATTGAAAGAAAGGGGAAACAACGTGAAGGAGAAGAAACCGGAAGAGATGACGCTGGAGGAAAAGCTGGACGAGATCGAACGGCTGACCAAACTGGCCGAGGACAAGGCGGAGATTGCCAACCTCTTTGCCGCTTACCAATACAGCCATTCCGTGATTCTGGAGGATGAAACGCCAGACCGGCTCTATGCGCAGCATCAGCCGGACGTGCGCCATGACTGGGGCGGCGGTGTGCTGGAAGGGCTTGACGAGCTGTGCCGATATTATGTGAACAGACCGCGGTACAGGGGAAAGCTCATCTGCCATGCAATCGGGAACCCTGTGATTGAGGTGGCCGAGGACGGTCAGACGGCAAAAGGGTTCTGGATTGCCATCGGCCACGAGACGATCCCTTACCCCAAGGCTCCCACGCTGGAAGGGGACGGCGACCCCTTCGGCCCCCGCACGGAGCCGCCGGACAAGCGCGGCATCCGCAAGATCATCCACTGGGTGTGGAACAAATACGGTGTGGATTTCATTCGGGAAGACGGGCAGTGGCGCATCTGGCACCTGCGCACCTGTGAGCTGATGCGCGCGCCGTATCACCAGGACTGGGTGGATTTTTCCCTGCGCAATCTCATCGACAACGATATGTGCGGCCTGCACACACCGTGGCAGGGGGTGGCTTCCACGCCGCTCAACGCCATGCCAACCCGCCCCTCCGACGATCCGCGCGGGGGATACCGCATTGACGAGCCGCCGCTGGAGCTGCCCCGTCTGCCGGAACCGTATCGCACATTTTCCGAAACGTTTGCCTATTGAAGGAGGAACCTGCATGAGACTGGAAGAACGGCTTGACTCGCTGAAAAGGCGCGTGCAGGCGGCAAAGGATCGCGGCGAGGTTGCCAATGTGTTTGCCACCTATCAATATTACCATTCCCTGATTTACGACGGAAAAACGGTGGAAGAGATTTACGCGCAGCACCAGCCGGACGTGCGCCATGACTGGGGCGGCGTGCTGGAGGGGCTCGATGAGCTTCGCCGCTATTACGTGGACCGTCCCCGGTACAACGGAAAGCTCATCTGCCATTTCCTTGCGAATCCCGTGATTCAGATTGCCGGAGACGGCAAAACGGCAAAGGGATACTGGATTGCGGCGGGGCATGAGTGCACGCCTTACCCCGAGCGGCCGAAGATCACCGGGCCGGACGGCGATCCGGTGGGCCCGCGTCTGGAGGGGCCGGACAAATACGGCATCTATAAGTTCTGCCACTGGGTGTGGAACAAGTACGGCGTGGATTTCATCCGGGAAGAGGGAAAGTGGCGGGTGTGGCACCTGCGCACCAGCGGCATGATCCGCACGCATTTCAGCATGGACTGGATTGATTTCTCTTTGCAGAATCATATCGACGACAGGCTCTGTGCGCTTGCCACGCCTTTGGAGGGCGTGCCTTCCAAACCGCTGAACGCGCCGCCCACCTATCCCTCGCCGAATCCGCCGCAGGGATATACCATTGCGGAACCCGTGGCGCCCGAACCGCGGCTGCCCGAGCCGTATGAATCGTTTGACGAAACGTTTTCCTATTGAATCCTCCTTGCCCGGCCGGTTCCGGGCATGCAGTCCCCCGCGGCAGCGCGGGGGATTTTTTGCGCATCCCGGCGGAATGCGCCGGAAATTGTTTGGACGGAACGAAAAACCGAGGTGCTATGATAAAGCCATTCCAAACGGAACCACCCCCGGCGGGCGGCGGTTCCGCAAAAATGAAAAGGGCAGGAGGGTTTCAGACATGACAGAAGATTGGGGCACGATGCTGCAGGAAGGTTCGGCCGGTTCGGAGATCATTCCGGAGAGCATGGAGCTTGTGGATCAGAACGGGGACGGCATTGCAGACGGCGTGATGTTCCAGGAGGACACAAACGGCGACGGCGTGGCAGATACCGTCACCATGCTGTCCGACAGCAACGGGGACGGATACATCGACACCGTCGGCACCGGTGTGGATACGAACGGCGACGGCGTGATTGACAGCGAGCAGCTGCGCACCGACACAAACGGCGACGGCCGGATGGATACTTTTTTCCAGCAGAGCGATTCCGACGGCGACGGCGTGTTTGAATACGCCTCCCTGCGTGTTGACACCGATGGGGACGGCGCGGAGGACTTTCGGTCCTCCGCCACGACCTTCGACACAAACGGCGACGGTGTGCACGACACGGTGCTCTATGTGGAGGATGCGGACGGCGACGGCACGCCGGAAACGGTGCGTGCCATGGACGAAGAAGAGTGGGCGTCGTTTCAGGCGGGCGAGCCGCAGGAGGAGCCGCTTCCGGACAATGAGGGTACGTCTCCGGAAGGCTACGGCGAGGACACTTACGGTGAGGACTCCTATTATTATGAAGGATATGAGCAGTACGATCCCTCGCAGTCCGATCCCTCCAAGGTGGTCGGAGATCCCGCGGGGGACGAAGCCTACTGGGCGTATCAGGGCGAGAACGGCCCCTGCGCTATCTATGCGCAGGTGATGGCGTACGAGGCCATCACCGGGGAGGACGTGGACCCAAAAGAAATGATCGAGGTCGCCGAGGAGAACGGCTGGTACAACGGCGGTACCTCGATGAAGGATATTGACAAGATCCTCGATTATCTGGGCGCCGAAACGGAATACGGCTCCGGCGGCGACCTGGAGGATCTGGCCGACTGCCTGGAGGACGGCGGCCGCATCGTTGTGGCGGTTGACGCCAACGAGATCTGGTACAGCGGCGACAGCGAGATGTTCGCCCCGAATGAGCCGAACCATGCCGTCACCGTGGTGGGGATCGACTATTCCGGCGAGGAGCCCATGGTCATCGTGAACGATTCCGGCATTCCGGACGGCCATGCCGTCGCCGTGCCGGCCGACCGGTTCATGGATGCGTGGGAAGACAGCGGCTATACGTATGTGGAAGCATACGCCTGAGCGGGAGAGGAGTGCAGAAGATGAAAACGATCCAGGAGTTTATCCGTCAGATTGGCACGGGCGAGGCGGTCCGCAGCCTGATCCCCATGGGACTCGGCATGAGCTATCCGCTCCTGCGCACGGAGGGAGAGCACCTGCTCGTCACCGTGTTCTACTACCGCTCGAAGGTGAAGCCGCAGGACAAAACGGAGCTTTTTCCGCCGGAATATGTGCTCACGTTCGATTTCCCCAGCGGCAGGCTGATGACCTTTGAGACGCTGCGCGTCGATCCGCGCTGCCGGAACATTGCGTTCGACAAGCCGGCCGGCCTGTTCCGCCACGAGGCGATCCGCGATCTGAACCGCGATCAGTACCGCGCCAAACGGGAAGAATTCTATGAGAGCCTCAACGGGCTGATCGCGTATCTGGGCGGGGAGGGCAGCTTTTCCGCGGAGCAGGAGCAGACGCTTTCCGAGCTGTGCACGCTGCTGTATGAGCCGCCTCTTTATCCGTTTTACCGGACGCTCGCCCGTCCGTTTTTTGAGCGGTTTGTGAAGGCGTGACGGGGGTGCGGCATGTTTCTGAAAAATAAAGGCTTTTTTTCAGAGGAACCGGAGCGGAAGGAGAGCGCTGATATCGAGCTCTACAGCGCTTCCCTGCCGCCGCACGAATCAAAGCTGGCCGAACGGCTTCGTGCGCTGTGCGAGGCGGCCGGGCGCAGGGATCTGACGGCGCGCATCAGCCGCGCGCAGCAGGTTTTGCAGGGCGGCAGGTTTTCCGTGGCGTTCGTCGGGGAATTCAGCCGCGGCAAGAGCACGCTGATCAATGCGATCCTCGGGCGGCCGTTGCTGCCCACGGGCAGCCTGCCCACCACGCACGTGCCTGTGTGGGTGAAGGGCGGAGAGCGGGACGAGCTGTGGCTGAAACTGGGCGCGGAGCAAAAGACGTTTCCCCTCACGGAGCAGGGCTGGCAGGCCATGCAGCATGCGGCGGAACGCGCGAAGGGCGCGGCGGCCACCCTCTCGTGCGTGTGTCCGCGGCTCTCCAAAAGCGGCGCGCTTCTGCTCGACACACCCGGCGGCAATGCACCCGGCGCGGCAGGATTTTCCGAGGCGGAGCGGGCGCTCGCCGTGTGCGACGGCGTCATTCTGGCGGCGGCGGCCGTCTCCCCCCTGGGGGAGACGGAGCTTCGCTTTTTAGAGGAACGCATCCTGCTGCGCTCCGCGCCGCGGGCGATCGTCGTGCTGACAAAGCTCGATCTCGTGCGCGAAGATGAGCGGGAACAGCTCGTGCGCGCCGTGCAGAACCGGCTCGCGTCGCTCGGCGCGGAAATTCCCCTCTTTCTTTCCTCGCCCGGCCTGCTGCCCGGCTGGGAAAGTGTTTCCGGCGAGGAAGCCATCCTGGAGCGGATCTCCCGGTGGATGCTGGAGGAAGGCCATGAGTCGCGCCGGCGGGCGCGGTTCGGCGCGGAGCTTGCCGCCGTGGCAGGAGAACTGGAAGCGGCGGCGGAAAACCAGCTCGCCGTCCTCTCCCAAAAGGGGGAGAAGGGCCTTGCCGAGGCGGCAAAGCGGAAGGAGACGCTCAGCCGCGTTACCCGTGTCCAGTGGGGCGAATTGGAGATCGAGCTGCTCGGCCGCTGCAGCGATCGCTTTGCCTGGATCGACGCGAAAACGGAGGAGCGCCGCCAGGATGCGGTGGAACGGTTTACGCTGGAGCTTTCCCACACCTCCAACCCGAAGGAGTGGTGGGAAAACGATTGTCCCTACCGCCTGAAAACGGAGCTCATCGCCCTGGGCAACGCCCTGGAAAACAGGCTGCAAAGCGATTATGTGCGTGACAGGAACTGGCTCAACGCCGTGTTGCGCGAGCGGTATCAGACGTTCGTCCCGCCCGAGGAGGTCGTCCTCGCGGAGAGCGAGCTGTTTCGCGCGCCGGTGGAGCACAGCGCGCAGGGCATGGAGGATCTGCGCCAGTCCCGCCTGATTTCCCGCATCGGCACAGGCGTGGCCACCATCGGCGGCTATCTTCTGAGCAGCCTGTTCGGCGTGTTCCCCATCGGCGTGGCGATCGGCCTGGGCGGCGGCATCCTGTCCGAAGTGCTGATCGGCCGGCGCGCCGAATCGCAGCGCCGTCAGCTCGGCGCCGTGCTGTGCGAACAGACGCCGGAGATTTTCGCCCGCTGTGCGGACGGTGTGAAGGAAAACCTGCGCACGCTGTATCTCGACACGATCCACGCCACGCAGCGCGCCTGCAATGCCTGGGCGCAGGGGCAGATCGCGGCCATCGACGCGGCGCAGGTCCGTGCGATTGATCCGGAAGAGGAGCAGAAACTGCGCCAAACGCAGAAGGAGCTTGCGCAGATCCGGGCTGCTTTTGCCCCGGCGCAGAAGGAGGAGGAAGAGACGTGAACAACACACAGCTTCAGGAGTTTTCGGAGCGGCGCAGGCGGCTGGCCGCCCTGGCGGAGGAGACGGGCAGGCTGGTGCAGCCGCTCACCATGGAGAGCTGTGCGGCCGCGCTGGTCCAGCTGCGCCGGAAGATCGATTCCGACGCCTTCAAGATTATGGTGATGGGCAATTTCAAGAACGGCAAGAGCACGTTCATCAACGCGCTGCTCGGCAGCGAGGTGCTCCCCGCCTACGCCGTGCCCACCACGGCGATCATCAACGAGATCAAATACGGGGAGGAGCCGCGCGCCATCCTCCATTTCCTCAATCCGCAGCCGGAGCAGATCTACGAGGGCCTTCCGCAGGAGGTGCTCGCGCACATCCAGCGCAGCGGGGAAGGGCAGATCCCGCCGATGGAGGTGCCGGTGGATGAGATCGAAGATTACGTCGTGATTCCCATGGGCATGGACCACAAGTCCGCCCTGCGCCAGAGCCCGTTTGAAAAGGTGGAGCTGTTCTGGCCGCTGGATCTCCTGCGCGACGGCGTGGAGATCGTGGATTCCCCCGGCCTGAACGAAAATCCCGCGCGCACGCGCGTCACGCTGGAATACCTCAGCAAGGCGGACGCCATCCTCTTCGTGTTCAGCGCCCTGGCCATGGGTTCTGCCGCCGAGCTTGCCTACATCGAGGACACGCTGCGCCACAACGGCTTTGAAAAGCAGAGCCTGTTCTGCGTCGTGAACCGCTTCGATCAACTCACCAGCGAGCGGGAGCAGAAGCGCGTGCAGGCCTTTTCGAAGGATCTGCTCGCGCCCTACACGGAGCGCGTCTTCTTCACCTCAGCCTACAAGGGCCTTTCCGGCAAACTGAACGGAGAGGAGGAGATGGTGCAGGCATCGAACATTCCCCAAGTGGAAAACGCGCTCACCGAGTATCTGGCGCATGAGCGCGGCAAGCTGAAGCTGGCCGGGCCGGCGCGCGAGCTCACGCGCATTATCCGCAGTGACGCGCTGGAGACGGCGCTCCCGCAGCAGCGCGCCGCCCTCTCCACCAGCCTGGACGTGTTCCGCGCCCGGTGCGACGAGGCCAGGCCGAAAATTGAAAACCTGCGCGAGCAGCGCGAGATCATCACGCGCAAGGCGGAAGCGATGATCGCGAACCTTCTGCCGGACATCAAGAGCTGTGCCGCATCGTATTTTCACAGCCTGCCGGAGCAGATCCGCGGTTGGGTGAACGAGTACAAGCCGCAGACGAAAATATCCGCCCTGCACGCGAAGCGTGACGGTGAAGCGCTCACCGACGAGCTCGTCACCTTCCTGCAGAACAAGATCGACAGCGAATCCCGCGCCTGGCTCTCCGGCCCGTTCACCGATCTGGTCAATGAGAAGACAGCCGTGCTGAAAAGCTCGCTGGAGGGCGGCATGGAGGAGTTTTACGTTTCGCTCGATGCCGTCAAGCTCGAGATCACGGGCGCCCATCCGGACAACGCGGAGGATCTCCCCGTGTGGAAGCGGGTCGTGGCCGTGGGCGGCGGATTGCTCATGGGCGATGTGGGCGTGGCGGCGCTCGGCGCCGTCACCGGCCTTTCCGCCGATTTTGCGAAGGGGATCGCGCTGCAGCTCGGCGCCTATATCGCGCTGACTTTTCTCGGCATCCTGAACCCCGTCACGGTTGTGGCTGTGATCGCGGCCTCCCTGCTGCACGGCGGCATGAAGGTTTCCGAAAAGGCGCAGGCCACCGCCAAGAAAAAGGTGGCGGAATCGTTCTGTGAGGAGATCGGCAAGTGCAGCTCGAGCCTCGTGGAAGCCGTGGTGGTCGGCGTGTCCGAAAGCTTCGACCGCATCCGGGACCTGATCTCCCATTCGCTCGATACCGAGATCGACGACATGCAGAAGCAGATGGACAGCCTGCTTCTCGATCTGGAGCAGGGTGAGGAGGGCGTGCGCCAAAAGACGGCCCAGCTCGACGAGGCGGAAGAAGGGCTGAAAAAGACGGCGGACAAACTCGAATCGCTTGTGTTCGAGCTGCTGCAGTGACGAAGGGGGAAACAACGTGGAGCAGGCGGAAAACGGGCATCCGTTCCGCATTGTCGTCACGGGGCCGTTTCAGTCCGGCAGGAGCAGCCTTGTCAACGCGCTGATCGGCAGTGACGTGCTGGCGGCGCAGCCGGTTCCCACAACGGCCGCCACGCAGCTTGTGCGCTTCGGCCGGCGGGAGCGCGCCCTGCTCTGGTTTCATTCGCCCATGACGACGCAGGATCTTTCCGCTCTGCCGCCTGGCCTGCGTGCCGCAGTGGCGGAATCGGGCGGCGCGCTGCCCTGCGTGGAGCTTCCGCTGCGCGAGGCGATTTCCCATGTGGTTTACCCCGGCTGGGAGGTGAACCGGCTTCTGGGGCGCACGCCGCCCGGGCTTGGACGCGCGTGGCGCTGCCCGTTTTCTCGGCTGGAGCTGGCGCTGCCTCTGCCCGTTCTGCGCGGCGGGCTGGAGCTGGAGGAGACGCCTGCCCTGGAGACGCCGGAGGGCGAACAGGCCCTGCGGCGCGATCTGCCGGGTGCCGGCGCCGTGGTGCTCACGCTGCCCGCCGCGCGCCCCGGGCATGGCGCAGCCCGATCCTTTTTGAGCAGCCTGTGGCCACGGTTCGGCGGCAGGCCGCTTTTCTGCGCCCTCACGCAGGCGGACCGGCTCAAAACGGAGCGGGAGCGCACGCTCGCGCGCGAGCTGGCGTCCTCTCTGCTGCCGCCCGGCACGCCAGTGTTTCTCTGCCGCACGCGCACCGCCGGGGAGGACCCGGAGCTGGGCGGCCTGCGCGCAGCGCTGCTCGCTGCGGCGGGCGTGCGGGAGGAACAGACAAGCCGTGCGGGCGGCTCCGCCGGCGCGGAGGAGCCTTTTGCCCTTGTGCGCGAGCTTGCCGGCCGGTATCGGGAGAGATTTCCGGAGGAAACGGCCGGGCTGCTCAAGCAGGCGCAGGCGGCCGAGGCCCGTCTGCGCGATGAGCGGCCCGTGCTGGCCGTGGCGGGGGAGTTTTCCTCCGGGAAGAGCAGCCTGCTCAACGCGCTGCTCGGCTATCCGCTGCTGGAAACGGACGCGCTTCCCGACACCACGACGTGTGCCGTTTCCCTGCAGGAGAGCGGTGGCTTCCACCTGGCGCAGGCGGGCGGCAGGCCGGTCTCCGCGTCCTCGTGGGCGGAGCTTGCCGGTCTGCTGCGCCGGGCCGCGGCGCAGGGAGCGGGGAAGCCGGCTGCGGTGGGCTGCCCCGCCCCGTTCCTGCGCGGCCTGCGCGTGCTGGACACGCCGGGCGTTGGCTCCCGCGCGGAAGCGCACGGCGGGCTGACGGCGCGCATTCTGCGGGAGGAGGCGGACGGCTGCCTCGTCGTGTGCAGCGCGGAGCGGCCCATGCCGGAATCCCTGTGCCGTTTCCTGGAGGAGACGCTGGGGGAGCTGCTCCCGTTCACCGCGTTTGCGGTGACAAAGATCGATCTCATCCGGCCCGCCTGGCGGGCGCGGCAGGCGGCCTATGTGCGCGACGTGCTCATCAGCCGCTTTTCGCTGCCCGATCCGCTTGTGCTTCCCGTCTCCGCGCTGGAAAAGGGCGGCGCGGAGAAAACCGCCGCCATGCTGCTGCGGTTCTGGGCATCGCGCAGGCAGGCCATGCTGGCACGCCGCCGGCAGCGTGCGGTGCGCCCGCTGCTTGTGTCGCTGCAGGATCTTCTGCGCCGCGCGCGTCCCGCCGAGCCTTCCCCGGCGCAGGCGGATGAGGCGCTGCGCCGCCTCGCACGTGCGCTGCAGGAACTGGAAGACGCTCCTGACTAACCCTTTTCCTTTGCGAAATCCGTTCGGCCCGCGGCCGTGTCCCGGCGTTTTGCGCACGGGGCACGGCCGTTTTCTCTAAAGATTTTTTCAAAATTACAAAAAAAGCAGGCAAACGGGTGAAAAACCTGTTATGATAAAGAAGAAAATTCTTTGCGGAGCGGCGGCCTTCCCGGCCGGGCGCTGGGCGGAAAGGAAGAACGATATGTGCAATGAATTGCAGGAACAGCTGCAGCGGCAGCAACAGCAGGTTCTCCAGGAGCAGCAGCAGGTGCAGCGACGCGAGCAGGCGGGGCCCGGACAGCCGGAACAGCTGGAAGAACAGCGCACGGAACAGCAGGAGCAGCAGATGGCTGTCCGAATCCAGGGCGCGTTCCCTCCGGCCGGCGCGCAGGAGCCGCCGGAGGAGCCCGCCGCGCCCCTCCGGCAAGAGCAGGCGGCCTCCGAGTCCAAGATAGCGCGCAACCGCCGCAAAAAGCGTGAGAAAAAGGCGGAGCGCCTCCGCCAGGAGGAGGAGCGGCGCCGTCAGGAAGAGGAGGAGCGTCTCCGCCAGGAGGAGGAGCAGCGCCGTCAGGAGGAAGAGAGGCTCCAAAGACAGCGCGACAGGGAGCTCGCACAGCAGGAGGAACGGGAGGAGAACCGGCGGCAGCACGATCTCCTGATGAATGACGACGAATTCCTCGACGCGCTGAATACATTTGCGCATGAACAGACCGAGGCCAACGCGGAGCTGGTCCTGAGAACGGCGGCCCGCCGGCTGGTGGCGCTTGTGCCGGATGTGGCGGATCGGTTTGAAGCCACGGCGGATCTCCGCACCACCTTCCCCAGCTATCGCATGGCGATTGCCGCGCAGGTGGAGGATGACGATACAGCCGCCGGCCTTCTGGAGGAATTTGACAGGCACGAGGCGATTTTGGCGAGCCTTTCGGAGGAACGCGTTCCCGTGGCCCTGTCATCGATGGATCTTCCCGTCCTGTTGGAAGCGGAGTTCAAGGCGAGCCCTCTCCTCCAAAAGGTTGCCGACCGCATTTCGGAACAATACGGCGGGAAGATGGATTATGAGCGCAATCGAGTGAACGACCTGGAAGTCATTCTGCAGCGCAATGTGGGCATGTCGACCGAAAAAAGCCAGAACCTGTTCTCTTCCGGCGGTCCTTTTTCCCTTTACAAGCAGGACGAGACCATGAACGCCTATCAGCAGCGCAAGGAAGATGTCATGAAGGAGACGCACTGCACCGAACAGGAGGCGGAACAAAAAGTGCTGGCGGAAATCCGTGCGGAAAATAAGCTGAAACGCCAGCAGGCCGCCGACCTTTCCCGGCAGGAAAGCGTTGTGCCCGGCATTTCGGAGCAGATCGTGAAGGAGTACGGCATGGCCAGCTTCCACCAGATTCTCACGGAGGAGAAGGCGAAGCTTGTGGTGCTGTCATCCCGCGGGCTGCTCTTTGCCAAACCGGTGGAGGGGCATCCCGGCCTGGCGGAGCTGCGCCCGACGCTGCCTGAAATGGTGGAGGAAGAGGGGAGGGAAGAGAAGGTAGCCCTCCGCAAACCTTACAAACAGTTCATGAAGGTGATTGCCGCCTCCCTGATCGATGCGAACGGCGCCCTGAAAGCCGACGCGCAGCAGACGATGGAAAAGCTGCGGGGCTTTTTCATGGAAGAACACAGCATGGTCGAGAGACTTGATACGTTCCGCGAGGATGCGCGGAACATGCTGGATGACACGTTTGGCGCCGTGCTGGAGGAGCTTTATCCGGAGGAGGCACAGCGGCAGGAAATCAAACAGAAGATTGCCGATATGTTCCCCTATCTGGAGCGCAGGGACAAGGCGGGCGGCTATTATTCGTCCGGCGTGTTCAACAGGGAATCCCTGGAAGATGTGCTCAACGGTTTTGTTTCTTCGGTGAGAAAGCTCTATCCCGGAACGGAAGGGCAGACCAGAGAGCAGGCCAGGGACGCGCGCCTGCAGGAGGAGCGCGGGAAAATGCAGGGAAAGAGCGAAGAGGAAATCAACGAGCGGCTGAATGCCGTCGGGAAAATGTTCGACGATACGGACGAGGCCCTTGAGGAGCTGCGCAAGCTCCGGGAGATGGACGAGGACGATCCCGAGATCCCGCTGATCAACGCCTGCTCCGCCAATGCCCAGGCCTATAACGCTTTTGGCTCGACGTTCCTTGACGAAACGCACCACAGGCTTGAGTTTGCCACGCGCTCGCATGAGATGCGCTACCCGAACCGCTGCCTGTCGTTCCTGCGCAGGAAATACACGCCGGCCAGCGGGCAGCCGGAACCCGGCTCACAGGAGGAGCAGATCCTGAAGGACATCACGGTTATGGAGCAAAAATTCCGGGGCTATGAGGATCTCCCCGAAGCAGAGCGCCTGAAAAAGCAGGAGGAATACAAGAATGAGTTTGAGCGGCTGGGGACACTGCTGCAGCCGTATATCAAGTATGATTATCATGAGGCGGGCAATGCCGGCACCATGGGAGACGGCACAGCCATCACCGTGGAGGCGTTCGCGGCGGAAACCACGCAGTTTGTCGTATCCCCGCTCACGATGCACAGCGCCGTCGGCCTGTATCGCCAGGGCCAGAAAGGCATGACAGGATATTATCAGGAGGATAACCCGCTCCCGGCCGATGCGGAGATGGAGTCTTACATCAAGGCAAAGCAGGATCTCTCGGGGGCCAGGCCGTAACGCCGGGCCGTGAACCGCCTGCTGTGAGAAGGAGGAATATTCCGCAATGACGACTGTTGTTTCAATCGATCCGCGCCATCCCGGCGCGTATGCGCCGCTCCTGGCCGGTTCGCTGCCGGCGGACGAGCGCGGGGTGCCCGTGGCGCTCGGCTGTGAGGAGGAGGGCCGTGCCCGCGCCGCCCTCACGGCTCTCTGTGTGGGGGAGGACGTGATCATCCGCCGCGTTTCCGTGGACGGCACCTGCCGCCGCCGCGGGATGGGCACAGCGCTTGTGCAGGCGTTGTGCGAGGCCGCTGCCGCTTCCGGCGCCCGCCGGGCGGAGGCGTATGTCAGCCTGTCGGAACAGGAGCAGGAGGCTGCCTGCGCGCTGTTCCGGGCCTGCGGGTTCGGGGAGGAGGAGAGCGCACCTATCTGCACGGTGCCGCTTTCCGTGCTCGCTTCCGGGCCGCTCGGCGGGCCTGCGCCGCGCCAGGCTGTCCCGCTCGAAAATATCCCCGCCTATAAGCTCCGCGCGTTCCAGGCAGCCTATGCCAGGGCGGGCCGCGGCGCGGAACTGCCCGCCCTGCGCGGCCTGCTGGGGCAGGAAAGCATGGTGTGGCTGGAAAACGGGGAGATCACGGGCTGCGTCCTGTTTGCGCCCAGCGGGCAGGATGTGGAGCTTGTCTGGCTCTATGCGTCCGGCACGCAGGCGGTGCGCGGTCTGCTTTCCGCCGCCTGCCGCGCCCTCTCCCGCAGCTTCCCGCCCGAAACGCTCGTGCGCGCCGCCACGCTGCTGCCCTCTGAGACGGAGCTGATGAGGCGGCTCGGCGGCGGGAGCTTCCGGCAGGAGTCGGAGATCCGTGTGTTTACCCGGCAGCTCCGGGAAGAAGAGGAGGCGGCAGGTTGACGGATCTGGTTTGTGTGGGGGAGATTTTGATCGATCTGACCCAGACGGGCGTCACGGAGCAGGGGGTGCCGCTGCTGGCGGCAAACCCGGGCGGCGCGCCTGCGAATGTGGCCGTGGCCGCCGTACGCCTCGGCGTGCGCACGGCCTTCCTCGGCAAAACGGGGCGCGACGGTTTCGGCGCCTATCTTGCCCGCGTCCTGCGGGAAAACGGGGTGGACGTTTCCGGCCTGCGCACGGGAAGCGAGGCCACGACGCTGGCTGTCGTGACGATCGATCCCACCGGCGAGCGGTCGTTCCGTTTCGTGCGAGGGGCAGATCGCAGCTTTTCGCCGGAGGATGTCTCTGTGCGCCTTCTTGAGCAGGCAAAGGCCATGCACTTCGGTTCCGTGAGCCTCACGGGCGGCCCGGCCCGTGCCGCCACGCTGTTTGCCGCGCGCGAGGCCAGGCGCCTCGGCCTGCTTGTGAGCTACGATCCGAACTACCGCGCCTCCCTGTGGGAGGCGGAGGCGGAGGCCGTGCAGTGGATGCGCACGCCCCTGCCGCTTGTGGATGTGCTCAAGCTTTCCGAGGAGGAGCTGCCGCTGCTCACCGGCGTGTCGGACTGGGAGGAGGGCACCCGCCTGCTGGAGGAGCAGGGCGTGCGCCTGCAGTTCCTCACCCTGGGGGAGAAGGGCGTGTTCTGCCGTTTCGGTGGGCAGTCTGCCCTCATCCCGGGCGTTGCGGTCCATGTAGCGGATACGAACGGCGCGGGGGATACCTTCCTCGGCGCCGTGCTCAGCCGCCTGCTGCCGCTCGGCGCGCATCCGCTCGATGCGCTGGACTTTGACACCGTGCGGGAAATCGCCGCTTTTGCCAACCGTGCCGCCGCGCTCACCTGCTCGCGCAGCGGCGCCATCCCCGCCATGCCCTCCCTCGCAGAGCTCTCGGAGGGGTAAGCGCGTCAGCTTTCCCCGGAGGCAAGTGGGAGATGGAGCGAAAACACGCTGCCCTTTCCCGGCTCTGATGCGGCCTGCACCGAGCCGCCGTGTTCCAGCGCGATGTCCCGCACAATGGCGAGCCCGAGCCCCTCGCCCGTGTCGTCCTCCCGCCGGCTGAAGCCGCGCTCAAAGACGTGCGGCAGGTCCTCCGGGCGGATGCCGCAGCCTGTGTCGCGCACCTCCACCACGGCCCAGCCGCCCTCCCGCCGCAGCGAGAGCGTGATGCTGCCCTCCTCCGGCGTGAAGGAGAGGGCGTTGTAGCACAGGTTTTCCAGCGCTGTGCGCAGTTGCTCCCTGTCGCCCTTCACGTACAGCGGTTCCTCTGTGAGGCAAAGGTTGAAGGCCTGGCCGGAAAGCTCCATGTCGGGCCGGTTTGCCTCATAGAACGCGCGCAGGAAGTCCTGCAGGCAAAAGCGCTGCGCCCCCGATATTCCCCGCTCCCTGCGGGAAAACCCCTGCAGGGCATTCAGCCGCCTCTCGACCGCGCCGAGACGTTCCGCCAGCGCATCGAGACAGGCGGCTGTTTCGCTGTCGAGCGAAACATTGCCGCGCCGCACCAGATCGGCGTAGGCGCGCACAGCCGCAAGCGGATTTTTCACGTCGTGCAGCAGATTTGCCAGCAGCTCGCGCCGCTCTGAGAGCAATGTGCGGAGCGCCTGCGTCTGGCGCTCCACCTCGTCCTGCAGGCTGCGCGTCAATCGCTCGTTTTCGGCCTGTATGCGCAGTGTGCGCCGCTGCATGAGGGCGGCAAAGCCCATGGCCAGCGCCAGCGAGCCGTATTCCGCCGGCCAGAGGCCGCAAGCCGGTTCAAAGCGCGTGGCGGTTGCCGCGGAGAGAATCACGCACAGCCCGTATACGGCGGAAAAACACAGGAGCATCCCGCTTCCGGGCACGTGCATCCCGGCTTTGCGCAGGCCCATGCCGGAAAAGGCGAGAAAGAGCAGATACCCTCCCGCCAGCAGTTCGCACACAAAGAGCGCGGTGCCATACAGGTTGATCAGATCCGGCGCATATGGTAAAATGAACAGTGGAAAAACCACCCGCGCGGCGCACAGAGACGCGGCCACGGGAACGGCGCCGCTGCGGTGAAAGCGGCGGGTTTCCATTCCCGTGATCAGCCCGGCCAGCAGCACGGTGCAGAGCAGCATCACACCGCCGCATGCATCCTCGAGCGCATATGTCAGGCGCACCGCCGGAACGCCCAGGCTGTGGAGGAACGGGTGGCAGAGCCGGCCGGCGCAGGCCAGGCAGAGCACGCCCAGGAGCCGTTCCGGTCTGCCGCGGCGGCGCAGCCAGAGCACAAGGTGGAACAGTCCCAGCGTCAGTGTGCCGAAGCACGCCGCACCATACACGAGAAGCCGGAGCGAGACCATGCGCAGAATGGCGCGCGGCGTGCCCACGGCCGGCGGATAATAGAGGCCTCCGTAATAGTGCGTGTAATTGGCGCACTGGATCAGGATTTCCGTCCGATCTTCCAGCGTGAAGGAGTAGACGCCGTCGGTGGCCGTCGGTTTATAGGGCTCTATACTGCCCTGCTCCCCTGCCAATACGCCGTTGAGAAAGATGCGCCCGGCGCAGAGCAGCTCCGGCACATAGAGCGCGAGCGTGGCATCCGGCCCTGTGTTTTCCAGCACCAGCCGATAGGTTGCCGTTCCGTATGGTGTGCCGAGTGCTTCGGAAAAGTTTGAATATTGCCCGGCATACACGGTGCGGTCCGTTTTCCGCCCGGCCGCGAAATCCTCCGGCGTGAGCAGCTCGCCGGGGTAGTATTCCCAGCCGTCCACGAGAAAAGCCGGCGTTTCCGGATCCTCCTGCAGGAAGGCGAGGCCCGGTTCCGCGGCAAGTGCCCGCGTGTATTTGTTGTCAAAGCGGAACAGACCGATGCAAAAGATCAGCAGGGAAGCCAGCAGAACGGCGGCGAGCGCCGGAAGGAAGAATCGTTTCAAAAAATCACCTCACAAGGGGAATGAACATGCGCATCAACAGAGCTGCCATCCGTTTTCTTTGCCTTTGCTGCGCGGCGGCATTCTTTTTTGCCGTCCCGTGCAGCGCGCTTGTCTTTCAGCCCGGCCAGGGCGCCGTGACGGACACCGGCCCGCAGGAGCCGCAGAGCTGGACGGTCTCGCTGGAAAGCCGGGTGATCGGCGAAGGCGAGCATGTCGCCCTGCAGACCATCTCTTCCGCGTTTGCGGGCAGGCCCGGCGCGGAGGCGTATTATCCCGGTGAACTCACGGTGGAGCTGGAAGGCCCCATCGTGGTGGAGTCGGGCGGCAGCCTCACCATCGGCACCCTCTCCATCGGCAGCGATCAGCAGGCCAGCCCTGTTTTGAGCGGAACGCTCGGCGGGGAGCCGCTCATCGTCGTGAAGGCGGGCGGCAGTTTGTCCCTGTGCGATGTCACGCTGGCGCTCGCGGGAGAAGGCTTTCTCGTGCGGCAGGAGGCGGGCGCTTCCGTGACGCTTACCGCCATGGAGGCCCCGGGCCTCATCGACTGGGGGCCGCCGCTTGTGGAAAATGAGGAGCGAGCCCCGGAAGATCTCTGGCTGCCGGAAGGCACCGTGCTCACGCAGGAGGACCTGCCGCAAACGTTCGGGGCCTATGTCGTGCGCGAGGGCAGAGAGAGCTGGGAGGAGCTGGCTCTGCGCTGGGATCTGAGTTCTTATGACGGCCAATCTTCGGGTGAGCTGGAACTCACCGGCGTTTTTCTGGATACGGACGGGGAACCGCTGCTCTCGAGGCGGCCGCTGCGCCTTTTGGTGCACTGGTCCGAGCCGGATGCCCTCGCTGTGACAGACGCAGTTTTCAGAGGGGATCAGGCTGGCTTGGCTCTTCTCGCGGTGCGCGGCCTGCCGCAGGATGCACGCGTGTGGGGGGAAGTTTCGGAGGACGGCGGCAAGACCTGGACGCGCTTTCCGCAGGAAAACTTTTTCCTCGTGCCCTATGGCGAGGATATGGGCTGTGCGTTCCAGGCGGAGGACAGGGAACCGCGCCTTTACCGTGTTGCGGCCTGTGCGGGCGACGAGACAGTGCTCCGCTCGGAAGCCTTCCTTCTGCCGGTGCAGGAGAGCGAGGATCAGGGCGGCAGCCGCGGCGGCGCCGTGACGCCCGTGCCGGATCACCGCGAACCGATTCCGCAGGCGGAGCCGGTCGGCCCGGCAGATCCCGGAGAAACGGGGGAAACCACCACACAGCCGGAAAACGGCGAAGCCGCCGGGAGCGGGACTCCGGAGCCGCAGGAGCCGCCGGGCGTGTCCTCCGCTCCCGCGCCGCCTGCCTCCCCGGATGCAGAACCTTCTGTCTCTCCTGCTCCTGCCCGGGAGCAGGAGCCCGCCGTTGCGGCGTATCCGCCGGAACCGGCACAGCTGTTTGATGAAACCGTTTCCCGGGTGCCGGAGGAAGGGGAAACCGGTGCGCTTCTTGCACCGGAAAGTGCCTCCTCACCAAGTGAGTCGTCTCCCCAAACGGCTGCAGAGGCGCCCGCAGCCAATGCGCCGGCAGATCAGGCGTCCTCCGGGCCGGCTGTTTCCGCGCCGGAAAGCCCGGAGCAGCTTTCCCCGGCGGGGCAGGGAGCGCTCGCGCTGGCCGGGGTGGCCGTCTGTGCCGGTGTGGGCGCGGCCGTGGCGGCTGTTCGCTCTGCACGGAAGAGATAGCCCTTGCGGCGCACCGTTTCGATGAAGCATTGGCCGGGACAGAGCCGATCCAGCTTCTGCCGCACGCGCGCCATGCAGACCTGGATGTTGTGCAGGCCGCAGTTCATCGGTTCCCTCCACACACGGTCGTAAAGCTGTTCATAGGAAAACACCTGGCCGGGGTGCTGAGCGAGAAAGGCAAGCAGATCAAATTCCAGCGCCGTGAAGGGGATGGCTTTCCCCTCATTGCGCACCTCGCGCAGAGCCGGATCGATCGTGAGCGTCCCGAAGCGCAGCATATCCTTGCTGCCGGCCTGATTTTCCGCCCGCCGGATATGGAGCCGCAGGCGCAGCTCCAGCTCCATGAGGGAATACGGCTTTGCGATGAAATCGTCTCCGCCCGCCAAAAGGCCGCGGATGCGGTCGTCCGTTTCCGCATAGGCAGAGAGGAACAGGATCGGCACGCTGCTCACCTCGCGCAGGCGGCGGCACACCGTGACGCCGTCCGGCCCCGGCATGTCCACATCCAGCACGATGGCGTTCAGCCTCGCGGTGGAGGCCAGGCGCAGCGCTTCCTCCCCGTTGAATGCACACAGAATTTCATAGCCTTCCCGCTCCAGATAAGCCCGGTTGGCGGCCTGCAGATGCGGATCGTCGTCCACCAGCAACACACGGTACATTTTCTTTCTCCCTTCCCGCCCGGCGCGTGACGGCCGTCCGGCCTTTGTCACTATTCCGGAAGCGTTTCCTGTATTATAGCATGGGAACGCCGGAAACGGGTGGAAAAGAGGTCACGCTTTCGTCACTTTTTTACGGAAAGATGAGGTCCCCTTGCACATTGGCGCCGGATCCCATATCATTTAGGAAAGAGAAAGCGGGGGTCACCGTTTCCGGTAGTCTGTGAAAGGGGGGAGGCAAATGCCCGGTGGTTTTGCCAGCGCAGGGGATGGGATCAACCTGCCCGCTGTTTTGATTGCCAACGGCATCGGCTTTTGCCTGATGCTGATCATCCAGTTTAACCGGCACCAAAGACTGGAATCCGCCACGATCGATGAAAAGCTTTTTTGCCTGATGTGCCGGATCTGCAGTGTGCTCTGTGTGGCGGAAACGGTTTCCTTTCTGCTCGACGGCAGGCAGTTTCCGGGTGCGGCGGCGCTGCTGCG
This sequence comes from uncultured Anaeromassilibacillus sp., assembly GCA_930987725.1. Classification (GTDB taxonomy): domain Bacteria; phylum Bacillota; class Clostridia; order Oscillospirales; family Acutalibacteraceae; genus Caccousia. The sequence continues at coordinate 61,986 of CAKNKY010000003.1, read as the reverse complement.
CGTTTCGAACGCCATGCTGTTCGCGCTGTGTGTCCTGTTCACGTTCTTTTGGGTGCTGTATGTGGACTATAAGCTGTTTGAGGATCGCGAACGGCTGCGGCGCTATTATCCGCTGGCGGCCATCCCGGCCGCTGTTGTCGTCGTGCTCTGCCTCGTGAATCTGGGAACAGATGTGTTCTTCGGCCTCACGCAGGAAAATGTCTATTTCCGCACGCCGGTTGTGGCTGTGGTTTATCTGGTGGGATATCTCTATCTGATTCACGGGGCCGCCCTGGTGCTGTGGTATCGCAGGCAGGTGCAAAAATATCTGTTCATGCCGGTTGTGCTGTTTCTGCTGCCCATCCTTGCGGGCAGCATTCTGCAGTATCTCTTTTACGGGCTGGCATTCCTATGGGTTTCCACGGCTCTCGGCCTCACGTCGCTGCACATCAATCTGCAGAACGAGCGCTTTTTCCTCGACCCGCTCACCAATCTTTACAGCCGCGCCTATCTCATCCGCTATCTCGGCGCGCTGCCGGAGCGCCGCAAGACGAAGCAGGTGACAGGCCTCATGATGGACGTGAACCATTTTAAGCTCATCAACGATCATTACGGACATCTGGAAGGCGATCTGGTGCTGCGGGAGGTGGGCAGCCTGCTGCAGCGCGCAGCCGGCCGCCATGCGATGGCTGCACGTTACGGCGGGGATGAATTTGTTATCCTGCTGGAGGATGCACAGGAGGAAGAGACGGAGGCCCTGTGCCGCCGGATTGAGGAGGGCATGGAGCAGCTCAGCCGGGAAATGGAACGGCCATACCATGTGTCTCTTTCCATCGGCGTGGCGCAGCTCACAGGCAAAAGCGTCGATTCCTTCCTGTGGGAAATGGATCGCCGCATGTATGAAAACAAGCGCGCCTTTTACAGCGCGGAAACACAGAAGAAGGAAGGATAGGCCGGCCTGCCCGGCCGCAGGGCAAAAGGGGAAAATCGAATGAAGAAAAGAAAGAAAAGCAGAGGCCCGATCCTCATGGTTACGCTGAATATTTTCATGCTGCTGTTTGTGGCGGTGCTTCTTGCCTTCAGCGTGGCTCTGGTGCGGGACAAACTGCTCCGCAACGCGCAGAATCTCGGCATGGCGCTGGCGGACAGCTATGCCACCGAGGAGAGGCTCATGCTCGATTCCCTTCAAAAGAATGCGGAGCTTGCCGGCCGCTACATCGACGGCCTGGCCTCCTCCGGGCAGGAGGGGGATGTGCAGGCTTGGATGAAGGAATACTTTGATCACTTCTCGTCCATCATCGGGGAAGGACTTGTTGATCCCTATGCCGTTATAGACGGCAAAATCATCGGGGCCACGCCCTGGGTTGGCGACGAAACTTATGACTATGCGGCACAGTCGTGGTATCAGCTCGCTCTGGAAGGAGCGGGGGAAGCGGTGATGAGCGACGCCTACACGGATGTCATCACGGGGCGCCGTGTCGTGACAATCTCGCAGGAACTCTCCAGCCCCGGGGATGTCTTTGCCATGGATGTTTACATCGATTCCCCGGAACTGCACAACATGCGCCACGCCATGCCGGAGGGGTACTCTTATTTTCTCTGCGATCAGAACGGAAACATTGTGTATGCCGCCACGGCGCTGCAGGTTGACGGTGAAACCATGCAGAAATATGCGGATTTTCTGCTCAGCGGCATAGAGGATGGTTCCCTCTTCGCTTACGACGCCTCCTTCACGGATCTGGACGATGTACCGCGTGGGCTGTACTACAAGCGCATGGAGAACGGATGGACAGTGTGCATCACTATTCCGCTGCATGCCCTGCTGTTCGGCGAAAGCAGTGCGGTTGTGAATGTGCTTGCCGTTGTGTTCATCGTGCTGTTTGCCGTCATTGCCATCCTCACGGTACGGAATATGATGAAGAGCAGGCGCGCCAAGCGGGCGGGGGACACAGCCCTGATGCTGGGGGATTCCTTTTACGCCATTTACCGCGTCAATTTCCGCGACGGCACCTATGAAGCCTTCAAGATGAGTGGAGATTTGCGCGGCGTTCTGCCGGAGCGCGGCCCCTACGCTCTGCTGCTCGACCGCATCCGCAGCCTTGTGCGGTCGAATACATTTCGTGTGTTTGAACATGATTTTTCCATCGACAGCATACGCAGGCGTGTCAGGCAGGAGCTGGCCGATTTCGGCGGCGATTTCGAGCGCCGCTTTCCGCAGGGATATCGTTGGGTGAACATCCGCACACTCTATGATGCCTCTCTCGCACCGGACGAGGTGATCCTCTGTTTCCGTGATGTGGATGAGGAAAAGCGGCGCGAATTGCAGCACAATGAGATTCTGCAGGAGGCGCTGGACGCGGCGGTGGAGGGCACCAAGGCGAAATCGGAATTTTTCAGCCGCATGTCGCATGATATGCGCACGCCGCTCAACGCCATTCTGGGCTTTTGCAGCCTGGCGGAACGGGAGCGTGGCGCCGGCGGCGGAAGAGTGTGGGAGTATCTCGATAAAATCAAATATGCCGGCAGCCAGCTTCTTTCCCTCATCAACGATATTCTGGAATTTTCTCGCTCCGAGGCAGGAAAGGAGTATCTGGAGCAGAAGCCGTTTGACGTCGGCGAACTGGCGCGTTCTGCCGCCGGTATCTTCCGGGATCAGGCGCAGGCGCAGGGCAAACGCTTCACGGTGCAGATCCGGTTGGAGCAGAGCCGCGTGCTGGGGGACGAAAAGAAGCTCACGCAGGTGCTGAACAACCTACTCTCCAACGCCGTGAAATACACAGAGCGCGGCGATGAGATCCGATTTGAGGTGGAAGAGCTCCGCTATTCCCAGCACAGCAAATATCGCTTCCAGGTGGAGGACACCGGCATCGGCATGTCGAAGGAATTTCTGGATAAACTGTTCGAGCCGTATTCCCGCGAAATCGCCTTTTCCACCCGCGCCACGATGGGCACAGGCCTGGGCATGACGATTGTGAAAACGCTGGTGCGCCAGTTGAGCGGCGAGGTTTCGGTGGAAAGCGAGCTTGGAAAGGGGAGCTGCTTCACTGTGACCGTGCCGTTCGCTGCGGCACAGCCCGAAGAAAAGCGGAAGGAGCCCGGACAGCAGGAGGAAGAAGCCTATGACTGGAACGGCTGCCGTATCCTTCTTGCGGAGGACAACGAGATGAACAGGGAGATTGCCTGCGAGCTGCTTGTCGGGCTGGGAGCGCAGGTGACGGCTGCCGTCAACGGCGCGGAGGCGGTGCGGCTTTTTGCGGAATCAGCTCCCTATGAATACGACGTGATCCTTATGGATATGCAGATGCCGGAACTCGACGGCTGCAGCGCAGCTTCGGCTATCCGCGCCCTGCACCGGGCGGACGCGGCTTCCATTCTCATCATTGCCGTCACCGCGAACGCGTTTGCAGAGGATGTCGAAAGGACGCGCAGGGCCGGAATGAACGATCATGTGCCCAAACCGCTTGATTTTGCCCAGCTTTCGCGTGTGATGCAGAAGTGGCAGAAGCGCGGCGGGCAACAGGGAGGAGAAAACTGATGCCGGCGGAAACCAAAAGGGAAAGTATCCTGATTGTGGATGACGAGGAGATGAACCGCGTCATCCTGAGCACCATTTTCTGTGAGGAATATGAGGTTTTGGAGGCGGAGGACGGCGTGCAGGGATTGGAAGCGCTCGCGATGCATCCGCATGTGAGCGCTGTTCTGCTTGACGTCATAATGCCGCGGCTCAACGGCATTGAGATGCTGAAACAGATGAGCGAGGCCGGGCTGACGGCGAAACTCCCCGTTTTCCTGATCACGGCGGACGCCGCCGATGACACGATGCGGGAAGCCTATGCGATGGGCGTAATGGATGTGATTGCAAAGCCGGTTGTGCCCTATGTGGTGCACCGGCGCGTTAATTCCGTGATGGAGCTGTTCCGTGCGCGGCGCAGGCTCAGCGCCGAGGTGGAGCGGCAGAAGGATCAGCTCCTGCGCCAGACGCGGGAGCTGGCTGATATGAGCATGGGCATGGTGGAGGCGCTGGCCGCCGCCATTGAATTCCGCAGCGATGAATCCGGTTCCCATGTGCGCCGCATCCGCGGCATGACGCGCCATATCCTGCTGCACACGGAAATGGGAAAAGGCCTTTCCGCAGAGGAGATCGATCTCGTCAGCGTGGGGGCCATCACACATGATGTGGGGAAGATCGCCATTCCGGATGCCGTGCTCAACAAGCCGGGCCGCCTCACGGCGGAGGAATTTGAACTCATGAAGACGCACACTCTGCGCGGCGCGGAGCTGCTGACACACATTCCCCAGATGCGGGATCACCTGGCGTTCCGCTATGCCTACGACATTGCGCTTCACCACCACGAGCGCTGGGATGGCCGCGGATATCCGCACGGCCTGAAGGGGGACGAAACGCCCCCCTGGACGCAGGTTGTCGCCCTGGCGGATGTGTATGATGCGCTGGTGAGCAAGCGCTGCTATAAGGAACCATATCCGGCCGCCGTGGCCATGGAGATGATCAAGGGCGGCCAGTGCGGTGTGTTCAACCCCGTGCTGCTGCGCTGCTTTGAGCAGGAGGAGCCGGCGCTGGCCGCGCTGTTCCGCCAATCAAAAAAAGAGGAGGAACTGTTATGGACGATGCAAAAAGAGAAGCCCTGAAAGCGGCCGGCATCGATGTGGAGGATGCTGTGCGGCGCTTCATGGGCAAAGAAGAACTCATGATGAAGTTTTTGCTGCGCTTCGGGCAGGACCCGAACTTCGGCCTGCTGCGCCAGGCGCTGGAGGAGGGGGACACAGCCCGGGCTTATGAGGCCGCCCATGCGCTCAAGGGCGTGGCGGGAAACCTCTCCCTGCGCGTTGTGTTTGCCCGAAGCAGCGAGCTTGTGGACAGCCTGCGCGCCGGCGATCTGCAGCAGGCAAAGGCCGGTTTCCCCGCTCTGGAGGAGAGCTACCGGGCGGTTCTGGACGCCATCGGATAAAGAAAAATAACAGGGAAAAGCGGTGAGAGTCCGAAAAGGCCTCACCGCTTTTTCCTGCGCGCAATCTCACGGCTTCTGTAATAAAGTTCCTTCTGGACATACATCTGCTTGTCCGCCTCAAAAAACTGTTCGCGGAAATTCACGTGCTCCGCAGGCTGCCAGGAGACGCCCACGGAGCAGCTCACGTCGTCCGCCTCCATTGTGGCACGCAGATGTTCCGCCATCGTGCGGAAGGTTTGTTCCTCCGCCGCGCGGTCAATCACGACAAATTCGTCTCCGCCGATGCGGTAGCAGCAGCCCGGAAAGACGCGTGAAATATGGCCGGCAGCGCGCACCAGCAGCTCGTCTCCGCCCGCGTGGCCGCAGCGATCGTTCGTCTCCTTCAGGCTGTTCAGATCAAAATAAGCTATGCCAAGGGGCTCGTTCGGCTCTTCCGCAAGCTTGTTTACATCCAGATTGAATTTTGTGCGGTTGGCAAGGCCTGTCAAAGCGTCGGAAAAGCTCAGGCGGATCAGTTTTTCTGCCTGCTCTGCGAGCAGCCTCTTCTGCTCGTCGATCTGTGCCTGCAGATATTCCCGCGATTGCCGGGCCATCTGCGAAGGGAAGCCGATGTCGTCCGCCGTCATTTCCGTATAAGGATTGGAGATGTGAATGTGACAGCAGTGCACCTCATCGCCGGAAAAGAGGAATGCCGTCGTGATGCGCTGGTGCATGCGCAAATACACCTCCGTGGAAGGATCGGTGGAAATCCACACGCGCCCCGCACAGAGATAGGCGTCCTTCGAAAGGCGGCTCACCTCATATTCCTCCTCGGAGAGCGTGCATTTCGGCACAAATCCGGCAAATTGCCGGAAAATATAGGTTACATTTGCAGCTCCCGCTGCGTGCTCGTGCTCTCCTGTGCCGATCCAGGTAAACGGGTCGGCAAACAGCGCCACAACCGCCTCCACATCGTTTTCCCCGTAATATTTGTGCAGCATGTAGCTTGTCAGATCCCGGACAATGTCTTTCCGATCCTTTTCCGTTTCAGCAGCACAATACATGTCCGGTTTCTCCTCCTCTTCACAGCCAAACAAGTGGCGCACTTACACACATCCGGGCAGCAGCCGGGGCTGTTGTCCGGGTGGCATTCCCTGATATTTGCAGCGGGCGGTCTATTGTGGACAATCGTTCTCGGGCCTGCCTGTATTTGGTACAGCCACGATAACTGTCTATATTTTACCAGAAATATCTTTGAAGATCAATTCTTTTTTGGATGGAACACAGAAAAACAACGATTTAAAGTCTCACAGGAAGCGCCCGGTGGCGCTCTGCGGGCAGCGGCGAAGATCCTCCTGTGTGCCTGCCGCCACAACGCGGCCGCCATCCTCTCCGCCGCCGGGGCCCATGTCGATGAGATAGTCGGCGCTGCGGATCACATCGAGATCGTGCTCGATGACGACAACGGTGGCGCCGTTGTCCATGAGGGCGCGGAACACGGAGAGAAGCGTGCGCACGTCCAGCGGGTGCAGGCCGATGGTGGGCTCGTCAAACACGAAAACGGAGTCTGCCTGCGCGCGGCCCATCTCGCTTGCGAGCTTGAGCCGCTGTGCCTCGCCGCCGGAAAGGCCGGGCGTTTCCTCTCCCAGCGTGAGATAGCCGAGCCCCAGCTCCCGCAGCACCTGCAGCCGCTGGGACACAAGCTTCATGCCGGAGCAGGCGAGCAGCGCCGTGGAAATGTCCATGGCCATCAGATCCGGCAGGGAGTAATACCCGCCCTCCGCCGTGCGGATGCGCACTTCGCCGGCCTGCTTGCCGTACCGCGAACCGCGGCATTGCGTGCAGGGGATCTCCACGTCGGGCAGGAACTGCACGTCCAGGCTGATCACGCCGGCCCCGTCGCACACGGGGCAGCGCAGGCTGCCGGTGTTGTAGGAAAAGTCGCCTGCTTTCAGGCCAAGCCGCTTTGCGTCCTCCGTGCGGGCAAAGATCTTGCGCAGCTCGTCGTGCACGTTGGCGTACGTCGCCACGGTGGAGCGCACGTTCACGCCGATCGGCGTAGCGTCAATGAGCTTCACCTGCCGGATGCCCTCGGCCTGAGCGCTCCGCACGTGGGCAGGCAGCGCCGTGCCGTGCGTGAGCGCGTCCAGCGCCGGCACAAGGCTTTCGAGCACGAGCGTCGTCTTGCCGGAGCCGGAAACACCTGTCACCACGGTGAGCCGCCCCTTCGGAATCTCCACCTCGAGCGGCTTCACGGTGTGGATCGGCCCGGTGGAGAGGCGGATGCGGCCCAGGCGGAAGAGCGCTTCCCTTTCCGGCTGTTCCCATGGCCGCTCCGTACTGCCGCCCGCCAGGAAAGGCCCAATCTGGGAAGCAGGGTTTTGAAGGATCTGCGGGATTGTGCCCTCGGCAATCACGCGCCCGCCTCCTGCCCCTGCCTGCGGGCCCATCTCGATGATCCAGTCGGCTTCGGCCAGAAGCTGCGTGTCGTGATCGACGAGTACAACGGAGTTCCCGTCCGCCACGAGATCGCGCATCACGCCTGCCAGCCCGGCCAGGTTGGAGGGGTGCAGGCCGATGGAGGGCTCGTCGAGCACATAGAGCACACCCGTGGTGCGGTTGCGCACGGCACGCGCCAGCTGCATGCGCTGCCGCTCGCCCGTGGAGAGGGTGGAGGAGGCGCGGTCGAGCGAAAGATATCCGAGCCCCAGATCCAGAAGGCGGCGCGAAGCGGTGAAAAACGAATCGCAGATGCTCCGGGCCATAGGACGCATCTCCTCCGGCAGCGAATCCGGCACGCCCTCCACCCAGGCGCACAGGGCGGAAAGCGTCATGCGGCAGGCTTCCGCCAGGGAAATGCCGCGCACCAGCGGCGCGCGTGCCGCTTCGGAGAGGCGAGAGCCTCCGCACGAAGGGCAGACATCCTCTTTCAGGAATTTTTCCACACGCTTCATGCCTTTTTCGTCCTTCACCTTTGCCAGTGCGTTTTCCACCGTGTAGACGGCATTGTAATAGGTGAAATCGAGTTCCCCGGCCTGGTTGGAGTGCTTCGGCTTATAGAAAATGTGTTTCTTCACAGCAGGCCCGTTGAACACGATATCCCGTTCACGCTCTGTGAGATCGCGGAAGGGCACGTCTGTGCGCACGCCCATTTCGCGGCAGACGTCTGTCATCAGCGACCACATAAGCGAGTTCCAGGGAGCCACGGCGCCCTCGTCGATGGTGAGCGATTCGTCCGGCACGAGCGTGGAGCGATCCACTGTGCGCACAAGGCCGGTGCCGCCGCATGTGCGGCATGCCCCCTGGCTGTTGAAGGCCAGTTCCTCCGCGCTCGGCGCATGGAAGCGGGCGCCGCATGCGGGGCAGGTCAGCTCCTGGCCTGCCGCCACGGCAAGCGTGGGCGGCAGATAGTGGCCGTTCGGGCAGCGGTGGCTGGCCAGCCGGGAAAACAGCAGACGCAGGCTGTTGAGCAGCTCCGTGCCGGTGCCGAAGGTGCTGCGGACGCCCGGCACGCCGGGGCGCTGGTGCAGGGCGAGCGCCGCCGGCACATAGAGAATCTCGTCCACCTGCGCGCGGGCTGCCTGCGTCATGCGCCGGCGCGTGTAGGTGGAGAGTGATTCCAGATATCGCCGGGAGCCTTCCGCATAGAGCACGCCGAGCGCCAGCGAGGACTTTCCGGAGCCGGAAACGCCCGCGATGCCCACAATCCCGCCCAATGGAATGTCCACGTCAATATTTTTCAGGTTATGGACCCGCGCCCCGCGGATCTCAATGTGATCGATCATTCGGCTGCTCCTTTCCTATGCGCGGTGCCCGCCGCGCCCTTTCTCCGTTCTCATCTTTTCCGCTTTTTCATCTCTCCGCCGGAACAAGCGCCTTGCCTGCTTCGGAAACCGGCCGTGGCTGCCGGCTATTTTCCGGCTTTCTCTGCAGGAAAACCGCCCTGCTGCGCTGGAAAGGCGAGATCAAACAGCGTTTTGCCGGTTGCCGTGCGGAAGATGGCACGGATTTTCTCCAGTTCCGCGCCGTCCGGCGTTGTTTCGAAGCAATTGACGAGGAGATCCGCCTCCATCAGCAGCTGCAAAAGCCGGCTGCGCGGCCCTTCGTACTCGTGGTGGTGCACAACAAGCTCGATCACAGCCGGTGCAAAGGTGGGATCGCAGCCGGCTTCGGAGAGAAAGAGGCGCACGAGGCGAGGCGCTTCCCGTTTCTGATTTGCCTGGCAGGCGTCGCCGTCGTACCGTTCCTTGCAGAACCGGATGGCGATGTCGTGCAGGATGGCAGCCGCCTGCAGCGTTTCGCGCTCCGTTTCAGACAAGCCTTCCCGTTCTCCCAGCAGCTTTGCCAGCGCATACACCTTCAAAATGTGTTGCGTGCGTCTGCTGTGCCCCTCTTCCCAGCACAGCGCCCGGTAAAGAAGTTCCATTTCCGCGTGGTTCATGCCGCACACCCTTTCCCGTGTTTTCTTCCCTTAAGCTTATCATTTTTTTCAAAGGGAAGCAAAATTTTTTTGCCGTGTTTTCAACCGGTGGCTGCCTCTCATTCCGCAAAAGGGTGGAGAACCCGAAAAACTGTGTTATGATATTTGGGAAAACCACGAAACCCATGTGTCCGTTCAGAAAGCTCAGGTGATACCCGTGCACACAGAAGAAAAAGTTCAGCAGCAGGATGTCTTTGAAAAGCTTCCTGCTCCGGCTGCACTGCGGCGGATGATTCTCCCGGCGGTGGCCAGCCGGCTGATCGGCCTCATCTGCAATCCTGCTCAATGCCGTCTTTGGCATGTTCGGCATTGTCTGGCCGCACGCGGCTCAATGATGAGGCTGTGAACCGGGCCGTAACCGCGGTGCGGTGCAGCGCCCCGCTTGACGCGCACCGGAAAGACGAGGGGGAGGAGAATTTCCACAAGCGGGGCGGATGACGGCAATGACGGCTTTCTGGCGCAAGCGGCGAGGCAAAAGAAAAAGGCCGGGCACAGGACGCGATGTGCGTCCAGGTCCAGCCTGGTGCCGGCGACCGGGATCGAACCGGTACAGTATTTCTACTGCGGGATTTTAAGTCCCGTGCGTCTGCCAATTCCGCCACGCCGGCCGGTTTTGTGCCTCTGGCGGCTGCCGGTTGGGCCGAGCGGGCCCCAAACCGGTTCCTTTATTATAACATCCCGGGCGGAAAATTTCAATATAAAAGCCATACCCTGCGAGAAGCCGCAGGGCATGGCTTTTTCCGGTTACAGCAGATCTTCCTGGTAATGGGCGCGCTCGCCGCCCACAAATTTCGGGCGCGTGCGGGCACAGAGCAGGATGGCCTCGCCGATCTTCGAAAGGCTGAGCCGCACGGGCACGGCAACCGGCGCGAGATGCATGCCGATCAGCGTGCCGCCGATGTCGATGCCGGCGCGGGCGCGCACCTCCTCTACAGCGCAGGGGGATTCCATCGCCTGCCACGCCGCCGTGGCAAAGGAACCGCCCGCTTTCGGCTGCGGCACGACGTTCACGCGCTCCAGCCGGTAGGCGCGCCGGGCCGCGTCCTCCACAATCAGCGCGCGGTTCAGGTGCTCGCAGCACTGGGCCGCCAGGTAAACGCCGTGCCGGTCCAGGACGGGTGCAATCCCGGAGAGGATGGCCCCGGCAATATCCGGGTGGGAATCCGTCCCGATCCGGCTGCCTGCCACTTCGCTCGACGAGCAGCCCACCACGAAGAGATCGCCCTCCTCGAGTTTGGCAATGTCCAGCAGCTCCGTGACGGCGCGTTCCGCCTCCTCGCGGACCTGCTGCAAAAACGCTTCCTCCGTTTTCATCTCAATGGCCTTCTTTCTGTTCTTCCGCTTCTGTTTTTTTCCCATAGGCGCGCTCAGCGGCCTCGCGCGCCAGATTGATGACAAATTTGCCGTCCCCCTCCTGCGGGTTTACGCCCGCCGGAATGGTGGCGTAAACTTCCGCAACCATCGACCGCATCCAGAGCCCGGGCGTGATGCGCAGCGAATAGCCGCAGCCGTTTTCCGTGATCCAGTCGTAAAAATTGGCACGGGGCAGACCGTAGGCGGAAAGGATCGTCATCATCACGCCGCCGTGCGTCACAACGACGGCGCTCGTGGTGCCGCTGCGCATCAGCCCCTCCACCAACTTTTCAAACGATTCGCACACGCGGTGCATGAATACCGCGCCCGATTCCCCGCCGGGAGGGGTGGCCTGCGCGCCGCTTTCCATCCACTCTGCGAAATGGGGATCTTCCTTTGCCAGCTGTTCCGCCGTTTTTCCCTCCCATTCGCCGAAATCACACTCGCGCAGGCCGTCCAGCACAATGGGCTGCACGCCGGGATAGAGCACGTCCAGCGTCTGGCGGCAGCGAAGCAGCGGGCTGGAGAAGTATGCTTTTGCCGTGGGATAGCCGCCTTTGGCGCGCAGGTCCAGCAATCGCTTTTTGCCTTCCTCCGCGAGAGGCACGTCCGTGGAGCCGATGTATTGGCCGCGCAGGTTTCCCTCCGTGACGCCGTGGCGGATGAGATGAATGAGATAGGACTGCATCAGTTCTGACTTCCTTCCTCCGGTTCTGCCGGTTTTCTGTGGTGCGCTGCTTGCGGGCTTCCGTGCACGGGCGGCCGGCCCGGCGCCGTTCCTGCGGCAGCGCCCAAAATGTGGGGTTCCCAAATCATAAAAATCTACTGTATTTAGCGGTTTACAAATCGTACACTATGGTTTATACTTTACTTTGTGTTATTCCGTTTTTTCGACCCGGTTCGAGCCCGGGCAGCCCAACCGGCGGACGAGGGAGCCGGAGGGCGGGAGGAGGAACTGTATGAACAGCCATTTTCCGCGCATCATCACACTGCTTCGCAAAGAGCGCGGCCTCAGTCAGAAAAAAGCGGCGGAGGCGCTGCACATCTCGCAGGCGCTGCTGTCGCACTATGAAAAGGGCATCCGCGAATGCGGGCTCGATTTTGTCGTGCGCGCCGCCGATTTTTACGGCGTTTCCTGCGATTATCTGCTGGGCCGTACGCCGGACCGCAGCGGTGCCATCCTCAATATGGAAGATATCCCGGAGCCGGATGCTGCCGGCAAGGAAAACCGGTTCCGCGGCAGCCTGCTGCCCACGCTGAACAAGAAGCTGATCGCCAATTCACTCAATATCATCTATGATCTGCTCCAGACCTGCGGCAACAAGGCTGTGACAAATGAGATTTCCGGCGCGCTGAACGCCGCTGTCTATAAATCGTTCCGCATCCTCTATTCCGCCAATCCGAAGAATCCGCAGGGCCTCTTCGCCGTGCCGGAACGGCTCGGCAAGGGCATGGCGGACGCCGCGCAGAATATTGCGGAGGCAAATGCCGCCTGCCTGATGGCTGGTGAGAATGCCGGGGAGCTCGAGGGCCTCGGCAAGGAGGACCCCCCTGCCCTTTCCCCGGAACAGCTTGCGGAAAAATATCCGCTGTTCGCCAGCTCCCTCTTCAATCTGATCCGCAACACGGAAAGCCGCATGGGTGTTTCCCATGCCAAAAAGGAAAAGTAACGCACATTCCGCGCAGAGGCCGCCGTCAGGCGGCCTTTTTTGCGCCGCCTTCCGGGCGTCGTCGGTTCTCAGCACAGGTGGAGCGCGTCCACTCCTGTCCTCGTCAGGTGGGCGCGGCCCTTCCGCAGCACGGCGAGGTTGAACAGAAAGCCGGGCTTTTGTGCCGCTTCCATCGCGGTGTGGCAGAACAATTCGTATAATTCGCTTCGATAATACACATCGTAATCTCCTTGCCCCCACACGGAGACATCGTAATCGAGCACGACAAGGCCGAGATCAGCCAGGCGGCGCAGGGCCGCGCCGCGCTCCTTCACGAGATCCATCGAATCGTCTGTTTCGGTGATGCGCACAGCGTCCAGCGCCACGGAGAGCAGTTCCTCCTCCTCGCTGCTGTGCAGCTCAAAGCGCACGATCGGGTAGCGCGCTGCTTGGCTCAGCTCGATGAGCATCTGCTTTTCGCGCCGGGTCAGCGTCAGGTTTGCCAGATCCATTTTGGAACCTCCTTCAAGGAAAAAAGCTTTACACAATCCCCAATGCATATTTTGCCGCCAGCACACGCACAACGGCTTCCTTCAGCGTGGCCATGGGCACCTCGCCGCTCTCCACGGCGTCATAGAGCGCCTGGTAATCGTTCCGGCAGTCGGAGGAAAGCAGCAGATCGTTTCCGGCCAGGAAGGCCTGCACGGCCGCGCTCTTGCCGCCGGTGAAATCGGTGACGGCGTCCATCACGAGATCATCGGTGAGGATCAGGCCGGTGAAGCCGAGCTCCTCCCGCAGAATCTCATGAACGGCGGGGGAGAGGGAGGCTGGTGCGTCCGGGTCCATGCAGGACACCACATTGTGGGAGACGAGCACGAACGGCGCTTTTGCCTCGATGCCGGCGCGGAAGGGCACGAAATCGGAGCTGTCAAATGTTTCCATCGGCCTGTTGTCATAGGCAAGGCCCGTGTGCGTGTCCGCGTTGTTCCCGTAGCCGGGAAAGTGCTTGAGCGTGCAGGCGATGCCGGATGCGCGGTATGTTTCCACCGAAAGGCGCACAAACTCCGCCGTCCCGGCTGCGTCCTGCCCGAACGCCCGGTCATAGATGAAATCCTGCGGGTTGGTGGAGACATCCGCCACGGGGGCGAGGTTCATGTTCAGACCGAGGCTCTTGAGCAGGCTTGCCTTTTCCTTCGTGTCGCTCTCGATCGCGTCGAAGCCGCCCTCGGCGAACACGTCGCGCGGGGAGCGGAAGGGCTGATCGGCAAACTGGCTGTAGCGGCTGATCCGCACCACGGTGCCGCCCTCCTCGTCGCAGCAGAAAAACATGTTCGTGCGGCTGGAATTGTTGTAGGAGGCGAGTGTGGAGCGCACCTGATCCGCCGTCTTCGGTTCAAAGAAATCGGCCATCAGGCAGTAGCCGGCGGGCTGGCAGTCGTCGATCAGCTTGACAGCCCCGTTCACAGGGCAGCGGAAGATAAAAACCTGGCCCACGAGATCGGCTACACTCATCGTTTCCATTTTCGCATACGCATAGTCATAGTAGGCGGAAAAAAGGCCGTTGTCGTCCGGCATCCCCTCCTGCCCCGCCGGCGCAGAGGAAGCCTGAGAGGACACGGGGACAGACGAGGGCTCCTCCGGTGCGGAGGAGAAAGGCGCGGGCTGCTCCGCCTGCGAGGGCGCCGTGCTCACCGTTACCCCTGGCAGGAAGGGAAGCGGCTTCAGGGTCCCCAGCACCCAGCCTCCCACAAGGCAGACGACGGCCAGCAGCGTGATCAGCACGGCGTGGCCGATGAAGCGGCCCACACCGGAGCTGTTGGAATGGGATCTGCGCGGCATGAGACTCCCTCCTTTGCGAAATAAGGGCTGCAGCTGCGGATTCTGTCATCCTTCATTATAGATCATCGGGCCGGAAAGCGCAAACAGACTTTCAGCCGATGTCGTACACGCTGCGCACCCGCACGCGGTCGATTTTGCCGGAAAGCACGCGCACGCGCTTTTCGCCGGCCTCCATGTCGAAGTAGTTGTCGGAGAGCACCCAGTCCTCCTGTTCGTTGAGCAGCTCCACACAGGAGGCATAGGCGGCGGCCGTCACCACGAGTTCATCCCCCTCCACGCGCACGGAGAGCGCCGGGTCCTCGTATTCATAGATCTGCGGCGTGCAGAAGAGGGCGCTGCCCTGTGAGAGGATCTCGCCGTTTTCCAGAAGCTCAAACCACACGTGGTGGCGGCGCAGGTCCGCCTGCGGCAGCTCCTGCTTTTCCAGCCACACGGCGGAGAGAGGCGCGGCCGTCACGTCCTCGCTGTGCGTTTCCAGCACGCGGGAGCGGCTGTCGCGCAGGCTCCAGCGCACCGTGAGGTGCTTTTCTTTGCGCGTTTCATTGGAAACATTCAGCCGGATGCTTTTTTTCGGAGCGGGGCCGCGCGCGTTGACGTTCCAGCCCTGCGTGAGCATGCCCTCCTCGCAGCAGGAGAGCAGCACCGGCGCGAAGAAACGTTTTTCAAAATAGTGCAGCGCTTTCCAGCGGCCGAAATAGTCGATGGAGGACCAGGAGGCGACGGGCCAGCAGTCGTTGAGCTGCCACACGATGGCTCCCATGCAGCGGCCGCGGAAGCGCCGCCAGTGCTCCACCGCGTAGCGCATGGCCTGCGCCTGCATGAGCTGCGAGGCGTAGACAAACAGCGGCAGGCTTGTCGGATAGCGGAAATATTCCGTGAGATATGTCATCATCTTGGCGTAGCCGCCGCTGCATTTCTGGTGGCGCTGCATCACGTAGGAGAAGGGATTGCGATCCTCCGGCTCGGTGAACGATTCGATCGTCTTCATCGCGGGCATCGATTCAAAGCCGAATTCGGAAGCATAGCGGAACAGGTGGCTGCGGTATTCCGGGAAGGGCCGGAAGCCATGCCAAACCTCCCAGTAGTGCGCGTCGCCGCGTGTTTCGTCCTGCGGCAGGTCAAAGTCGCCGCCGGAGGACGGGCTGGAAGGCCAGTAGAAGGTGTCCGGATCCTCGCGGCGCAGAATTTTGGGGATCACATAGCTGTACATGCGCGTGTAATCGCCCTTGAGCTGCGGCGTTTCGCCGTAACCGTCATAGAGGAAACTTTCCATCTCGTTGTTCCCGCACCAGAGCGCCAGGCAGGCGTGGTGACGGATGCGCCGCGCATTTTCCTCGATCTCGCGCGTGATGTTTGCTTCAAACGATTCCGTCAGGCGGTAGGTGGCACAGGCAAACATGAGATCCTGCCATACCAGCAGGCCCAGCTCGTCGCAGGCATCGTAGAAGGCGTCGTCCGGGTAGTAGCCGCCGCCCCACACGCGCACCGTGTTGAAATTGGCCAGCGCGGCCTGCTCCAGCAGATGACGCGTCCGTGACGGTGTGACGCGGCCGAGCAGGCAGTCCTCCGGGATGTAGTCTGCGCCCATGGCGAACACGCACACGCCGTTGACCTCGTGGGCGAAGCTTTCTCCCCACTTGTCGCGCGCGCGGTGCACGCGCATGGTGCGCAGGCCGATGCGCCTCTCCCACACATCCGCCGGTTCGCCTGCGCAGAACAGTTCCACACGCACCGTGTAGAGCGGCTGCGCGCCGTAGCCGCGCGGCCACCACAGCTGCGGCTGCTCGATTTCCACCTCGCCGGCGGGGGCTTCCCAGCTCTGCGAACCGCCGTCCGGGCCGGTCACCGTCACGCGCCAGCCGTCCGCAGTGCCTTCCGTGTGCAGGCGGAACGAGAGAAACACACGCCCGTCCTCATGGCGCTGGCGCACAAGCACATCCGTGAGGCGGGCGGTGTCGATGCCCAGAAGCGACACGGGCCGCGTCAGGCCCATGTCCGGCAGGCGGGGCCCCCAGTCCCAGCCGAACATGCAGCTCGACTTGCGCAGATAGGGAAAGCCGTCCACGGTGTCGCCGTTGCAGGGAATGGAGCCGTTTTCCGCCACCTGCTGCTCCAGGAAGGGCAGCGGCGCGTGCAGCCGCACCTCCAGGCGGTTTGTCCCCTCGCGCAGCACGCCCTTCACCGGGAATTCCCACACCCGGTGCATGTTGCAGGCGGAGCCGACGCACGTCCCGTTGAGCCAGACGTCCGCCAGCGTGTCGATCATCTCAAAGCGGAGCAGCAGGCGCGCGCAGGAGAGCAGATCGCCGTCTGCCGAAAAAGTGAGGGCATAGGTGCAGTCCTCGCGTGAAAGCGCAAACGCTTCCGTCTCGTTGTCCCGATAATAGGGGTCCGCGATCTCGCCGCAGCGCGTGAGATCGCCGTAAAGCGAGCAGGGAATCTGCGTTTCGATCTCCCTGCCGTGCCACAGGAGTTTCCACCCTGCGGCAAGTTCCTGTCGTTTCAATCCGGTTCCTCCTGTCCCGACCGCCAGGCGGCCATTCTGAAAAGGGACGGCTTGCCGGAAAAAGGCAAACCGTCCCCCTGCGTTTCCAAACGAGAAAGGGTGAGGCGAAAGAGCGCCGGGCCGTCAGGCCAGATGGACGGCGACTGCCTCAAAGTTGGCGTGCAGATCCACGGTGAGCTTCCCGTTCTCCAGTGTGACCTCGTTGCCCTCGGTGCAAAGCACACGGCGGATCTCCGAAGCCTCCACCGGCAGTGTGACGCGCTCCGGCAGCTCACCGCCGAAGGTGTGCACCGTCACGAGCGTTTCGCCGTTCTCGCCGCGGCGGCACACGGCCTGCCATCCTTCGGGATGGCGCATGCTCTCGCTGCGCTCGCCGTAGAAGTACGAAACGCCGCGCTGCACGATCGGCCGGATCTCCTTATAGAAGGAAATGCCTTCCTCCGCCAGCTTCCACTGCGCGTCGCTCAGGTCATACACGTCGCCGGAAAGGCACAGCACACCGAGGAACCCGTTGACCATGGAATAGTTGATGCGGCGCAGCGAATCACCTGCGCGCAGCACGGCCCAGATCTGCGACTGCGCCGGAAGCATGAGCTTCTGCAGGTTTGCCGCGATGATCGGGATCTCCACGCATTCGTGCGCGTCGGAGAAGGAAGCCATGTTGCTCAGCCGCAGGAACGAAGGCTCGAGGCGGTTGCCGCCGGAGGAGCAGCACTCAATGCACAGGCCCGGCACCTCGCGGCGCAGCATGCGGAAGAAGTCCAGCGTGCCCTGCATGTTCTGCTGCAGGCCCTCGCCGGGGCTTTCCCAGCCGTCGCAGCCCAGGCCGATCGTCTCATTGTAGTCGATCTTGATGTAGGCGAAGCCATAGCGGTTCAGGAAGTCCGCCACGCGCTCATGCAGATATGCCTTGACCTCCGGGTCCTGCATATTGAGGAAGCGGCGGGTTCCCTCGTCGATGAGGGCGCCATTGCGTTTGAGAAGCCATTCTGTTTTGTGCTGGGAAATCTGGGAGCGCGGGCCGCACGTTTCCGGTTCAAACCAGATGCCGGGTTTCATGCCCGCGTCTCGGATGAGATCCACGGTGCGCTGCAGGCCGCCGGGGAAAAGCTGCTCTTCGTTCGGAATCCAGTCGCCGTTGCACAGGCCCCACGGCACTTCCCGGCTTCCGTACCAGCCGCAGTCGATCACGAGATACTCCATGCCCTTGTCGCGGATGCAGTCTACAATCCGGCTCAGGTTTTCATAGGAGGGAACGCCCCAGGTGGTGCAGTATTCATTGAACATCACGGGAGGCAGGCGATCCTTGTCCACAAAATCCTCCATGTGGATGGTCAGCAGCCGCTGGAATACCTGATCCGCCGCCCCGCGGCCGGCCGTGAACAGCGCTTCCGGTCCGGTGAAGGATTCGCCGGGCTGCAGCGTCTTCCACCAGTGGCCGAATTCATAGCCCGCCTGAGCGGCCGTCATGGAAAGGCCGCTGTCCTTGCGGCGCAGCTCCATCTCCCAGGAAGCGGGGCACGCAAGCTGCATGGCCCACACGACGCCGCGTTTTTTGTCCTCCACGGCGGCGAAGGGGTGGTAATGGCGCACCGGCATAGAGCCGACCTGGCCGAAGCGCTCCACGCGGAAGCCGTGCGTGGACCACGAGGGCTCCAGCCCGAGCGATTCCACGCTCTCGCACACGAAGCGGCCTTCTGCGCTCCAGGCGGAACGCGCGCGGTGCACCGTCAGGCAGCCCGGCGCGTCGCCATCCTCAAACGGCGTCAGGCCGCCCATGTTCACACTGGAGAGATATTCCAGCGTCAGGGGGGCGGCAGTTTCATTCACAAACGTGGTGGAGACGCGCACCGCCTTCAGGCCCTCATGCCAGGTGACCGTGTGGCGTGCCACACGTCCCTCGCCGTCGGAAAGGGTGGTCACAATCCGGTCGCCTTCCTGCTCCTGGGAAAGAAAATGCATCCGCCTGGTGGAGGCGGAAGCGCACATTGTGTGGCCGTTGCCGTAAGCGGGGGGGACGAGATCGCCGCGCACGTGCACCTGCACGAGGCTGTCCACGGCGCAGTCCTTTTTCACAATCTCAGGTTCCGTTTCCGCCGGAACCAGAAGAAAGCCGACATGCTTTTCCTCGTCCGTCAGGTAAAGGGCGACCATGTCGCCCAGCGGGAAACGGCTCATCAGGGTTGCCATCAGGAATCCTCTCCTTTTTCTTTATATTATTTTGTTTCATTGTGCCTGTCTGTTTTCTAAAAAATAGCATAGGAAAACGTCCTTGTCAAGATTGCTCGAAAAATCGAAGTTCCGTTCATTTTTCCGTTGACATCGCCTGCCTGTTGTGATATGATCACGGCAGAAAAGTAAAACGTTTAGCCTGTGCTGTGTGAAAAAGTGCCGGCTGCCCGCATTGGTGTGGACAAGGGAGGGGGCAGGTTCATTTTCACAAAGTAAGGAGGATGTGCGCGGTGGAAGGCGTGCCGCTTTTTTTCAGAGAAAAAGTGAAACGTTTTGCTTTGTGAAAACGGAGCGGGCAGCCCGTTCCCATGACTTCCCCGAAACAAAAGGAGTGTAACGGAAAATGGCGGAAAAATTTCAGGCAAGCTTTGATTCCCTGCGTCAGTACCAGTGCCCGGACTGGTTCCGCGACGCAAAATTCGGCATCTGGTCCCACTGGGGCCCGCAGTCTGTCCCCATGTACGGCGACTGGTACGCCCGCAACATGTACATCCAGGGCACGCCGCAGTACCTCTATCATCTGCGCCACTACGGCCATCCGTCCAAGTTTGGCTACAAGGATCTCTGCGCGCTGTGGAAGGCCGAAAAGTTTGATCCGGAAGCCCTCATGGATCTCTATGTCAAGGCCGGTGCGCGCTACTTTGTCGGCCAGGCGATGCACCACGACCATTTCTTCAACTACGATTCCGCGCTGAACCGCTTCAATTCCGTTCAGGTGGGCCCGCACAAGGATATCTGCGGCCTGTGGAAGAAGGCGGCGGACAAGCACGGTCTGCCCTTCGGCCTCACGGAGCACCTCGGCGCGTCGTTCTCCTGGTGGTATGTGAACAAGAACCACGACAGCTATGGCCCCTATGCCGGTGTGCCGTATGACGGAAACGATCCGGCCTACCGTGATTTTTATCACGACAACGCTTCGGAGCACATCGACAACGAAGGAACCATGGATCTGCACAAGTGGTATACGAAGAACCGGAAGTTCCGCGAATACTGGCTGGCCGTCATGAAGGAACTCATCGATAAATATCAGCCGGATCTGCTCTACTCCGACGGCGGCCTGCCGTTTGCCGAGCTGGGCGTAGGCACCCCCGGCGATGCTGACTATTCCTTCGGCCTGGAGGCCGTGTCCCATCTCTACAATACGTCCATTGCAAAGTACGGCGAAAACCGCGCTGTGTACAACCAGAAGGATCGCCGCCCGGAGGTTTACCGCATCGGCGTGCTCGACATCGAGAAGAGCCAGCTGCCCGACATCCTGCCCCAGCCCTGGCAGACGGACACCTGCATCGGCAACTGGTTCTACGACGTGCGTCAGACCTTCAAGCGTCCTTCCCACATCGTGGAGATGCTCGTCGACATCATCTCGAAGAACGGCACCATGCTGCTCAACGTGCTCCAGCGTCCGGACGGCTCCATCGACGACGAGGCCGTGTGGATCCTGGAATCGCTGGCCGGCTGGTTTGCCGTTTGCAGCGAAGGCGTCTACGGCACGCGCCCGTGGCGGATTTCCAGCGAGGGCGATACCCGCACCGTGATCGAGGGCTTTACCGAGACGGAGGCCGCCTGGACCTCCTCGGATTACCGCTTCACCTGCAAGGGCAACACGGTTTACGCCTTCCAGATGCGCGCGCCCGAGAACCGCACCGCCGTTGTCAAGAGCCTCCTGCCGAGCGAGAAAGTCCGTTCCGTGCGCCTGCTGGGCGAAGGCAATGTGCCGTTCGCGCAGAACTTCGGCACGCTCACCGTCAAGCTGCCGGACAAGATGCCCACGGACATGGTCAACTGCCTGGCAATCGAACTCGAAAACGCCTGATTTTCCCTCCATGAAAGGCCGGATCCGGAGCAGGATCCGGCCTTTTTTCCACATTTTTTTCGGAAAACGGCTCAAAAAAGGAGGCCCCCAAAAGGGAGCCTCCTCCGCGTCGCCGGAAAAACCGGCGCCCTGTATATTATTCGATGGTGATGGCCGTCACGCTGCAGGCCGGCAGGGTGAGGCACAGGGAGCCGTCCTTCCACTGCACATCGAGCGGAACGGGCTTCACGGCGTCGGGCTGCTCAAAGGTGTTGTGCGCATCCATCACGCCGGCAAGCGTGCGGGCGGACGCCTTCGCACCCTCGCGGCCGGGCACATGCACGGCGAGCGGTTCCCCGCCGGAGAGCGAGGTGTTGGCTACGGTGATGTGGATGCGGCCTTCGCTGTCAACCGAAGCGGACTCGTGCAGGTTCGGCACGCGGCTTTCCTCGTCGCCGACCTCACGCGTTTCCGTGTAGCTTTCCAGCAGGTTGGCGTCCTGATGATCCTTGTAGAGATCGAACACGTGGTACGTCGGGGTGAGCAGCATCTTTTCGCCGTCGGTGAGCACCATGGCCTGCAGCACGTTGATCGTCTGCGCAATGTTCGCCATGGTCACGCTGTCCGCGTGGCGGTTGAAGATGTTGAGCGTGATGGCCGCGGTGACGGCGTCGCGCATGGAGTTCTGCTGATAGAGGAAGCCGGGGTTCGTGCCGGGCTCGACGTCAAACCACGTACCCCACTCATCCACCACCAGATCCACATGGCGTTCCGGATCGTGGCGGCGCATGATTTCCAGATGGTTCGAGATGAGCTCCTCCATCCAGAGCGCGCTCACGATGGTGGACCAGTACTCTTTCTCCGGGAAACCGGTGGCAGAGCCTTTCTTCGACCAGTCGTGCGCGTCAATGCGCGTGTAATAGTGCAGGCTGATCGCGTTGCAGTACTGCCCGGCCAGGGCCATGAATTTGTCGGTCCACTCATAGTCCTCCACATTCGGGCCGCACGCAATCTTGTAAATCTTGTTGTCGCCATAGTTGCGGACATACGTCGCATAGCGGCGGAACTGATCCGCATAAAATTCCGGGCGCATGTTGCCGCCGCAGCCCCAGTTTTCATTGCCCACGCCGAAGTAGGTGAGCTTCCAGGGCTCCTCGCGGCCGTTCTTGCGGCGCAGCTCCGCCATGGGGGAGACGCCGTCGAACGTCATGTACTCGACCCACTCGCTCATCTCCTGCACGGTGCCGCTGCCCACGTTGCCGGTGATATACGGCTCGCAGCCCAGCTGGCGGCACAGCTCCATGAACTCGTGCGTGCCGAAGGAGTTGTCCTCCACGACGCCGCCCCAGTTCGTGTTGACCATGCGTTTGCGCGTCTCCTTCGGGCCGATGCCGTCTTTCCAGTGGTATTCATCTGCAAAGCAGCCGCCCGGCCAGCGCAGCACGGGAATGCGGATATTCCGCAGCGCCTCCACAATGTCGGTGCGCATCCCGTTCACGTTCGGAATGGAGCTGTTTTCTCCCACGAAGAAGCCGTTGTAAATGCAGCGGCCCAGGTGCTCCGAAAAGTGGCCGTAGATGTTGCGGTTGATCACAGCTCCCTTTCGGGCTGTGTTGACGAAAAGATTTGCCATGTTTGTATCCTCATTTCTGTAATTGGTAAAAAGCTTACATGCGCGGCCGGTGCGGAGGAGGGCTTACGCCTCCTTCACGTCAAAGAAACAGCAGAGCGTTTCCCTGCCGGTGAGCTCCAGGCTGCGGCTGTCCGGCTGGGAACCGCCGGCCGTCAGGCAGTAATGCCCAGGCAGCACGGCGCGGGAGCCGTCTTCCGCCACGGTAAGCATGGCGGAAGACGGAATCTGCAGCGTGACATCCTTCTCCTCGCCGGGGTCCAGCTCCACGCGGGCAAAGCCGCACAGGCTGCGGATGGGCTGGTTTTCGCCCGGACGGCCGGAGAGGTAGAGCTGCACCACTTCGGCGCCGGCGCGGGAACCGGTGTTGCGCACCTTTACCGTCACCTGCATGTCGCTGCCTGCGGCAATCGACTCGGGCGCATCCAGCTTCTCATAGGAGAACGCCGTGTAGGAAAGGCCGTAGCCGAAGGGATAGAGCGGCTCCTCATGCAGATAGCGGTACGTGCGGTCCTTCATGCTGTAGTCTTCGAAGTCCGGCAGCGGATTCGACGGCGCATAGAAGGTCACGGGCAGGCGGCCGGAGGGGCTGTACTTGCCCAGCAGCAGCTCCGCCACAGCCTGGCCGCCCCAGGCGCCGGGATACCAGGCCTGCACGATGGCGGCGCAGTGTTCCTGCGCGTAGCTCAGATTGAGCGCGCTGCCGGCCAGCATCACGAGGATGACCGGCTTGCCGGTGGAGACAACCGCCTCCAGCAGCTCCTGCTGAGCCGGCGGCAGGTCGAGGCCGAGCTTGTCGCCGGAAGCGCTCAGGTTCGAGGTGTCGCCCTGCTCGCCTTCCATGGTCTCGTCGAGGCCGAGGCAGAGCACCGTCACGTCGCTCAGGGAGGCGACGGCCTTCGCCTCCGCCAGGCGGTCGCCCGGCAGGGCCAGGCCCTCCACGCGGTCCTTGAACAGGTGGCTGCCTTCGCTGTAGAAGAGGCGCACGCCGTCGCCCAGCTCCTGGCGCAGGCCCTCCAGCACCGTCACGCTGCGGGAGGGGGTGCCGTGGTAGTTGCCGTTCAGCGAGGCGCGGCTGTCTGCGTTCGGGCCGATTACGGCCACCTTGTGCAGCGCTTCGCGGTTGAGCGGCAGCAGGCCGTCGTTCTTGAGCAGCACAAGGGAGCGGCGCGCCGCTTCGAGCGCCAGCGCGTTGTGCTCCGGGGAATCGGTGTCCTCATAGGGGATCTTGTTGTATTCGCACTTCTCGTCGAACATGCCGAGCAGGTAGCGCGTGGTGAACAGCCGTTCCGCCGCCGTGGTGAGCTGATCCTCCGTGATCAGCCCCTGCTGCAGCGCCTCGAGCAGGTGGCCGTACATGGAGCCGCAGTTGACGTCGCAGCCGTTCTGCAGAGCCAGCGCCGCGGATTCCTCCGGCGTCGAGGTCACTTTGTGGGTTGTGTGGAAGTCGCAGATGGCCCAGCAGTCGGAGACCACATGGCCCTCAAAGCCCCAGGTATCGCGCAGGATGTCCTTGAGCAGCGTTTTGCTGCCGCAGCAGGGCTCGCCGTTCGTGCGGTTGTACGCGCCCATGACGGCCTCCACGTTGCCTTCCTTCACGCAGGCCTCGAATGCGGGCAGATACGTCTCCCACATGTCCTTCGGCGTGGCGTGCGCGTCAAATTCGTGGCGCTTGCCCTCCGGGCCGGAGTGCACGGCAAAGTGCTTGGCGCAGGCAGCCGTTTTCAGGTATTCGCCGTCCCCCTGCAGCCCCTTGATGAACGAGACGCCGAGACGGGAGGAGAGGAACGGATCCTCGCCGTACGTCTCGTGGCCGCGGCCCCAGCGCGGGTCGCGGAAGATGTTCACATTCGGGGACCAGAGCGTCAGGCCCTTGTAGATATCGCGGTCGCCCAGGGCGGACTGCATGTTGTACTTGGAGCGCGCCTCGTCTGCAATCACGGAGCCAATCTCCTGCATCATGGGCGCGTCGAACATGGCGGCCATGCCGATGGCCTGGGGGAACATGGTGGCCGTGCCGGCGCGGGCGACGCCGTGCAGGCCCTCATTCCACCAGTTGTAGGCCGGGATGCCCAGCCGCGGGATGGCGGGAGCCTGGAACAGAAGCTGCGAAGCCTTCTCCTCCACCGTCATCTGCGCCACCAGCTCCCTGGCCAGCTTTCGTGCGGTTTCACGTTTCATCATTGCGTTGCACCTCTTGTTGAAAAAGTGGGGAGCAGGCCGCTGCCCGCTCACATGGTCATGGAATTATTGTTTCGCCGTGGCGCGCTCGTAGGAATACCCGCGGTCGCTTTCGCCGGAAACGGGCGTCAGCTCGAAATAGACGAGCGCGTTTTCCGCCAGCTCCAGCGAGAAGGTGAGCGCCTCACCGCCGGAAAGGCGGCGCGTCTGCACGAAGGGGGAAGCGGCGCTGCGGAGCAGTCCCTTCTGCTCCTCCGTCAGGCAGGACGGTTCGCCCAGGTCATGCCACACCTTGAGCGGGTTGGCGTGGGCTTCGTCCACCGTTTTGGTCAGCAGGCACCAGTCGCCGCCGGCTTCCGGCAGGGTGAAGGAGAGCGTCTTCGGCCCGTCCGCCTCGTCCATCGTCAGATTCCAGGCCACGCCGGCATAGCTGCCGTCGGCACGGCGCACCGCAACGGCGTCCTCCGAACGCAGCGCGCAGCCGCCCTGCAGCTTCTTGAAGAACGCGAAGGTCCAGAAGGTCGGCTTGGGGATGCAGCCCTCCGCCACGAGGCCGAAGCCGCCGTGGAACGGTGTGAAGGGCACGCCGTTCTCTTCGAACACGTCGCCGAACGTCCAGTAGGAATAGGAATCGTTCCAGTCGCCCAGGCTCGCCAGCAGCCGCGCCACATAAGCCGCATTGCGCGTCGTGTCGTGGATGGGGCT
This sequence comes from uncultured Anaeromassilibacillus sp., assembly GCA_930987725.1. Lineage (GTDB taxonomy): Bacteria > Bacillota > Clostridia > Oscillospirales > Acutalibacteraceae > Caccousia. Next base: position 36,694 of record CAKNKY010000003.1, on the reverse strand, counting down.
GTCCGGCCGGTAGGAGGTGTTGAATTCCGTGATGTGCATCGGAATCCCGCGGTATTCCTCGAAGCTGTCGATGATGCCGCGCGAAACCTCCAGCTCTTTCAGGCTTTCCTCCGGGCGGCGCAGCGTAGCATAGCTGTAATGTCCGCTTTCCTCAGGCGTGTCGAAGGTGTAGAAATGGCGCGTCACAAAGTCGAGGGGAATCTTCTTTTCACGGCAGAATTTCAGGAATTCGGTGAGCCAGCGCTCGTCGTCCACGCCGCAGATGGCCGGGCCGCCCACGGTGAAGCGGCCGTCCACCTCCTTGATGGCGCGGAACGTTTCCTCAAACAGGCGGAAATACTCCGGCATGTCGGCCCCCTTCCAGAAGCCGGGCAGGTTCGGCTCGTTCCACACCTCAATGGGCCACGTCAGCACGTCTGCGCCGTAGCGATCCAGCAGGTGGCGGAGCAGCGCCTGCACCATGGCCTTCCAGTCCTCATAGGAGCGGGGCGGCGTGACGTTGCCCTTCCAGTAAAACACCGTCTGGTCGCCGGAGGCCATCTTTTCCGGCATGAAGCCGAGCTCCAGGAAGGGGCTGAGCCCCACGGAGCGGTAGCCGTCCATCACGCGGTCGAGGTATGTGAAATTGTACTCCGCGTGCGTTTCGCCGTTTGCGTCCTGATAGGTGTGGTAGATTGCCATGTCATCGCAGAACAGGCCGTGGCCGCGAATGTGCCGGAAGCCGATCTCCTTCTGCGTCAGGCGAAGCTCATCCATGTATTCCTGGTGCAGCGCCAGGCCCATGCGGCCCGTGCCGATGCAGAAGTCGGTCCGGTTGTGGAACGACTGGCTGCACGCCGGGTCAAGCCGGTATTGTTTTTCCATCATAGCTGTTTTCCTTCCTTTTTACCAGATTCGGTATTTGCCGCTGAGCGCCAGAAGCGCGAAGAAATAGAGGCAGTTGTCATAATAACGGCGGCCGCCCTTGCGCAGCGGCGTTTCCCAGAAGCGGCGCACCCACTCCTGCACGTGCGTGCCGTCCGAGGCGAGGGACGTCTCCGCCAGCGTGGCCAGCAGCCCGACAGGATGCAGGGCCGTCATGCCCTCGACGGGCGTGCCGTCAATGAGAAACACGCCGTCCGTGCGGCCGCCCTGCTCTTCGCTGAAGAAGCGCTGGATGCGCGCCGCGTTGCCGCGCTGCCATTCGTCCGCCGCAAACCAGGCCCAGTCCAGGCCGATGTTTGCCGCCGTGCGGTAGGCGTCGCTGTAGAACCAGTCGTGCCGTCCGCCGTAAAGGTGCGGCGGCGTCTTCTGCGGCGTGCCGTCAAACGCGGCGTATTCCGCGCTCAGGCCCGTTTCGCCGTGGCAGGCCAGATGCAGGTATTCGCGGCTGGCCCGCGCCGCCCGCTTCCAGAAGGGGCGGTCCTCCTCGTTGGCCCAGAGGCTGAACAGATCATAGAAATGCGGCAGGTGATAGGAGGGGTCCGAAAAATCACAGCCCGCCACAAAGCGGATCAGATGGTTTTCCGGGTCCCACATGGCGCTGCCCGTGCCGGGCTGTTCGCCCTTGTGCACGCAGTCGTGCAGGATCTGCCGCGCTTCGGCGGAGTAGTTGAAGATTCCCTCTCCGTCGCCCCAGCGGTGGGAGGCGAAGAACAGGGCCATGGCGAAGTATTCCTCGCCGTCCGGTGCGGCGCCCTCGGCGTTCTTTTTGCCGTCCGGCGCGCAGCTCCAGGCAAAATAGCCGGCCTCCGGCCCGCTCGTCTGATACATGTACGTTTTGGCCCATTTCCAGATCCGGTCAAACAGATCCTTCCGGTCCATCTGTACGCACATCATCATGCCGTAGGACATGCCCTCCGTGCGGGCGTCATAGTTGCCCGTGTCCTCCAGGTAGCCCATGTCGCTGCCCGATTCGTGATAGAAGCGATCCTCCTCCGGGCCGAAGAAGATGGTTTGGAACGCATCCTCCACGCGGCGATCGATCTCTTCCTGCGAATAGCCGCATTCCGCAAAGAGGTTGCGGTATGTTCCGGTGTAAAATGCACCCTGCATCAAAAGTCCTCCTTCCGTATGTGGGGGCGGTGCGCCGTTCAGCCCTGCTCCGGCAGATCCAGCATCCAGCGGATCGCCGGTTCCAGTCTGGCGTTCCAGAATTCGCCGCTGTGTGTCCCCGGCCCTTCCTCATAGTGGAACGGCACGTTCTGTTCCGTGAGGAAACGGCGGAATTCCTGATTCGGCTCATAGAGGAAGTCCTCCGTGCCGATTGTCAGGAAGAGGCCCGGCAGCGGTTTGCCAGCCTGCATCAGTTCCTTCACAAGCGTTTCGGGGCTGTTGCGGCTTTCGGCGAGCGCTTCCGGTTGGCCGAACATGAGGCTGTAGTACTCGTAGTTCGCAACGCCGTCGGGCGCCGTCTCCGGCCGCATGGCAGCCACCCGGCGCTCGATAAGAGCGGGGGAAAAGGCCGCGATCTTCGCAAAAGCGTCCGGGTAAGCAAGACCGGTGTGGACGGCGCCGAAGCCGCCCATGGAGATGCCCACCACGAAATTGTCCTCCCGATTGCCCGAAAGACCGAACGCGCGGTGGGCAAAATCGGGCAGCTCCTTCCCCACAAATGTGCCGTACTGCCGGCCGGTGGCCTCTCCGTCGAGGTAAAAGCTGTTTTCCCCGTCCGGCATGATCAGGGCCAGATTGTATTTTGCCGCAAGGCTGTAGATTGGCGTGTCAAGCTTCCACGAGGCGGCATCCCCCGTGTAGCCGTGCAGGAGCAGCACCGTCTTGGGCGGGCGGGCAAACTGCTCCGGATTTGCATTCCGATCGGCGTCAAGCGGCAGATAGACATAGAACGATACGCTGCGGGTCAGCGCCTGGGAAAAATACCGTGCGTGAAAGTCAGCCATGTCCGTTCTCCTCTCTCAGCACCACGTTACGCCTTCGGGGCGGCGTCGGTGAGGAAGCCCATCACAGGGGAGGCGGGGCAGGCTTCCGTTTTCGGCACGTCATAGAACGTCATGCGGTGCGGATCACTTTCCTTCCAGGCCGGCCATTCCTCCTGCTGGGTGCCGTCGGCGTCGCGGCCGTTCGGGTTGCCCGTCTTGATGAAGTTGGCCCAATAGTTGCACATCTGGCGGGACAGATCGTAGTGCTTGCCGGTGAAGGGACGCCAGCACTTGCCCAGCGTCTCAAAGAAGAACCAGATATCGCTCGAATGGAACGCGCCGTGGCCGTCACCGGGGATCTCCGGCCCGAATTCATAGACATACGTGGCATTCTTCTGCCCGGCTTCCGCGCGGCGGCGGCACAGAATGCGCATGGCCAGCTCAATGGAGGCCACCGTGCCATTCTTTTCGGCCGTCTCAAGCCCCTCGTCCGCTCCGGTGAGCGCCAGGAACTCGGCTGCCTTGTCGCCGAAGCAGCGGCCCGCCATGGCTTTCAGCTCTTCCAGGCTCTCCGCGTTCGGGGAAGTGAAGAATTCGTTGTTCGTCTCGCCCATGAGCAGCGGTTTGTCCGGCAGGGCGCCGCGCAGCGCGGCATCCCAGCTGCTGCACGTCTGGAATTTGCCGTCGATGGCAATGTTCCAGTTGTGGCCGAATGCGTGGTATGCCTTGAGCACATCGCGGGCCGGCACACGGCGCGCCTCCTCCAGCGAGGAAACGCCCAGGAAGCGGAAGAACTCCACGCCCTTCTGTTCCGTTTCCGCCAGCGTGAGGGGAGAGAACGCGTCCTTCTCATACGGGCGGTAGAAAATGCCGCTCTGCACAATCGCGTTCTGGAAGCAGGCTGCGCTTGCCGGGTTGTTGAGCTGCGCCATCACGCTGGCGCCGCCGGCGGACTGGCCGCCGATGGTGATGTGATCCGGATCGCCGCCGAAGGCCGCAATGTTGCGCTTCACCCAGAACAGGCCCGCCTGCTGGTCGAGCAGGCCGAAGTTGGCGGGTGCGTCGGGCGCTTCCGCCGTCAGCTCGGGATGGGCGAAGAAGCCGAACACGTTCACGCGGTAGTTCACGGTGACAACCACCATGCCGCGGCGCGCCAGGCGCTCGCCGTCAAATTCCATCTCCGCCGTGTAGCCGCACTGGAAGCCGCCGCCAAAATACCACACGAACACCGGCAGTTTCTCGTCCCCCGTGACGGCGGGCGTCCAGATGTTCAGGTAAAGGCAATCCTCGTCCATAGGGATCTGCGGATCCACATGCCACTCCCTGGCATAGAGCTCGTCCGGGTTTTCGCCGGGTGTGCCCTGCATGGAAATGGGCGCAAACTCCAGGCAGTCGCGCACGCCGGCCCAATTTGCCGCCGGCTGCGGTGCGCACCAGCGCAGCTTGCCCACCGGCGGGGCGGCAAACGGAATGCCGCGGTAAACCGTGATGCGCGGGTTGCCTGCCGGCATGCCGCGCACGGATCCATTTTCAGTCTTTGTTGTTCTCAGCATGGAAAACTCCTCCTTTTACAGTTCCATAAAATTGAGAGGAAAGCCGCCGAAACGGCACTGCCTTTCAAAATGCCAAACGGCCGTGCAGGGAAGCGCGCGCCGCTTCCCCCCGGCCGGTTGGTCGGCAGGCCCGTGCGGGCCCCGCCCTCATGCATTCATTTCACCGTCACGCGCAGCGAGACCTCGCGCAGGGCGGGGTTGACGTCGCGTTCCGGGGAAAGGTTGAAGCGCGGTCTTCCGTCTGTGTCAAAGTGAACGCGGCGAATGCCGGCGCAGCGCTCATGGCTTTCATAACTGACCTCGCCGTGGAAAGCAATCCACAGGTTGCCGAGATCGTCGCGGAAGAAGGAGTTGTGCCCGGGGCCGTATTCCCCGGCCACCGACTGGTAGTGCAGCACCGGCGTGAGGCTCTTGTGCCAGTTGGCCGGATCGGAGAGATCGTCGTGCGGGTCGGCCGTCAGCATACCCACCACGTAGGTGTAGCCGTTCGCCGCGCCGCCGCTGTAGCTCAGATAGACGCAGTCTTCCGTGACAAACGGATGCGGCCCTTCGTTGTTGATCGTGCCCTGCATGTTCTCCCAGCTCAGGATGGGGCGGGTGAGCAGGCGCGGCTCGCTTGCCAGCATCCAGGGCTTTTCTTCATTGAGTGCGGCAATGTAGATCATGGAACCGGTGTCGAGCGGCGAGTTGATGCCGTTGCGGTACGACCAGGCCACATAGGCGCGGCCGCCCGCCTGGATCACCGTCATGTCAAGCGTGATGCCCTTTTCTGCCAGCGGGGCGCCGTCCGCGCGCACAAGGCGCTTCGGCTCCTCCCAGCTTGCCGGGTCAATGAAGCTCCCGCCGCGGCGCAGGTGCATCACATGGCACTGCGGCCCCCAGACCTTGCCGCTGATGGCAAAGAAGATGTAGGGTTCGCCCCCCACTATGTGGAATTCCGGCGCCCAGAACGTCTGCACATGGCCCTTTTCCTCATCATAGGGCAGGATCAGGTGCTGCTCGATGCCGGGGCGGAAGAGTTCCTCAGGGGTGTCCGCCTCGCACACGTAAAAGCCGACGTCGTTGAGCGTGTCGTTTGTGAACAGCAGGTAATACTTGCCCTCCCACGGAACAATCACGGGGTCGCCCGTTCCATGTGTGAGCGGGAAGGGATACTGGTTGCCGTGCAGCGTGCCGCGCACGGTGTACTCGCCCGGCTTCGTGAAATCTATACCGGAAAGATCCCAGTCCACCTTCTGCGGGGCGGTGGAACCGTCCGTGTAGACGGCGGTGGCGGCAACGGCCTTCACATCCTCCGCACAGCCGGCAGAAACGGAGGCAGGCACGCGTGTGGCGCAGTGGGAGAGCTCTCCCCAGTAAAGCGCCAGCTTGTCCGCCAGGGAAGCGTCGATTGCGGTGCTGTTCCCGGGTGCGGCGCCCTCCGGCAGGCCGTCCACGGCTTCCTCCTTTTCCTCCGCGTTCCAGGCGGCGGATTTTGTCTCGATCGCGGTGCCGGGCAGGGAAGAAAACAGCGTTTCATAGCTGCCGGAAGCAGTCTGCCAGGCAAATACATAGCCGCTTCCCCTGCGGCACACGCGCAGCGCCTGCACCGGTCCGGTCCCCAGTGCGAAGGGCGCAAGCGCCGTGAATGTCATAAAGTCTTTCGTTTTCCACACCAGCACGCGGCAGGCGGAGTCCGGTTCCCCCATTTCCTGCGTGCGGATGGCCGCGATGCCCCAGCCCCCTTCCGCGAGGGGGAACACACAGGGGGTTTTCAGGCTCTTCGTGTCGAGCGTATTGTCCGGCGTGATGTCAGCCGGTGCAAACAGGACGCCGTAATTCTGGTTCAGGGGTTCATAGGTGCGCCCGTCTCTGCACACGGCGAGATGAACGGCATAGGCCAGCCCGCAGGGGATGGTCCCCGGCTTCGGTTCACGCGTATAAACAAGAAGGGCGGCGGTTTGTCTTTTGAGAATTCCTTCCATGGTGCGATTCCTCCTTGAGGTGATGGTGTGTTTCGTTTGGGTTCAGGCGCGCGGCTTGCGCGGATCGATGGAATAGACGCGGCCGGGCGTCAGATCGGCGAAGGGGCCGGGCAGCCTGCGGCGGCAGGGGGCGGTGCCGTAAAAATCGTCCGCCGTCTCAAAGGAGGCGGGAACGGCGGCAATGCGCGCAATGTCCGTCTCGCAATAGCCGTGGTCGGGGCCGTGGGCCTCGCACGCTTCGCCCTGCGCGGGCTTCACGCAAAGCGTGAGCGCTTCCGTGTCGACGGCAATGTCGAAGAGCGCTTCCTGGCCCTCGCGGTCAAAGCCGAAGAACTCCTGCCAGGCGTCCAGATTCAGGCAGACCTCGGGGGCGGGATAGAGCACGCGCAGATAGCCGCCGGGCATCTTCACATAGAGATTGCCCTGGGCGTCGTTGTCGCGCGTCGGGAACTTGATCGCAGCCTCGCCGCAGTCATAGAAGAGGTTGTTGCGGATGCGCGCCTCACGTCCCGTGCCGCCGCGCCCCGTGCGGGAAATGCGGAAAGCCACAGGCTTCACGAAGTAGCCGGCGCTGCGGCAGCGGCCGATCAGGTTGTGCTCCACATGCAGGCGGTCGGTGCCTTCTCCGTACACGGCGTAGCCGTTCACCACGCCGTGCTCCTCCATCTTGTACCAGCCGGTGGAACCCGGCTCCACCGGAACGTCGGCCGGGTTGAAGCGGCCCTCCACGTTCCAGAAAATATTATTATCGATCAGGTTCACGCCGTCGCGGGAGCACTCGATGAAGATTGCCTCGCGCTGCTCGATGCCATCGAGGAACAGGTTGCGCGTGATGCGGTTGTTCTCGTTGCCCACGTCCATCCACAGGTGGTCGGCGCGGAAGGTCTTCGTGAACACGTTGCGGCGAATCAGGCTGTTCACGCTGTTGTGCACCTTGATGCCGCCCGCTTCCCAGGAAAGCTCCATCTTCTGCCAGCCGGTGCCGGTGATGAGGTTATCCTCAATGAGCAGATTGGTGGCAAACAGGCCGGCAATGCCGCACACGCCCGCGTCATGAATTTCGCAGCCGCGCACCACGCTGTGGCCGATGATCTGGCCCTCGTCCACTCTATGATGCCAGCATTCATTGCCGATGTCAACCCCCACCGTGTTGGCCCAGTCAATTTTGCAGTTTTCAATCACCCAGTGGTGGCCGCGGAACGCGGAGAGCGCGCCGCGCTGCGGTACCGGGCCGCCCATGGAGGCGTGCGCGCACGTGATGCCCTTCACCTTGATGTAGGAGAGGAAGGGCGTTTCCGGCGCAAAGCACTGCTCGCGGCAGGTGAGCTCGATCAGGTGATCCTTCGGATCGCCGTCGTCTGCCAGGCGGAAATGCACCGTTTGGCCGTTCGCTTCCACCCAGTAGGAGCCGGGCGTCTTTGTCATCTGGTTATAAAGCGCCACCTGCGTGAGCGGTTTGCCGTCGCAGAATACCATGCCGCGCCGGTTCAGGTAGGTGGTCATGTCCGTCTTGTTGTATTCAATGAACAGGCGGTCGTGCAGGATGTTGACGGCGCAGAACGGGTTATAGCCGCGGAATTTGTCCGGATCAAGCTTTGTCTCCCAGATGCGCACCGTTTCCGGCGCGAGCGACTGCGGCATCCCCTGCGGCACCTTGTTCCAGTTTTCGCTCGGCACGAAGCCCGTCGCCTGCTCGGAGGCTTTTATGATCACTTCGCCGTCGCCGAACGATTCATAGCACACCATTTTCTCCGGTCCTTCGCCGCCGCGGCGCGGACGCACCCATTCGCGGTACACACCGCCGTGGATCAGCACGCGCTCGCCCGGCAGCACGCGGTCGGCCGCCGCCTGAATGGTGCAGAGCGGGTGGTCGGCGCTGCCGTCATTGTCGTCGCTTGCGTTTGCGGCAGCGGGGTTCACGTGGTAATCGCGCGTGGGGTGCTGCTCCGTCTCCCAGAAGGCAAAGCGCTCGCCGTAGGGCAGGCGGTCCTCCGTGTCGCCCTCCACACGGCCCGGCACGGCGGCCACGGCAAGGTAAGCCGCCTTCGGGCGGTAGCCGTTGGAGAAGAGGAGCGGCTTGCACGGGCAGCCGCGGAAGCCGGTGAGCCAGCTCTCCTCGTCCTGCATGTTCCAGAAGGTGATGCTCGTCAGATTGGCGGCGCCTTCCTTCTTGGCGCGCAGCAGCACGGTGAACAGCTCCTGATAGCGCCGCGCCACTGCCTCGTCGCCTGCGGGGGAGACGTCGGGATTGAACAGATCAAGCTCCGTCACGTGGATTTCCAGCCCGAGGGCGCCGAAGCTGCGCAGGGCGCTGTCATAATCGCTCATGCGGGAGCCCATCGTCAGGTGGCTCTGCATGCCCATGCCGTCCACAAGGCCCTCCGCCAGCAGCGGCTTCAGGATAAGGTTCTGAATCGCCTCGCACTTTTCGGGGCGGAACGTGTCATAATCGTTGTAAAAGAGCTTCATGTCGGGCGAAGCGTATTTTCTCGCAATGCGGAATGCCTGCAGCACGAAATCCTCGCCCACCGTTTCCGTCCACAGGGAGGGGCGCATCTTGCCGTTGTCCACAGCCTCGTTCACCACGTCCCAGGCATAAACGATGCCGGGGTATTCCTTCTGTGCAAAGCCGATCACCTGGCGGATATAGGAATCCAGGCGGGCCAGCATGGTTTCACGGCCGGCGAGCGGGGCGGAAGGCGAGCGGCTGTAGCGCTCCGTGAAGAACCAGCGCGGCGTCTGGTTGTGCCAGGCGAGCGTATGGCCGCGCATCCCCATGTGGTGTTCTTTTGCAAACACAAAATAGTTGAGGATGCCGTCGAAGCGCAGGGCGGGGCTGAGCAGGTGTGCGTCAGGGTTTTCACAGTTTTCCGCCTCGTCGAGCAGGCATTCCGGCTTCATGTCGTTTTCACACGTCAGCGAATTGTATTGCTCCGCCAGCGCACGCAATGCGGCCGGGCGTTCAAACGCCTGCGCCGATACGGCTGCGCCAATGCGGCAATACGGGCTGTAGACTTTCTGAAGACTCATGATTGTTTTCACTCTCCAATCCCAAAAACAGATGTTTGAGTCCGCGCCGCCCGCTCTCTCCGCGGGGCTTCTCCCCGCGGAGCGGCGGCGCGCAGCTCCTTCCCACAACCGCCCCGGCCCTCCGGCCGGGAGCGAAGCGTTCCAGTTGATTTCCCGTTTTTTCGTCCAAAGAGAGGCAGGGGGCCGGCCGTCAATTGCGGCCGGGAAACGGACGAAAGAGGAAAAATCAGCCTTAAGGCGCCGCCATACGGCTCCACCAACAGGAGCCGCACGGCGCTGCCTTAAGGCAGCCGTTCAAAGGGACGGCAGCCCTAATGCAGCATAAATTGAAAAAAGAAGAATGAAAGGAGTAAAAAGAAGTTGAAAGGAGGATACAAAGTTTTGCAAAGAGAAAGGGGACCGGCGCGTAGCCGGTCCCCAATCTGTCCGTTCAAAGACGCCTGGACACGTGCCGTATGGGAACGTTATTCCATTGCCGCAATCTTTGCGTCAACCACAGGCTGATATTTCTCGGTATCGTATTCAACGAGCTGATCCCAGCCGAGGCCTTCGAGCTGAGTCTTCAGGTCGGTCCACAGCTGATCATACGCAGCCTGGTCAGCAGCAAATACCATCTTCCAAGAAGTATCGGAAATCAGGTCACCGCACTGGCTGCGGATGAGGGCGATGTCGGTGTCATCACTCGGCAGAGGAATGTTGATGTTCGGAAGCATGGTGACTTCGTCATGAGCCTCCATGTATTTCACTTCGTTCTCTGCACCGAACATTTCGATCCACTCGTTCGTCGTGGCGGTCTTGTTCATTTCAATGGTGGAAGCCCACAGGCTGGGATCATAAGGCTCGCCGGTGAGCGGGTTCTTTGCAGCAGAGCCAACAATCCACTGGTTGATCTGGTCGTTGCCGTCGCTCCAGTAGCCGCCGCCGTACTCTTCCGGAACCTCAATGCTGGCGGTGAAGCGGTCCTGGCCTTCCTGGGTCAGGGTGTAGGTGCCGTCATCATTGACCGTGTAGATGAAGCCTTCAAGGCTGCTGTGCTGATACTGCAGACCCTCGGGGCTGGCGAGCCAGTCAAGGAATTCCACAATGCGCAGCTTCTTGTTGTCGTCCACAGAGGAACCGACGCCCCAGACGCGGCCATCGCCGTAGTAGGAGTCAGACTGCTGATAGTAGTGGAGTTCTTCCACCGGGACATACATGTAATTCTCGCGGCTCTCGCCATGAGACGGGGTGTTCCAGAAACCGTTCTGCCAGTTGTACCAGAACAGGTAAACTCTCTTCTGCTTCATCTTCGTCTCGCAGACGGTCGTCCAGTCCTGCGTAGCGGAGTCAGGGTCAACAAGGCCCATCTGGTTTGCCTTGAACAGGAAGTCCAGAGCCTTCTTGTAACCGCCCTCATCATCCGTCAAAGGAATGATGGTGTTTTCGGTGGTCTGCAGAATAGCGCCGTAAGGCATGCAGCCATACCACTGAGCAATCAGGTTGGCGTTCGCAATGGATTCACCGTCCCAGTCAGGCCACATGGAGATGGCATAGGCCGGGTCGCCGTTGGAGTTGGTCGGGTACTTCTCCATCATGTCTTTCAGCATGTTGAGGAGATCGTCCGTCGTCTTCATTTCCGGGGCGCCGACACCGACGTAATAATCCCACGGCACACGAGGAGCGGACGCAACGGTTTCACCGACGAATGCGGTCGGGCCGTTGTTGTTCATGTTGCAGGGGATGGCGTAAATGCCGCCCTCGTCGCCGACGCCCATTCCCTGATTGAACTGATCGATCTGCTCCTGATACTCATTCAGGTTGCCGAAGCTGTAGACAACGTCGGCAATGTTCATGATCAGGCCGGAATCCACGCAGTCAAGCATATCGGCATTGTCAAGGATGACGATATCGCCGAGGTTACCAGACGCCGTACGGGTCTGATACAGGGAGTTCGCATCGCCGGAAACCTGCGGGGCAATGATGTTCAGCTTGACATTCAGCTCGTCCTTCAGGACCTTGCCAAACCAGCCGACCTGCTCGCCCTGGAAGTTTGCAGCCACGTCGTAGATTTCAAACGTAACTTCTTCGTCATGGGAAACTTCGGGAGTGCCACTTCCTCCTTCTTCGCCGCCGGAGGTGGCATCGCCGGCAGCAGAGGCCGTCTCACCGCCTTCGGCGGTGCTGGAAGCCGTATCCGTCTGGGAGCAGCCCAGCATGGACATGGCAACCATGATCGCTGCCAGAGACAGCGACAGAACGCGTTTTGCTTTCATGAAAATCCTCCTTTGCAATAGATCGCAATTTTTATAAATAGAAGCCCAATGCTTCTAGATATAACAGATGGAACGGGGAACAATCAGCCCTTCACGGCACCAACCATGATGCCCTTGACGAAATAGCGCTGGAAGATGGGGTACACAAGCATAACAGGAATGACAACGATAACGGTGATGGTCATGCGGATACTGGTAGGAGTCTGCGTGGTGACACCGACGCCGGCCAGCGAACCACTGCTGGAACTGCCGCTGTTCTGAATTGCCAGAGAGGAAGCCTGATTCAGATACTGATACAGGATGAACTGCAGGGGATAAAGCTTGTTGTCCGTCACGAGGAGCAGCGTATCCTGGAAGGCGTTCCACTGGTTCACGGCTGCGAAGATGGCCACCGTCGCCAGGATCGGCTTGATGACAGGAAGCATGATGCGGAAGAAAATCTTGATGATGCCTGCGCCGTCAATCTCGGCCGCTTCCTGCAGCTCCTTCGGAACGGATTCCACGAAGGTCTTCGTCAGGATGATGAAGAAGGGAGAAACGATAGCCGGCAGAACATAGCCCCAGAAGTTGTTCGTGAGGCCGAGGTTGCGCATGGTCAGGTACCATGGGATGATGCCGGCGTTGAAGTACATGGTGGCAACAACCATGCGGTACCAGATCTTGCGGTGCCACATCTTATCCTGCGTGAACATGAAGCCCAGGAACGCGGAGGCAGACACGGTGCCGATGGTGCCGAGAACAGTACGAGCCAGCGAAATGAACGCCGCATTGCCAAGGCCGGAAATCTGGAACGCTTTGAGGTAGTTCTGCAGATGAATGCCTTCCGGATAGAAGAGGATGACGCCACGCGAGCTCAGTTCATTGGAACTGATACTGTTGATGAAAATGTAATAGAACGGATAGATGCACAGAAATGCACAGATGGTAAAGATGGTGTAGCAGACAATGCTCAGCACAATGTCGCCGCCGGAACGGGCTTCATGGTGCTTGTGCGCTTTCACAGCTGCCGTTTGGGTTTTCATATTCCATCCACCGCCTTTCTCAAATAAAGCTCTCGCCGCGGATCAGCTTGGAGACGGTGTTCGCGCCTACCAGAAGCACTACGCTGACGACACTCTTCAACATACTGATGGCAACGGAGACGGAATAGCTGCCGGCGCCCATGGCCGTGTTGAACACGTAAAGGTCGAGCACCTGGATATACTGCTTGTTGAAGGAGTTCTGGAACACGTAATACTGTTCCATGCCGTTGTTCAGGAAATTTGCGATGTTGAGCATCAACAGGACAAAGAACGTGGGCAGCAGGCAAGGAATGGTGATGTACCAAATCATCTTCATGCGGGTTGCGCCGTCGACCCTTGCGGCCTCATACAACTCAGCATCAATGCCGGAAATCGCGGCGATGTACATAATCGACGACCAGCCGAGGTTTTTCCACGTGAGCCACAGCCACTGCGTAAGCCAGACGCCGGGGCCAGACTGATTGAGAAAGAGAATGGGCTCTGAAATAACGCCCATGTTGGAGAGCAAAGTGTTCATCATGCCGGTGCTGTTGAACATACTGAACGCGATGGAGTACACCAGAACCCAGCTGATGAAGTTCGGCAGCGTGGTAACCGTCTGCACCACTTTGCGGAACGGCACGCAGCGCAGCTCGTTCATAAACACAGCGAACAGCATCGGCAGCCAGGAAGTGCCCAGCGAGATGCCGCTCATGACGAAGGTGTTCAGAAGCACCTGGCCAATCTGCTGAATCTTGATGTCCGATTCCACGAGGGAGGCAAACCATTTGAGGCCGACAAAATCATCCCACGAGAACGGACGCGGCGGTTTGTAATCGAAAAAGGCGTAAACCCAGCCGTAAAGCGGATAATAAGAAAAGACAAGGACAAGCAAAATGAAGGGAAGAACATAGAGGAACAGCTTGACCGAATCCCATTTCTTCTTGTTCCGCAAGGTTTTTTGCGTTGCTGCTGGCTTCATGACACAACTCCCTTTCCATAGTTTGGTTTGAGGCGGCACACCGCCCGGTTGATCGTTTTACCTTGCGCTGTGACTTGATTATAGATCGCTATTCATACTTTGTCAATAATTATTTTCGAAAAGGGGTCTTTTTATTGAAAATTAATAAGATGATTGAAAAATAAATAAAATAAATCATGACTGTAGAAAATCATTATTGATAATTTAACAAATTTGAAATTGTCAAACGATTAACGTATGCCTTTTTTTCTCTGCTTTCGTGTTTTTTTCTAAAGGAAAGAGGAAGAGATCTTCTATAACTTTCGTGCACAAAAGGGCTTTTTTCTTGGCAAAACGCGCAAAAAAACTCCGGCCAGAAAATGGCCGGAGAAAGGAAATACGGAAAAAAGAAAAAACGTTTTACAGCGCTTTCACCGAGCATCGCTCGATCAGCGAACAGGGGATGGAAAGCTCAATGTGCTTCTTGGGAGGAAAACTCTGGCGCTCGTTCAGGAAATCCATCAGCAGCCTGGCGGCGTTGTCGCCGATCTCCGCCAGGGGCAGCTTCATGGTGGTGAGAGGCGGGCAAAGGTGCTCTGCCAGATCCTGATTGTCGAATCCCATCACGGAGAGATCCACACCGGCGCGCATGCCTCGTTTGTCGAGATAACGATAGATGCCGTCCGCCATGCGGTCCGACATGCAGAAGATGGCCGTCACGCCGGACATCACAAGCGGGTCAGCCTGGACTTCGCCGCTGCTCATAAACCAGTCGCCGTATCGCACCCATGCGGGATTGTAAGGAATATTGGCCTCATAAAGTGCGCGCTGCACACCCACGAGACGCTTCTGAGTGTGGATGTTTCCGCTTCGGCCGCCGATGACGCCGATCCGCCTGTGTCCTTTTTCAATCAGGTAGCGCATGGCATCATAGCCGCTCTGCTCCTCATCGATGACAACGGCAGGGATGGAGGGCAGATCCGGGTAAGCATAGGCCATCACCACCGGGACCTCATAGTCCTGCGAGGTGCAGCGGATGGTGCGCGCGTGGCCGGCCACATAGATGATCCCGTCCACCTTGGTGGAGCGCAGCTCCTGCAGCACGGGGTTGAGCGCGGATCGATAAGCCGATTCGTTGTCATACCATTTTTCATTCCAGCGCGCATAAAGACGCAGGTTCCACACAATGCTGTGGTACCCTTCGCGCTCACACCGCGCCATGATGCTTTCGATCATACCGGGGGTGGAAAACTGGTTGATATCTTCGGCAATGATGCCGATGGTGTGCGTTTTCTGCCGCCTCAGGTTCTGTGCCACATAGTTTGGCCGGTAGCCGCGGCGCTTGATGACCTTCATCACACGCTCGCGCGTTTCTTCGCTCACCTTCGGCTTTCCATTGAGGATGTTGGATACTGTCGTGACGGATACATTGCATTCTTTTGCGATTTCTTTGATCGTAACCATGGCCCTAGGCTCCCTCTAAACGATACTAAAGCAAACTTCACGCGAGGAAATTGGTGCTTTAACGTAAAACGATTCCGCTTTTAGTATAACATTTTAGAGTGTTTACCGTCAAGCGCCGAACAAAACGAAGAAAAGCGGGAAGAATTGGGGAATATGTTGCGGTTTATGCGTCTGTTTGCCGCGACTTGCACGCCGGCATGGCGCGCTGGCGTGTGATTTCATACAGGATCACCGTTGCCGCGCATGAAACGTTAAACGAAGAGGCGGAGGAGGAAGCGGCCATGGGGATCGACACCATTGTGTCGGAAAGCTCATAAAAGCTTTTGCACAGGCCTTCCGTTTCATTCCCAATCATCACGAGACAGGGGCCGGAGAGCGGTTCCTCATAGATCGGCGTCTTTTTGTGCGCCGTGGTGGCCACCACGCGGAATCCCGGGTAACGGGCGCGCATGCCGGCAATGAGCGCTTCCACCTGCGCGTTGTCGGAAAAGCGGACGGCCGGCACGTTGAAGAACGAACCCATGCCGGAGGTGATGACGTCCGGGTCATAGAGATCGACGGCGTGGCCCGTCACGATGAGCGCGTCGGCGCCGAGCGCGTCGCAGGATCGGATCAGCGTGCCGAGGTTCCCGCGGTTGGAAGGCCGGTCAAAGAGGACAATGAGCGGGTTTTCGGACAGCGGCACCGAGTCAAAGGAATCGTCCCGCATTTTGACGACGGCAAGGAGCTCGGAGGTGTCGTCCTTGCGGCTCAGCTCCTGCATCAGGTGCGGGGCCAGGGCAAAATTGCAGTCCGTCTTCACGTGGGCCAGCACATCCTGCGCCCAGCGGGAAAGCTTGGCGCCGTCGGCGTAGAGCAGGGAAGAGAACTTCCATTTGTTCGCGATCGCCTCGTTGATGTTGCGCACGCCCTCCACAAAAAATTCCCCATATTTATAGCGCTTGTTCCGGTTTGTCTGCAAAACCTCAAATTTTTGATACTGCGCGTTTTTTGAGTAAACCTTCTTTACCATCGGCGTGCGCCGTCCTTTCCGATCGCACCTGAGAAGGCGCGGTTATCTGCTTTGTTTTGCACTTTTTCTCATCATATCTGAATTTTACCATGGTGTCAACCGCATGCATTTTTTCATAGAACGGTTGCTGTCCGGACTGCGCTGTGGTATGCTGAAAAAAGAGAGGGCGGGATCGGCCCGCCGGAAGGGAGAAAGCTTGCATGAAAATTGTCATATTGGACGGCCGCGCCGAAAATCCGGGCGATCTGAGCTGGTCCGGGTTCGAAGAACTCGGCGATCTGACCGTCTACGACCGCACGCCGCACGATCCGGCGGAGATCCGCCGCCGCATCGGCGATGCGGAGATTGTCATCACCAATAAAACACCGCTTTCCGGTGAGACGATAGGGGCCTGCCCCTCCATCCGCTACATCGGCGCGCTTTCCACCGGATACAATGTGATCGATGTTGCCGCGGCTGCCGCGCACGGCATCACCGTCACAAGCATCCCGGCCTACTGCACGATGGACGTGGCCCAGATGGCCTTCGCTCTGCTGCTGGAAATCTGCTGCCATGTCGGCCTGCACGATGACGCCGTGCACGCGGGCGAGTGGACGCACAGCGAGGATTTCTGCTTCTGGAAAGCGCCGCTGCTGGGACTGGAAGGCAAGACGTTCGGCGTGATCGGCTACGGCCGCATTGGCAGGGCCACGGCCCGCGTTGCCGCCGCCCTCGGCATGCGCACGGTGGCTTACGGCCGCCACCCCTGGAAACAGGAGGAGGGGGAGGCGGAGTATCTGCCGCTTGAGGAGCTGCTCCGCGTCTCGGATGTCGTGTCACTGCACTGCCCGATCGGGCCGGAGAGCGAGAAGATGATCAACGATGAGACGATCGCTTCCATGAAGGATGGCGCGATCCTGCTCAACACGTCGCGCGGCGGCCTGCTCGACGAGGCGGCCGTGGCACGCGCGCTGCGCAGCGGCAAGCTGCGCGCCGCCGGTGTGGACGTGCTTTCCACGGAGCCGCCCGCTGCCGATAACCCGCTGCTCTCCGCGCCGAACTGCGTGATCACCCCGCACATTGCCTGGGCTTCCCCGCAGGCCCGCGCCAGGCTGATGCACACGGCCGTGGAAAACCTGCGCGCTTTCCTGGCTGGCCGGCCGGTCAACACCGTCAAGCTGTAAAATCATTGTGCCGATGCGGCGGGGGAAGGCCCGCCGCCGGAAAAAGAGAGGAGTTTTCTGCATGACCGTTCGTTTTGGAATCCTGGGAGCCGGGAATATCGCCCGTAAGCTGGCCGCCGCCGTCGGCGCGTGTGAAGAGGCTGAGCTCGCCGCCGTGGCCGCGCGCGATCTGAGCCGCGCCGAAGCGTTCTGCCGTGAAAACGGCGGGCGGAAGGCATATGGCTCATATGACGAGCTGCTGAACGACCCGGAGATCGACGCTGTCTACATTGCCCTGCCCAACAAGCTCCACCTGCCGTATGCAATTCAGGCGATGGAGCACGGCAAGGCGGTGCTCAGCGAAAAACCCTTCGCGGCCACGCGCGCCGAGGCCGCCGAGGGCGTGGAGGCAGCCAGGAGGACCGGCGCGCTGTTCATGGAAGCCATGTGGACGCGCTGGCTGCCGCCTGTGCAGCAGGCGAAGCGCTGGCTGGACGAGGGGCGCATCGGCAAGCCGCTGCTGGCGGATCTCGCCTTTACCTTTGCCGGGGAAGCCACGCGCCGCGATCCGCGCTATCACCCCGAGCTGGACGGCGGTTCCCTCATGGACGTGGGCTGCTATTGCCTGAGTACGATACAGTATTTTGCCGGGGAAAGGCCGGCAAAGGTCTGCGGCGTGCTGAAGACCGGGGCGCTCGGCGTGGATGAAGTCGGCACAGGCAGCCTGCTGTTCCCCTCCGGCCTCGTCGCTTCCATCGGCTTCGGCATGCAGGTGCGCTCAAACGGCGACTTCTGGATCTACGGGGAAAAGGGCAAGATCCTGCTCCGCGAATTCTGGGGCTGCCGCGACGCCCGCTGCTACGATGCCGACGGCAACGAGGTTGACCGCTGCACGGATGAGGAGACAAATGGTTTTGTCTATGAGGTGCGCGAGCTCTGCCGTCTCCTGCGGGAGGGGAAGAAGGAAAGCCCCTTCATGACGTGGCAGGACACGATCGACGTGGCCGAGTCCATCGAGCGGCTGCGCGCGAGCTTCACGGCGTAACCGCACCGCCCGTTCTTGCGGGCGCAGTGCAGGGTGACAGATATTTTTTTAATCCCGCAAAACGGCGGGGAAGGCGTCCGGCCTTCCCCGCCGTTTTTTATGGCTCCCGCAGGCTCTCCGCCAGAAGGGAAACCCATGTCTCCACCGGGATGTCCCTGCTCTCATCCCGGTTTAACTGGTAAAAGGTGACATGCGCCACACGGTTCCCCTGCACCACAACGGCGGTGGGGAACACGGCGCTGTACACCGAGACAAAATCCGCGTCCACCGGTTCCGGCAGCACAATCTCGCTGAAATGGTTCCGGTTGCGGCGGCGGTCGTTTGCGATGTATTCCCGCGCAATCTGGCGGGCCATCCACGGGGCAGCCGTCTCATAATATTCGGCGTTCCAGCCGCCGCTGAGCACCGTTTTGCCGTCGAGCCGCAGCGTGCCGTGCTGTGTGAGACGCAGCTGGATCGGGGCGAGGGGATCCCGGTGTTCCTCCACCGTGTCTGCCAGAACGCTCTGGCTTTCCGGCACATAGACGGAGCCGGGGACCAGATCCTCCATCGTGGCGAAGGGGATGGGGTCAGCGTAGGCGGCGAGCGGCGTTTCGAAAGCCCCCTCGCTTGCCAGCGACCAGAGCCGCAGCAGGCTGATGAAGTACACGGCCGCAAGCACAAGATAAGCGGCAAACGAGAGTCGGTATCGCCGCGCCTTCCGCCGCCAGTCCTTGCGGTGATCCGGCGCCTGGCCGCTGCGCAGCTTTTTCCACAGCCGCCGCAGCGAGAGGGCGGAAGCCGCCGTGCTGCCGATCGCCCAGAGCACGAGGACAGCCCCCAGCAGCGAGAGGGGCGTGCCGATCTGCACCCATGCCGTGAGCAGCATCCGCTGGGAAAAGAAGAAGCAGAGGAGGAGCCACGGAATCAGGGAGAAAACACTTCTGCGCGCCCGCTTGCGGATCAGGTTCAGCGAGAGGGCCTGCACGCGCGGGTCGGTGTGCAGCTCCACGCCGCCCGGCTCGTCGCTCGCGTAGATGAGAAAATCGCCGCGCCGCGCCGTGAACCGCCACCCGGCGGCCTCGGTGAGTTCCCGCGCCTGTTCATCCGGCCCCTCTCCGGCAGCGCCCGGCGCGGCCTCCAGCCGGTACCGTGTCTGTTTCGGTTTGCCGCGGTCAAAGCAGGCAAAACCGGCGAAGAAGCCGTCCTCACTCAGGTGCAGCCCCTGCGCGGCCATGCTTTGCAGCCAGCTCTCCGTGGCCTCGACGTCATATGCCGGACAGGGCGGGAACCGCCAGGCGCGGGTGCTCTGCCGTTTCCTGTGCTTCATGGGGATGCCTCCCTTCGCTCTCCGCGTCCGCCACGCAGCGCCGCAGCCGCGCAACCTCGCAGTCATAGGCCGCCAGTCCCTTTTCGGTGATGGCATATGTGCGCTTGCGGCCGTCCGTCGCAATCTCCTTCAGATACCCTTCCTTTTCGAACTTGCCCAGAATGGTGTAAAGCGTTGCGGGGCCCACCGCCAGGGAACCGCCCGTCTTTTCCGCAATGAACGCGGCGGCGTCGATCCCGCACATCGGCCCGCGGCAGAAGGCCATGAGCACGTAGAACATGGATTCCGTCAGGCTTTCCAGCGATTTTTTCGGCATGGCGCACACCCCTTTCCCAGTGCAATATCGTTTTATAATATCATCTAACGATATTATAAGGGAACAAAAGGCCCCTGTCAAGCAGAACCGTTCCGGTCTGCCGGGCAGGGGCAAAACTCAGTGCAGCGAGGGGACGGTGCGCCGGAAGGGCAGGGCGGAATACCCGGGATAGACGGCGCCGCGGCCCAGTTCCCCGGCGGCGCGCAGCAGGCGGTTGTATTTGGCTGTGCGCTCGCCGCGGCAGGGCGCGCCCGTTTTGATAAGCCCGGCGTTCAGGGCGATGGCCAGGTCCGCCACCACGCAGTCCTCCGTTTCGCCCGAACGGTGGGAGGCGATGGCCGTATACCCGGCGCGCCGGGCAAGGCGGGCGGCCTCCATGGCCTCGGTGAGCGTGCCGGCCTGGTTGGGTTTGATGAGGATGGAATTGGCGCAGCCCTGCTGCAGGCCGCGCTGCAGCCGCTCCGCGTTTGTCACGAAAAGATCGTCGCCCACAAGCTGCACGCGGCCGCCGAGCTCCTGCGTCAGGACCTGCCACCCTTCCCAGTCCTCCTCGCCCAGCGGGTCCTCCAGCGAGGCGATGGGGTACTGTGCGCACAGTGTTTTCCAGTGTTCAATGAGATCGCGGGTGTGCAGCCGGAGCCCTGCTTTCGGCAGCGTATATTCGCCGGCCGCGCCGGTGGTCCATTCGTTTGCGGCGGCGTCCAGGGCAAGCATGAAATCGGCGCCGGGGCGGAAACCGGCCGATTCGATCGCCTCCAGGAGGCAGCGGATGGCCGCCTCGCTGTTCGGCAGATCCGGCGCAAAGCCGCCCTCGTCGCCCAAGGCGGTGGAAAGGCCGCCGCGGTGCAGGTTGGTTCGCAGGGCGGCGTAGACCTCGGCGCACCAGCGCACCGCTTCCTGGAAATTCGGGGCGCCCAGGGGCAGGATCATGAATTCCTGCACATCAATGGTATTGGCGGCGTGCGCGCCGCCGTTGAGCACATTCATCATCGGCACGGGCAGGCAGCGCGCCGCTGTCCCGCCCAGGAAGCGGTAGAGCGGAAGCCCGAGCGCGTGTGCTGCCGCCCGTGCGGAGGCAATCGACACCGCGAGCACGGCGTTGGCGCCCAGACGCGATTTGTTCGGCGTGCCGTCCGCTTCCGCCAGCGCCAGATCGATGCCTGTCTGATCCGAGGCGTCCCGCATGCGCAGCGCGCGGCGGATGGCGGTGTTGATGTTGCGCACGGCGTTGCTCACGCCTTTGCCGCCGAAGCGGGAATCGTCCCCGTCGCGCAGTTCGCGTGCCTCGAACGTGCCCGTGGAAGCGCCGCTCGGCGCCGCGCCCCGGCCCACTGCGCCGCCCCGCAGCCGCACCTCGGCTTCCACCGTGGGGGTGCCGCGCGAATCGAGAATCATGCGCCCCGTAACCTGTTCAATCTCGAGAAATGCCATGTTCCGTCATCCTTTCCTGTTGCTTGGCTCGCGTTTATCAGGTTTAGAATGACCACCATGCCCTGTTTTCATGCGCCGCAGGCCAAAAAAGGCGGACACACGCCCTATGGACGCGTGCCCGCCTTCCCCGTTTTGCCTGTTCAGTTTTCCCGTCCCAACAGCCAGTCCACCGAGACGTTCAAAATATTGGCCAGCGCCACAATCTCAAAATCGTTCACGCTGCGCATCTGCCCCTCCAGTTTGGAGAGAGCCGAAGCGTTC
Organism: uncultured Anaeromassilibacillus sp.; assembly: GCA_930987725.1. Lineage (GTDB taxonomy): Bacteria > Bacillota > Clostridia > Oscillospirales > Acutalibacteraceae > Caccousia. Next base: position 15,095 of record CAKNKY010000003.1, on the reverse strand, counting down.
ATGTCGACGCCGTTCACCTGCAGCTGGGCGAGCAGCTCTTTCTGCTTCATGCCCAGCCCCTTGCGCGCCTGTTCCACGCGGGCGCCGATGAGGTTCCGGTTGCCCAAAGCCTGTTTGCGTAGTCTCAAAACTGCATCACTCCCCAGAATTGTTCTCGTACCTTGTATGCGAAAACGCCCCGCTTCGCGGAGCCTGGCGGTTCGTTGCTCCCAAAACAGCTGTTCCGGTCAGATTGCTGAGGGTTTTTCCTCATTATACTGTTTTTTTTGGAAAAACTCAAGGCATGTGGCAGAGAAATCCTGCCGCAATGTTTTGCCGTTCCTGCCGGAAGCCCGGAAAGGGGCGGAACCGGAAAAAAGAATTGTGCTGTGCCTGGGAATTTGATATAATAAAGCAAATAATAAACCCCTGGGCCCGGCTGTGCGGGGCGGCCGGAGCTCCACATTATGGTTTGGAGATGCGTGATTATGACCGAACAAACGAAAGATCTCACTGTGATGGGCAAAAACCTTTCGATGCTCACGGACTTTTATGAGCTGACCATGGGCAACGGGTATTTTGCCAACGGTTACCGGGATACCATCGCCTATTTCGACATGTTCTTCCGCCATGTGCCGAACAACGGCGGCTTTGGCATCATGGCGGGCGTGCAGCAGCTGGTCGATTATCTCAAGGCCCTCACGTTCACGGAGGAGGACATCCGCTATCTGCGCTCCACCGGCTCATTCCGGGAGGATTTCCTCGATTACCTGGCCCATTTCCGTTTCACCTGCGATGTCTGGGCCGTGCCGGAGGGCACGCCCATTTTCCCGGGCGAGGCGATTGTCACGGTGCGCGGGCCTGTTATCCAGGCGCAGCTTGTGGAAACGATGCTGCTGCTCACGATCAACCACCAGAGCCTGATCGCCACGAAGGCGAACCGTATTGTGCGCGCCGCGCAGGGACGCGCCGTCATGGAATTCGGTTCCCGCCGTGCCCAGGGCCCGGACGGCGCCATCTATGGTGCGCGCGCGGCTTATATCGGCGGATGCTGCGGCACCGCCTGCACCATCTGTGACAGGGATTATCAAATTCCCGCCCTCGGCACGATGGCGCATTCCTGGATCCAGCTGTTCGACAGCGAGTACGACGCGTTCCGCGCCTATGCGGAGCAATATCCCAATGCCTGCACGCTGCTGGTCGACACCTACAATGTGCTCAAGTCCGGCATTCCCAACGCCATCAAGGTGTTCAACGACGTGGTCGTGCCGCGCGGCTTCCGCCCGGCCGGCATCCGCATCGACAGCGGCGACATCACATATCTTTCCCGCAAGGCCAGGAAGATGCTCGACGAGGCCGGTTTCCCGGATTGCAAGATCACGGCGTCCAATTCCCTTGATGAGTATATTATACGCGATATGCTGGCCCAGGGTGCGTGCGTGGACAGCTTCGGCGTGGGCGAGCGGATGATCACCGCCGCACCGGAGCCGGTGTTCGGCGGCGTCTACAAGCTCTGCGGCGTGGAGAATGCGGACGGCTCCGTGACGCCGAAGATCAAGGTGAGCGAGAATGTGGCGAAGATCACCACCCCCTGCTTCAAGGAGGTGTGGCGGCTGTATGACCGTGAGACGGGAAAGGCGCTCGCCGACGTGATGACGCTGCATGAGGAGGTCATCGACGATACGCGTCCCTACGAGATTTTTGACCCGGACCACGTCTGGAAGCGCAAGACGCTCACGAACTTCCGCGCCGTGCGGCTGCGCGAAAAGATTTTCGAGGGCGGCCGCTGCCTGGCGAAGGAGCGCAGCCTCAATGAGCTGCGCGATTACTGCGCCGCGCAGGTGGACACGCTGTGGGACGAAGTGAAGCGCTTTGAAAACCCGCACCAGTATTACGTCGATCTCTCCCCCGAGTTGTGGAAGGTCAAAACGAGACTGCTCGAAGAGCATACCATTTGACAAGGCGCTTTGTTTCCGTTACAATAAACAACGTGAGCAGCCTGAACGGCCGCGGGCGGAGCCCGAAAGGGCCCGCCTGAGGAAAGTCCGAGCTCCACAGGGCAGGAATAACGGCTAACGGCCGCCGGGGGCGACCCCAGGGAAAGTGCAACAGAGAGATACCGCCGCCTTCGGGCGGTAAGGGTGGAAAGGCGAGGTAAGAGCTCACCGGCGCGCGGGAGACCGCGCGGCCCTGCAAACCCTATTCGGAGCAACACCGCGGAGGGACACCATGTGCCGGCCCGGCGCGTCCCGTGGAGGTGGCATGAACCGGAGCGGCAACGCACGGTCAAGATAGATGGTCGTTCTAGACAGAACTCGGCTTACAGGGCTGGTCACAACAGAACCCCCGGAAGCGCCGCACGGCGTCTCCGGGGGTTCTGCTATCGTCTGTTCTTTTTTCGAAGGCAAATCGGAAAGCACTCAGAGCTGCGTCAGGATCTCCTCATGGAGCGCCCGCTTTACCTGCTCGAAGTCGCCCTCCTCCGGGCACTGCACCGCCACGACAAGGCCCTTTTCCGGCAGCACGGTTGTCACCTGGCCGAACGCGCCGTCGGCGCGGTAGGCGCCGGGGTAGGGGGACATCCAGAACTGGTAGCCGTAGCCGCAGTTCCAGAAATCGGCGGGATTGTCCGTTTCGATCTGCTTTCGCGTCGCTTCGCGCACCCAGCTCTCCTCCAGCAGCCGCTCGCCCTGCCACACGCCGCCCGAAAGGTAAAGCTGGCCAAGCTTGAGCATTTCTGTGAGGGAAAGGTAGAGCCCGCCGCCGCAGGGGTGGCCCTCGGCGTCGCATTCCCAAATGGGGAAGCCCTGCCCCAACTTGGAAAACAGCCGGTCATAGAGATACGCCGAAAGCCGGCAGCCCACGGCCTTTTCAATCATGCGCGCGGCCAGGATGCTGTCCGCCGTGGAATAGCAGAACCGCGTGCCGGGCGTTTCCGCAACGGGCTGGGCCAGCATGTATGCCATGTAATCGGGCAGGCCCGTGCCGGCGCGGCGATCCGGCCCCATCAGCAGGGCGCGGCCGAAACCGCTCGACATGGTGAGCAGATGGCGCAGTGTGATGGAAAAGATCGCTTCCTGCGGGCGGGGCGGCAGCTTTTCCGGGAAACAGTCGGCCAGCCGGTCGTCCAGCGAAAGGAGACCGTCCGCCATGGCCATCCCGGCCGCCGTCACCATGTAACTCTTCGTGTGCGAATAGATATTGCGCGGGCGATCCGGGGTGAAGCGGCGTTCCAGCAGAAGTTTCTTTTCGTCCGCCGCGGCAATGCCTTCCACGTGCAGCCCGCGTTCCTCCACGGTGCGGGCAAAGCGATCAAAAAGCGTTTCCAGATTCATAGCCTGTCCTCCGTCACTGCTTCTCCATGTTCTTCAGGCCGGAGAAATAACCGGCGATCACGCGGTCGCACCAGGCGTCAAACTCCGGATCCTCCACCTGGAGCTCCGGGTGCTGCGCGATGTATTTCAGGCAGATGTCAACGCCCTGATCGTAGCGGATGGTGGCGCAGAAGCCCGGCACCAGCTGCTTGATCTTCGAATTGTCAAACACGACGGAGTGGGACTTGTCTCCCATGAGGGACCCGAGCAGGGAAGGATCGCAGGCCACAAGGTAATCGGTGGCGATGTGCACGAGGTTCGGCTTCACGCCCAGGGCGCGGCCGATGCTCTCATACGCCTGGTTCCACGTCACGCTCTCGTCGCTCGTGATGTGCACGGCCTGGCCGAGCGCATGGGGGTTGCCCATGAGGCCGCAGAAGCCCTTGGCCAGATCGGTGTTGAAGGTGAACGTCCACAGCGAGGTGCCGTCGCCCTGCACAATGATAGGCTTGCCCTGCTGCATGCGGCGGATGATCTGCCAGCTTCCCCTGCTGCCGTCCACGCCCATCGGGATGGCCCGCTCGCAGTACGTGTGGCTCGGCCGCACGATGGTCACAGGGAAGCCGAAGGAGCGGTAAGCCTTCATGAGGATCTCCTCGCACGCGATCTTGTCGCGAGAGTACTGCCAGTAGGGGTTGCACAGCGGCGTGCTCTCGGTGATGGGCAGATTGGCCACCGGCTTCTGATACGCGGAAGCCGAGCTGATGTAGATATACTGGCCGCATTTGCCGCGGAACAGCTCGATGTCGCGCTGCACGTCCAGCGGCTGGAAGCCGATGAACTCTGCCACGACGTCAAACGTCCTGTCGCCCAGCGCGGCTTTGACCTCGTCCATGTTCTTCGCGTCCGCGCGGATCTGCTCCACACCCTCCGGCGCAGGGCGGTTGCCGCGGTTCAGCAGGGTGATCTCCCAGCCCTGTTCCAGCGCCAGCCGTACGCAGGCGGAACTGATGGTGCCCGTTCCTCCCAAAAATAAAGCTTTCATTCTCTTGCGCGCTCCTCCCATTTATACTATAATAGCATTAAGGTTGAATTTTTCTCTCTGCCTTGCTGCACAGAGAAAAATTTCCGGCTTTGATCTTAGCATAACCGGTGAAAATAATCCAGTCCTATAAAATAAAACTTGTTTTTTATGCAGATTTTGCGGAGAAAAGGAGGAATCTTGTTTTGCTGAGGGGACTTTCGGGAATTCAAATTCTCGTGTGGGATCTGCTGATTGTCGGCGTGTGGCATGTCACGGTGTTTATTGCCTGTGTGAAGCTTCCGGTTTCGTACTTTGATGAAAACAGGCCGCGTTTCCGCGCGCGCAATTGGGAAAGAGGCGGCCGCTGGTATAAGGATACGCTGCGCATCAACGTGTGGAAGGACCACATCCCGCAGTTTGTGAGCAAAGGCGGCTTTTCCAAAGAGCATCTTGAAAATATGGAGGATCTTTCTCTCGAATATCTCGACCGCTTCATCATGGAGACGTGCCGCGGAGAATGGATGCATCTTTCCGGCGCGCTGTGCGCCGTTTTACTCCTCGTGGTGAATCCCATTGGTTTCGGCCTTTTGGCGGCATTCCTCACGCTGCTGGGCAATCTCCCGTTTGCCGCAATCCAGCGGTATAACCGCTTCCGTCTGCAAACGCTGCGCAAGCGTCTTCTGCGCACCCGGAAAAATGCACTCTCAGGCGGGGCCGGCTCGGTTCTGTGCGGCGATCTCACCTGAAAAACTGAAAACGGCGGCCGCCGGCTGGCAGGCCGCTTTTTTGCTGAAAAGGCGAAAGTGCCTGAAGGAGGGCTTTATGGACATTCGCTTGATCGCCGTCGATCTCGACGGCACACTGCTGGAAAACGATCATCTCACCGTCTCGCCGCGCTCTTCCGCCGCTCTGGCAGCAGCGGAAAAGAAAGGCGTTTTTGTGGCGCTGGCCAGCGGGCGCACCAGGGCGGCGCTCGGTCCGGTGGCCGGCCAGCTTCCGGCCGCCCGCTATGCCATTGCGTCGAACGGGGCCTCCATCCTGGATCTGAAAACAGGGGAAACCATCTGGTCCTGCCCGATTGACGCCCCCCTTGTGGAAAAGCTGCTCTCTGTGCTTGGCTGTCACTCCGGCGTTTCAGTGGAGGTGTATGCGGACGGCCTTTCCTGGATGGCGGAAAAGGATCGGTCCGAGCTGGATCGCATGGCGCAGGCAGGCGGGTTCTGGGCCATGTTCCGGCCGCAGGTGCATCTTGTTTCCTCGCTGGCGGACGCTTTGCAGGGGCGTGCCGTGGAAAAGTTCACGATCTCCGGCATGGGGCCGGGGGAGAAGGAGGAGATCCTGCGCGAGCTGTGCGCGCAGGATCTCCTGGCTGTGTCTTCTTCTGTGCCCGGCTACATGGAGCTCAACGCGAAGGGTGTGAACAAGGGGGAAGGCCTTGCGCATCTCTGTGAAACGCTGAATATCCCTCTTGTGGAAACGATGGCGATCGGCGACGGCGACAACGATTATGAGCTTATGGAACAGGCCGGTGTCTCCGTGGCCATGTGCAGCGGCCTCAAGGAGGTGAAGCGGCGCGCTGCCTATGAAACGCCTCTCTCGAACGAGGAGGGAGGCGTGGGGGCCGCCGTGGAGCAGTTTGTGCTCGCGCCGGATCTCCTGCCGGCGGACGAGGCATCGCTCGCGCTCTCTATGGCGGACTATGAGCGCGGCTGTGCGGAGCGCATCCATCACCTGATCAAAGTGACGGGCTATGCCGCCCTCATTGCGCGGGGGGAGGGTTTTTCGCCGCGCCTGGAGCGCGTGACGTGTGCGGCAGCGCTCGTGCATGACATCGGCATCCGCCCGGCGCTCGAGCGGTACGGCTCGTCCGCCGGCCCCTATCAGGAGAAGGAGGGCCCGGCTCCCGCGCGGCGCCTGCTCTCGCGCCTGGGTTATGGGGCGGACGCCATCGAGCGGATTGCGTTTCTGGTGGGCCATCACCACACGCTCTCCGCAGTGGACGGCCCAGATTTCCAGGCGCTTGTGGAAGCGGACGCGCTTGTGAATATCGGGGAAAACGGCCTCGGGCCGGAGGCGGTGGAGACGGCGCGTCACCGCGTGTTCCGCACGCAGACGGGCCTTGCGCTGCTGCAGGATCTCTACGGCCAGCCGTCCGATTGACGCATCCGCTCAAAAAATGAAAGGAAAGGGCCGGTGAGCCGGAATTTGAAAAACAATCAGAATCTTCTCACGGTGGGAAGCGTCCCGCGGAAAATGCTTCTGTTCGCCATTCCCATCTTTTTCAGCAACCTCTTTCAGCAGCTCTACAACGCGGTGGACTCGCTCATCGTGGGCAACTTTGTCGGCGCGGAGGCGCTCGCCGCCGTGGGATCCTCGTCCAGCCTCATCATGCTTCTGGTCGGGTTTGTCAACGGCGTATCGCTCGGTGCGGGCGTCCTTGTCGCGCGCTTTTTCGGCGCGGGGGATGAGGAAAGCATGGAGCGTGCTGTTCACACCACGGTGGCGCTCGGCCTGTGTGCCGGCACGGCGCTCACCGCGATCGGCATTCTCTTTTCACCGCAGATTCTGCGCCTCATGGGCACGCCCGAGGACGTGATGCCGAACTCCGTCCTCTATTTCCGCATTTATTTTGCGGGATCTCTTGCCTCCGTGCTCTACAATGTGGGGGCGGGTATCCTGCAGTCCGTGGGGGACAGCCGCAGCCCCATGAAGTTCCTTATCGCGGCTTCCGTCCTGAATGTCATGCTTGATCTCCTCTTTGTCGCTGTTTTTCCCTGGGGAGTGGGCGGCGCCGCCGCGGCCACGGTGATCAGCCAGATCCTCAGCGCCGTGCTGGCTTTCCGCAAGCTCATGTGCGTAAATGCCGGTTACCGTGTGCGCTGGCGCCGCGTCCGCTTTGACCGGGAGATGCTGCGCCGCGTGATCGGCCTGGGCGTGCCGTCCGGCGTGCAGAATTCCGTGATTTCCCTCGCAAACGTGATTGTGCAGTCGAACATCAACTCATTCGGTTCCGTGGCCATGGCGGGCTGCGCCGCTTACAGCCGCACCGAGGGCTTTGCCTTCCTGCCCGTCACGTGCTTTGCCCTGGCGCTCTCCACCTTCGTGAGCCAGAACCTCGGCGCGGGCAAAACGGAACGCGTAAAAGCAGGCGTACGGTTCGGCCTGCTGTGCAGCCCCATTTTGGCCGAGTGCATTGGCGTGCTGATTTTCATCTTTGCCCCGGTCGTGATTGCCGCTTTCAACAATGAGCCGGACGTGGTGTCGTTCGGTGTGAACAACGCGCGCACGGTGGCGCTGTTTTACTGCCTGCTCGCGTTTTCCCATTGCTGTGCCGGCATTTTGCGCGGCCTGGGCCGGCCCGTGATCCCCATGACGATCATGCTGGCGGTTTGGTGTGTGTTCCGCATCTTCTACATCACTGTTACACTCCGCTTTATCCACAACATCCACGTCGTGTACTGGGCTTATCCCATCACCTGGAGCATCAGCTCCATTCTGTTCGCCGTCATCGTGTTCCGCGCGCTGCGCAAGCACCTGGCGGAGCAGCGGCTTTCCACAAGGATCGCCTGAGCGCGGTCAACCGAAAGCGAATCCCCGGCGGATTCTGCCCGCCGGGGGTTCGCTTTGATCAAAAGGTTTCGTCCGGTACGCTGTATCGGATGCGTCCGCTCTCGATCCGCTCCCACAGCGGGTTCATCAGCCGGATTTTCTGCACAGCGCCTGCCAGCTTTTCCGCCATGTAGTCTATGTCCGTCTCGGTGAGATCCTCCCCCAGCGAGAAGCGCAGAGAGCCGCGAGCCAGCTCCTCCGGCAGGCCGAGCGCCAGCAGCACGTGGCTTGCTTTGTGCGAGCCGGATTCGCACGCCGAACCCGTGGACACGGCGATCCCCTGCAGATCGAGCAGCAGGAGAAGCTGTTCGCCGTCCGTCCCGGCAAAGCTTAGGTTCACGGTGCCAGGCAGGCGGTGGTCCCGGCTGCCGTTGAGGCGGCTGAACGGCAGCCGGAGCGCTTGTTCCGCCAGCCGGTCGCGCAGGGCGCAAAGGCGTGCTGTGCGCGCCGGGAGGGAAGCACAGGCGTCCTGCAGCGCGGCGGCCATGCCCACAATTCCCGCCGTGTTTTCCGTGCCCGGCCGCAGGCCGCGCTCCTGCTCGCCGCCGGTGAGCAGAGCCGGCAGCTCGAGGCCCTTCCGCCGCCAGAGAAGCCCCATGCCCTTCGGGCCGTGAAACTTGTGTGCGGAGACGGAGAGCAGATCGCACTGCCAGCGTTTCACGTCGATCGGCAGATTCCCGGCAGCCTGCACGGCGTCGGTGTGGAACAGCACACCGTGCGCGCGGCACAGGCGGCCGATCTCCTCCACGGGCTGCACCGTGCCGATCTCGTTGTTTGCCGCCATGATGGAGACGAGCGCCGTGTCTTCCCGCAGGGCAGATTCCACTTCTTCGGGGCGCACGAGGCCGTCGCCGTGCACGGGCAGCCATGTTACGGAAAAGCCCTCCTGCTCCAGCGCTCGGCAGGTGTGGAGCACGGCAGGGTGTTCAAACGACGAGGTAATGAGGCGGCGCTTTCCCTGCGCGGCCATCCGATGCGCCGCGGCGCGCAGCGCCCAGTTGTCGCTTTCCGTGCCGCCGGAGGTGAAGAGGATCTCCTCCGGCTCGGCGTGCAGGCAGGCAGCAAGATCCCGCCGTGCCTGCTCTACGGCACGCCTGGCCTCCTGCCCCAGACGATAGAGCGAAGAGGGGTTGCCATACTGCGCCGTCAGGAAAGGCTCCATCGCCCGCAGTGCGGCGGGCGAAAGAGGCGTGGTGGCCGCATTGTCTGCATAAAGGAATCGGTGTTCCGCCATGAAATTTCCTCCCTGTGTCTGGTTACGGCTGGGCGTGGCGGGCTGCCTCGGCGGTGGCCAGCTTGTCGCAGCGCTCATTTTCCGGGTGTCCGGTGTGGCCCTTGACCCACACGACGGTGATCTCGTGCGTGTCAAGCAGGGCAAGCAGCTTGTCCCACAGATCCGCGTTCAGGGCGGGGGACTTATCGCTCTTGCGCCAGCCGTTCTTTTTCCAGCTGCGCGCCCATCCCTTTGTGATGGCGTCGCACACATATTTCGAATCGCTCGTGAGCGTCACGGAGCACGGTTCCTTGAGCTGTTCCAGCCCGGCGATCACGGCGGAAAGCTCCATCCGGTTGTTCGTCGTGTGCGCATCCCCGCCGGAGAGCTCGCGCTCATGGCCGTGGTAGCGCAGGATCGCCCCCCACCCGCCGGGGCCGGGGTTGCCGGAACATGCGCCGTCGGTGAACAGTTCCACTGCTTTCATCTGGTTGCCTCCTCCTGTATCGAAAGCGCGCCTGTTTTGGGAAAGGCGTGCCTGTTGTCCTGTCTGTCCGGCGCTCAAAGGGCCGGCTTGCTCTATTATAACACAACAACGGGCCGGAAGGCCCGAAACCTTAAGCCAAAAATGTTCACCGTTTTTGGCCTGTGTTTCAATGTTCTCTCAGGGCTCGGAAATCTTTGATTTCCGCTTAGCCCGTGAGGTTATTATAACACAACGTTGGTGCTTCTTCCTATACAATCTTGTTTGTTTGTGTTATACTTTCAGCAAAAGCTTGCTGCGCAGCCGGGTAAGGCGGCGCGGCGGGAGGAGGTTGAACCATGTCACGCATGATGGAGGTATCCCTTTCGCCCCGGGAGGCGGATGACCTCATTTACCGGGCTGTCACGGAGGGCAGCATCACGGGCGAAGCCATCGATCGCTATGCCCTGGAGGCGAGGGACGGCGCAGTCTGCCTCGTTTCCGTCTATGAAAAGCATTACTGGCGGGCCGGCAACCGGCTGACGCTCACCGTGACGGTTGACAATCTGCAGGGCCGCACGCGCGTGCACCTGGTGAGCGGCGGCGGCGGGGAAGGGCTGTTCCGCTTCGACTGGGGCGCTTCGCAGAGTTTTGAATCTGTCGTGCAGGATGCCCTTTCCCCTTACCGCTATTGAAGGAGGAACTGTCTTTTGACCTATGAAGAAGCAACCGCCCGGCTGGACGCCACCCCTTCCTTTCCCGGAAAACCGGGGCTGGAGCGCATGCGCGAGCTCATGAACCGGCTGGGCAATCCGCAGGAATCGCTGCGGTTCGTGCATGTGGCGGGCACGAACGGCAAGGGCTCCACCTGTGCCCTGCTGGCCTCCGTGCTGCGGCAGGCCGGGTATCGCACCGGTCTTTACACGTCGCCGCACCTCACGGATTTTGCCGAGCGCATCACCGTGGATGGCGAGCCCATTCCGCACGGGAATTTCGTTTCCCTGGCGGAGCGTGTGCTCACGGAAGCGGAGGCCTGCCGCGCCGCCGGTTTCCCGCTCACGGAATTTGAACTGATCACCGCCATGGCTTTTCTCTGGTTTGCGGAGCGCGGCTGCGGCATCGTGGTGCTGGAAACGGGACTCGGCGGCCGCTTCGATGCGACAAATGTGATCGCCGCGCCGGATGTCACCGTGATTACGTCGCTCTCACTCGAGCACACCGCCGTGCTGGGCGACACCATCGAGCAGATTGCGTTTGCGAAGGCGGGCATCCTCAAGAGGGGAAGTGTCTGCGTCTGTTATCCCGATCTGCCTCGTGCTGCATACAATGTGATCCGCACCTCGGCGGAGGTGGAGGGCTGCCGTCTTGTGACGGCGCCACTCAAAGATCTCACGTTTGTGGACGCTTCCCTGAAGGGGACAAGGCTGCTCACGGAGACAAGCTTGCCGCTCACGCTGCCGCTGCTCGGCGATCACCAGATCCGCAACGCTGCCGTCGCGCTGGCCTGCGTGAAGGAATTGCGCGCGCTCGGCTGGGAGATTTCCGACGAGGCGCTGCAGAAGGGCTTTGCCGCTGTCACCTTCCCGGCACGGATGGAAGTGATGGCCGAACATCCCGTCGTGATTCTGGACGGCGCGCACAATCCCGAAGGCACCGGCGCCCTGGCGAAGGCCATCAAAAAATATGTTTCGAAAAAGCGCATGATCGGCGTGTGCGGCATGATGGCCGATAAAAATGTGCGCGAGGCCGTGCGCAAGCTGGACGGCGTGATGGAAAAGGTGTACACCGTAGCCCCGAATTCCCCCCGCGCCATGAGCGCGTCCGATCTGGCCGCCGTGTGGGAGCGGCTCCGCATTCCCGCGCAGCCCGCCGCTTCCGTGGAGGAGGCCCTGCATCTCGCCCTCCGGGAGGGCGCAGAGCGCGGCGTGCTCGTGTGCGGCTCGCTCTATCTGGCGGGCGAGGCGCGTCCCCTCCTGCAGCACCTGAAACAGTAAAACGGACAGGCTCCCATACTTCGCGCAAATGCGCAGGCAAAATCCCCTATCCTGAGAGAGAGGAAACGGCTCGATCGGGACAGGGGATTTTTTCTGTGCATAAACGCCGCCCGTTCGGGGAAATCTGACAGTATCCGGCGTTTCCCGCCGGAACCACATACCGCAAGGAGGCAGAAGAGATGGGTGTACGTCTGCAAATGAGGCAGGGCGAGCTGATTGCCTTTCTGGAAGGAGAGATCGATCACCACGCTGCCAGGGAAGCAAGAGAGGAGATCGATGCGGCCGCTTCGCGCGTGAAACCGCATACGCTTACGCTTGATTTTTCAAACGTGACGTTTATGGACAGCTCCGGCGTGGGTCTGATCCTGGGCCGTTACCGGCTGGTGAGCGGCTGGGGCGGCGAGGTCTGCGTGGCCAATCTGCCGCCCCAGCTGGAACGGCTCGTTTCGCTGGCCGGCATCCGTGAACTCTGCACCGTTGTGAGCCCGGAGGAGGACAGATCATGAAAACAGAAAAACCAGTCAACGAAATGAAAACCGTGTTTCCCAGCTGCTCGGCGAACGAGTCGTTTGCCCGCGCGGCCGCCGCCGCGTTTCTGGCGCAGCTCGACCCCACGCTCGAGGAACTCAACGATGTGCGCACAGCAGTCTCCGAAGCCGTCACCAACTGCATTGTGCACGGATACCGCGACACCATCGGGCAGGTCACGCTCATCCTTCGTTTTTACGAAGACCGGCGCGTCAGCGTCACCGTGCGGGATCGCGGCTGCGGCATCCCGGACGTGCCGCTCGCCATGGAACCGCTCTACACCACCGGCGGGGCGGAGCGGGCCGGCCTCGGCTTTGCCGTCATGGAAAGCTGCATGGACAAGCTCCGCGTTTCCTCCCGCCCCGGGAAGGGGACGACCGTCACGATGGAAAAGCGGCTTTCCCGCCGCATCACACATGGAGGTTGAGGAACGGGTCCGCTCCAACCTGGCGCTTGTACATAGCTGCGCGCAGCGGTTCCGCGGAAGAGGCGTGGAATATGACGATCTCTTTCAGGCAGGCTGTGTGGGGCTGCTGCAGGCGGCGGAGCGGTTCGACGAATCGCGCGGCCTTCGCTTTTCCACCTATGCCGTCCCTCTCATTCTGGGGGAGATGAAGCAGCTCTTCCGCCGCGGCGGGAGCGTGTCCATGAGCCGAAGTCTGCGGGAGCTTGCCCTGCGCGCCACGCGGGAGCAGGAATCGTTCTGCAGCCGGGAAGGGCGATCCCCCACCGTGGCGGAGCTGGCCGCACTGCTCGGCGTGGAGCCGGAGCAGGCTGCCCAGGCGCTTGATGCCGCCCGGCCCGCCCTGTCGCTCACGGCAGGTGAGGAGGAAGGGGGAGGTCAGGCCGACGTAGCCGTGGAGGGGGAGGAGGAAGCAGCCCTCGATCGCCTTTCCCTGCATCAGGCGGTGGAAACACTCGAGCTGCGCGACCGAAAAATTCTCGCCCTGCGATACGGAAAACATGCCACCCAGGCCGAAACGGCGCGGCAATTGGGCATGACGCAGGTACAGGTTTGCAGAAGAGAAAAGACAATTCTGCGTCAGCTTCGCCAAAAATTGATGGATAGCTCCTGAGAAAACTGGGCGGGATAGATTCAGAGCGGGAGAAGACAGCGGGAAAAACGCTGGAAATCCCATAAAATCCTTGCAGTTGGGCCATAAACGGAGTACAATAGAATCGCAGCCGAAAGGCTTTGATATAGAATCACCGCGCGAAAATGACAGATGCGTGACCGGGCGGTTTTCTGCGCGCCGCCTGTGAGGGGATGCGCATGCCTGTCCAACTTCTAGTAGGAGGGACGATTATGTCAAGAATGAAGAAGACTGCTGAAAAGCCCGTGAAGGAGAGCGTCGCGGAGCCCGTTGTGGAGACTGCCGCGGCTGCCAAGCCGGCGCCGAAGAAGCCGGCCCCCCGCAAGCCTGCCGCGCCGAAGGAGTGCGTGCATGTGCAGTTCAGCGGCAGCGATTGGGCTGTTGCCGATCTGATGGAGCAGGCAAAGGCCGCTTATGCAGCCGAGAACACGGAGGCCGTGAAAGAGATTGAGCTCTATGTGAAGCCCGAGGAGAAGAAGGCTTACTACGTCGTCAACGGCAGCGTGTCCGGCAGCATTGATCTGGCAGATACGGCCGAACAGTAATAGAGTGTCTTTCCCGCTTCGCAGAGGCGCAGCATGGCCGGCGCAGAAACGGCCCGCCTTTCCAAGCGGGATCGGGAAAATAAACGCCCCGGCGGAACGCAGTCGGTTCCGCCGGGGCGTTTTCTGTCTGTCTTTACGGTTCGCTTCTCTTTTCCAGCGTGGGCAGCTCTTCCAAATCATAAGGCGTCATTTGATACACATAATAGTTCAGCCAGTTTGAGAAGAGCAGATGGCCGTGGCTGCGCCAGTTAAACAGCGGGCGCTGTGTCACGTCGTCGTTCGGGAAATAGTTTTTGGGGATTTCGGGGTTCAGGCCCTTTTTGAGATCCCGGAAATATTCGTTGGCGATCGTCTCGCGGTCATACTCCAGATGGCCTGTCACAAAGAACTGGCGGCCGTCGCGCCGCGCAATCAGGTGCACGCCCGCTTCCTCGGAGGCGGAAAGAATTTCAAGTTCTCCGTGGCGCTTGATGTCCTCCAGGCGCACCTCCGTGTTGCGGCTGTGCGGCGCGAAGAACTCGTCGTCAAAGCCGCGCACAAGCGGATGCGTGGGGGCAAGCAGCGTGTGGCGGAAAATGCCGGAAAGCTTCTGCGGCAGCCTGTATTTCGGAATGCCGAAGTGATGGTAAAGACCGGCCTGCGCGCCCCAGCAGATGTGCATGGTGGAATACACGTGGGAAAGGCTCCAGTCCATCACTTCACAGAGTTCCGGCCAGTAATCCACCTCTTCAAACGGCATGTTTTCCACCGGAGCGCCCGTGATGATCATGCCGTCAAAGCGCTCGTCCTTTACCTCATCGAATGTTTTGTAAAAGGCCTGCAGGTGTGTGGGAGAGACATGGCGGCTCACATGGCTGGCCATCTGCATCAGCGTAATATTGACCTGCAGCGGCGTGTTCCCCAACAGACGCAGCAGCTGGTTTTCCGTTTCTATCTTGGTGGGCATCAGGTTGACAATCACGATCTTCAGCGGCCGGATATCCTGGGCGACGGCGCGCTGGTGTGTCATCACAAAAATGTTCTCCGATTCCAGCACCTTATAAGCCGGCAGTTCGGCCGGAATGCAAATCGGCATGGAAAAGCCTCCGTTTCCTTTTTAAGCTGCGCAGGCAGCCTCGCTTTTTCGCTTCGTTTTTGATTTCCATTTATTATATAGCAGTTTTCGTTTGCAGGCAACGAATTTTTCGAGCTCCTTACCCTTGAATAGGGGTAAATCGGGGCAAAAGAAGAAAATTCCAAAAAAAATGAAAAAAAGAGTTGACAACGGGTGTGCGGTATGGTATGATAGCAAAGCCGTCGAGAGAGACGGAAAAAAAGCTTGACAAAGAGCCG
>CAKNKY010000002.1 GCA_930987725.1 uncultured Anaeromassilibacillus sp. | reverse complement strand
AGGCTCAGCCTGGCGGGCGGGCGGATCTTTGCCCGGCGAGCAGCCGGAGGCTGCGACCCCGCGGCTTGCGTCCAGGCTCAGCCTGGCGGGCGGGCGGATCTTTGCCCGGCGAGCAGCCGGGGGCTGCGACTCCGCGACTCGCGCCCAGACTCAGTCTGGCTGGGCTCGCGTGAGGCGGGCGGCCCATTCGCAGTCCCGGAAGTGCCCATGGGCTCGCGTGTGGCGGGCAGGCGGATCTTTGCACAGCGAGCAGCCGGAGGCTGCGATTCCGCGGCTTGCGTCCAGGCTCAGCCTGGCGGGCGGGCGGATCTTTGCCCGGCGAGCAGCCGGAGGCTGCGCCCCGCGGCTTGCGTCCAGACTCAGTCTGGGGCGGTGGATTGGGGGCACCACTTTCCATCGCCATAAAAAAGTTAATGCTGCCAGAAAGGAGCTCATTGCAGATGAGAACAGCATTATCCATCGCCGGAAGCGATTCCAGCGGAGGCGCCGGGATTCAGGCAGACCTGAAAACCATGACGATGCTCGGTGTGTTCGGCATGACGGCCATCACGGCTCTGACGGCCCAGAACACCACGGGCGTGCGCGGCATTCTGGAGGTTTCCCCGGAATTCCTTGCGCAGCAGATCGACGCCGTGTTCGAGGACATTCGCCCGGACGCGGTCAAGATCGGCATGGTTTCCTCCCCGGCGCTTGTGAAAACGATAGCACAGAAGCTGCGGGAGTACGGGGCCGTCAACATTGTGACGGACCCGGTGATGGTCGCCACAAGCGGCTCCGCTCTCGCAAAGGACGGGGCCGCTGCCGTTATGCGGGAGGAACTCTTCCCGCTCTCCACGGTCATCACCCCGAACATTCCGGAAGCGGAGGCCATTTCCGGGCTTTCCATCCGCAGCCGGGAAGACATGGAGCGCGCCGCTCTGCGCATTTCCGAAACGTGCGGCTGCGCCGTCCTGTGCAAGGGCGGCCACAGCGTGGAGGACGCGAGCGACGTTCTGTGCCGGAACGGGACCCTCACCTGGTTTGAGGGCACGCGCATCGATAACCCGAACACGCACGGCACGGGCTGCACGCTTTCGAGCGCCATCGCCTCGTTCCTGGCAAAGGGAGAACCCCTGCCGGAAGCGATCCGCCGCGCGAAGGAATACCTCACCGGTGCGCTTGCCGCCATGCTCGACCTGGGGCATGGCTCCGGCCCGATGAACCACATGTACGCTCTGCGTGAAAACGGATGACCGAAAGGAGAACAGCAATCATGGAACGTCAGTATGCCACCCAGATGGACGCCGCCCGCCGCGGCATTGTCACCCCTGAACTGAAAATCGTTGCCGAAAAGGAACACCGCACCGTGGAGGAGCTGATGCCCCTCGTGGCAAGCGGCAAGGTTGTAATTCCGGCCAACAAGCTGCACACGTGCCTTTCCCCGGAGGGAATCGGCTCCATGCTTCGCACGAAGATCAACGTAAACCTGGGCGTTTCGCGCGACTGCAAGGATTACGACGTGGAGATGCAGAAGGTGCTCTCCGCCGTGAATATGGGCGCGGAGGCCATCATGGATCTCTCCAGCCACGGCAACACACAGCCCTTCCGCCGCAAGCTGACGAGCGAGTGCCCCGCCATGATCGGCACCGTGCCGGTTTACGACAGCGTAATCCACTACCAGCGCGACCTTGACACGCTCTCCGCGAAGGACTTCATCGACGTCATCCGCCTGCACGCGCAGGACGGCGTCGACTTCGTGACGCTGCACTGCGGCATCACGCGCAAGACGATCGATCAAATTCGCAAGCACAAGCGCAAGATGAATATCGTCTCCCGCGGCGGCTCGCTCGTGTTCGCCTGGATGTGCATGACGGGCGAGGAAAACCCCTTCTATGAATATTACGACGAGATCCTGGACATCTGCCGCGAATACGACGTGACGATCTCGCTGGGCGACGCGTGCCGCCCCGGCTGCCTCGCAGACGCGACCGACGTGTGCCAGATCGAGGAGCTCGTGCGCCTGGGCGAGCTCACGAAGCGCGCCTGGGAAAAGGACGTGCAGGTCATGGTGGAAGGTCCCGGCCACGTGCCGATGGACCAGATTGCCGCCAACATGAAGGTGCAGCAGTCGATCTGCATGGGCGCGCCGTTCTATGTGCTCGGGCCTCTCGTGACGGATATCGCCCCCGGTTATGACCACATCACGGCTGCCATCGGCGGAGCCATCGCCGCCATGAACGGCGCGGCCTTCCTCTGCTATGTGACACCGGCCGAACACCTGGCGCTGCCGAACCTGGATGATGTGAAGCAGGGCATCATCGCCAGCCGCATCGCCGCCCACGCCGCCGACATTGCCAAGGGCGTGCCGCATGCGCGCGACATCGACGACAAGATGGGCGACGCCCGCCGCGCCCTGGACTGGGAAGCCCAGTGGGACTGCGCGCTTGACCCGGAGACGGCCCGCGCCATCCGCGCCGACCGTTCGCCGGAGCATGACGACACGTGCTCCATGTGCGGCAAGTTCTGCGCCGTGCGCAGCATGAACAAGGCGCTCAACGGCGAACATATCGACATCCTGTAACCATCCCCCAAAAAGTAAAAAGCACTCGCTTTTCTCCGAGCGGAGAAAAGCGGGTGCTTTTTTCATCTTATGCATCACCAAAAGTGCAAGCCGCACAAAGCGCGCAAACAATTTGCAGTCCCGGAAACGCCCATAGGCCCGCGTGAGGCGGGCGAATGGATCTTTGTCCGGCGAGCAGCCGGAGGCTGCGATTCCGCGTCTTGCGTCCAGACTTAGTCTGGCGGACAGGCTTAGTCTGGCGGGCAGGCTTAGTCTGACGGACAAGATCAGTCTGGATAGGTGATGGACTTATAGATCGTCTCAAGCGGAAGCTGCCGCTCCCTGGCCAGACGGGCGGCGTCCTCATATTCCGGCTTCACGTGCTTCACGCCGAAGCCTTCCGCCGTCTTGACGCGCACCGGCCCCCACGGCGTTTCGGCCGTCTCTGCGCCGGGCGCAAGGTAATACTTCGCGCAGCGGCGGGCACGCAAGCCGTTCGTGCTCGTGTGGAGGAACAGGAAACGCGCAAACTCCGCTTCGCGCTCCGGCGCACACAGCACCGTGAGCACGTGGCCGGGACGGCCCTTCTTCATCGTGCCGGGCTGCGTGTAGACATCGAGCGCGCCGCACTCCAGCAGCCGCTCCGCCGCAAAGGCAAGCGCTTCCGCCGTCATGTCGTCAATGTTGCAGACAAGCTCGCAGATCTCCCCGTTCGCCTCGCCGCCCCGGGGCTGATCCGCGCTCTCGCCCCACAGCGCGCGCACGCAGTTCGCCTGTTCAAACTGCTTTGTGCCCACGCCGATCCCCGCCGCGTGCAGCGCCATCGGCGGCATCGGGCCAAAGGATTCCGCCAGTTCGCGCAGCAGCGCCGCGCCGGTGGGCGTGCAGAGCTCGCCCTGCACCGCGCCGCCGTAAACCGGAACCCCCTGCAGCAGCGCCGCTGTGGCGGGAGCGGGAACCGGCATCACGCCGTGCGCACACCGCACCGTGCCGCTGCCCACATGCACCGGCGAGGCCGCAATGCGGTCCGGGTGCAGGAGATACACCGCATAGCACACGCCCGCCACATCGGCCACCGCGTCCAGCGCGCCCACCTCGTGGAAGTGCACTTCCTCCATCGGCACGCCGTGCGCCTTCGCCTCCGCCGCCGCAATCGCGTCATACACGCGGCGGGCACGCGCACGCACCTCCTCCGGCAGGGGCAGGCTGTCGATCAAAGCGGCAATCTGCCCCGGCGCGGCGTGGTGATGATGCGCATGGCCATGTGCATGGTCATGCACATGCTCGTGTTCCACAACAGGCCAGCGAGGCTGCCCCGACTCCGAACCATGCACATGGATGTGCACCGGCACAGATTGATCCCCAAAGGGATTTTCCGGGCCGTGCACGTGTTCGTGGATATGTTCATGTTCGTGCGCATGCTCATGAACGTGTCCCTGATCGTGCTCGTGAGTATGCTCGCGGCCTTCCTCCTCACCGTGCACGAGGACACGCATGTGCGTGCCGCAGATGCCGGCCGTCACGCCGCGCTCGGCACGGACCTCCACGCCGGGGATTAGATGATTCATCGTTTCCAGGAACGACGCCTTGTCGTCCAAAAGCTCATACAGCGCGCCCATGAGCATATCGCCGGCCGCGCCCATCGCACATTCAAGATACAGAGTGTTCATCGTCCCGTTTTCTCCCATCCTTCCATCTGGTTGATGCGGCTGGCCAGGAAACCTGCGCCGAAGCCGTTGTCAATGTTCACCACACTGCAGCCGGAGGCACAGGAGTTGAGCATCGAGAGCAAGGCCGCCAGCCCGCCGAAACTCGCGCCATAGCCGACGCTTGTCGGCACGGCAATCACGGGGCAGTCCACCAGGCCGCCGATCACGGAGGCAAGCGCCCCCTCCATGCCCGCCACGGCGACCACCACGCGCGCACGCATGAGCGTGTCAAGATGGGAGAGCAGCCGGTGCAGCCCGGCCACGCCCACATCGTACAGCCGCTCGACGCGGTTGCCCAGCACCTCCGCCGTGAGAGCCGCTTCCTCCGCCACGGGCAGGTCGCTCGTGCCGCCCGTGGCCACCACGATGCGCCCCACGCTCCGGCGCTCGCCCGGGAAGGCGATCCCGACGCGCGGCTGGCTGTGGTAATCCAGCGGCACACGCGCGCCCACATACTCCGCCGCCTCCTGCGAAAAGCGCGTGATGAGCACGTTGCGGCAGCCGCGCTTGCCCATGGCCTCCGCAATGCCCGCGATCTGCTCCGGCGTCTTGCCAGCGCCGTAAATGACCTCGGAGGTTCCCTGCCGCACACTGCGGTGGAAATCCACCTTGGCATATCCCAAATCCTCGAACGGTTCCTCCTTCAGGTGGAGCAGCGCGTCCTCGGGTTTCACGGAACCCGCCGCCACGCGGCGCAGAAGTTCCAGAATTTCCTGCTTGTTTTCCAAAATCCGCTCTCCCCTTTCACCGGCAGGGCCACAATTTCCGGCCTGCGTTTTTCTGCTTTTTGCGCGCGGCGCTTCACCGGGACGGCGTGCGCGGCTCCAAATCAAGCAGCACGGCCCCGTTTTCCGGCTTGAGCGCATTCACAAGCTGCTCCCGGCACGCCAGCGCGAGCGGAAACTGATCCGCCGTCACCTGCACGCGCGCGGCCCCTTCCATCAGGCGCACGCGGAAATCAGAAAACCCCAGGGCGGCCAGCGCTTCCTCCGCATGCTCCGCCCGGGCCAGCAGGCCGGGCGTGATGACCGTGCCTGTGGGAATGCGCGTGGCCAGGCAGGCGTAGGCAGGCTTCTCCCACGTGAAGAGGCCGGCCTCCCGCGAAAGGCGGCGCACATTCTCCTTCGTGAGGCCGCACTCACGCAGCGGCGAGCGCACCGAAAGCTCGCGCAGGGCGCGCATGCCGGGGCGGTCGTCCGCATCGTCGGAGGCGTTTGTGCCATCTATCACAAGCGGGAAACCGTCCGCCCGCGCGGCGCTGAGTATCGCGCCGAAGATGGCCCGCTTGCAGTAATAGCAGCGCTGCGGGCCGTTGGCGGCCGCCTCCGGCACGGTGAGCACGTCGAGTTCGAGCACCTTCAGGCGCGCGCCGAGCTGATCGGCCAGCCGCCGGGCGTCCCGCAGCTCAAACGCGGGCTGAAACGGCGTTTTCACATAGTATGCGCACGCGTCCTTCGCCCAGCGCGCAGCCGCCCACAGCAGCAGCGCCGAGTCTGTGCCGCCCGAAAAGGCGAGCGCAGCGCGCGGATTTTCCTCAAAAAATGACGCCAGCGTCATGCGGCATTCCCCCTTCCCCGGGTCCTGCGCCAAAATGCGCCCCCGCGGTGCAAGAGCCGCCGCCCCTGTTCCGGGGCGGCGGCCTTCCTGCTTCTGTCCAAAATGATACCACGCGCGCGGCGGGCACGTCAAGCGATCGCATGCAATTGTGCCCGCCGGAAAGCAGCGCGCCTGCGTCTTTACTTTTCCCGCGCCGTGTGGTATCGTGAAAGCAGAACCGGCGGGAAAGGAGGGAACGCGGTGGCACAGCAGAACGAGCAGATCCCGTACCGGCTGGCGGACGCGGCGAAGCGCTGCCTGCGCGACGGCTGCTCCGTGGACAGCCTCACGGTGAGCCGCATTGTGCGCGAGGCGGGTGTGGCACGGCAGACGTTTTACCGCCACTTTGCGGATAAATACGATCTCATCAACTGGTATTTCGACAAGCTTCTGCTCGAATCGTTTGAGCACATGGGCAGCGGCCGCACCGTGCGGGAAGGCTACGAGCGCAAATTCGCCTTTATCCTGCAGGAACGCGTCTTTTTCCGCGCAGCGTTCCGCTCGAATGCCCAGAATTCGCTGCGCGACCACGATTTCGAGCTGATCCTCCAATTCTTCACCGATCTCATCCGGCGCAAAACAGGGGCGGAGCCGGACGGCGACCAGTCCTTCCTGCTGGAAGCCTACTGCGCCGGCGCGATTGCGATGACGGTGAAATGGGTGCTGGGCGGCATGAAGGAACCGCCCGAGCTGCTGGCCCGCCGCATGGTGGAAGCGCTGCCGGGGCCGCTGGCCTTGCTGTTTGCGCAGCACGGGATGCTGTGAATGTAGACACTTTTCCCCATCTGTCACTTGCCTTTTTTAGCTGTTTTTAGTACCATAAAAACAGGAGCGGGCGGCCGCGGCCGCCCGCATTTTTGATCTTTTCAAAAGGGAGTGACCATCCATATGGCAAACCGTATCATGCTCAACGAAACCTCCTACCACGGCTCCGGCGCGATTGCGGAGATCGTGACCGAGGCGAAGGCGCGCGGCTTTTCGAAGGCGCTCATCTGCTCCGACCCGGACCTCATCAAATTCGGTGTGACGGCGAAGGTGACGGATCTGCTCGACGCAGCCGGCCTCGCGTATGAGATCTATTCCGGCATCAAGGCCAACCCGACGATCGAGAACGTGAAGGAAGGCGTCGAAGCGTTCCGGAAGGCCGGCGCGGACTATATCATCGCCATCGGCGGCGGTTCCTCCATGGACACCTCCAAGGCGATCGGCATCATCATCAACAACCCCGAGTTTGCCGACGTACGCAGCCTGGAGGGCGTGGCCCCCACGAAGAAGCCCTGCGTGCCGATCCTCGCCGTGCCGACGACCGCCGGCACCGCCGCAGAGGTCACGATCAACTACGTGATCACCGACGTGGAGCGCAAGCGCAAGTTCGTGTGTGTGGACCCGCACGACATGCCCGTGGTTGCCATCGTCGACCCGGATATGATGTCCTCCATGCCGAAGGGCCTCACCGCCTCCACCGGCATGGATGCGCTCACCCACGCCATTGAGGGCTACATCACGAAGGCCGCGTGGGAGATGACGGACATGTTCCACCTCAAGGCGATCGAGATCATCTCGAAATCGCTGCGCGGCGCCGTTGCGAACACGAAGGAAGGCCGCGAGGGCATGGCGCTCGGCCAGTACATCGCGGGCATGGGCTTCTCGAACGTGGGCCTGGGCATTGCGCACTCGATGGCGCACACGCTCGGCGCCGTTTACGACACGCCGCACGGCGTCGCCTGCGCCATGATGCTGCCGATCGTGATGGCATACAACGCCGAGTGCACCGGTGAAAAGTACCGCGAGATCGCCCGCGCCATGGGCGTGGAAGGCGTGGACAGCATGAGCCAGGACGAATACCGCAAAGCTGCCGTGGACGCCGTGGCGAAGCTCTCCGCCGACGTGGGCATCCCCGCAAAGCTGCCGGCCCTGAAGGAAGAGGATCTGCCCTTCCTGGCGGAATCCGCTTACGCGGACGCCTGCCGCCCGGGCAACCCGAAGGACACGAATGTGGAGGATCTCAAGGAGCTCTTCCGCAAGCTGATGTAACAAAAAGGCAATTGAAAGCCTGCAGAAAGCGCCGGGGCATTGCGCCCCGGCGCTTTCTCTTTTTCAGGCAAATCATCCCGCCCGGCGCCGCCTGCAAGGCGCCGCCTTCACGGCCCATAGATCGCGAAGGTCCGCCGCGCCTTGCGGCAGAAGGAATCGCACGTGCGGTCGCTGGCGCCGCACTCGGCATACAGCACGCCGGGGCAACGGTCGCAGTAGCGCTCATAGCGGCAGGAGGCGCACGCCTCCGGCTGGCGCAGCGTTTCCAGCCGCGCGAGCAGCGAGTGCCACGATTCCAAAAAGCCGCCCGGCTCCGCGCACACCAGCACGGCAGGCTCCGTGAGAAAGGCGCAAAGCTGCATCTGCCCGCTCCAGGTGATCCAGAAGGCGCGCCGGTAATTGCGGCAGGCCAGCAGGAAATCTGTGAGCGGCTTCTTCGGGTAGCGCATGTTCTCCGCGCGCAGGCGCTCGATCTCCTCCTGCGGCGGCAATTCGAGTGAAACCTCGTGCGCTTTCGCATCGGCGCTTGCGCCGCGCACCGGCGGCACGAGGCTGGAGGTGTAGGTGAAGGGGAAGTGATTCCCGCGGGCAAAACGGATCATGGCCCCCAGCTCCGCCTCGTTCTCCCTCGTGATGGTGGCCACCAGATAGGTGGGAATGTGCGCGCGCCGCAGCAGCGTGAGCGACTGCAGCACGCGCGTGAAGCCGCCCTTCACGCCGCACACGGCCTCATACGTCTCATCGCACATGCCGTACAGCGTAATGCGCAGCGCATACGGCGGGAAGCGGCGCAGCCACTGCACCGTCTCCTCGTCGAGCAGGAACCCGTTTGTGAAAATCTGTGTGAGAAGGCCCATGCCGCACACGGCTTCATAGATTTGGCGGAAATCAGGCCGCACAAACGGCTCCCCGCCCGTGAGCGTGAGCTCCACCATGCCGGCGTCGCGCGCCTGCCGCGCCAGCTCAATCCACTCCTCCGCCGTGCGTTCGCGGCCCGCAGCCGGGATCTCCTCCGGCTTGAGGTGGACATAGCACATCCCGCAGTTGAAATTGCAGCGCGGCGTCAGTTCGAACACGCCCTTGAAGGGGAGCTTCTCCTCGAAGGCGCGGCGGCGCAGGTCCTCCATGAAATCGTTCAGCATCAGGCCGGGATCGGCACAGTCTGCCATTTCGGTCTCCCCTTTCCAAAAGCGTCCGGATCCTGTGAAGCGAAAAGGGAGGGCCCGTCATGCGGCGTGGTCCTCCCCGTCTTTCTTGCTGTCGTCTTTCCCGCCCGGGGCGGGAAGCGCGTCTTCCAGCTTTTTCTTGAGAATGGCGTGCTCCTCCGCCAGCACCTGCACCTTGAACTCAAGCTGCGAATGCTTGATGGAAAGGAAAAACAGCTTGATGAGCAACGCAAAGATGATGAGCAGAAACACCACATTTTCCGGCGAATACACGCCGAGCGCACCGGCGAGCGTGTTCGCAATCCCGGGAAACAGGCTGAGCACGATCAAAAGGACGGAAAACAGCATCCAGAAGATGGTGTCACGCCCCTCCACATGCGACTTGCGCAGCTTTCTTGCCATATAGAAAAAGTTCAGCACGGAAACGGCGATGAGTATCAGCCGGAAAAAAAGCGTCATAAACGGTTCTCCTCACTGAAAGCGATTGACAAGCAGAATGGAAAGGCAGGTCTGAAACATATACCGGATGGAGGAGAGTGCGTTCAAATAGCTCTTCCCCGCCTTGCGCTCGCGCATAACGGCGGGCGTTTCCGCCACCGTAACGCCGTCGTTCAGCAGACACGCCAGCGTATGCGGCTCCGGGCTGGAATTCATGTTTCCGGCCAGCCGCCGGAGCACCGGCGCTGTGTAAAGGCGCATGCCGGAAGTCGGATCATGAAGCCGCACGCCCGTTGTGAGCCACACGCAAAATCCGATCATCCGGCTGCCGATCTCGCGCATGGACCAGCCCTTTTGGCCTTCCAGATAGCGCGAAGCCACCACCACGCCCACGTGCCGTTCCCGGGCAGCGCGCAGCATGGCGGGGATGGCATCGGCGGGGTGCTGGCCGTCCGCGTCAAACTGCAGGGCATAGGAATACCCGTTCTGCGCGGCATAGCGCAGGCCGGCCTGAAACGCCCCGGATAACCCGAGATTGAACGGGAGATCCAGCACGGGACAGCCCGCCTCCCGGCAGACGCGCAGCGTGCCGTCCGCGCTGCCGTCGTTCACCACAAGCACATCCGCCTGCGGGCACTCCCGGCGCAGCTCGCACAGCACGCCGCCGATGCTTGCTTCCTCATTGTAGGCGGGAATGATAATCAAAAGCCGCCCGTCATCCTCTTTTCCCATGGCGCAAACGTTCTTCCCTCTGTCAAATAAACCTTTTTACGCGATGCAGCCGGCGACGTTGTCTTTTTCCGTAAATGGAACCGTCATCCCGTCATGCACAACAGAAGTATCCTGCACGGTGCCGTCAGCTTTGCAGCGCAGATGATCGCCGCCCCTCGTGATGACGCCCTCAGCATAGTAAAGATACAGGATCTCATACTCGTCGCCCTGTTCCGAGCCGGAAGCGGCAATGTTCTCACTGAGCTGGACGCCCAGCACATTCAGTTCGGGATTGGACCATTTTTTCATTGCAAAAACCCTCCTTGGATTGCACAGCAGGGCATGCCGGTTATGCTTTGCAGCCCTTGACAACGTTCTTTTCGGTGGAATTGATATAGCGGAGCCCCGCTTCGCTGGTGCGGCAGGAAACAGCCGTGTCCTGCACAAACCCCTGCGCGTCACAGAGATACAGGCCAAGCTGGTTGAAGTTTCCGCCGTTCCCCGTCTCGATCCACAGCTCCGTTTCTTCCTTCAGCCCGCTCTGTTTTTCTCCGCTCGCTGCGATGGATTCGCTGAGTGAAACACCCAGCACCTGCAGTTCCGGTTTCTGCCACATGGCACAGCCCTCCTTTGCCCGGCGAAAAAGGTCGCTTGGGATACCGCCGTTTTCTGCTTTCATTATACCATATTCATACGGAAAAGTATAGGGATTTGCTCCGCTTTTCCCTCACTTTCCTGTGACGAAAGTTTTCAGCTCCTCCGGGCCGAGAAGCTCCACGCCGCTGTCGCCGACGCGGTACACCCTGTCGCAGGCGGAGAGCACGCCGGGGCGATGGGTTGTGACGATGCAGGTGCGGCGGCTTTCCGCGTGCATGATGCTGTGCAGCAGGCGGCGCTCCGTTTCCATGTCGAGGGCAGAGGTGGCCTCGTCGAGCAGGAGGACGGGCGCGTCGCACAAAAGCGCCCGCGCGATGGAAAGGCGCTGCAGCTGGCCTTCCGAAAGGCCGCCGCCGCGCTCCTTGAGCGGCGTTTCCAGCCCGAGCGGCAGCGCGCGCACAAAACCGGCGGCGCAGGCCTTCTCCAGCGCGTCCCACAGCTCGCTCTCCGTGGCATTTTCACGGATGAGCCGCAGGTTTTCCGCAATCGTGCCGGAAAGCATCGTGTTGCCCTGCGGCACATAGGCAAACAGCCGGCGCAGGCGCGCGGAAACTTCGCGTGTTTCGCCGCCCGCCTGCAGCGTTACGCTGCCCGCCTGCGGACGCACCAGGCCGAGCAGCAGGCGGAGCACCGTCGTTTTGCCCTCGCCGGACGGGCCCACGAGCGCCACGATCTCGCCGGGGCGCGCGAAGAGAGACGCACCCGCCAGCACATCACGGCCGCTGCGGTAGGTGAAGTGCACGTTCTCCATGCGCACCGCCGCGCCGCTCCGCTCCGCCGCGCGGCAGAAGCCTTCCGCGCCGGGGGGATCGTCCGCCTGCTCCGGCTCGGCCTTCGTGATTTCCATGATGCGCCCGGCAGCCGTGGCCGCGGCCAGCGAGCTGGGCACAATGTTGATGAGCGAGGAGAAAGCTGCGGAAAGGCTGCCCGCCATCTGCAGGAAGAGCGTCATGGTGCCGTAGGTGATGGCGCCGCTCCACAGGCGGTACACACCCCAGCCGAAGCACACGGCGGAAACGGCCATGCCCACCACCGACATCAGGCTGGAGACGCCGATTGAGAACTTGTTGTAGGTGAGGCGCACGTCTTTTTCCTTCTCCTGATACGTGCGGAACCGCTCCAGAAAGCTGCCCACCAGACCGAAGGATTTGATATACTGCAGGTTCTGGAAGGCTTCCTCGTTGAAAGCCATCACGTCGGAGCTGACCTCGCGCATCTTCACGTTGTAGTCGCGCATCCGCTTCATCAGGTATTTGGAGAGAACGAGCGTGACGGGCGCGCTCAGCAGCGCGAGCACGGCGAGCGTCGCATCGTAATACAAAATGAGGAACAGCGCGGAGAAAAACTGCACCAGGCCGGTGATGAGGTTGGGGATCCAGCCGAGCACACTCTGGGACACGGTGTTCACGTCCCCGGTGAGGCGGTTGAGCAGATCCCCGGAATGGAATTCGGCGATCTCCTCCCACCCGGCATGGAGCACGGTGGCAAACACCTCACTGCGGATCTCCTGGTTCACGCCGATCTGGATCTTAGCGGAAACGCGGCTTGTGAGGGCGTTCGCGCCGATGCGGAACAGATTCATACTCACATAGCCCACGGCCGCCGGCACGATGAGGCCGCTGTCGTAGCCCGTGACGGCGTCGATGATGTATTTCGAGACGACGCTCGAGCCGAGCCCCATACCCGTGCCGAACACGCCGAGGAAGATATACCAGATCACGGCTCCCTTGTAGCGCATGCTGCAGCGGTAGATCCATTTCATCTCCGTGAGCACCTCGCGCAGCATGCCCTCGCGCAGGCGCTGCACGACATGGCGCAGAAACGCTTTCATGCGTGCGCCTCCCCCCACACGGCGCGCCGCAGAAGCGCCACAGCCTCTTCCTCCGGACGGCAGGAAAGCCGGAACGACGCGGCCTGCGCAAAGCAAACGCCGAGCGTCTCCATGAGCAGGGCGGTGCCGGCCGCATCCCAGGCCGGGTAAAACACATGCGGCGCGAGCGCGGGGAACGTTTCCTCCGGCCGGAGCGGCTGCAGGCTGTTTTCCGGCGCCTGGCTGAGCAGCACGAGCGCGCGCAGCGGCACGCCGCGGTTCACGGCATAGGGCGAGGAGCCGCGCCACGGCGAGCCCCACGCCAGCACGCGGCCGCCCGGCACGGATTCGAGCAGCACCTTATCCCCATTCAGGATATGCGCGCCGGCATGCTTCTGCCAAAGGCGCGCCTGCGTCGTCTTGCCCACGCCGGAAGGCCCCAGGAAGGCCACGCCCTCCCCCTCATACTCCACGAGCGAGGCGTGCAGCAGCGCCCCGCCCCGCCTTGCGAAACAGGAATAAAAGCCGGTGAGAAACAGCTCCATCACACCGGGAACCCGGCCCTCCGCGTTTTCAATCGTGAGATCCCGCCAATCAGCCGAGGCCGCCATGCGCACCTGCGGAAATTCCTGGCTGCAGAACAGCGCGGCGCACGGGCGGCGCAGAAAGCTCACGCCGTAGCACGGCTCAAACAGCTTTTCCCCCGCGAACAGCCGCACCCGGATGTCCGCCTCCTGCGGCTCCTCCGCGCATGCAAAGTCCTCAAACAGCGGCAGAGCCTCCTGCCAATCCTGATCCACGCGCACCGTCACCGATGCAATCCGATAATACCGTGTCATTCGATGTTCCTTCCCGATTTCCTCGTTTTCTTTTCTTTTGGCTTATGCTATAATTTGTATCAGAGCCGGTCCCGCGGGGGAGCAAAAATCGCCCCCGCCAAAACGGCAGACAACTCTTCGGAAGACACCTCCATCATACCTATTTTTCATCGATTTTGCAATCACCGCGGCGCAGAAAACGGCGCCGCAGCGGAAAAGGAGCGGAGTGATTTGAAGCCCAAAATTGCCCTTTTGATTGGAGACCGCACAAAGGGCGGCGGCACGGAGCGCATGTGCGCCTTTTTGGCAAACGCCCTGGCCCGCTCCGGCCGCTTTGCCGTTTCCGTGGTGAGCCTGCAGGAGTCGCAGCCGCGGCCCGCCTTCGGGCTGGAAAAGGAGGTGCGCACCTTCTGCCTTTCACACGGAGACGGTTCCCGCAGGGCGTTTCTCCCGGCAGCTCTGCTCCGGCTCCTGCGCCTGTGCCGCCGGGAACGCTTTTCCGTCCTCATCGACGTGGACGTCGTGCTGGATGTGCTCTCGCTGCCCTGCGCGCGCCTTTCGGGGGCAAAGCTCGTTTCCTGGGAACATTTTTACTTCGGCGAACGGCTGGGCACCCCCCTGCGCCCGCTGATCCACCGCCTGACCTGCCGTTTTTCGGACCACATTGTGGTGCTCACGGAGGCGGACCGCGCCCTCTATCTGAAAGAGGGAAAACCGCGCTGCCCGGTGACAATGATCCGCAACCCGGCCGACTTTCTCCCCCTGCCGGATCCGATGCCGCCGCGGGAAAAGGTGGTGCTGGCATGCGGCGGCCTTGTGCCGAGAAAGCGGATGGAACACGTGATCGAGATCGCCGCGCTGCTGCACGATCGCTTCCCGGACTGGCGCTTCCGCATTCTGGGCGAGGGGCCGGAACGGCCGCGGCTGGAAGCGCTCGTGCGCGAGCGCGGCCTTTCCGGCACGGTGGAGCTGCCCGGCTTTGCCGGCGACATGGCCGCCGCCTATGCGGGCGCCTCCCTTTTCCTGCTCACCTCCTCGAGCGAGGGCATAGCCATGGTGCTGCTGGAATCAAAGTATTTCCGGCTTCCCCTGGTCAGCTACGACATTCTCTGCGGCCCGAACGAAGTCATCCTGGACGGTGTGAACGGCTTTCTCGTCTCCCCCGGCAACACGGAGGAGGCCGCGGAAAAGCTGGCCCTGCTCATGGGGGACGACGATCTGCGGCGCCGCTTCTCCGCCCACGCGTGGGATAACCTGGAGCCGTTCCGGAGTGAGACCATCGCCCGGCAGTGGGAGGATCTGCTGAGCGGCCTGACGGCAGGGAAGGAGGGCCAGGCGTGAGACGCTCCGCCAGCCAACTGCAGGCCGGCATTTTCCTCTCCTATCTGAACATTGCGGCGCAGGCGCTTGTCTCGCTGATCTACACGCCGTTCATGCTGCGCATTCTGGGGCAGGGGGAATACGGCCTCTATGAGCTTTCCTATGCGTTCATCAGCTACCTGAACCTGCTGAGCTTCGGCTTCAACAGCGCCTACCTGCGCTTTTATGCGCGGCTGCGCGCCGTGGAGGGCGAACAGGCGGCCGCCTCGCTCAACGGCATGTTCCTCACCGTGTTCGCGTGCCTGGCGGGATTGTGTGCCGTGCTGGGCGCCATCCTCACGGCAAACGCCGGCTCCCTGCTCGGCGCACAGCTCACCGGGGCAGAGCTTGGGCGCGTGCGCCGGCTCATGGCCCTCATGGTGCTCAACCTGTGCTTCACGTTCCTTTCCAGCGTGCTGGAATGCTTTCTCACCGCGCATGAACGCTATGCTTTCCAGCGCAGCCTTGTGGTGCTCTACACACTGCTGCAGCCCTGCCTTTCCCTTCCCCTTCTGCTGCTGGGCCTGCAATCGGTGAGCCTCGCGGCGGCGGCGGCCCTCCTTTCCGCGCTGCGGCTTGTGGCGGAGGCCGTGTACTGCGCGCGGCGGCTGCATCTGCCGGTTTCCTTTCACGGAATGCGCTTTTCCCTCCTGCGGGAGATTGCCGGGTTTTCCTTCTTTATCTTTTTGAACATGCTCGTGGACCAGCTCGGCTGGGCAATGGACAAATTTATCCTGGGCCTGAAGTGCGGGCCGGAGGAAGTGGCCGTCTATGCCGTGGCCTGCAATGTTTCCACGCTGTATCTCATGCTCTCCACGTCTCTGTCCTCCGTGTTCGCGCCGCGCGTGAACATTATGGCAGCCCTGGAACAAAACAGCCGCCTCTTTGATCTGTTTACGCGCGTGGGAAGGCTGCAATGCCTCGTGCTGGGCCTGTTCCTGAGTGCGTTTCTCCTGTTTGGCCGGCCGTTTCTCACACTGTGGGCAGGGCCGGAATACGGCGGCTCCTACCCCACGGCCCTGCTGCTCATGGGGGCGAGCACCGTGCCGCTCATTCAGGACATCGGCGCGGAGATCCTGCGTGCGGAGAACCGCCACCGCTTCCGCGCCGTGATGCTTCTGATCTGTGCCGCCGGCAACGCATGCCTCACCGTGCCGCTCTCCGCCCGGTTCGGCGCGCAGGGCGCAGCCTTTGCCACACTGATTGCCGCGCTCGTGGGCAACGTGGGCATTCTGAACTGGTATTACCGGGCGCGGCTCGGCTTCCCCATGCGGCGCTACTGGAAGAGCCTGGCGAGCCTGCTCGCGCCCATGCTGGCCTCGCTGGTGCTGGGCGCATCGCTGGCCGCCCTCTTCCCGGTGGACGGACTCGTGCAGCTGCTGGCGGTCGGGGCAATTTATGCCGGGATCTATGCGGCTCTGGTCTATGCGATCGGCATGAATGAGGACGAAAAGCGACTTGTGCACACCCTTGTGCGCCCCTTCCTCAAGCGATGAAAAAGCCCCGCCGGCAGGCGAGGCTTTTTTTACCGGCCGAACAGCCGCCTGGCCGCGCGGGGGACGGCCAGAATGGCGCCGCGCAGCGGGCGCAGGATTCCCCCCCAGGCCCACGTGTAAAACCGCAGCAGCGGCCCGGAGCAGGGCAGGACACGCGCGCCGCGGCGCACCGCAGACACGACGCCCCGCACCTGCTCCGGTGAAATGAGCTCCGTCCACGTCTGGGCGTCCCCGTTCATGATGAGGGAACCGGCCGCCGTGCGGCCGATGACGCGGTGAAGCACCCATTCCCCTGCTGTGCGGCGGAAGAGCACGATGTCGCCGCGGCGCGGCGGGCGCTTCTGCGGGTCCTCGAGCAGGACCACATCCCGCGCGTGGCGCAGCAGCGGCCGCATGCTCCACCCTGTGACGGTGAGCGGAAAAAGCGCGCCGCGCGCAAACGACGCCTGCAGAAGCGACTCGAGCTCCGCGCGCGAGACGGCGGGACTCATTCCTCGAGCAGCCCCTGCGCGCGGAGCTGCGCCGTGAACGATTCCACCGCCGGGGCGATGGCTTCGCGCTCCTCCCCGTATTCCTCGCAGAGCGCGGAGACAAGCTCCTCCTCCGTGCGGCAGCCCTCCTCAAGCAGACGCCAGATCGACGCGCCCGTCTCATTGAGCGAGATCAGCCCGCGCACCTGCGCGAGCCGCTCGCCCACCGGCACGGCCATCCATGCGCCTGCCACCTGCCGCAGCAGGAATCCGTCTTTCACTTTCATGAGAAAAGCCCTCCTTTTTCTTTCGTGAGCACGCCGAGCGACACGGCGCCGTCCGCATGCGTCCCCTCGTTTGCAAACAGAATGGGTTCGCCGTTCTGCCCGCCCACAGCGCGCAGAAAGACCTCATAGCGCCCAATCCCCTCCGGCGCCTCCGCCGAAATCCGCACCGTCTCGCCCGGCTTCCAACCGCGCACATCCGTCTCCGCTTCCGTCACAACCGGTTCCCCGCCCTCCTCAGGCCGGAACACGATCTCCACGCGGCCGGGCGTGTAGCGCGGGGCGAAGCCCACATTCTCCACCTCCACGGTGAGCGCGGCTGTTTTCCTCAGCCAGCCTTCCGTTTTCACCTGCGCGCCGCGCACCACAAAGCGGTAACCGAGATGGCGATCGACGTAGGAAAGGCCGTCCATTCCGCGGTAGGCTTCCTCCTCGCCCTCATACACGGCCTGTTCCCACTTGCACAGCACATTCAGATCGTGCTCCGCGTTGAGATAGGAGACGTGCATGCATCGCAGCGCCTCCACGGCCTGCGGAAAATCGTTGAGAGGGTTGTCGAGCACAACCTCGCCGCCGTTCGGCACATAGAGATTCAGCGCCTGCTGGAACGCCAGCTCCTCCTCCCGCGGCCAACGGTCGGAGAGGGAGGAGGAAGCGGCGCGCGGCGTTTCGCCGTAAGTGCCGCAGTCCAGCCAGTTGCCGAGGATGCCGTCGTTGAACAGGGAGAGGCGCGAGGCGAGCGTCTCCCGCGCGAACGCTTCCTCCGCGTCAAGCGGCTCCCGCCGGCCTGCGGCCAGCCGCCAGTAGGAGGGCGTGCGCACGGCCAGAAAGGCGCCGGACGGCACGGTGCGCTCCATCTGCGCGAGCAGCGTGCGCACGTTCTCCTCCGAGAGATAGCGGGAGCTGTGCATCTCCGCCCAGCTTCCCACAAACACGCCCTGCACGATGTAAACGGCGGACCCGTGCGCCGCGAGCAGGGGGCGCATCTGCTCCATGTGGTCCAGCACCACCTGCAGGGAAGCCGGATCGCGCTCCATCCCCTTGCCGTCCCAGTCATAGAGGAAGCGCAGGATGAGCCGCGTCCCCTGCGCCTCATAGGCTGCCAGGATCGCGTCGATCTGCGCAAGGCCCGCCTCGCTCACCGGCCCGCTCAGAAAGCCGCCCAGGTTGATCTGCACGAGCTCCAGCCTGCCCTGCGGCTGCACCTCCGTCTCCTGCGAGCCGTCGATCCAGTACCCGCGCATGTGATAAAATCCGCAGTCCGCGTTGTCGAGCGCGGCGGAGGATTCCCGCTGCGCCGCCGCCTGCCAGTCCACGCGCTCCGCCGTTTTTCCAAGGAACACCAGAATCCCCCCACACACGATCAGCGCCGCCAAAAGGATCAGCGCCCCTTTCGCCGCGCGCCTCACGAACGCGCTCCTCTCTGCCGCTGCGCCGAAACAAGCAGCTCAAGCAGCTCCTGCTTGCAGGCGATCGTTTCCTCCCGGGCCTGCTCGCGTTCCAGCTGCGCCCGGCGTTTGCCCTCCGCGCGGATAGCGGCGGCCTCCCGCCCGGCCTGCGCGAGCACTGCCTTCGATTCGCGCCCGGCAAGCTCCAGCTCGCGGTCGGCCTGCTCCTGCCGCCTGCGGGCGGTTTCCTCCCGCTCCCGGCGCCGCTGCGCGCGCACCTGTTCCAGCTCCCGCCGCAGGCGCGCGATCTCCTCCCCGCCCTCGCGCCAGAGGCGATCGGCGTCCGCGCGGCGGCAGCCAAACAGGCGCAGGGGCAGGTCCTCCGGTGTCCGCCCGGTCTGCCCCGGCTCGCCGGGCGGCGGCAGCACGGCGGCAGCGTGGGCAGCGGAGCCGGAAAGGCGCCACCGCAGCAGCCGCACCTTCGCCGCGAAGCGCAGCCAGTCCGGCACGCTGTGCGCCGCCCGGTAGCACGCGGCGATCTTCTCAAAGAGCGCCAGCTTCGCCTGCGGGTTTTTGTCATAGAGCTCCTTGTGTTTGCTGTAGAGCTGGAGATAGCCCACCACGTCGATCACGCGGTGCGAGCGGCGCAGCGTGCTGCGCTCCACATACCGGCACACGAGGTCGCGATCCACGCTCAGGATGCGGTACCGCTTGAGCACGCGCAGCCAGAGATCGTGGTCGTCGCGGCGGATGCGCCGGTCGAAGCCGTCGAGCTCCTCGAACACGGAGCGGCGGAACAGCACCTGCGACACGGAGCCGGAGGCCGGCGCGTCGAACACGGCCGCGCCGCCTGCCGCTTCATCCGATTCCTGCGGCGGGCGGCGATACGATTCCGAAAGCGCGTCCTCCTCCTGCCGCCAGGCGCTGCAGAACGTCATGCCCACCTCGGGGTGCTCCTCCAGGCAGGCGATCTGCATTTCGGCGCACACGGGGTTCCAGGCAAAGCGGGCGAGCAGGAAGGCGAGATATTCGCCGCGCGCCGCCCGGGCGCCGCAGTTCTTGGCGTCCGCCAGCGCACCGCCCGGGCAGGGGCACGCGAGCAGCCGCACGCGGGGAAACAGGGCCATGTCCTCCCGCAGGCCGAGGCTATAGGGATCGCCTTCCTCGTTCGCGTCCACCAGAATCAGTTCAAAATGGCGGTAGCTCTGCTCCTGCACGCTGCGCACCGCGCGCCGCAGCGTGAGGGAGGGGTCCCGGTAAGAGACAAGCACCACACTCAGCAGTTTTTCCGTTCCTTCCGCCACGGCAAGCCCTCCTTTCCTTACGTTCAGCCTTTTAGAAACGCCCGCAGCCGATCGGAGCCCTCGTCCGGCGGGAGGGGCTTTTCCGCCGCCCGCCTGCCGAACGCGGCGCGCCGCTGCGCGTCGTCCATGAGAGAAGCGATGGCGGCGGCCAGCTCCGGCGCCGAGCCGGACACGATGAGGCCGCTCACGCCGTCCTCCACCTGCTCCTCCACGCCGGTGCAGGGCAGCGTCACCACCGGGCAGCCGAGGAGCTGCGCTTCCTCGACCACGAGGCTCTTTCCCTCATAGCGGGAGGCACACACATAGAGGTCCGCCGCCCGGAACCAGGGGTAGGGATTCTGCCGCGCGCCGGGCAGCAGGAACATATCTTGCAGCCCGCTGCGGCGGATCTGGCGCGTGAGCCGGGCGCGCTCCGGCCCTTCCCCCAGCACAACCCAGCAGAAGCGCCTGCCCTGCTCCCTGAGCAGCCGGGCGGCCTCCACCGCGATGTCGCAGCCCTTCATGGGGTGCAGCCGCCCCACGGTGAGGATGCGGAAGCCGCTCCACAACGCGGGAAAAGCTTCTTCCTCCCGCGCCAGGCGCAGGATGCGCGCGCGGCCGAGCGTATTATAGCACAACTCCGTTTTCCCCGCGTACTCGGGGTACGCGTGCAGGAAGCTTTCGCGCACCTCGCGCGAGACGCAGTACACGCGGCCGAACGAGCCATAGGCGCCCTCGTCGAGCGCGCGGCGGTAACCGGCCTTTCCGTACTCCACATGGACAAAAGCCGCCTTACGCGACGCGCGCACCTTCTCCGCCGTGTACCACGTGGCCGGGCCTTCCAGATAGGCCACGGCGCAGTCAAAGGCACGGCCGGGAGGCAGGGCGCCGTCCGCCAGGAGACGGCGCATCGCCTTCTCCAGCGCCGTGCCGCGCGGCAGAGGGTGTGCGCCCCTGCGCAGCGATGCGTAAAAGCCCAGGGCACGGCGCAATGCGCCGCTGCGGCAGGCGGCGCGCAGAAGCTGCGCGCCGAGCAAAAACCGCCCGTGCCACGAGAGCGGCGAAACACCGCTCACCTTCCGGTTCAGCACCGTGACGCGGCGCGGCAGCTCCTGGAACAGCTCCCCGTGGGGGAACAGCGCGAAGAGAAAGAGATCAAACTCCCCTTCGGGAAAGGTTTCGAGCAGGTTGAGCAGCGCGCGCTCCGCCCCGGCACGACCCATGGTGGTCATGACAAACAGGACTGATGGACGATCACGCTTCATGCGCATCCTCCTCCTGCGAAAGCCAGGTGTAAACCGCGGCGGACGGCATCGGCTCCCGCTTTTCCTGCAGCAGGCTGCCGCGGCAGAAGATGTGCTCGTCGAGGTGGCGCTCCACCCAGCGCACACGGAAATAGGCGAAGGAAAAGCCCAACACGCTGCCGGCAAAAACGCCGAGCGCATACCAATAGGCAGGCAGCTGCAGGCAGAGGATGCTGCCCGCGAGCACGGCGGCGCAGAACAGGCCGCCGGTGAGCACACAGCCGGTGAGATCGTTGAAATACTGCAGGTACAGCATGACGCTGTACATGAGGAACAGCGCGAAATATCCCGCCGCCATGCAGGGATAGATCGTCATGACAAGGCCGGACATGCCGACGCGCGGCAGCAGGATGAGGCACAGCAGGAAAAGCACGACGGACACGATGAACTGCAGCTGCACCATGCGCACAACCTGCTCCGAGAGCAGGCGGAACATGCGGCTCTTTGCCTGGCGGATGTCGCGCAGGCGGCCGCCGAGCACGGCTTCCGTGTAGGCCTGGTAGCGCGCGTGGAACTTCATCTCCACATTGGCGATGAAAATCACGCTCGCGGAAATGTTCGTGAACATGGCGATGCAGCTCGCCATGTCATACGGCTGGTTGCAGACGAAGGTGTCCACCAGGCGCAGGTTCATGTCCTCCTTCGTCCAGAACACAAAGTTGTGCACGAAGAGGCCCAGGACGTAAAAAAAGTTGGAGAGTATGAGCTTCCAATAGGTGCCGAAATAGCCGAACACCTCGCGGTAGCAGCGGCTGTTGTCGTGAAAATACGTTTTCAGAAAGCCGAGCTCCAGCACGGCGATGAGGAAGAAGCCGAGCGCGAGCGCGGCCAGCATGCTGTAGGTGATGCTCCACCGGAACACGAAGCGGAAGAGCAGCGAGAGCAGGAAGGTAAGCAGCATGCCGAGGAAAAAGAAGAGCGAAAGCTGGCGGTACAGCTTCAAAATCGAGAGATAGAGCATGAAATCAAAGGCAAGCCCCAGAAAGGCGTAGGCAAGGAAGCCCGTGATCACATAATAGGCATCCACCCCGCCCACGAAGTACTCCCACAGGCAGAACGGGATGCCCAGCAGGCAGGCAAAGGATTCGTGGAGCGCCAGCCCCACATAGACACAGGGCAGAATATCGTCATACCGCTCCTCGAAGATCCGGTCGCCCACATATTTCGAGAGCACGGAGTTGAACGGCGAGGCGGTGATCAGAGAAAAGATGAACACATACAGCACCGTGCACGCGAACAGCTCGCGCTCGAAATAACCCACGGTGGAAAAGCCGAGCACAACGTACATGAGCAGCAGCGCGCCGATGACGAGCAGCATGGGCGCGATGGTGGCGAGCGTGCTGTAGACGGAGCCGTAGATCACGCGGCCGAGCGACTGCGACTCCTTGCCGAAAATACGGTTGAGCCTAATTCCGATTCCCGCCATGGCTTTTCCCTCCTTCCTGTTCCGGATGCGGCCGGTAGGAATCCTCCGGCCAGGGGACATGCTTTGCCTGCGCCAGCTCCTGATAGATGGCGCGGTAGGTGCTGCGCATCTGCTCCACGCGGTAGCGGCTGCACACGCGGCGGTAGCCGGCCTCCCCCATGCGGGCGCGCGCATCGCCGTCCGCCGCGATGGCAACCATAGCGTCGGCGATCTTCTCGATGTTCATCGGCGGGGTGAGGATGCCGGCCGGGCCGAAATCGTCCCCTTCGCCGTAGATCAGACCGCGGCAGTTGCCCACGTTCGTGGCGATGCACGGCTTCTTCGCGGAAAAACCCTCGAGGATCACGAGCGGCTGGCCCTCGCTGATGCTCGTGAGGATCAGCGCGTCCATGCGGCCGATGTACTCCTCCATGCGGATGCGGCCGGTGAACACGATGTCCTGCACGTGCAGCGATTCCACGAGCTCAAAGCACTCCTGCGCGTATTCCCTGTCCTCCTCCCAGGGGCCCATGATCCAGAGCTTCAGACGCGCGTCGCGCTGCTTGGCGTAATAGAACGCGTTGATCAGCGTCTTGACGTCCTTGATCGGCGTCACGCGGATGGCCGCGCCGATGTGGATCATCGGATCGTCCGGCTCCTTGCCGGGCACATGGGCAAAGCGCGTGATGTCCACGCCGTTCGGCGTGACGCGCGTCTTCTCCCTCGGGCAGCCGAGATCGAGCTGCAGGCTGCGCGCGTCCTCGAACAGGGAGGTCACGAGGTCCGCCCGCTGGTAGGCGCACAGCGACATCTTGCGGAACTGCTCGATCCAGAAATCTTTATAGACGCCCGTGACCCACTTGGCCTTGATGATCTCCTCCTCCCGCTCACGCGTGTAGATGCCGTGCTCCGAAATGAGCAGCGCGCCGCCGTATTTCCAGCTTGCCAGGCTGCCCACGATGCCGGAATACCCGGTGGCCACGCAGTGATAGAGATCGGCTTTCACGGGGTCGTGCTGCAGCGCGAAGCCCAGCGGCAGATAGATGGAGCGCAGCGTCCACAGGAAATCGGAAAACACGATGCTGCCATAGCGCAGCTCATACACCTCCTCGGCGATCTTCAGGAAATCGGGGCCCATAAGGAAGCGGTTGAGCGAGAGCTGCTTTTCCTGAAACAGGCGGAAGATCGTCTCCCAGTCCACGGAATCGCCGATGACAAGGCTGCGCATGGCCTCGAACTCCGTGCGGGAAAGCCGGTGCCGGAAGCTGGCGCGCGTCCGCCCGCCCTGCCACTCGCAGTCGTTCAGATAAATTTCCCGCACCTCCGTGACGTTCGGCGGCAGCTTGTAGGCAAACTTCCCGCTCTGTTCCCTGCCCGCAATGATGGCCGTGACGGCGAATTCCAGGTTCGGAAACTGGCCGATGAGGCTGTGCACCCAGCTGGACACACCGCCCACCACATAGGGGTAGCACCCTTCGGCAACGAGGCAGACCTTCACGGCCGGTTCACTCCTTTCCCGCGTACTCGGACCGATCCCGCTGCCGCAGCGTCACGGCGGCCGTGCCCTCTGTGACGGTGAGCAGCGTCCAGTCCTGCTCAAGCTCCTCAAACGTGCCGCCCGTCATGGAAACAACCTCCTCGCCGTGCGTGCGGAGCATGAAATACATCGTCTCCCCGCCGCCCGCCGTGAGGGTGAGCGTATCCCCGGCGCGCGCGCCGTCATAGGAAACGGCCAGATATTCGCGCACGCGGCGGCCCGCCTGCGAGGCCGTGAGGGCGTCGAAATACGCATAGCGCAAACGGTACGGCCGGTAAAGCCGCGCCCACTCGAGGCTCATGTTGTTCCACAGGTCATCCTCCGATTCCGGGAACACGATGCGGGAGAGATCCACGCCCGAGGCGCAGTAGGCGTAGCCTGTCTGCGTGCAGCGCAGCAGGAAATCGTCCTCCTCCTCGTGCACGGTGCCGTCCAGATAGACGGAAAGGCGGACGGCACCGTTTTCCAGATAGGAGAACAGCCGCCCGTCCTCGCCGAAGCCGTCCGCCAGCACGGTGCGCACATCCTCCAGCACGCCGCCGAGCAGGCCCTCGTACTCGCTGCCCGCCAGACTGCCGGCATAAAACACGCTGATCCCATACTCCGGCAGCACGCTGTGCAGGTAATCGAGATCCTGCGAAAGCTTCTCCTCCAGCGGCACATCCGACACCTGCATCCCGGAAAGGCCGATCTCGCCCTGCATCTTCAGGATCTGCTGGTAGTAAAACTCGGCGAGATCCTCATCCCGGTTCAGGGGGCGGGTGTAATCGAGGCGGGGCGCGCACAGCGCCGTCAGGCTCTCTCCGGTGTCATAGAAAATGCCGGCCAGACCGGGCCAGATGGTATCGCGGAAGAGGTTCACGCTGCCCTGGCCGTAAAGCTCGGTCATCTGCTCCTCGTTTTCCTCCGCCAGCAGCGGGTAATTTTCCGCGGCGGAGACGCGCGCGTTCACAACCGGGTAGACGGAGAGGTTCGTGAGATCGGCCGCCAGGCCGGTGAGCAGGCCGGTGCCGGTCTCCGCTTCCAGAAACTCGCCGTTCACCACGGCCGTGAGGCCGCCGCCGTTGCCGGCGCGCCACAGGATGGGCGGCAGCTCCTCGTTTTCGAGCGATTCAAACCATTCTTCCTCCAGCACGCCCACGGCGTACACCTTGCACGCCGCGCCGAGCCGCACATAGGGCACCGTGAGCGGAAGTTCATCGAACGTTTCCCCGCCGCCGAGCAGCAGGCCCTCATAGAGCGTGAAGCCGTCCAGATCGAGCGATTCGCGCACGACTTCGCGCACGCCCAGGCTTTCGCGCAGCGTGCGCGAGGTCGAGAGCGCGTCCGCCGGCGGGAGCGTGGACACAATCACGCTGCGCCCCTGTTCCCCCAGCTCTGCCAGGGCCTCCTGCTCCGCCTCCTGCGCCAGCGCGGCGCCGTCCGCCACGAGCAGGGCGGGGCCGTCCGGGTCGGCGGCGGCTTCCGCAAGGCTTTCATACTGCGTGAGCGCGCGCTTCTGCGCTTCACACCATGACGCAACCGTGCGCAGCAGCGCTTCGCCGCCGCCCGCGAAGCCGGCGTCCCCGCGGATCTCCGCGTGTCCGGCCCCCGCCTTGCCGGAGGCGAGCGCTTCCGTCTCCTGCTCAAACGATTCCTGTGCCGCCGTTTCCTCCTGCACCGTCAGCGCTTCCCCCAGCGCGGGGTTTTCCCCGCTGCGCAGCACCACGTCCTGCGAAATGCCGGTGAACTGAAACAGGAACAGCACGACGAGCATCACGCCCAGGATGACGGCATAATTCGATTTGCTGACCATCAGGACCGCCCCCCGCTGTTGAAACCGTAATCAATGGCGAAATTATAAAGCGCGTATTCGTTCTGCTCCATCACATAGCAGATGAAGCTCTCATCCTCGTAAAACACGTGCATCTCGTTCGGGCACTGTTCCTGAAATGCCTGCGCCCAATAATACATGCGGGAGTTGACGATGATGCGGTTCAGCCCGGTGTACTGCGAAATGCCGGATTTCCGCGGCAG
The DNA here is from genome assembly GCA_930987725.1 of uncultured Anaeromassilibacillus sp. GTDB lineage: Bacteria > Bacillota > Clostridia > Oscillospirales > Acutalibacteraceae > Caccousia. The sequence goes on along the minus strand of CAKNKY010000002.1, from coordinate 120,457 downwards.
CGGCAGGGAGGCCCACTCCTCGCCCGCCGTGGGATCGGTGCCCTCCGGCCAGGTGGTGCCGTATTCCAGGCTTTCCTTTTCGATGAAGAAAAAGACGTATTGCGTGGGAATCCGCATCTCGCTGCCGCCGTCATAGTCCTCCATGGATTCGAGAAAATCGATGACCTCGTAATGCCAGCCCGTGCCGTCGATCATCGTGCGCTCCTCGTTGCACGAGACGATCGTCCACTTCTGCTCCGGGTAGCGCTCCATGATGTCGTAGACGCAGATGGCCGCCCCGTTCGTCTGCACGCAGCCCACGTTGTCAACGGCGCCGCGCACATGGCCCGTGGTCACGCACAGGAACAGGAAGGAGGCCGTGAGCAGCAGCGACACGCCGCGCCACAGCCGTTCCACGCGCACCACGGAAGCGCACACGGCGAGCGCGCCGTCCACCGAAAGGCCGAGCAGAAGCGGCAGCAGATACGTCTGGAAGCCGGACATGCGCGGTGTGTCGATGAGCACGGGCAGGCCCAGGTCTTCGGCAGCGGCGAGCAGCGTCAGCGCTGCCTGCAGCACGAACACGGCGATCGCGGCGCGGGCGGCCTCCCACTGGCGCAGCAGCAGAAGCAGCGGGATCTGCGCGAGCAGCAGCGCAAAGAGCAGCAGCGCCGCGCGGGTGACGGCTTCGCTCTCAAACAGATACTCGGTGAAGTAGGCGCGCGCCGTCTCACAGACGCGCTGCAGCACGCCGGTTATCCGCTGCACCACGTTGTCCAGCCGCTCCTGCAGCGTGGGGGAGGACTGCGCCGCAGCGCCCGGCGGAGCGTCCGCGTCCCCGCCGGATGTGCCGCCGGCTTCTCCGCTTTCGGAAGCGGCGGGCGCGCCGTCCTCCGGGGCGGCGGAATCTTCGCCTGCAGGAGCGGAGGAAACCGTTTCCTGCTCCCCGGCCGTTTCGTCCTCCCCGTCCCCCTCCATCACGGAAACGGCCCAGTAGAGCGAGCCCTGCAGCGGCGTGCCCTGGGCAAAGGAGACGGCCATGGGGAAAATCGCCACCGAAAACGAGAGGAGAGCGGCCGCCGCGGCGCGGCCCAGACACTTGGGGCGAAACACAATGGTGCACCAGCCCGCCGCGCCGCCCAGCAGAACCACGGCGGCAATGATCGTGGCGTAAAAATGCACGGCGAACGTGAGCGCGAACGACATGCCCAGCACAATGAGCCACAGCGTGGATTTCCGGCGCGGCGTGCGCTCCTCCACGCGCGTGTAGAGCAGCTTTTCCTTTTTCAGCTTCCGGTACTCGCGCTCCTCCGCCGCAAACCGGCGCAGAAACAGCACGAGCGAGGCCAGGCACGGCAGCACAAACATCATGCCGAACTCCTGCGGCAGCGCGGAAAAATAGCGCAGAAGCCGATCCGACTTCGTGAAGGAGGCCAGCGTGAGCGCCAGATACGCGAGATACGGCGTATAGCGGAAGCGGCACAGCACCTTGAGCGTGACGGGGATCATGGAAAAGGTGAGGAAATCCGCCGCCACGGGGATCAGCCGCATCAGAATCACGGTGGGCACGCCCGAAACCGCGTGCAGGAAATAGATGATGCAGTGCATGCCCATGGGATAGATGCCGCCGGAAAAGAGCACGCCGTCTCTCAGGTTTTGGAGCCACTCCTGATGGACGACGATGTCGGAAGCGGTGTAGCCGTAAATGCGGAGGGCATTCGAGCCGAACAGCCACAGCGTGCAGCAGGCGCTGCCCGCGCAGAGCAGCGCTTCCCAGAAATGCGTGCGCAGATACCGACAAAACGCGGAGAGCGGGCGCTGCAGCACGCCCCGCACGGCGCGGAACAGGGAGATCACGCAGAACCGCACGCTGATCTGGCGGCGCAGCACGCGCAGGCCCGAGACGGCAAACCGGCGGGCGCCCGCGCGGATCGGCTCCCGGTAAGAGACATACGCCCGCCAGCCAACCGGGAGGAGGAGGGCCAGCAGGAGGGCGGGCCCCCACGTGAGATGCACCAGCGCCAGCAGCTCCGTGGCAAAGACAATGTAAAAATGGCCGCTCACCGCGCAGATGAGAAAGCACTGCGAGAAGGGCTTCCCCCGCAGGACAGGGCGCAGCACAAAGGCGGGAGGAAGGAACACAGCCGCAAAATAGAGGAGGAACACGCGGATCAGCCACAGCAGCGTTTCCACGGCAAACGACATGTTTTTCCCTCCTTTCCCCTGTGTGCCTGCCGTTCAGCGGGCCGTTTTCTCTTTCCCGGCAGGTTCCGCCGGTTCGCGTCGGAAGAAGCGAATCCACTCCATCGTCTCACGGTCGGCCGTCACGTTCGCCGCCTTGAGCCGTTCCAGGCAGGCAAAGAACGCTTCGCGGTCGCCGTGGCGGAAGTAGAGGCGCATGGCCTCCTTGTAGGGCTCGAGCTTCAGCGGCCAGTATTCCAGGCCGCGCCCGGCCCACTGCTCCGCGGCCCGGAAATCTCCCTGTTCGTCCATGAGCCGCGTGATGCGCGCATACTCCCAGTCCTCCAGCGCGGCGGGCGAGACGCGGAACACGGTTTCCGCCGTGTTGGCGGCCATGTAGGCGTAGGTGGATTTTTCCGCGCCGGTGAGAAGGTTGTATTGCAGCGCCGTGAGCAGGTGCTCGAGCAGAAGCTTCCCCACCTCCACGTTGCCGGGGTCTCGCTTGAGCGCCTCGGCCGCATTCTGCGCCGTGCCGCGGAAATCGGAGAGCACATCCGTCACCACGGAGGTGGCGTAGTGCGACGTTTCGGAATCGGCGTTTTCCATCGCCAGCGCAATGGAGCTCAGCGAACGGCGCACATCCTTTTTCAGCACGTTGAGCAGCATGCGCCGCCTGCGGCCGGTGTCCGCCACCGTCATGGCCTCGCGCATGGGCACGATGTTGATCTCCGTCTCCAAATCCGCCGGGAGCGGGGACTCGTGCTTTTCCCGGCTGAAGGAGACGTCGCTCATATCCACGCCATGGCGGCTGAGCAGCTGATACACGAGATGACCGGCCCCCAGCGTGCAGGCGGCCGCCACGGGGCAGATGAGCATCACAAAGGAGAGCAGCACATATTTGCCGCGGTTGCCGCGCTCCTGTCCTCCGCGCCGCGCCGTGACGAGGCCGTAGATTAGATAGCACACGGCGAACACAGCGTTCACGATGACAGCCGCGAGGAAGATCGGCGCTGTCAGTCTGTCGTTTCCAATTCGCATGTGATCCCCTGCTTTCTCAGCCGTTCCATCACGATGGCGGCGTCCTCCGGGCCGGCGTTCGTCACGAGGACGCGCAGATGGCCGTCGCGCCCCATGCCGATGAAATCCGTGTCGCGGATGCTGCGGGTAAGCGTGTGCTCCGCCGCGAGCAGATCCTCCTGCACCCAGCCGCCGTCCGGCGCACGGCGCGGCACAGGCTCCACCACGCGCAGAAGCGAATAGATAAAATACTCCTTCTCCTTTGCCTGGCGGCCGGCCGCAAGCTGTTCCTCAAGCGTTTCCTCGTTCAGAATGGAAACGCCGGGCAGGCATCGCTCCGCCTGCAGCGCATTCTGGTACTGCGCTTCGCGCGTGACGGCGCTCTGGATCAATGAACCGACCACCTTAAGCAGATCCATCTCGTGCAGCGAGACGCGCTCAAACGGCAGGTTCCAGATAAACAGGATGTACTGCAGCTCCTCCTCCGCATACAGGCCGCAGCCCATGATGGGCAGATCCTCCCTCAGGCTGCGGTTCACAAAGACCTCCCGCCGGCTCAGCGCCGCGGCAATCGGCTCGGCGGCGGAATACTTGAGCGATTTGCCGAGCGACCTGGCCCGATCCGTGGTGGAGACGAGCAATCGCGCGTAATCGGCGTTGGACACCTTATAGATCGCGACGTCCTTTGTGCCGACCACCTCCGCGACCGCGTCCGCCGCGCGCACGAGGACGTCTTCCTTCTGGAAGCGGCCGAGCTGATCGACAAGGTAGGTGAGCGTGCCGAGACTGTCGTCGTAATTGAGGATGTGGTCCTCCAGAATGTTCTTCACGCGCAGGTTGCTGCTGTTCACGGCGTGCACATCGTCGAGCTGGTTTGTGAGGAAGGAGATCTCCTCGTCCTTGTCCTCGGCCACCATGTTGAGCGAATCGCGCAGGTGGCCCACGCCCATGCCCACAATGAAGAGCTGGGCAATCCAGATGTAAGTGTTGTAGTCCATGAGGATCTCAATGCCCTGGCGGTAATAGTTCTGGCGGAACAGGAAGCCCGCCACGCTCAGCAATGCGGCCACTATGCCCTGCCGCTTGCCGTAAAACACGGCGAAGAGCACGACGTAGAGCAGAAAGACGTCGAGATAACGCACGAAGTCGCTGTCCGCCGTGCGGTTGTTGATCATGAAGACGGCGATGAAGACCAGGAAATTTTCCGCGAACGGCACGAGCTTCCAGAAGGTGGTGCGGCAGCGCTCCCACAGGCGGCCGAAGAAGCCCGCCCTGCCGCGCCCGCGCGGGGCGAACCGCTTCGGGTGGCGCTGCATGTGCCGCAGGATGAGCGGCGCCTGCGTGCGGTAGGAATAACGCGCACGGATGCCGAACTCCCGCTCGAGCAGCTTGCCGGAGAGCACCGTCTTCTGCGTGAGGCCCACGGTGTTGTCCTTGATGAGCACCTTTTCGCCGGCGGCCTCGCGGATCACGCGGGCGGCGTCGATCTCGCTCTCCTCCTCCTGCGAGGTGATGTGGTAGATCGCGTCGCGGTGGGTGGGGGCCGCCGCCACCTGGAACACGGAAAAGGCCGCATCCGCCGCATAGACGGCCGAAAAGATCTGCTTGGCGGAGGCGGGGATCACGTTGTCCTGGAAGGCGGAAAGGCAGAGCCGGGCGTGCGTTTCACACACGTCGTCGCGGTCCTTCGGCATCCAGTAAAGATGGTCAAGCCGCAGAATGACGGTGTCAAGGCCCGACGATTCGCCGTAGCGCCGCACAAGCGATTCGCCCTGCTCCAGCAGCACGCCGCGGCTCGAGACAGGGCTGGGAGGCATATCCTCCCGGATCGGCGTGAGGCAGCTTTCCCCGAACACCTCGTGCGTGGAAAGATACACAAAGCGCGGCACCTTCAGAAGCTGCGCCAGCATGAGCAGGTTCGTGAGACCGGAGAGGAAGAGCATGGAGCCGCGGCGCGCGTTTTCCTGCCGGAACGCGCTGTCGAACGCGCCGGCAAACAGAAGCAGATCCGGGGAGGCGCTGTCCATGATGTCGCGCACGCTCTCGCTGTCATACCGGAAATAATATTGTTCAAACACGTTGCGCCGCCGCCTGGAAGGGCGGCCCTCGCCCGTGAGCAGATACACCTCCCAGCCTTCCTTGTGGAAGATGTCAATCAGCTGGCCGAGGAAGACGCCGTACTGTCCCGCGATTAACACTTTCATGATTCGGGTCCTCTCTCTGGCCGCGCTTTTTCAAAAAGCGCGAGATCGGTTAAAAGCTTTCTTCGGCTGCCGGCGGAACGGAACACCTCTGCGGCGTGCACGCCCCGCTCCTTCCTGTTGCCGCGCAGGAACATCCACGCCGCCCCGCACCACAGCAGGGGGCGCAGGGGCACGATGCGGTTCGCACCGGGGTAGCGGCGCGACGCCTGCAGCTGCAGGGCGCTCAAATACGCGTGCAGCCGCCCCCCGCCGGCGGGCAGGAGCATCCGGCCCTTTTCGCCCTTGCCGAAGTCCCCGCCGGCCAGGATATCGGCCCAAAGCCGTTCCATCCCCTCCGGACGGGGCGCTTGCAGCAACCCCAGCCAGGGGACTTCCTCCTCCCGCAGGCCGAGATGCGCCGCGCACAGCCGGGTGACGGCGGCCGTGAAGCGGTCCAGTCCCGTCTCCCGCACGAACGAGAGAAAGGGCGCGCCCAGCGCACAGCCATGCCGCCGCAGAAAGACCGTCCAGTCGCACAGCAGGCGCAGCCCGAACCCGGCAAACAGGAAATGCTGCGTCATGTGCAGCACGAGCGAAAAGGCGAACGCCTGCACCGGCAGCACCGGCAAATCCACGCCGAAGAGGCGGCAGGCGTCTGCGCCGGGCAAGAGCGAAAAGATCTCCCGCACACGGCGCTCCGCCGCGCTGTCCGGCAAATCGGCCGAAGGCTTGCGGTGCAGCTCCAGCGTGCGCATGCCGCCGCGCATGGCATAACGGCACTCCATATGGTAATAGGTGTAAAAGGGTTTGTCCTTTGCCCCGCGGCGCGCCGTCAGGACGGAGGGATGCTCCAGCACAAACCCGTTTTCGTGCAGTACGCGGCAGGCCGAAAGCCAGTTTTCCTCCCCCGGGACATAGAGATCCACATCCGACATCAGGCGGCGCTCCGGGTGCGGATAGAGCGCGCAGAGCGAGACACCCTTGAGCACATAAAACGGCAGCCCCGCCCGCCGGAGCAGGAAGGCGGCGTAGCTGGTGAGGGAAAAAAGCGTGTAGAAGCGGAGCTCCGTTTCCTTTTCATACGCCGCAAGACCGGTTTGCACCGCTTCCGGCGGGTGAATGCCGCGCGCCGCCAGCTCGCCCAGCACGAGCGCCTCCACCTGGTGAAGGCGCGCAAGATCCCAAAGGGATTCCCACTGCGCCTGCGTGAGGCTGCTCAGCCGATCATCCCGAGGCGCTCCCCCGCCGCAGGCGGCGGCCAGCAGCCCTTCCAGCACGCCCTCTATCACCGTCCCCTTTTCCCGGATTTCTGCCAAGGTATCATCCACCTATTCTTCTCAAAATAACATAGAGCATTATACTATATTTTCGGCATCAATTCAATATACCGTCCCTTTTCTCAGGGCCCGCTGCGTCCTGTTTTTGAGAATCTCACCAAAATTTGATTTTCAAAGCAATGCGCCCGCACACGCAGCTGGTTTCTGCGGAAAATTTCCTGTTTTTTTTCGTTTTCACTTGCGTTTTTATGCAGAGCGCAGTATAATGGCGGCGGATAGTAAAACGTTAAACCGCGCGGTTTTCGGCCGCGCGGAGGGGAAGGAGACTGATCCGATTGAAAAAGACCGTAACCATTCATCCGCAGCAGACCATCGGCACGCCGGATCCGCGCATGTGGGGCATCTTCTATGAGGAGATCAACCACGCGGGCGACGGCGGCATCTATGCCGAGCTGCTGCGCAACCGCAGCTTTGCCGACGCGCGCCTGCCGGAAAACACGACGTATGCCGGCGGCAAGGTGCACACGCGGCTCGGCCACATCGAGGATTTCGACGTGTCCGACCCGCTGCCCGGCTGGAAGCTGCTTCCCACGCCCGGCATGGCGGCCTCCGTGCAGCTCACGCGCGAAAACCCGCGCAACCCGGCGTGCGCCGAGCAGCTCGAGCTCGACGTGCTGCGCCCGGCCGGCGGCGTGCGCGTCGTGAACGAGGGCTACTGCGGCATCCCGGTGAAGGAGCAGGACTACTACGGCTACGTCATCGCACGCGGCGAGGGCATCACGCACGTGACGGTGGGCCTCATGTACAGCGGCGGCGTGGTGATCTGCGAAACGCAGCTCTCCCTCACGGAGGAATTTCAGAAGCTCCCGTTCCGTTTTGCCAGCCCGGTGCGCACGCCGGATGCGCGCTTCTTCCTGCAGGCGGATGAAGCGGGCTCGCTCTATGTGGACTTTGCCACGCTCTTCCCGCAGGACACGGACCTCGGCCGTCCCTACGGCTTCCGCCGCGATCTGATGGACATGCTGCGCGGCCTGCGCCCCGGCTTCCTGCGCTTCCCCGGCGGCTGCGTGGTGGAGGGCATCAACCTGGAGAACGCCATCCACTGGAAGCAGACACGCGGCCCGATGGAGGACCGCCCCGGCCACTGGGATCTGTGGGGCTACCGCGCCACGGACGGCCTGGGCATGCTGGAATTCTGCGAGCTCGGCGAGGATTTGGGCGCCGACCTCATGTATGTGGTGAACTGCGGCATGTCCTGCCAGGCGCGCAAGAGCGTGCCGGGCACGGACGAGGAGATCCAGTGGTGGCTGCAGAACGCGCTCGACGGCATTGAGTACATCTGCGGCGACGCTTCCACCGAATACGGTGCGCTGCGCGCCGCCGACGGCCATCCCGAGCCGTTCCGCCTGAAATACGTGGAGATCGGCAACGAGAACTGGGGGCCGGAATACCACAAGCGCTACCGCATCTTCTACGATGCGATCAAGGCGAAATACCCGGACCTCATCCTCATCGCCAACGAGCGCGTGCCGGACGCCCCGCTCGACATGGTGGACGACCACCACTACACGAGCCCGCAGACGTTCCCCAACCGCTGGGGCGTGTATGAGGGCGAGGGCACGCCGGTCTACATCGGCGAATACGCCTGCAACGGCGAGAGCGGCCACGGCAACCTCATCGGCGCCGTCTCGGAGGCCGTGTTCATGATCCGCATCGAGAACCGCTGCGACCGCGTGCGCATCGCTTCCTATGCGCCGCTGTTCTGCAACGAGGATTACCGCAAGTGGAGCGTGAACCTCATCAACTTCAACGGCACCGGCACGTACGGCATCCCGTCCTATGAGGTGCAGCGCCTGTTCGCGGAATATGCCCCGGAGACGGTTGTGGCCGCGGACTGCGAGGTGAACCCCGGCGCGAACGCGAACCTCTATGTGACGGCCGGCAAAAAGGACGGCGCCCTCGTGGTGAAAGCCGCCAACTACGGCGACGAGCCCATCGAAGCGCTGTTCACGGCCGAGGGCGGCTCGTTCATCCCCTCCGGCGCGGTGCTGATCGCTTCCGGCTCGCCCACCGATACGAACGACCTTGTCACCCCGGACCGTGTGAAGGCCGTGCCCGCGCCTGTGAAGCAGCAGGCAGGCGGCGCATCGTTCACTCTGCCGCCGTATTCGTTTGCGGTGCTCACGGGACGTGTGGAGCCGTAAAAGGAAACCTGCAGCAGTTACAGGACAACAGAACAGGAGGCCGCCGTGCAGCGCAGGCTGTGCGGCGGCCTCTTTTTATGTTTGGCGCTTTGTCCGGCTTTACAGAATCTTCCCCTCCGCGAGAGGCGGCAGGCCCATGAGGCGGGCCAGGGCCACGCCGTAGTTCGTCATGGGCACGCCCTGCGCGCGGGCTTCCTCCACGCGGGCGATGACGTATTTGCGGTTGAACATGCACGCCCCGCAGTGGATCACAAGGTCGTAGTGCGTGAGATCGGCCGGGAAATCGACGCCGCGCGCAAAGTCAACGGCGAGGCCCTGCCCCACGCGCTGGCGGAGCAGGCGCGGGATCTTCTCGCGGCCGATGTCCTCCTTGAGCGGCGCGTGCGCGCACGCCTCCGCGATCAGCACGCGGGAGCGCTCGGTGAGGCTGTCGATGGCGGCGGCGCTCCTCGTGAAATACGCCAGATCGCCCTTGTATCCCGCCATGAGAACGGAGAACGAGGTGAGCGGGCTCTCCTTCGGCTTGCGCTCATAGACGGGGCGGAAGAGCTGGCTGTCCGTGATGATGAGATCCGGCGCGGCGGAGAGGGAGGACAGCGCATCCTCAAAATTATCGCCGGTGCAGCAGGAGACGAGGCACTTCTTGTCGAGCAGCTCGCGCAGCACCTGCACCTGCGGCAGAATGAGACGGCCCTTCGGGGCCTGGATGTCCTGCGGCATCACGAGCAGCACGAGATCGCCCGCCTTGCACAGATCGCCGGTGATGCTCTCCTGCTCGAAGCCCTCCGGCACGGCGCGCAGGATGGCGGTGCGCAGGGCCGCCACGCCCTTGCCCGTCTTGGCGCTCACGAGCACCGGATCCACGCCCGCCTCCTCGCGCACGCGGGCGGCCAGCAGCGCAGCCTCGGCAATGTCCGCCTTATTCACCACGGGCACCACCGGCGTGCCGCTCCGGCGGAAGCGGGCGAGCCACTCGAGCTCCTCCGCAAAGCCGCCAAGCGAGAAGATAAGCAGCGCCAGGTCCGTCTTTTTCGCGGCCTCCTCCGTTTTCTCCACGCGCAGCCGGCCGAGCGTGCCCACGTCGTCGAAACCGGCCGTGTCGATGAACACGCAGGGCCCGATGCCGTGTACCTCCATCGATTTGAAGACCGGGTCCGCCGTCGTGCCGGCAACGTTGGAGACAAGCGCCGTCTCCTGGCCCGTGATGGCATTGATCAGCGAAGATTTTCCGCTGTTCCGTTTTCCGAAAATCCCGATGTGCAGCCGGTTGGCCCGCGGCGTTTCTGCCAAAGACATTGGTCATATCCCCTTTCCGGTATCCCATTGTTTCCCCGTGCCGTGCGGCGCGGGATCGTGCGGCGGATGGCCTGCGCGGCGCCCGCGGAAGCCGCTCAGCCGTCCTCGCCCGAAAGCCAGTACGGCGATCCGGGCCTTGCATATTCCTCTGTGAAGGGATGGGGCACGCCGTCTCCCCTATAGCCGACGAGCGTGCCCAGATTCACATTGTGGAAGCTGTGGAAGATGTTCGCCCCCACGCTCGGGCTGCGGCGCTCGAGCGCGCGGATGAGCTCCTTCATCTCCTGCCGCTTGGAATCGAGCTGGCCGGTGGCCGTGCCCTCCGTGAGGCGGCAGGCGCAGCGCAGGAACGAAAGGTCGTTGTAGCGCGCCCAGCCGATCACGGCCTGCTCGCGCACGCGGTACAGCGGGCGGATGAGCTCCATGCCGGCAAAATGGGCGCTGTGCACCTTCGGCATCATGGTTTTCATCTCGCCGCCGTAGAGCATGCTCATGAGCACCGTTTCGATCACGTCGTCGAAGTGGTGGCCGAGCGCGATCTTGTTGCAGCCCAGCTCCTGCGCGGAGCGGTAGAGGCAGCCGCGGCGCATGCGGGCGCACAGGTAGCACGGCGATTTGTCCGCCGAGGCGGCGGCCTCGAAGAGCCGGTTTTCCACCACGGTGATCGGCAGGCCCAGCAGCGCGGCGTTCCGCTCAATCTGCGCGCGGTTCTCCGGGCTGTAGCCCGGGTCCATCACGAGATAGACGAGTTCGAAGGGCCGATCCGTGAACCGCTGCAGCAGCTGCATGCACTTCGCCAGCAGCATGGAGTCCTTCCCGCCGGAAATGCACACCGCCACGCGATCGCCTTCCCGGAGCATGTCGTATTCCTTCAGCCCGCGCACAAACGGCGCCCAGATCTCCTTGCGGAACTTTTTCTGGATGCTCAACTCCGCCTTCCTCCGCCGTTCCTCCAAAGCCTGTTCCCCTGCCTTCCCCCCGCGGCCGCGGGGCCTTTTCCCTTATTCTATCAATTTTCCGCCTGTTTGTCCACCCGGCCGCAGCGGGCAAAAAAGAGACGGCGGCCTGAAAACCAGGCCGCCGCCGGTATGCATCATTGCTGCTGCGGTTTCAAGATTTCATCCCAGAGGGTGCTGTCGCTCCGGTAAACGGAGGCCGTCTCCTGCGGCAGGCTGAGCACACACACATCGCCCGCGGCGTGCGGCACGGGATACCCGAAGAGGACCGCGCCGTCCTCAAAGGCAATGGCCACGCCCGGCAGCCCGGCGCGCAGCCGGTCCTCCGTGAGATAGGCAAGCGCCTGTTCCACCGTGTCCCCCTCCTCCGCGCACGTGCGCAGCGCGGCGGCAAGGCCGTCCAGATCGGAGAAGAGATCGGCGCACGTCACTTCCTCGCCGGAAATAATGTCGTAGTTGAAGGAAACCCATTCGCGCGTAGGATCGCCGCCATCCTCACTCACATCCGCCGTGTAGGTGGCGCTCACAAACAGCCGTGAGGCAAAACCGCACCGGCTGCTGCCGGAAAGCGTGAGCGGCTTCGGCTCGGGAAGCGAGGAAGCGGGCGCACCGCTTTCCCCCGCTCCAGAGGCGGCCGCCGCGCTCTGCACCGCACTTTGCTCCTTCTCGCGTTCCGTCAGCAGAAGCTCCGCCAGCTGCAGGCCACGCTCGCGCAGAAGCTCATTCACACCGGCGTAAGCGTCGCCCTCCAGCTGCGGATAGGTGAGGGAAAAATCACAGCCGTCCTGCTGCAGGGTGTAAGGCTCCAGCCGGAAGGAGACACCGTCCTCCTGCTGCACGCCGCCCTCCGGAAACGGCGATCCGCCGGGCGATTCCCCGGCCGGCGCGCTCTGCTGCGCGGCGGAAACGGCGGAGGCGGCGGAAGCCGCACCCCCGGTCACGCTGGGGGCAAGCTCGCCCTCACAGGCCGCAAAAAGCAAAGCCACCGCCAGGCAGGCGGCAGACAGCAGCGCTTTTTCCCGTTTCCCCCTCATCATGGCGATCCCTCAAACCTGTTCGGCCGCCCGCAGCCGCGCGGACGGTATGCATAGAATTCCTCTATTCTTAGTCTATTCTGTCAAATCGTGAATTGCAAGTGGTAATACAGCACAAAAATCAGCCGCCCGTTTTTTCGCCCGCGCCGTTCCGCGCGCGCGGCGCGGCGAGCGATTCCTCGCGGCCCGGCAGCGAAAGCCACACGGCGGCCGGAGCGCAGGTGAAGAACGCATAGAGATAGCGCAGCTCGCAGAAGGTGGGCGCGGCGATCATCGTGGTGGCCCAGAGCGCCAGCAGCGGCACGAGGAAGAGCAGCCGCCGCCCCTGTCCGCGCGCGAGCAGCAGCGCGGCGCAGAAGAACACGAGCCACACCATGGCCGCCATGTTGAAGAAGGGCGCTGTGAGATCGTCCTCCTGCAGGTCCTCCGCCTTCTCCTGGATGGTCTCCTGCAGGCTGAGGCCGAGGTATCGCTCCGCGAGGTTGGCGGGCTCCACGCCGTATGTCGTGCTGTAGCCGTTGATGCCCGGCGCGACATACCAGTTCATCGTGCCGGGGCGCCAGTAGCCGGCCGTCTCCATGAGAAAGGCGATGCAGTAATCCTTGAAATGCGGGAAGAGCATGGTGAGCCATGTGGAGAAAAAGCCGCCCTTGTTCGCCTCGAGGAATGCGTCGTCAAAGTCCTCGTGGAACTTGATCCGGTCCGCGGAAAAATCCCAGTAGACCTCCCCCATCGTCTCAAGCGGGAGCAGATGATCCAGATACTCGGCCTGCTCCTCCGTCAGCTCGCCGCCGCGGCTCACGACGCGGCCCATCTGCTGCAGCGGGATGGCAAGCGACTCCGCAAAGGGGCTCTGCGCGATGCCGAGCGCTCCGTAGAGCGGCCCCTGCACGCCCCAGATCACGACGAGCAGCGCGAGAAAGCACGGCACGAGCCGCTTCCAGTGGGCGCGCAGCTGCACGCCCGCCACAAGCAGCGCGCACGCGAGCAGGTAGATCCCGTTGTTGCGCAGAAACGACACGGCCAGCCCCAGCACGGCCAGGTGCACCATGCCCTGCCAGCGCAGCAGGTTGCGGCCGCCGGCGCGCGCCGTGTCAAAGAGGAAGAGCATGAACAGCAGCACGACCGCGCCGAAGGGCACGTCCTTCCACACGGTGACGGCATACATGCCGTGCAGCGGGTTCACGCCGAACCAGAGCACGAGCAGCCACACCACGGGCCGCGGCAGGCCGCGGCGGCGCATCCAGGAAAGGCTGTAGCCGAAGGCGGAGGCCATGCACAAAAGCTGGAACAGCGTGAAGAACGCGATGCCGGCGTTCACGTCGCCGAAGAGATCCCCCAGCGCGAGGAACACGGCCATCACGAGCTGATAGACGACAGGCTGCTGGTTCGAGATGGGCGCGATGCCGGCGGCGCGCACGTAGCACGCGAAGGAATCGCCCGTCATCAGGCCGGGGAAGAACACGAAATAGTAAAAGAGATAGCACACGGTGAGGATGGCCGTCCACGAGGCCCAGCTCATCACGCGGGAGAAAACGCTCTCCTCCGCGGGCGCGCGCGCCGCCGCGATCGGGTGGGCGCAAAGCCAGGCGGACACCGCCGCGGCCATCGCCGCGCAGAACACGGCAAAGCAGAGCCAGTAGACGAGGTCTGGCGCGGAAAAGCCGAGGAACGCAGCGTTCTCCACGTCGATGCGGCGGCCCGCCACCACGGCGGCGGAAAAGAGCGCGCCGAACACGCCGCACACCGCCCACACGCGCACCCGGCGGCAGCGCAGTGCGGCGCGCAGCCCCGGCACGGCCGCCGCGCAGGAGAGGGCGAACACCGCCGGCTGGAAGGGCACGGAGAAGAACCGGAACAGGAGCAGCACGCAGCCGCAGCCGAACAGCAGGCAGCCTGCCGTCTCCAGCCGCGCGGCGTGGTCAGCGATCCACCGGGCCGGCTTCGTCTCGCGCAGACGGATCGGTTTCTTCACGGCGCATCCCCTCCTCAAACAGTGTGAGCATCAGTTCGAACAGCTGGCGGTGCTTCTTCACGAGCACGTCGAGGATCACGCCGGCCACGAACGAGAGCAGCGCGCACAGCGCGAGCGTGACGGAGACGATGAGCGTGGGGAAACGCGGCACCAGCCCGCTTCTCAGATAGTCGATCCCCACCGGCAGGAACAGCAGCAGCGCGAGCAGGAGAAACACGAGCGCGCATGCGCCGAAGAAAGCGAAGGGGCGGTACTCCTTATAGAGGCGGAAGATGGTGCAGAGCACCTTCGCGCCGTCCGAATACGTGTTGAGTTTCGAGACGCTGCCCTGCGGGCGGTCGCGGTATTCCACGGGCAGCTCGCGGATGAGGAAGTTCTTGTCCACGGCATGGATGGTCATCTCCGTCTCGATCTCGAACCCGTGTGAGAGGACGGGGAACGTCTTGACGAAGCTGCGGCTGAACGCGCGGTAGCCCGTCATGATGTCACGCACCTGCGCGCCGAACAGCCGGTTGATCAGGCCGCGCACCACGCGGTTGCCCGTGTTGTGGAAGGGACGCTTGTTTTCCGTGAAATAGGTGGAGGAGAGGCGGTCGCCGTTCACCATGTCGGCCTCCCCCTCCAGCACCATGCGCACCATTTCCGGCGCGTTCTCGGCCGGATACGTGTCGTCACCGTCCGTCATGAGGTAGCAGTCGGCGTCGATCTGCCGGAACATGGAGCGGATGACGTTCCCCTTGCCCTGGCGGTACTCGCGGCGCACGATCGCCCCGGCCTTCCGGGCCAGCTCGGCCGTCCTGTCTGTGGAATTGTTGTCATACACATAAATATCGGCCTGCGGCAGGGCGCGGCGGTAATCCGCCACCACCTTCTCCACAGTCTTTTCCTCGTTGTAGCACGGGATCAGCACAGCTACTTTTTTCACTTTCATCCCTCCTCGGGGAAGGGTTCCCCTCTTTTTCCCCGTCTATCCGAACGAAAAGCCCCGCCGGGGACCCGGCGGGGCTTTTCTTCCCTTGCAAATATTATCCCTGTTTTCCGGCCGCTTGTCAAGCGGAAAGGGCCGCGGCGCGGAACAGCTCCCAGGAGGCGCCGTCCATCTGGCAGAGGCGGACGCCGTCCAGCCAGAACGCGCCGTCCTCCCCGGGAAACGCAAGCCAGTGCAGAAGCGTGCCGCTCTCATCGGTGAGGAAGATCACGGGAACGCCCGAGTCGGAATAGGGCATCCATCCCTCGCTGACGTTCACCGTGCCGACGCGGATCAGGTCAAGCAGCTCCGTCGTGTTCTCCACGGGAAAAAGGGCGCTGGAAATGGGACAAGAGGGCGACAGGCTGAGCTGTGTCCCCTCCGGCAAGTCCCATAATTCTTCAAAAGAAACCTCGTCCCGCAGCGGGATCGGCAGGAGATACGGCCCAAGATACCACGAAACGAAAGGCTCGAGATCGTTTTGCTCCCAGTAGCTGCGGATCGACTCGTCCAGGGTTTGGGCCAGTATGTCCGTGCCGTCCCCGCCGTCCCAGGCGGCTATCTCCGCAGCCAGAACCTCGTCGCCCCCGGACAGGCCAAGGAGGCCGTCCGCATCGGAAAACGCCGGGTCGCCGCCATAGATCGTTTCCTCCACCGCCGCCAGTTCCCAGGCTCCGTCCTCCTGCTGGGTCAGGAGCAGCCGGGCGGCGGCCGCCTGCGTTTCCTGCAGGACGAGCTGGCCGCCTTCCATTTGAAACCCGCACACGCCGGTTTCCCACTGCAGGGCAAACCGCGCGGCATAGCCGGCGCACACGACTTCCACCCCGCCCTCCTGATCCGCAGGCTCCTCGGTGAAGAGATGCACCGCGGGAATGACGGTTTCGCTTTCGGACTGCTCCACCAGGCCGCACAGGTCGATCATCGCCTGGTTCACGGTATCATACAGGGTGGATGTCCCTCCCGCATAGTACGGCGGCAGGGAATCGGAGGCTGCCTGCTCTCCCCCGTCATCCCGGAAGAACGACCGGATTTGCTCCCGCAGGGCGGTCGGCGCAAGCAAGATCAGCCGGGCGCCGTTCTCGTCTGTCGTCACGGAATCGACAGCATCCCAGTTTTCCGGCAAGCTGACCGATTCAAAGGAAAAGGAGAGCACCTCGGCGATCCCGCCGGCGTCCGGCAGCTCCGGCAGCGAGCTGAACAACGTGCTCTCGAGCAGGAGCGTCTCGAGCAGATCGGGGTCGGCCTGCATCCAAAGCGATTCCGCCAGGGCGGACTGGCGGCCGCCGCGCCCGGTGAGGTTGCTCATGTCGCCGTCGTCCATCTGCAGGAAGCAGAGCGCTTCCTCACCGGTGAGCCGCTGCTTGCCGGACTGCAGGGAGCTGCCGCTGTAGCTGTTGATCATCTCGGCCTCCTGCGGCAGAAGGAAGACCTCCACGCCTCCCCCGGCGTCGATGCAGGAGGCGAGATCGCCGTTCGTGAAGACAAGCGCGCCGTCCAGCTCAACGCCGAGCAGCTCTTCCACGGCCGTTTCCAGCCCCTGCGCGCCGCCCTCGCGGAACAGATCCAGCAGGGGCACTGCCGTGCCGGAGGAGGCGTCCTCCACGACGCACGAAGGGTCGACGCAGGCGCTGCGCACAACCTGCTCCTGCCGGTCCACCTGCACGGCGGAGACGGCGAGCACGTCGCCGCTGCCGTTGATCACCGCCGCCAGCAGCGAGGAAACCGGGCTTTCCACATCCATGCTTTCACTTTCCCCGCTCCCGGCGATGGAGAGCGAGGGCGTGCCGGCAGCCTGCGCATCCGGCCCCTGCGGCCGCACCACGGCCACCCGCAGCAGCTCCGGCAGCAGGATCGCCACGGCCAGCACGCACAGGCAGGCGGCTCCCGCCAGGGAAAAGCGGCGCACGGCGGGGCGCACACGACTCCTTCTGCCTCCGGAGAGCACCCGGTCGCGCAGAGAGGATTCGGGCTTCAGCTTGCCCACGGCACCTCGCAGCAGTTCTTCTCTTGTCTTCACGGCTGAACCCCCCTTTCCTCGAGGCTGAGGCGCAGCAGCTCGCGCCCGCGGTGGAGCTGCACCTTCACGGTGTTCTCGCGCCGCCCAAGCAGCTCGGCAATCTCGGCAATTTTATAGCCTTCAATATAGTAGAGATGGATGACCTGCCGGTATTTGCCGGGCAATCGCAGAAGTTCCTCCAGCACGCCCAGCTCCTCCGGCGTCTCCTCGCTCAGATCCACGCCCGTCCAGTCCGCCCGCCGCTTCCAGAAGGGCGAACGGCGCAGGTCGTGGCATTTGTTCGTGGCCACGCGCAGGAACCACGCCTTCTCGTGCTCCTCGTTCTCAAACCGGGGGCGGTGCTTGAGATAGGCGCAGAACGTTTCCTGCACGGCGTCCTCCGCGTCCTGGCGGCTGCACAGCATGACAAGACACATGCGGTACAGCATCGGGCCGTATCGATCATACCGCTCGGCCAGTTCTCGCTCGGCCTCATTTTCCATCCTCGTTCTCCCCCTCTCTGCCTGTAACACGTATCTTGCCCCGGAAGGGTTACAGCAAAAGCGCCGGCCGGCGGAATTTTCTTTCCGCCGGCCGGCGCAGAACTGCCAAAATGCAAATGTATTGGTGTGCAGGCCCTTCTGGACGGCCTGCATCGGGAAAGCTGCGTCCTTTTTATCTCTCCGTGAGCACCTTCACGCCGTAGGCGGGCAGGTGGAGCGCACCCTCGCAGGGCTGCCCCGTCTCCGCTTCGGAGAGCGGCGCGGGAAGCGTCACCTCCGCCGGGTGATCGCTGAAGTTCTGGAAGAAATAATACGCGCGGCCGTCCGCATCGCGGCGCTCGTTGAGCGAAACGCCCTCGGGCAGATCGACATCGAGGCAGCGCAGGCCGAGCGTGCGGGAGAGATAGCCGAGGAACTGATCGAGGAACGGCTGCTCCGTGCGGCAGGCCAGGAAATAGGCGCGGCCCCTGCCGTATGTATTCACCGTGAGCGCAGGCGTGCCGGCGTAGAAATCGCTGCCGTAAACGCCCAGCGTGCGGGCCGTGGTCGTCTCCACGAGCTGGCACAGCTCGCGCACCTCATAGCTGCGGCGCAGGAAGGGCAGGCCGTTTTCCGGGGTGAGCGAAAGGCTGTTGCGGTCGCCGTCATAGAGCGCGTCGATCTCCGTTTCCGTGAGGCCGAACACGGTGTCCAGCCCCTGGCCGGGCACGCTGCCGAGGAAGCAGAGGTCGTTTTCATCCACAATGCCCGTCCAGCCGGTGCCCACGAGCGTGCCGCCCTGCTCCACGAAGCGGGCCAGCTTCTCCGCCGCACCGGCGCGCAGCATGTACAGCATGGGAGCCACAACCAGGCTGTAGCGCGAGAAATCGGCCTCCATGTCCACCACGTCGACGTTCACGCCGGCGCGGAAGAACGGGCGGTACATGGCAAGCACGTCCTCCATGTAGCCCTTCTGGTGCTGGATGTTGCGCAGGCCCTTCATCTCCTCGAGAGCCCAGCGGTTCTCCATGTCGTGCACCACGGCGACGCGCGCCGGGAAGGCGGAGCCCACGAGGCCCTGCAGCGCTTTCAGACGCTCGCCCACCGCCGCCACGTCGCGGAACACGCGCGTGTTGGCGGTGCCGTCATGGCCCACGACGGCGCCGTGGAACTTCTCACAGCCGCCGCGGCCCTTCCGCCACTGGAAATAGAGCACGCTGTCCGAGCCGTGGGCCACCGCCTGCAGCGAGGCCAGCATGTGCATGCCGGGACGGCGCAGCTTGGCCACGTCCACCCAGTTTGTGGCGCTCGGGCTCGACTCCATCATGAGGAACGGCTCGTCCGGCTTCAGGCCGCGCATCATGTCGTGCGTCATGGCGGTGCGGGCCGGCAGCGCTTCATCCCCGTTGTGCCAGTGAGGGTAGTTATCCCAGGAGATCACGTCGCACACATCGCGGAATTTGCCGTAGTTCAGGCCGTCGTAAAAGCCCATCATGTTGGTGGTGACGGGCAGATCGGAAAAGGCGCGGATCGCTTCCTTTTCGGCGCGCATGAAGTCCGCGGTCTGATCCGTGACAAAGCGCTTCCAGTCGAGCACGAGCGTGTGGTGGGCCGTCTCGCCCACACGTGCGAGCGGCGAGGTGATCTGATCCCATGAAGCATAGCTGTGGCTCCAGAAGGAGGACCAGTAGGCGCGGTTCAGGTTTTCGAGCGTGCCGTATCTGGCGCGGAGCCACGCGCGGAACGCCGCCTGGCAGAGCTCGCAGTGACATTCGCCGCCGTATTCGTTCGAAATGTGCCAAAGAAGGACACCCGGATGACGACCGAACCGCTCCGAGAGGGCGCGGTTCATCATTCGCACCTTTTCCCGGTACACGGGGGAGGTGTAGCAGTGGTTGTGGCGGCCGGAAAAGCGATCCCGCTGGCCATACTCGTTCACGCGCATGACCTCCGGGTATTTTTCGGCCATCCAGCCGGGGCGCGCGCCGGACGGCGTCGCGAGAATGGTATAGATGCCGTTTTCATAGAGGCGGTCGATGATCCCGGCCAGCCAGTCGAGCTCATAGCGGCCCTCCTCCGGCTCGAGGCGTTCCCAATCGAAAATGCCCACGGAGAAGGCGTTGCAGCCTGCCTGCTTCATGAGCGAGACGTCCTCGCGCAGAATTTCCGGGGATTCCAGCCATTGGCCGGGGTTGTAATCGCCGCCGTGCAGCAGCACGTTCCAGGTTCGCATTGGGGTTCCTTCCTTTCCCTGCGGTCCAGCCGCCTCAGCGCTTGTTCGAATTCCGCCAAATGTGCATCTTTTCCGCCTGGGCGATGAGTTCATCGCGGAACTGCGGGTGTGCCACGGAGATGATGGCCTCGGCCTTCTGCCACGTGGAGAGGCCCTTGAGGTTCACCATGCCGTATTCGGTGACGAGGTAATGGATGTTGGCGCGCGTGTCCGTCACGATGGAGCCGTTGGCCAGCGTGGGTAAAATGCGCGACTGCAGGTTGCCCTGCTTGTCCGTGAAGGTGGAGGAGCAGCAGATGAAGCTCTTGCCGCCCCTGGAGAGATAGGCGCCGAGGACGAAGTCAAGCTGGCCGCCCGCGCCGCTGATCGGCTTCACGCCGGCGGACTCGGCGTTCACCTGGCCGAACAGATCGAGGTTCACGGCGTTGTTGATGGAGATGAAATTGTCGAGCTGGGAAATCACGCGCACGTCGTTCGTGTAGTCCACGGGCGCGGCCATGAGCTCGGGGTTGTTGTCCATGTAGTCATACATCTTTTTCGTGCCCGCGCCGAAGGCATACACCTGGCGGAAGCGGTTGTGGCTCTTGTTCGCGCCGGTGATTTTCCCGGCCTTCGCGATGTCCACAAAAGCGTCCACATACATTTCCGTGTGCACGCCGAGATCCTTCAGATCGGACTTGGCGATGAGCGAGCCCACGGCGTTCGGCATGCCGCCGATGCCCAGCTGCAGGCAGGCCCCGTTCGGGATCTGATCCACGATGAGCCGCGCCACGGCTTCGTCCACCTCGGTGGCCGCGCCGCCGCCGCCCATCTCGCCGATCGGCGGGTTCTGCCCTTCGACAATGCCCGTCACCTTCGAAATGTGGACGCCGTTTTCCGTGCCGCCCAGGCAGCGCGGCATGTTCTCGTTCACTTCCACATAGATCTTCTGTGCGCGCTCGCACACGGCGCCCATGTGGGAGGTGCAGGGGCCGAAGTTGAAGAAGCCGTGCTCATCCATGGGCGCAGCCTGGAAGAACGCAACATCCACGCGCTCCACGTTTTCCCGGTAGTAGCGCGGCAGCTCCGAATAGCGGATGGGGACATAATAGGCCAGACCGGAATTGACGGCGTGGCGCTCAATGCCGGACATGTGCCACGAGTTCCACGTGAAGTGCTTTTCCGGCTCGGGCACCTTGAAGATCTCCGGCACGCGGATCAGGATACCGCCGCGCAGGTTCACGTCCTCCAGTTCCCCGGCGCGGGCGGCAAGCGCTTCGTCGATCGCCTGCGGCGTGGCGACGCACCAGCCGTAATCCACCCAGTCGCCGGAACGGACGGCCGCGGCCGCTTCCTGCGCGGTGGTGAGTTTCTGTTGATATTCCTCTGCAAAGCTCATACAAAAAGCTCCTTCCTGTTGTGTGATCCTTTCCCTCCTGCGGGAAAGGCCCCCGGCCCGGCGGGCCGCAGGGTCTTTCGTTTCCTGCCGGTTTCATTATAAGATCGGCCGGCGCGGGGGTCAAGCGGGAATCGCGCCGGCGAGGCGCTCAGCGCACGGGGCAGACGCCGTTGGCGCACTCGCTGTCGCCGATGTCAAGCTCCGATTCCTCGTGCTCATATTTCGAGATGAGAGAGGGGTTGAACGGGCGCATGGCCGCCTTGCGGCGCAGGTACTCCTCCTCGCTGATCGCCTCATACGGCAAAAGCTCGTAGAAGCTGTCGTCGTAGCTGAGGAAGGAGAGGGCGACAACGCCGTCCCAGTGCTCCCACACCCAGTCCTCCACCTCGTCCCACTCGTTGTCGCGCACATGCACGGTGATCGAGCAGTTGTGGTCCACATAGTGCTCCATGAACATTTTATAGTTTTCGAGCTGCTCCACGGCAGAGACGTCCGCCTTCACGCAGCCGGCCGGCGCCTTCACGGGGAACTCCACCACCTTCGTGCGGCAGGTGGCGGCGTCCTGCCCGACCTCCGGGAACACGGGGTAGCCCAGCTCCTCGCACACGCGGCAGAGCGGGTCCGTGGCCGTGATGCGCACGCGGCGCACATAATACGGCGCGTGCGAATAGTGCACGCCGCTCGACACCGTGGGCAGCAGGGAGAGCGTGCCCTCCGGCTTCACGGTGGTGACGAGCAGCGGCTCGCGCGAATGGAGCTGGCCGGCGATCTGCTTCGCGGCCTCGTGCGCCGTGCTGCGCAGCCGCTCGAGCAGGCGGATCTGCTCCTCGCGCGTGAGGCCGGCGGCGTTCACCATGTCCTGCCAGCCGGTGAGCGAACAGCCGAGCAGCCGGTCGCGCTGCTGTACCATGTCCCACGCATGCATCTCCAGCTCGCGGCACGTCATGCGGTAGCCTGCGCGGGCCGAAAGGCGCTGTGCCTGCACGAGCGCCTCCTCGTCGAGCACGCCGTCCTTCACAAATGCCATGACGTTCACGGTGGTGAGGTTGCACATGCCGTGGCTGTCCAGCAGAATCTCACCGCAGGGGTTGCAGCCGCGGAAATTCGGCCGGCGCTTGAGGCCGGCTTCCTCGTTGACCCAGCCCGGCTCGCCGGAATAGCGCATCTGCTGCAGGTGCCAGTGAAGCTGCTCGCGCGTGGGCTTGCGGCGGTAGAAGATGGAATTGTTGCTCATCTGGCGGTGGGCGATCGTTTTGTCGATCTCCCAGCGGCCGTTCACCTGGCGGTAAAGGTTGTTCTTCGCGCGGATGCACTCCTGATCGTCCTGGTCAATGAGGCCGATCTCGGACGTGCGGCGCACGCCGCCGGAGACGACGTTTTCGCCGATGATGTTGGCAATGTCAAGCAGATCAAGCGGGATGAGCTTCGTGAGCGTTTCGCCGCTGCGCGCACCGGCCGCCGTGATGACGCGATGGATCTTATCGAGCATGGCCATCATGGACTCATAGCCGCTGGCCGTGCCGCCGAAAACCTTGAGCCGCTCGCCGCGCGGGCGGATGCTGTCATACTCGACGATGATGGTGTCGAGCTTGCTGTACTCCCGGTTCGTGAGAAGCTGGAAATAGTGCTCGAGCGCCTGGGCCCAGCCCTCCTTCGAATCGCCGATGGCGATCGTCACCGTGGGGCCGTCGAACACGAGGTTTGTGTATTCGAGCCGCTCCTTCACCGGCCGCGGCGCATACGCCTTGTGCAGGATCTTCACGTCCGTGCGGATCTTCGGGAGCTTGTCCGCATCCTCGCGCAGGACGCGGACGCCCACGCCGCTGCCCACCATGAGCAGATAGAACAGATCGTGGTAGGCGTGGTAATCGTCAATCACTTCAAACGCGCAGTTGTAGTTCGCCATGGGGTAAGCGTCCGCCACGGGGGTGTTGCCCACCCACAGCGTGCGGCCCGAAAGGAACTGGCGCAGGTGATAGATGTTGTCGTAAAGCTGCTCGGCCTCCTCGCGGCTCGTGGGCGCGAGGGAGCAGTTGTATTCGACGGCGCGGCGCACCGTCTCCCACCAGAATTCGCGGCGGCCGTATTTCGGCAGATAGCGCGAATACGTGCGGGAATACACGAAGGAGCCGAGCTGCTCCATCGGGTTCGGCGCGTGCTTGTAGGGGCTGAGGAACTCGCGCGAGAGCAGGCCCTCCTCCCAGGCCCCGCCTGCGCGTTCCTTCTCCTTCTCGATGCGGTAGAGGATATACGCCTTCGCCGTGCGGAAGAGCTGCTGCTCAAAGAGGCACTCCTCCACCGTGTCCTGGATCGTCTCAATCTCCACAATATCACGGCCGAGCGTGCTCAGCTTTTCCACAATGGCGTCCGTGGCGCGGCGCACGGCTTCCTCCCCGTGCTCGCCCGCCGCGGCGGCCGCCAGGCTGATGGCCCGGCTGATAAATTCCCTGTCGAACGGCACAATCGAGCCGTTCCTCTTTCTCACCTGCATGGCTGTGTTCCGTCTCCTTCCCTTTTATGTTATATCATAAAGAATTCCCGGTTTCGTATACCCTAGTATAACGGCTTTGCGGTGAAAAATCAATGCCGCGGGGTGACACAATGCTGTGCCGGTTTTTTCGGTTTTTGCCGGAAAAGGGCGAGCGGACCCGCAATTTTCAGGCAGCCCGCACAGGAGGAATGCGTCGAAATTATACAGCGCCTCCCCTTGATTCAGACGGCGGGACCGCTATAATAGAAGGTGCAGAACGGCCCGCCCCTGCGGGCAGAAAAACGGAGGAAAGCTTTCTTATGGATCGGATTTGCCATTGGATCGAAACGGCGAGCGGAACGGCCTTCACCCTGAACGGGGAGCCGGCCGGCCTGGCCGAAGCCGCTCCCGGCGCGAAGGACGCCTTCGCCCTGGTGGAGGACGGCGTGGTGTGCTGGACGCGCACGGCGGACGAGCCCACGGAGCGCATGACGATGCGTTTTATTGCGCCCTACCGCCCGCTGTATCAGATGGTGCCGGCCGTGCAGTACGACCGGAACGACTGCCTGTTCATTCAGGATTACAACGAGGTGCGCAACAGCTCCCTGCCGGAGCAGGAGCGCCGCGAGGAGAAGACGCCCACCTATTTTCACGGCAACACGGACCCGGACACCGGCGAGCCATGGCGCTTCCTGTGGCATCGCTCCAGCGTGCCGGGCGCGACGTATTCGGAGGGGGAGCGCCTTTCCACGGGCCTCTTCCTGCCGCCCGACCAGCTCGACGGCGCTTGCTCCCTCTATCCGCAGGGGGAGGAGACGGTGCACGAGCTGCTCTGGCCGGAGCAGGACAGCCGCCTGCGCCTCTTTGCGCACCCGGAGGAACACGTGCAGAGGCCGCGCGCCCGCCGTGTGTTCCGCGCCATGCTCGTGTTCGCGCCCGTGACGGAGCCGCGCTGCGCGTGGCGCGCCCTGCTTTCCGCCGCGTGGAAACAGTATTACACGCTGAAAGCGCCTGCCCGCAGCTATGAGGATCTGTGGCAGCTCGGCGTCTCCTACGCCAAGCTGCTCTACACCGAAGAGCCGGACGGCTTCAAGGGGTTCAGCATCGGCTTCACCTGGGAGGGCAAATGGGTCAAGCGCAGCACGCAGAAATATGAGATCGGCTGGTGCGGGCAGAACGCCTCGCTCGCCAACTCGCTGCTCGCCCATGCCCGCATGACGGGGGACGAGGACGCGAAGGAGAAGGGCCTTGCCGTGCTCGACGCGTGGATCAAGGCGCAGAAGCCCACGGGCCTCATCCCCACCCATTACGACGACAACCTCTACACGAACGGCTTCGGAAAGACGGTGGATGCCTGCAACCTTGGCACGGCCGCCATGCAGTTCTTCGAGGCGGAGGATCACGCCGCCGCCCTCCATTGCCCGCGCCCGCAGTACGGCGAGATGGCGCGCCGCATCTGCGACTTCGCGCTGCGCGTGATGGATGAGAACGGCCGCATCGGCAAGAGCTGGCTGGAAGCCGATCTCTCCCCTGCCGTGAAGCAGGGCACCACGGGCGCATTCCTCACCATGGCGCTGTGCGAGGGCGCGCGCCGCACCGGCAGCGAGGCATATCTGGAAGCCGCGAAGAAGAGCTGCCGCTATTACAGCCGCGAGCTCTCCGAAAACGGCTACACCACCGCCGGCGCGCTCGACGTGTTCTCGATCGACAAGGAATCGGGCATCCCGCTGCTCAAGGGCAACCTCATGCTCTACCGCCTCACGGGCGAGCGAGAGTTCCTGGAGAACGCGGAGAAGGCCGCATGGTATCTTTCCACCTGGCAGTGG
Source organism: uncultured Anaeromassilibacillus sp. (assembly GCA_930987725.1). Classification (GTDB taxonomy): domain Bacteria; phylum Bacillota; class Clostridia; order Oscillospirales; family Acutalibacteraceae; genus Caccousia. Next base: position 95,003 of record CAKNKY010000002.1, on the reverse strand, counting down.
CATTATACCCGCAAATATCCGGGCGGCAGCCTGCTGGACTCCATGGGCTTCGACACGTTCGGCGGCACGGCCGTGTCGATCCACGGCGGCATGGATCCCTTCGCGCTCTGCTATGTGCATGAGATCCGCGATCTGGAGGAACTCACCGGGAACGTGGAATGGCGCCAGCGCGCCAACGGGATCTGGCGCCACGGGCAGATGTGCATTTCCGACGGCACGCTCGTGGTGGACGGCAAGGATCCCCGCCCCGCCGGCAGCCAGGATGAATCCGTGAGCGTTTCGATCGGCGCCCACCACGAAAACAGCCCCTCGCAGTGGCTTGTGGCGTGGCCCACCGCTTTCCGCCTGGAGGCGCTGCGCCGCATCCTGCCCGTGTTCGGCGACCGGCACGAGCGCGTCCTGTAAGGGGGCCTTTTCGTGCGAGAAAAATGCCTCCGCTTTCTGAAAAACGAAACCGTCCTCTGCGCGGCCGCCGTGCTGGCAGTTGCCTCGCTTTTCCTCGTGCCGCCGGACGCTTCCTACGCCGGCTACATCGACTGGGACACGCTGGCCATGCTCTTCTGCCTGATGGCCGTCGTGCGGGGGCTGCAGAAAGCGGGCGTCTTCCTGTGGCTGGGCGGCGCGCTGCTGCGCCGCACCCGCTCCACGCGGCAGATGGCGGTTGTGCTCGTGTTCCTGCCCTTTTTCTTCAGCATGGCCGTGACGAACGACGTGTCGCTCATCACGTTCGTGCCCTTTGCGCTCATCGTGCTGCGCCTGGCCGGGCAGCAGCGACTGGCCGTGCCGATTGTGGTGCTGCAGACGCTCGCGGCCAACCTGGGCAGCATGCTCACGCCCATGGGCAACCCGCAGAACCTCTACCTCTTCACGCAGTCCGGCCTCTCGTTCGGCGGGCTGTGCGCCGTTATGGCGCCGTATGCGGCGCTCTCCTTCGTCTGCCTGCTGGCGGCCGCCTGCGCCATGAAGGCCCAGCCCATCGAACCCGTGGCCGTCACGGCCAAGCTGGGCGAGCGGCGGTCGATCCTGTGGTGCCTGTTCGGCTTTGTGCTGTGCTTGCTGGCCATCTTCGACGTGCTGCCCCCGCTGGCGCTCGCGCCGGTGTTCGCCCTCTTCCTTCTGATCTTTGACCGCGACACGCTGCGCGGCGTCGATTACTCGCTGCTGCTCACATTCGCGGCGTTCTTCATCTTCATCGGGAACCTGGGCCGGCTCGAGGGCTTCCGCGCGCTGATCGCCTCCGCCCTCGAGGGGCGCGAAGTGATCGTGTCCGTGCTGGCGAGCCAGGTGATCAGCAACGTCCCGGCGGCGCTGCTGCTCTCCGGCTTCACATCAAACTGGGAATCGCTGCTCATCGGCTGCAACCTCGGCGGCCTCGGCACGCTCATCGCCTCCATGGCGAGCCTGATTTCCTACAAATTCATCTCCCGCCAGTATCCCGCCGAGCGCGGCCGCTATCTGCTGCGCTTCACCGCGTGGAACGTGGGGCTGCTGGCGCTGCTGCTCCTGCTTGCCCTCGCGCTGGGCGCCGTCTCTCTCGGCTGAATCTGCAAAAGGTCCCCGGGCTCCGGCTGAACCGGAGCCCGGGGACCTTTTGCCTGCCTTTTTCCCTTACGCATCGCGGGGCGGCGTCTTGCCGTCCTCCGGCCTTCTGTGGCGCACAACGGCCACGGTGGAGATCAGAACGCAGCCGAGCGCGATGGGCAGCTGGCTGCGCCTCACGAGCAGCGCGGCGGCGATGATGCCGAAGAGCGAGAACGCCGCAATGCTGCGCACGCGCGTGGAGGGGATCTTCATGACGGTGGAGAGCAGGATATACACGCCCGCCAGCACGAGCACGATCCACGTCACGGGCAGCAGGGCGATCAGCTCGCCGAAGGCCGTGGCAATGCACTTGCCGCCGTGGAAATGGTTGAACGGCGCGATGGCGTGGCCCAGCACGGGCGCGGCCAGCACGGCGCAGAACAACAGGTGGTTCGGCCCCAGCCGGTGCAGCGCGCAGAACACCGGCAGGAAGCCTTTGGCCATGTCGAGCAGCAGGCACACAAAGCCCCAGAACGGCCCGCAGTGCAGGAACACGTTGCCGGAGCCGGGGTTGCCGTCGTCGCTGACGGCCTCAATGTCGATGTGCAGGACACGGCGCGGGATGATCTCGCTGAACATTACGCTGCCCAGCAGAAACCCCGCCCCGATCTCGGCCAGCCAGTGAAAAAGTTCTCCCGGCATCATCACGGCGCGTCACCTCCCGCCGATTGCATCACGGCATGGGCAATCTCCTCCGCCGCGAAGGGGTTCACCAGGCGGCGCTGGGCGGCGCGCATGGATTCCGCCTTCTTCCCGTCGCGCGCGAGCGTCATAGCAAAGGCGGCGGCCTCGCCGTCCGACTTTGCCCACAGGGACATGCCCGCCTCCGAAAAATACTGCGCGTTGCACGTCTCACAGCCGGGGATGGCGTTCACGTGCACAATCGGAACATTCGCCACGGCCGCCTCCGTGCTCGTGAGCCCGCCCGGCTTCGTGAGCAGCACGTCCGCCGCGGCCAGGTAGCGCTCCACCTCGCGCGTGAAGGGCACGGCGCGCAGCCGGCCGGCCGCGCCGTCAAGCCGTTCCAGGCGGCGCTTCATCTCCTCGTTGCGGCCCACCATCACGAGCACCGTGCCCGCGCCGCGCAGGGCGGCGAGCAGCGTGCGGCACAGGGCTTCCATGTTTTCACAGCCCACGCCGCCCATCATGATGAGGTACACTTCCTCCCCCTCCGGCAGGGAGAGCGCGCGCCGCGTCTCCCGCTTGTCCGGGTGGATGCGGAACCGCGGGTCCACGGGGATGCCCGTCACGCGGATGCGCTCCTCCGGCACGCCCTTTTCGGCCAGCTCGCGCTTCGTCCGCTCCAGCGGCAGGAAATAGCCCGTGAGGCGCGTATCGCCGAGGAACGGGATGCAGGTGTAATCGGTGAGCACGCCCCAGCACGGCACGGAGAACGACGGATCCTGCCGGATGGCCGTCATGGCCTCCATGCCGTAGAGATGGGTGCAGACGACGCCGTCAAAGCCGTTCTGCTCGATGTAGGCCCGCAGCGGCCGCGCGTACAGCGTGTTGGCCCAATAGACCGGGGAGGGCAGGCGCGAGGCGTCATACAGCCCCCCGATCCGGTACATTCTGCCGAAGGCGGCCGGCTTGTAGCGGATCATCGTGTTGTAGAACGAGGAAATGAATTTCCGGGCCCGCTCGCTCTTGAAGGAAACCGGGTCCTTCTGCTCGCAGGCAACGCCCTCCTCCTCCAGCGCGGCCCGCACGGCGCGCGCCGCGCTGTTGTGGCCTTCGCCCGTGCTGCACGTCAAAATCAAATATTTTTTCATATGGTTCCCATCTTCTCTCCAGAAACACGCTTTGTTTTTGGAGCATTATAACACAAGCGGCCGGTCCTCGCAACCCGATCCTGCCGTTTTCCTCTCTCCTTATGGAACCGCCGGGCGGCATCATTCCAGCGCCGCGATGATCTCTTCCATCACCCCGGCGCCCGGCATGGGCGAAACCTGCGTCAGATCCAGCGCGACCCCCGGCACACCGAAATGCGCCTCATCCGAGGGCGTGCCGTACACGCCCGTTCGGAAACCATGCTTTTCCCAGGCAAGGCGCTGCACATCTTCATCCAACAGCGCGTCAATTCCCGCCGATCCGGCCTCGTCCAGCGCGATAAACACGTGTGATGACCACACCGTCGGCACAGGGTACAGCATCACCACATCGCTGCTCAGCTGCTCCCAGGTCTCCGGTTCTTCCACCGCGAATTCCAGCAGCTGGCTTTCATATCCCGCAATAAGCGGCTTGGCACCCATACCCGTCTTCAAAAACTGATCGAACAGATCCGCTGACGAGCTTTCCATATATCCCAGTTTGCCGAACACATCCTTCAACCGCGGCAGCAGATCCGGCAGATCTTCCTCCTCCGCCACGCCGCCGGCCAATGCATTGGCAAGCAGGCCCGCGAACATATTGCCGGAATTGGACTTGGACGGATCCGTGGTGGAAACAGCCACATTCCCGTAAAGTTGCGGCAGGCCAATCTCTGCCCAGGACACCCCGTCCTCAATGAGTCCCGCCAGCTTTTCCACATCAACATATTGCACGCCGTCCTGTTCCCGGACAAGGCCAATCTCCTGCATGGCCTGCGCTACCTCCTGCCGGGTATACAGCACGATGGGTGTGTTAAAGACGATCTCGCTGCGCATAGGGCTGCCGTGCGCCTGCTCATACAACTCCAGCGCAGTCTGGTTTGAGGGGAAGAGGAAGTCCCGCCCTTCCAGATCCGCTCCGATCATCTCAATGGAGCCCGCTTTGGTATAGTCGATCACAAGATGGTACCGACTGCGCAGGAGATCCTGCACCTCATCATCGTCCAGAAGGCCGATCTTCTCCCCGCCCACATAGCCGTTGATCTCTGTTACAGCCTGGTTCTGCGAGATAACCGCATACAGCGCCGCCGCGACGATGACAGCCGCGAGAAGCCCTAACCCAATCAGCTTTGTTTTCATGCGTATGGCCATTCCTTTCCGCTGCGCTGCAAGGCACCAGAGGGAACGCAGGCGCCTCTCGCGCGGCAAGCCGTAATTTTTGGAATATGCTTGGGGAAACAGGCACAAAAAGCCGTTCCCTTTCCCTCTCTCCGGGAGGCTGCAGCATGCCCGGGAAAAACGGGGTCCTGCCGTCCCGAACTCCACCCATACCTCATAGCTGCGCGCAGCCGCAGCTCCTCCCTCCTTCAGAAGCCCAGCTTGATGCATCCGTTTTCGGAACGGCGCCCGAATTGCAATATTTCAGCCTTTGTCCTCCATGTGGATCATGCTTTCCAGCACGGAGATATCTGCCTCCACATCCATCAGTTCACCGTGCATCAGATTGGTAAACTGCCGCTCAAAGGCTTCCTGCAGCACGGGGAGCACCGCCTCCGTCTTTTGCAGCACATCCGTCACCTCCCTAGATCGCAGGCCCGTCCGTTCAAATTCCAGTGCGCGGGCCAGCAGCCGGGCAGCCGTATCCAGGTAATAGGTAAAAAAGCGCCGTGCCTGAGCGGTCTTCTCCGGGTTTTCCATGAGATAATGCAGAATGCGCGCACCTGTCTGATACAGGGTGCCGGCCTGCTTCCGCATGCCCGGACTTTTCGCAGTGGACGCAGCCTCCTTCAGCACCCGCATATCGTCCGCCGCTTCCTCAAACAGTTGCTCCACCTTCTCTTCCTCCGGGGCGAAAGGTGTCCCGGACCATTTCAGCCGCCGCGTGGGCTTAAGCAGCAGGAACAGGCCAAAATAGACGCCCACCGCCAGCACCGTACAGAGAGCAATGTGCCACTGCAGGCCGAAAAACAGGGCCAGGAATACGGCGGCAGCCGCACCCACAGAGAAGAGCATCCTTCCTGTCTCCTTCATCAGTTATACCCCTTGACGCTACGGAAGGCCTCCGTCAGATTTTCCCGCCCATCAAACACGCGGGCATTTGTCAGCTGCGCCAATTCCTCGAGCTGCGTTGCATCTGCGTCCCCGAACATAATGGAGAATACCGGCACATCGAGCCCAGATTCCCGGTATGCCTGCTCAAACGGCTGCACCGCCCCGGAGGACATCCCATCCGTCAGAAGGATAATCGCCGGGCTGTACTCCCGCAGGTCATACCGTTCCAGCTGGCGTAGGCCTTCCATGGCGGCGGCGTACATATTGGTGCCGCCCCCCACCGCCGTATCCCGCACAAGCGGGAAAAGATCCTCCAGATCCTGCCCGTTCCCCTGCGCTATGTAAACACCCATTATTACATCGGAGAACGGGATCAGAATGTTGATCTCTTCCTCTGATGCCTGCAAAAAGTTCCGCGCCGCATTTTCCTGTATCAGCACCTGCTCCATGGCATCTACCAGTTGTCTGTTCCCGTTCCCCGACATGCTGCCGGAGTAATCGAGGCAATAGACGTTGATTGCCGGCTTTTTAAACTCCGTCTGGTACAGGTTCAGGCAGTCGAACAACACATCCGCCGCCGGCATCCGGATCGGGGACAGAACGCGATCCGGCTGGAACCCCCAGTCTGCACGGAAAACGCCGCGATTTTCTTCGGAAACGCCCGTATAAGGCGATCGCCGCCCTGTGCGTTGGATCGCGTCCTGCGTTTCCGCCGAAAGCAGGTAATCCTGCAGCTTTCGGAATGCCTCCTCTTTTTTGTCATTGCCGCTGTCCAAAAAGCCGAGCGGCGAATCGGCCAGGGAAAGCCCGTCATACGGATATACACAATACAGGGTTTCCTCCCCGCGGTTTTCCAACTCGCGGTTGGCCGCCAGGATCAGGCACTCGTAGTTCACCATCGCATCATGATCGCCCTGCAAAAACATTTCCTTGAGCCATTCGGAACTTCCGGAGGATCTCTCCACGCCGGAAAGCAGGCTGCGCATCTGTTCACGCAGCGTTTCGCTCTGCAGATCCTCCTCCGTAATCATGTCCGGCCCGCCGAGCAGGGCATACAGGAAACCAATGTAGGCGCTTGCGCCGGAGTTGGACTGCGTGGCGCTCGTCATGCAGAAACGCAGTTTCCCGCTTCGGATGACGCCGAGTAGATCGGAAACGGAAACCTCCCGCCCAACGAAGCCCAGCTCCTCCGCCAGGCTCTGCCGGATGCCGAACACCACCGGCGTCACGGAAATCGGCTCCGCCTGCTTCACACGGTGGTTTATGTCCCCTACGTCAAGCCACAGGCTGCTGGCCGGCCACACTGCGTCATAAGGGATCTCCTCCTCCCCCAGCAACCTCATGATGTCCAGAGAGCCCAGATACGTCATCTCCAGCTGGATATGCTCCCGGTTTGCAAATTCCTCCAAAATCGGTTCCAGCTCCGCATTTTCAGAGCCGGAGACAATGCGGAGCACCGTGCCTCCGCTGCCTAAAACAGCGTCGGCCTCCCCGCTTTCTTTCCCGCAGGACGCGCAGGCCAGCAGCAGGCAGATACACACCGGCAAAACCAGCCATCGTTTCCATTGCCTCCATCTTTTCATCCGGCATTCCTCGCTTTCCGGGGTATTGAAGATACCTTTTCCAGCTTAATGATAAAAAAAATGTGCGCCCCTGTCTATCGTCCTTTTATATAGGCTGTGTAAAAAATATGTCAGGTTTCAGGCAGGCGGCGGGCAAAACGCGCTTCCCAGTCCCGAAGCAGATGGAAGACGCCCGGCAAACGGGAACGAACCGCTACGGCTGCTTTCCTCGCCGCCGGGCCAGGAAAACGGCCCCCCGCCCCAGCGGGATCAGCGCCAGCGCGCCGGCGACGCATGCAAGCAGCGTGCAGTCCGCCTGCCACAGCGGCGGCAGCAGATCCGGGGAGAGGGCGACGCCCTTTTGGAAAAAGGCGTCGTCCACGGAGAGCAGGCTTTCCTCCTCAAAGCAGGAAGGGCGGCCGTCCCGGCTGAGCAGCCGGCGGCGGAATTCCGTGAGCTCCTCGAGCCGGACATAGTACCACGGCAGATTGTCCGGCAGCGCTTCCGGCTCGCCGGAATCCCCCTCCTCCCGGGGAACGAAGGGCTTTGCGTACCGCCAGCCGCGCTCCTGCGTCGGCAGGCTTTGAAAGCCGTACCCGAACTCGCCGGGGGACAGGGCTGCCAGCCATTCCCCCGGCCGGATCGTCAGGACGGGGATCAGCCGCCCGCCCTCCTTTTCGTAATACGTGAGCGAACTGCCGGCGATGGCGGCGGTATCCCAAAAGACTGCCGGGGCGGACCAGTTGAGGAAAATCCGGTAGGCGTCCGCGTCCAGCTCCTCCATGGGTACGCCGTCCAGGTAACCGCGGTACGAGGATTCATCGGAAAGGGGGGAAAACGCGTCCCGCAGGCGCTGCCGCTCCGCCGCGCGGGAACCCAGCAGCCCAGCCAGCCCCAGGCACGGCAGCAGCCAGAGCAGGCAGAGCGCCCAGGCGGCCGCGCGGCGGCACACCGGCGCCCAATCCGGCCGCAGCCGCCGCAGCGCCCGCTGCCCCAGCGGCAGCAGGGCCAGCAGGATGGCGGCGCACAGCAGCAGGGTGCAGTCCGTTTCCCAGAACGGCCACGGCAGGTCCGGCGAGAGGAAGATGCGGTTGACGTAGAGCGCCACGTCCAGCTCAAACAGGATCTCCCCCGCGTCATAGTCGAGCGGCCAGCGGATGCCGCACAGGCTGGTGGTAAACGGCCGCCCCGCATTGGCTTTCTCCCACTCGCACTTCCACTGAACGGCCAGCGCCTGCAGTTCTTCCGTTTTCACATAAAAATACTCGCCCCGCACCTCGTTCCATTCCGCATCCGGGACGACCACCGGCTGGGCCCAGCGCCAGCCCTTCTCGTACGTGGGGTAAGAAAAGAAAAAGGGCAGCATCCCGGAGCCAACTTCCACCTCCGTCCCGGCCGGAATGGTGATGGCCGGGACTTTCCCGCCGTTTTCCTGCCGGTAATAGGTGATGGGGGACTCCGTGGCAAAGCGGAGCACCGAACCGGACTGCGGGAACAGGAACGTGTACCCATACAGGTTATGGAAAACGTTGAGATCCATCTCCTCCATGGGCACGCGCGCGGCGTACTGCCGCCCTTCCTCCACCGGGAAGAACGCGGCCTCCTTCCGCTGCCGGTCCGCCGCGCGGAAGGCCAGCAGCCCTATGAGCGCGAGCAGCGGCAGCAGCCAAAGCAGCCTCGATGCGCACGAGAGCGGTTTTTTCATCTCTGTTTCCCTCCGTTCTTCATTCTGAAACCAAAGGGCCGGTTTTCTGCTCTAGTATCCGCCTGTCCCATCAGAAAGGCCTTTGAACGCCTTTCTGTTCTTTCATTTTACCTAAATTTGCATGAAAAGTAAATATTATAAGCCTCATTTTTATTCTATATGCCAAAAATCTTTCGTTTTCCCTTTTTCCTCCCCCGCGCTGTGCTATGATAAGGAAAAGTTGATTTCAGGAGGGATTTTCCATGCCGCAGGAGCCCGTCCCGGCTGCGTACCGGATTTTCATTGTGGAGGACGACCCCACCATCGCGGAATCGGTGGCGGAGCAGGCGCGCCTGTGGGCGATGGACGCCCGCTGCGCGAAGGATTTCCGCAACGTGATGGCGGAGTTCGCCGCCTTCAGCCCGCACCTTGTCGTGCTCGACATTTCGCTGCCGTTCTTCAACGGCTACCACTGGTGCACGGAGATCCGCCGCGTCTCCCGCGCGCCGATCCTCTTCCTCTCCTCCGCGTCGGACAACATGAACATCGTGATGGCCATGAACATGGGCGGCGACGATTTCATCGCCAAGCCGTTCGACAGGAACGTGCTCATGGCCAAACTGCAGGCGCTGCTGCGCCGGGCCTACGACTTCGGCGCGGCCATGCCGGTGCTGGAGCACCGCGGCGCGATCCTCGACACGGCGGACAACTCCCTCTCCTGCAACGGCAGCCGGGTGGAGCTTTCCAAGAACGAATACCGCATCCTGCTGGCCCTCATGGAGGCCAAAGGCAAGGTGGTGAGCCGCGAAAAGCTCATGGAACGGCTGTGGGAGACGGACAGCTTCATCGACGACAACACGCTCACCGTGAACGTGAACCGGCTGCGCAAAAAACTGGACGCCGCCGGCTTGCCCGATTTCATCGCCACGCGCTTCGGCGTGGGCTACCTCATCCCGTAAGGAGGGCTTTGTGTGTCTTTTTTCCGCGCTTACCTGCTCCAGCGGCGGCGGGAGCTGCTGCTGGCGCTGTGCGCCGTCCTCTTCTTCGTCACCTTCTTCCTCTACAATCTGCCGCTGGGCGCCGTGCTCTATCCCACGGTGCTGTGCGTGCTGGCGGGGGCCGCCTTCGCGCTGGCGAGCTGGCGCAGGGCAAAGCAGAAGCACGAACGGCTGCGGGAATTGAGCCGCCTGCCCGCCGCCCTGATGGATCGCTTCCCTCCTCCCGCGGGCGCAGACGACGAGGACTACCAGGCCGTTATCGAAGCGCTGCGGCGGGAGCAGGCGGAGCTGCGCAGCGAGAGCGCCCGCCGCTATCAGGACATGACGGACTATTACACCACGTGGGCGCACCAGATCAAGACGCCCATCGCCGCCATGCGCCTCATGCTGCAGGGCGAGGATTCCCCGCTGGCGCGCCAGCTCTCGGAGGAGGTGCGCAGCGTGGAGCAGTACGCCTCCATGGTGCTGGCCTTCGTGCGGCTCGACTCCGACACGACGGACTACGTCTTCCGCGAACAGGCGCTCGACCCGATTGTGCGCGAGGCGGTGAAGAAATTCGCGGGCCAGTTCATCCGCAAGAAGCTGCGGCTCACCTATGAGCCGATCCGCGCCCGCGTGCTCACCGACGAAAAATGGCTGTGCTTCGTCATCGAGCAGATCCTCTCGAACGCCGTGAAATACACGAACGAGGGCGGCGTCGCCATCACGTGGCAGGAGCCGGACACGCTCGTCATCCGCGACACGGGCATCGGCATCGCGCCGGAGGATCTGCCCCGCGTGTTCGAAAAGAGCTACACCGGATACAACGGCCGCAGCGACAAGAAATCGAGCGGCATCGGCCTGTATCTGTGCCGCCGCATCTGCACCCGGCTGGGGCACCGCATCGGCGTGAGCTCGGAGCCGGGCCGCGGCACGGCGGTGTGGATCTCCCTTTCACACGAGGAGCTGCACCCGGAATGAACTTCTTACAAAAGTGTAAGGACTGCGCCCCGGATTGTAAGGCGGATCGATGGAGGCGCTTCCCCGTTTCGGGTATCATAGGGACAGCAAAGAAAAGGAGGCATCCCCTATGAGTTTACTGGAAGTAGACGGCGTGCAGAAAATTTACACCACCCGTTTCGGCGGCGCGCAGGTGCAGGCCCTTTCCCACGTGACGTTTTCGGTGGAGGAAGGCGAATATGTGGCTATCATGGGCGAATCCGGCTCCGGCAAGACGACGCTCCTCAACATTCTCGCCGCGCTGGACCGGCCCACCTCCGGCACCGTGCGGCTCGACGGCAAGGATCTTTCCAAGGTGAAGGAATCGGCCATGGCCGCCTTCCGCCGCGACAACCTGGGTTTTGTGTTCCAGGACTTCAACCTGCTCGACACCTTCACGCTGGAGGACAACATCTATCTCCCCCTCGTGCTGGCCGGCAAGAGCCCTTCGGAGATGGCGGCCCGCCTGGGGCCCATCGCGGAGGAGCTGGGCATCACGAAGCTGCTGAAAAAATACCCGTATGAGGTTTCGGGCGGGCAGAAACAGCGCGCCGCCGTGGCGCGCGCCCTCATCACAAACCCGCGCATCCTGCTGGCGGACGAGCCGACGGGCGCGCTCGATTCCCGCGCCACAGACGAGCTGCTGCGGCTCTTCGGCGCCGTGAACCGCATGGGCCAGACCATCCTGATGGTGACGCACTCGGTGAAGGCGGCCAGCCATGCCGGGCGCGTGCTCTTCATCAAGGACGGCGAGGTGTTCCACCAGATCTACCGCGGCCGCTCGACCGACGCGGAATTGTATCAGAAGATCTCGGAAACGCTCACCATGCTCGCGACAGGCGGTGATCGCGCATGAAAAAGGGGCTCTACCGCACGCTCGCGTGGACGGGCATCCGGAAAAACAGGAAGCTGTATGTGCCCTATCTGCTCACCTGCGCCGGCATGGTGATGATGTGCTACATCGTGTCGTTCCTCAGCTCCTGCCCCACCTTCACGCTGCTGCGCGGCGGGCGGGACATGCAGGGCATCCTGAGCCTCGGCTTCGGCGTGCTGAGCGTGTTTTCCGTCATCTTCCTCTTCTACACGAACTCCTTCCTCATCCGGCGGCGCAAGCGCGAATTCGGGCTTTACAACATCCTCGGCCTGGGCAAGCGCCACCTGGCCGTGGTGCTGCTGTGGGAAACGCTGTTCACGGTGTTCATCGCCTTTGCGGGCGGCATGGCGGGCGGCATCCTTCTCTCCAAGCTGGCGGAGCTTATCATCCTGAAAATGCTCGAAAGCCCCGCCGTGCTGCCGCTGAGTGTGGACGTCGGTTCCATCCTGCGCACGCTTGCGCTCTTCGCGGCGATCTTCGCGCTGCTCTACCTCAACGCCCTGCGGCAGATCCAGCTCGCGAACCCGATCGACCTGCTGCGCAGCGAGAACACAGGCGAAAAGCCACCGAAGGCCAACTGGCTGGGCGCGGTGCTCGGGCTTTTGCTTCTGGGCGGCGCCTATTACCTTGCCGTGACCATCGCGGACCCGGTTTCCACGCTGATCTGGTTCTTCGTGGCCGTCGTGATGGTGATCGTAGGCACCTATCTGCTGCTGATCTCCGGCTCCGTGGCGCTGTGCCGCCTGCTGCAGAAGCACAAGCGGTTTTACTACACGGCGAAGCATTTCGTGTCCGTCTCCTCCATGGCCTACCGCATGAAGCGGAACGGCGCGGGCCTGGCGTCCATCTGCATCCTGTGCACGATGGTGCTCGTCATGATGTCCTCCACGCTTTGCCTGTACATCGGGGCGGAGGATTCCCTGCGCGGCCGCTACCCGCGCGAGATCAACCTCACCGTGACCACGCCGGACCCGGCGATGCTCGAATCCGATCAGGCCGCCCAGCTGCGCATCCTCTGCGAGGAGACGGCGCAGAAGGAGGGCTGCACGCCGCGGAACGTCATCGACTACCGCTCTCTCTCGCTGGCCGGCATCCATGAGGGTGATACGCTTGTGATCGACCCGGACACCGAATCGGTGGATCTCTCGGACGTGTGGCAGGTGTTTCTCGTCCCGCTCGAGGATTACAACCGCCTCATGGGAAAAAACGAGACGCTCGAGCCGGGGGAAGCGCTCTGTTACCTGACGAAGGGCGCCACGCTCGGCTCCGGCACCCTGCAGATCGGTGAGGCGGTCACGCTTTCCCTGCGGGCCTGCGAGGGCGGCTTTGTGGAGAACGGCACGGACGCGATGCAGATTTTTCCCTCGCTCTACCTCTTCGTGCCGAACTTCAACGAGCTGGTCGAACAGCTCGGGCCGGAGGGCATCGCCTCCCCCACCTGGTCCTACGGCTTCGACACCGGCTTTTCGAACGACGCGCAGATCGATCTGTACGGCGCGCTGCGCGAGGCGATCGCACCCGTGCAAGAGTCGATCTCCGAGGACTCATACCTGCACATCCTGCTCGAGAGCCGCGCTTCGGAGCGCATCTCCTTCCTCGCGCTCTACGGCGGCCTGCTGTTCCTGGGCGTGCTGCTCGGCATCGTGTTCCTGCTGGCGGCCGTGCTCATCCTCTACTACAAGCAGATCGTGGAGGGCTACGAGGATCAGGCGCGCTTCCTCATCCTGCGGAAGGTAGGCATGACGAAGCGCCAGATCCGCAAGAGCATCAACTCGCAGATCCTGCTGGTGTTCTTCCTGCCTCTGCTGCTCGCGGGCGTGCACCTGGCCTTCGCCTTCCCGATGATCCAGAAGCTGCTCGTGCTGTTCAGCGTGCTGAACGTGCCGCTGCTGCTCACGGTGACGGCCTGCTGCTTCCTGCTGTTCTCCGTGTTTTACCTCTTCGTGTACCGCTCCACCTCGCGGGCATATTACACGATTGTGTCGGTGAACGAAAACTTCTGAGAAAACGGAAAAAAGGGACTGCCGCAAACAGCGCCTCCCGAAACAAGATATAAAAAAACCGGCTCCCGAAGAAAGCAGCTTTCTTCGGGAGCCGGTTTTCTGATTCTTTATGATTTTCTGCGGACTGCCGCTGCCTCTTTCCTTTGCAGCAGCTTCCCTGTTCCGCCTTTTTTACGCGAAGGAGGGCACGTCAAGCCACTCGCCGCCGCGCAGGGCGGATTCGTGCGCCAGCAGGATGGCAGCGGAGACGTTCGCGGCGAAATCGCTGCCGATCGCGGGCTTCGTGTCCTGCGTGATGCAGCGCGCGAACGCGTCCACCAGATAGGGGTGGGAGCCGTGGTGGCCGCCGCCCGCGCCCTTTTTCAGGCTGAGCTGCGGGTTGGTGGGATCGTAGTTCCCGCCCACGGTGTAGGGGCGCAGCGGTTCCGGCAGTTCCTCGCAGTCGTTCGGCAGGCTGTCGATCACCTCCACGGGCGTCGGCAGGCCGCGCGGACGGCCGTCCGATTGCAGGAGCGAGGTCACATAGGGCGGATCGTCGTCCCCGAAGCCCCACTCAAAGCTCTTTTTGCTGCCGTAAACGAACAGGCCTTCCTGATAGGTGCGGGCCGTCTCAAACAGCGAGCGCGTCGCCTCCGCCACAAGGCCGTTCGCAAACACAAAATGCGCCGTCTCGATGGGATAGGGGTTGCCGTAGCCTGCGCGCAGCTCCTCGCGCATCGTGCCGGAGCCGAGGCAGGACACGCGCGTGATCGGCGCGCCGGCCAGCGCGGCCAGCGGCGCCACGGCGTGCGTGCCGTACCAGAACGGCGGCAGGCCCTTCCAGTAGGCCGGCCAGTTCTCCATGTCCTGATAATGCGAGCCACGCAGGAACTGGATGCGGCCCATCTCTCCGCTGCGCAGCATCTTCTGCACATAGCGGAACTGATACGTGTAGAGCGTCGTCTCCATCATCATGAAATGCTTGCCGGATTCGCGCTCCGCGTCCAGAATGGCCTGCACATCCTCCAGGCTGGTGGCCATGGGCACCGTGCAGGCGCAGTGCTTCCCGGCGCGCAGCACGCGCACCGTCTGGGCCGCGTGGTCCGGGATCGTCGTCACGAGGTGGACGGCGTCCACCTCCGGATCGGCCAGCACATCCTCAAAGGAATCGTACACGCTCTCAATCCCGTAAAGCTTCGCCACTTTTTCCGCAAGGCCGCGATCCAGATCGCAGATGCCGAACGACGTGATCGCCGGGTGATCCTTCCAGATGGGCGCGAATGCACCGCCGAACCCGAGGCCGACGAGCACCACCTTGCATCTTCCGTTTTTCATCGTATTCTCCTCCCTGCCAAATGCAGTTTGACACCAGTATAGCGCGGCGGCGGCCGTTTGTCCACGCTTTTTTTGCCGCCCGTCAGAGCCGGAGTCCCTTCACGTCCTTGACGCGCGAGAGGATCAGCCCGCAGGAGCACTCCACCACGCCGGGAAGCCGGTCGATCACGTTCGCGAGGAACGATTCCAGCTCCTCCTGCGAGGAGGCCACGGCGTGCACGTGCAGGCGGTCGCGGCCGGTGACGCGGTAAATCTGCGTGACGGTTTCGTTTTCCTTCAGCTGCCGGATCGCCTCCTCGAGCGTCTCCGGCCTTGTCTCAATCTCAAAATAGCACGAGAGCGCCCCGCCGATGCGCTGCGGGTTCACAATCGTGGTGTAGCCCTCGATGACGCCGCGCTGCTCCAGCGAGCGCACGCGCATCTTCGCCGCCACGCGCGAGATTCCCGTGCGCTCCCCCAGCTCGGAATAGGACATGCGCGCGTTGCCGATCAAAAGCTGCACGATGGCGCGGTCCAGCTTGTCAAGGCC
This sequence comes from uncultured Anaeromassilibacillus sp., assembly GCA_930987725.1. Lineage (GTDB taxonomy): Bacteria > Bacillota > Clostridia > Oscillospirales > Acutalibacteraceae > Caccousia. The sequence goes on along the minus strand of CAKNKY010000002.1, from coordinate 79,620 downwards.
GTCCAAAAACATTCCGGTTTCCCCCTTTTCCCGGCCGGCGCGCCCGGCTGCCCGCGCGGGCGCGCCCCCGTTTTTATTCTACCGCACGCGCCGCCGCTTTGCAATTCCCCCGGCGCCGTTCCATCTTGACATTTCCGCTGCGCGTGCCTATACTGAAATTACGAAAAGAAAGTTTTTGATTCCGAAACGAAAGGAAGCTGTTTCATAATGGAGCAAACGACGGGCCGTTCGCTCACGAGAGGCCCCGTGACGAAAACGATGCTGCGCTTCGCCGTGCCGATGATTCTGGGCGACCTGCTGCAGCAGTGCTACAACATTGCCGACACGCTCATCGTCGGCCGGTTCCTGGGGGCGAATGCGCTGGCGGCGGTGGGCTCCTCGTTCACGCTCATGACGTTCCTGAACTCCATCCTGCTGGGGCTGGCCATGGGCAGCGGCACGGTGTTCTCCATCCGGTTCGGGCAGAAGGATCTGCCCTCGCTGCGGGAGGGCATCCTCGCCTCCTTCGCGCTGCTCGGCATCGTCACGCTGGCCCTCAACGCGGCCGTCTTTCTCGGTGCGGACGCCATCATTGCAGCGCTGCGCACGCCGGCCGAGCTGGTGGGCCTCACGCGCGCCTATCTCCTGATCGTCTTTTCCGGCATGATCGCCGTGTTCCTCTACAACTTCTTTGCCTCGGTGCTGCGGGCCATCGGGAACTCGGCAGCCCCGCTCGTGTTCCTTGCCGTTTCCGCCGTGCTGAACATCGCGCTCGACCTGTGGTTTGTGGCGGGCCTGGGCTTCGGCGTGGAGGGCGCGGCTGCCGCCACGGTCATAGCGCAGTACGTGTCCGCCCTCGGGATCGCCGTGTATGCGCGCGTGCGCTGCCCCGCGCTGTTCCGCCGCGGGCAGGACGCACGGCTGCGCTGGAGCCGTGTGCGCGAGATCGCAGGCTTCTCGGCGCTGACATGCCTGCAGCAGTCGATCATGAACCTGGGTATCCTGGCGGTGCAGGGGCTGGTGAACAGCTTTGGCACGACGGTGATGGCGGCCTTCGCGGCGGCGGTGAAGATTGACGCCTTCGCCTATCTGCCGGTGCAGGATTTCGGCAACGCGTTCTCCATCTTCATCTCGCAGAATTACGGCGCGAAGGAGGAGGGGCGGATCCGCAGCGGCATCCGCTCGGCCACGGCCCTCTCGCTGTGCTTCAGCCTGCTCGTCTCGGCCATCGTGTTCGTGTGCGCGGAGCCGCTCATGGGCCTGTTCCTCGACGCTTCCGAAACGGCCGCCCTCGCTGAGGGCGCGCGCTACCTGCGCATTGAGGGTTCGTTCTATTGCCTGATCGGCCTGCTGTTCCTGCTCTACGGCCTTTACCGCGCGCTGGGGCGGCCCGGCGTGTCGGTGGTGCTCACGGTGGCGTCGCTCGGCACGCGCGTCCTGCTGGCCTACACGCTCTCCGCCGTCCCCGCGCTGGGCGTGGTAGGGATCTGGTGGTCGGTGCCGATCGGCTGGTTCCTCGCGGACGCGCTGGGCGTCGGGATCTGGCTTGTGCTCCGCCGCCGGGGCGGCGGCACGGCCCGCGCCGTCTGAAGCTTCCGCGCGCCCCGGTCAGCCGCCGAGCAGCTCGAGCAGCAGCGCGCGGGCGGCGGCCGGATCGGCCCGGCCGTGCGAGCGGCGCATCACGTCGCCCAGCAGCGCCTGCAGCGCCGCCGTTTTCCCGGCGCGGAAATCGGCCGCGGCCCGCCCGTTTGCGGCCACCGCCTGCTCCGCGAAGGGAAGGAGCGACGCACGATCCGAGAGTTTGAGCAAGCCGAGCCGCGCGGCAATCTCCCGCGGATCGCCGCCATGCGCCCACATCTCGTCCAGAATCCGGCGGGCCGCGGCGGCGCCCACGCTGCCCTCGCCCAGCAGGGCGGCCAGCTCCGCCAGCGATTGAGCCGCCACGGGGATGCCCGCTTCAAGCCGCTCCGGATCGGCGGCCAGCAGGTTGGCCAGCTGCCGGGCCCAGGGCGTGCGCGCCGCAGCCTCCTCAAAGCGGTCGGCCGCCGCGCGGGACACGGTGAGCAGGGCGGCCGTCTCATGGCTCAGCCCGTACTCGGATTCGTAGCGTGCGCGCCGCTCGGCCGGGGGCTCCGGCAGCTCGCTCCGCCAGCGGTCGATCTGATCCTGCGTGAGGACGACAGGCGGCAGATCCGGCTCGGGCAGGAAACGGTAGTCGTCCTGGCTCTCCTTGCGCCGCATGGCATACGTTTCGCCCGTCTCCTCACAGAAGCCGCGCGTTTCCGGGAAGAGCGTACCACCCGAAGCGAGCACGGCAGCCTGGCGCTCCTCTTCGAACGCGATGGCCTTCGCAGCGAACTGGAAGCTGTTCAGGTTTTTCAACTCCGCGCGCTCGCCCAGCTCTTCGGAACCACGTGGGCGCAGGGAAAGGTTCACGTCGCAGCGCAGGGAGCCCTCGTTCATCCTGCAGTCGGAAAGGCCGGCGAAGCGGATGATCTCCCGCAGCTCCTGCAGGTAAGCCACCACCTCCTCCGCCGAGCGGAAATCCGGCTTCGTGACAATCTCGATGAGCGGCACGCCGCAGCGGTTGCAGTCGATCAGCGTACCCTCCGCCGTGTGGATCAGCTTTCCGGCATCCTCCTCGAGGTGGATGCGCTCGATGCGCACGCGTTTTTTGCCGCCGCCCGCGGCCGGGATCTCGAGCCAGCCGTCCGTGCAGAGCGGCTCGTCATCCTGTGAAATCTGGTAGCCCTTGGGCAGATCCGGGTAAAAATACTGCTTGCGGTCCATGTGGGAGACGAGCGAGACGCGGCAATGCAGCAGCAGCCCGGCCTTGGCGGCGTACTCCACCGCCTTCTCATTGAGCACGGGCAGCGCCCCCGGCATGCCGAGACAGACGGGGCAGCAATGCGTGTTCGGCTCCGCGCCGAAGGTCACCGCGCAGGAGCAGAACGCCTTCGTCTCCGTTTTGAGCGCAATGTGCGTTTCCAGGCCGATCACCGTCTCGTAGGACGCGGCCGGCCGGTTCCTGTTTTCTCCCATTCCGTTCACACCTCCTGCAGCAATGTCCGGGCGGCGCGCAGCAGCAGCGCTTCCTCCCACGCGCGGCCCATGAACTGCACGCCGATCGGCAGGCCGTTCTCCTCGCCGAACGGCACGGAGACGGCGGGCAGCCCGGCGATCGCCGCCGGCACGGTGAACAGATCGCTGCGGTAGAGCGCGAGAGGATCGCGCTCTTCCTCCCAGCGCCAGGCCGTTTCCGGCGCGGTGGGCAGCAGCACCAGATCGAAGCGGCCGAGCGCTTCCCGCAGATCGGCCGCCGTGCGCCGCCGCAGGCGCTGTGCGCGGGAGAAGCATGCGTCGCGCTGCTCCTTCTCGAGCACGAAGGTGCCCAGCAGGATGCGGCGCTTCACCTCCATGCCGAACCCGGCGCTGCGGCTCTCGCGGATCGATTCCCGCCAGCCGGCGCCCGGGGCGCGCAGGCCGTAGCGCACGCCGTCGAAGCGCGCGAGGTTGGAGGAAGCCTCCGCCGCGGTGAGGATGTGGTAAGCCGGGAGCATCTCCCGCAGGAAGGGCAGAGAGAGCGGCTCCACGCGCGCGCCGAGCGATTCGAGGCAGGCGGCGGCGCGCTCCGTGCTGCGGCGCACGGCCGGCCCGGCCTCATCCAGCCCCTCCTGCAGCAAAGCGATGCGCAGCCCGCGCACGCCAGCCTCCAGCTGATCCGCAAACGACTCCGCCGGACGGCGCGCGCTCGTGGCGTCGAGCGGATCGAACCCGGCCGTCAGCGCGAGCAGGGCGGCGCAGTCGGCCGGCGTGCGCGCCAGGAGACCCACCTGGTCAAAGGAGGGGGCAAAGCCCGTAAGCCCGGAACGCGAGATGCGGCCGTAGGTGGGGCGCAGCCCCACGACGCCGCACAGGGCGGCCGGCTGACGCACAGACCCGCCCGTGTCGCTTCCCAGCGCCAGCGGCGCCTCCCACGAAGCGACGGCGGCCGCCGAACCGCCGGAACTGCCGCCCGGCACGCGCGCCGGGTCGAGCGGATGGCGCGTGGGGCCGAAGGCGGAACTTCCCGTGTCGCAGCCCATGGCAAATTCGTCGAGGTTCGTCTTGCCCAGCATCACGCACCCGGCCGCGCGCAGCCTCGATACGGCCGTGGCGTCATACGGCGGCACAAAGTGCTCGAGCGCGCGGGACGCGCAGGTGGTGCGCACGTTTTTCGTGCACAGGTTGTCCTTCACCGCAAAGGGCACGCCGTCGAGCGGGGAGAGCGGCTCCCCGGCGGCGAGCCGCCGGTCCGCATCGTCCGCGGCAGCAAGGGCCTCTTCGCGCGAGACGGTGAGGAAGGCGTGCAGCTCCGGCTCGCGGCGATCGATCTCCGCAAGGAACGACTCTGTGAGCTCGCGCGCGGAGCAGGTGTGGTTCCGCAGCGATTGCCCCAGCGCAAGGGCGGAGGGAAGCTCAGCCATCCTCTTCCCCTCCTTCCTGTTCCGGCAGGGCAAAGAAGCCGTCTACAGCCGCGGGCGCGCAGCGCAGCGCCTCCTCCTGCGAAAGGGAGGGGCGCGCCTCGTCCGCACGCAGGCAGGGCGGCAGCACACGGGCGGGGCCGTCCTCCGTCTCCTGCAGGGAGGCGAGAAAATGCAGCACATTCCCGAATTCCGCGCGGAACACCTCCCGCTCGTGCGCGTTCAGGCGCAGGTTGGCGCGCCGCGCCGTCTCCTCCATCCTGCGGGGCGACTGCGGCCCGTCCCCCCGCAGCTGCCGCTCCGCGGCGCTCAAAATGCCTCCCCGGCGTCGAGCCGTTCGAGTTCCTCCGCCGTGAGGGCGAGGTCAAAGGACTCCGTGAGCTCCTGCAGGTGCGCCGCGGAGGAGACGGAGGCGATCGGCACGGCGTCCATGGGCTTGCAGGCCATCCATGCCAGCACCAGCGCGGCCACGGAAACGCCGCGCTCGCGCGCGATCGACTGCAGCGCGGCCAGCCGCTTTTCGTTGAGAGGATTGCGGTATTCGCGCAGCGCGCCAGGCGCCAGGCGGCCCGCCGCCGCGCGGCTGAAATAGCCCTTGCCCATGGCGGAGAAGGCCATGATGCCGAGGCTGCCGCGCCGCTCGAGCAACAGGCGGTAAGCCTCCCCGTCCATGCAGGCGAGCGTCTGATCCGCGATCTGTTCGCGGTTCACGCGCGCCAGGCTCCACTGGTTCTGCAGGCCGCAGAAGCCCGTGTACCCGTGATCGGCGGCATACTGCGCCGCCTCCGCAAACCGCGCAGTCGACCAGTTCGAGACGCCGTAGGCCAGAATGCGGCCCTCGCGGCGCAGCGTTTCCAGCAGCTCCACGAGCGCCCCGGCCGGCTGGGCGGGATCGTCGCGGTGAAGCCAGTAGATCTCCACCTCGTCCACCCCAAGGGAGGCAAGGCTTTCCTCAAGATCGGCGCGCACCTCGCGCTCGTGCAGGCGGCTGGCGTGCATATCGGAAAACGGCGGGTGTCCGCCCTTCGTGGAGATCACCAGGGAATGCCTGCCGCCGCGGCTGCGCAGCCAGCGGCCCAGGATCTGCTCGCTCACATTCTCGCCGGCCGGAAGCCATTTCCCGTAGCAGTTTGCCGTGTCGATGAAATTGCCGCCCGCTGCGGCATAGCCGTCGAGCACGGCGAAGGCCTGCGATTCGCCCGTCGAGTCGCCGAACTGGGCCGTGCCCAGGCAGACGGGGGCAACGGCCTGCGCCACGCCGGGAAACCGTTTTTCTCTCATCTTGTCCATCCTTCCTTCTTGGTTCAGCAGTTTTTCGCGTTTCCTCCCCATTATAATATTCCACGGAAAAAAAGAAAAGAGGCAGCCGCACCGGCAAAATTCCGTGCGGCTGCCTTTCGGGCTTTTTTCAAATGTTGGGTGCGGCAGGCGGCTGATACAGCCCCCTCTGTGTCCCGCCGTCTTTTTCGAGAAAGCGGGCGGGCTTTGGTTTCGGCCTCAGGCGAAGGACTGCTCCGTGCGGGCAATGATCTCGTCCTGCAGCGCGCGGCTCAGGTTGCGGAAATGATCGCTGTAGCCCGCCACACGGACGATCAGATCCTTGTACTCCTCGGGGTGCGCCTGGGCGTCGAGCAGCGTCTGGCGATCGATCACATTGAACTGGATATGATGGCCGTCCATGTTGAAATACGCGCGGATGAGGTTCGCCATCTGGCGCAGGCCGGTCTCACCCGCCACCACGGAGGGGGTGAACTTCTGGTTCAGCAGCGTGCCGCCGGTGCTCAGGTGATCCATCTTCGCGCAGGAGCGCAGCACCGCGGTGGGGCCGTTCGTGTCCGCGCCCTTTTCGGGGGAAATGCCCTCGCTCACCGGTTTCCCGGCGCGGCGGCCGTTCGCGCTCGCGAGCATGACCTCGCCGAAATAGACATGGCACGTCGTGGGGAGCATGTTGACGCGGTAAGTGCCGCCGCGCTGGTTCGGGCGGCCCGTGACGGTGTCGCGGTAAAACTCAAACACGCTGCGCATGATGTCGTCGGCGTAATCGTCGTCGTTGCCGTATTTCGGGCTGTGGTTCTGCACAAGGTTCAGGATCTGCGGGTCGTTCGCAAAGTCCTCGCGCATCGCGCGGAGCAGATCCCGCATCGTGATGTTCTTCTCGTCAAACACCTGGAAGCGGATGGCCGCGAGGCTGTCGGTCACCGTGCCGATGCCCACGCCCTGCAGATAGCTCGTGTTGTAGCGCGCGCCGCCGGCGTTGTAGTCCTTTCCGGTGGCGATGCAGTCGTTCGTGATGACGGAGAGGAACGGCACGGGCATGTAATTCGCATAGATGCTCTCGATGAGGTTGCTGCCCCGGATCTTGATGTCCAGAAAATACTCGATCTGCTTGTGATAGGCGTCGAGCAGCTCCTCATAGGAATGGAAATCCTCCGCATTGCCGAGCGGCAGGCCGAGCTGGCGGCCCGCGACGTGATCATAGCCGTTGTAGAGCGTGAGCTCCAGAATTTTCGGAAGGTTGAAGTAGCCGGTGAGGATATAGGCCTCGTTGCCGAACGCGCCCGTCTCCACACAGCCGCTCGTGCCGCCGCGGCGGGCGTCCTCGAGCGATTTTCCGGCGGCGAGAAGCTCCTGCACAATCGCCTCCGTGTTGTAGAACGCGGGCTGTCCCCAGCCCTTGCGGCTGATCTCGCACGCGCGCAGCAGGAATTTCATCGGCGTCTTGCGGCTGATCTGCACATTCGAGCTCGGCTGGAGCAGCTTCATGTCGTCCATGCAGTCGAGAATGAGATAGCTCACGTCGTTGACGCCGTCGGAGCCGTCCGGCGCGATGCCGCCGGTGTTGATGTTCGCAAAATCGGTGTAGGTGCCGCTCTCCTTGAGCGTGACGCCCACCTTCGGCGGGGCGGGCTGGTTGTTGAACTTGACCCAGAGGCACTCAAGCAGCTCCAGCGCCTGATCCCGCGTGAGCCGCCCGGCGGCAACGTCGTCGCGGTAGAACGGGTAGACATGCTGGTCAAGGCGGCCGGGGCTGTAGGAATCCCAGGGGTTGAGCTCGCTCGTGACGGCGAGGTGCACGAACCAGTACATCTGCAGCGCCTGGTGGAACGTCTGCGGCTTGTGCGCCGGGACAACAGCGCAGTTCTCCGCGATGGTGAGCAGATCGGCCTTCCACTGCGGGTCTGTCTCCGCCGCGGCCATCTCCCGCGCGAGTGCCTCATAGCGCCGGCCGAGGATCATGACGGCCTCGCACGCAATGGACATCGCGGAGAGCTCCTCCTTCCGGTGCAGCGCGTCCTTATCGTGCACGAAATCGAGCGCGTCCATCGCGCGGCGGATGTCCTCCCGGTAATCGAGGAAGCCCTTCTGATAGATCTTGTTCGAGCCCACGGTGTGGCCCGGGCCGCGCTGCTCCATGAACTCGGTAAAGATACCGCACTCATAGGCGGCCTTCCACTCATCGCTCATGCTGTTCAGAATCCGGTACCGGATCGAGCGCTTCTCCCAGTAGGGGATAATCTCCTCCTTCTGGATGCGCAGATCCTCCGGCGTGACGGCGAAACGGATGAGCTCGCGCCGATCCATGATCTGCATGTCCTCGATCGTGTGGCAGCACAGCTCCGGGAACGTGGGCGCGGACTGCGGCCCGTCCCCCTTTTCGCCCACGATGAGCTCGCCCCTGTGAATGGAAATCGTCTTGTATGCGAAGAAATGCCGCAGCGTCAGCGCGCGCAGCTCCGGGACGGAAACCGTCCCCTCGTATTTCCGGTATGCTTCCGTTTCGAGCACCGCGCGCTCCATATAGAGGCGCGGCTGCGTGTTCAGGCTTTCCTCGCGCAGCCGGCGCACGCGCTCCGTCGCGCCGTGCTGCTCCGCCGTCCTTGCTTCCTGTGCCATGCCGGTTCTCCTCCCTTTTTGATCAACAGTGTTTCACCCGCCGATGACAACCTGCGGGTATCCGGCTTCGCGGAACATCGCCGTAAACCGTTCCAGCTTTTCCTGCGAGGGCACGCCGAACGGCTCGGACCCGCGGCCGAGCCGCGCAAATTTTTCCCTGCCGAACTCGTGATACGGCAGCAGGTGGATTTTTTCCGCCCGCACGCCCCCGCGCAGCAGCCCGATGACGGGCTCGATGTCCTCCTCCTCCGCGTTGACGCCCTCCACGAGGGGCAGCCGCAGGCGGATGCGCGCGCCGCCGTCGCTCAGGCGGCGCAGGTTTTCGAGGATCAGGGCGTTGTCCGCGCCGATCCATTTTTTGTGCTTTCCGCGGTCCATCGCCTTGATGTCGTAGAGGAAACAATCCACGTCTTCCAAGATCCGCTCGAACCGCCCGAAGGGCGCCATGCCGGACGTATCCACGAACACGGAGATCCCCTCCCCCTTCAGCAGGCGGCACAGCTCCGCGACCTCGTCAAACGGCTCGGCCGCCATCACCTCGCCGCCGGAGAGCGTCACGCCGCCGCCCGATTCCTCGTAAAACATCGAATCGCGGGAGACGAGCCGCACGAGCTCGGCCGGCGCATACCGCCTGCCGGAGATCTGCCGCGCCCCCGCGAGGCAGGCTCCCACGCACGCGCCGCAGGCGATGCAGCGCGCCCGGTCGATCCGCCCCTTCCCCGCCGGGGCCGCGCCCTGCGGGCAGACGGCCGTGCACGCGCCGCACTGCGTGCATTTTTCTTCGTCCCACATCAGCTCGGGGGAAGCGTTCCAGCTTTCCGGGTTGTGGCACCACGCGCAGTGCAGCGGGCAGCCCTTGAAAAAGATCGTAGTGCGGATGCCGTCCCCGTCGTGGATCGAATACCGCTGGATGTTGAACACGGACAGCCCTTCCATCCGCTTTTTTCCCTCTTTTCTTTCCGCCCGCGCCGGGCGGGGCGTTTATGCAAATGTGAATGAGATTATTATAGGAAGGTAAAGCGGTAAAGTCAAGGCGGAACCCTCCGCTTTTTCCCGCCGCGCGCGGGCAGGAAAAAGCGGCCGGGGCCGCAGGGCCTTCCGCCCTGAAACCCCGGCCGCCCGGGAACGCTGCGCGTGCGCGGTTTAGAGATCGAGGTAGCCCTCGCGCGGGGTGAGGCCAAACTCCTTGCACAGGGCGGCGAGCTCTGCGTCGGTGATCGACTGGCGGATCTCCCTGCCGCCGATCTTCATGTAGATCTCGGCGGCCTTCTCGACCGTCTCGATGAGGCCGAAGACCTCGTCCATGTCGCGGCCGGTGCCGAAGATGCCGTGCGCGGCCCAGAGCACGATGCGCGTGTCGCGGATCTTCTCCGCGGTGGCCTCGCCGATCTCGTTCGTGCCGCACACCATCCACGGCAGCACGGAGATGCCCTCCGGGAACACGACGATGCACTCGGTGGACATGCGCCACAGCGTTTTCGTGAATGCGCGGTCGTCGAGATCGTGGACATACGTCATGGCCAGGATGTTGGCGGGGTGGCAGTGCATCACAATGCGGTGCTGCGGATCGACGCGCAGGCGGGCGATGTGGTTCATCAGGTGGGTGGGCAGTTCGCTGGTGGGCTTGCCGCCGTGCTCAAAGCCCCAGAGAATGTCGTAGCTGCGGCCGTCCTGCGCGATGCGGATCACACCCATGTTCTCCTGCGGGCAGCGCTCCACATTGCGGAAATAGCGGCCCGTGCCCGTCACGATCAGATAGCGGCCGGCGAGGGCGGAGGCGTCGAAGCTCAGCGGCAGCGTGCGCAGCACCTCGTTCGGGTCCAGATACTGCGTGACGGCTGTCTCCTCCAGGATCCAGCTGATGTTGCCGCCGTTGCGCTCGTCCCAGCCCATGCGGTACATGTTGGCGGTGATGTGGCACATTTCGCGCACAAAAGGCGCTTCCAGAATATGGTTCATGTCTCTTTCCTTCTTTCCCGTGATCAGGCGCGGCTTTCGAGGATGGATTTCTCGTAAGCGCGGACTTCGTCCAGCCAGCCGAGGCCGCCGGGCACGTTCTGGCGGCGGCAGAATTCCTCCCACACGGCCTGCCAGGGCATGGCCTTAAGCTCCTCGAGGTAGGCAAGGCGGGCGGTGTAATCGCCGTCGAGCTCGAGCTGCTTCATCTGGGCGGTGGGCTCGAGCAGGGCGCGCAGCAGCGCTTTCTGCATGTTGCGCGTGCCGATCACCCACGCGGCCACGCGGTTGATGCTGGCGTCGAAAAAGTCGAGGCCGATGTGGATGCGCGGCAGCAGGCCGTTGCGCACCACCTCAAAGGCGATCTCCTGCAGCTCGTCGTCAAGGATGACGACATGGTCGCTGTCCCAGCGGACGGGGCGGGAAACGTGCAGCAGCATCTCGTTGCTGAACAGCAGCAGCGACGAAATCTTGTTGCTGATCACCTCGGTGGGGTGGAAATGGCCGGCGTCGAGGCAGACGGCCACGCCGTTCTTCATCGCGTAGCCCATGTAAAACTCATGCGAGCCCACGACGTAGCTTTCCGAGCCGATGCCGAAGAGCTTGCTCTCGACGGCGTCGAGGTTGGCGGCCGGGTCGAGCCGCTCGGCGAAGATCTCGTCAAGCGACTGCTTCAGGCGCAGGCGCGGGCTGTAGCGATCCACGGGGACATCCTTGCTGCCGTCCGGCACCCAGATGTTCGTGACGCACTTCTGCCCGAGCTCCTTGCCGAAATACTCGCCCACGCGGCGGCTGCGGCGGCAGTGCTCCACCCAGAAGGAGCGGATGGACTCATCCGCGCTCGAGAGCGTGTAGCCGCTCTCCGCCTTCTCGTGGGAGAAGCACGTGGGGTTGAAGTCGAGGCCGAGATCCTGCTCCTTCGCCCACTGCACCCAGCTCTCATAGTGGCGCGGCTCGATGGCGTCGAGATCGATCTTCTCGTCCGTGTCGGCATACGTGGAGTGCAGGTTGACCTTGTGCTTGCCCGGGATGAGGGAGAAGGCTTTCTCCATATCCTGGCGCAGCTCCTGCGGCGTGCGCGCCGCGCCCGGGTAATTGCCGGTAGCCTGGATGCCGCCGGAGAGATCGCGATCGCGGAACAGGAACCCCTTCACGTCGTCCCCCTGCCAGCAGTTGACGGAGATGCGGATTTTGGCCAGTTCCTCCATGGCCTGCTCGGTGTTGCTGCCCAGCACGGCATACCGTTCGCGGGCTTCCTCATATCTTGTCATTTCAATCGTCCTCCTTTTTTGATGTTTCACTTGCGTTTGCGGAGAAAGGCGCGTGCGCTCCCTGCGGATTCATTGCGGCCGCGGCCTCACACAGCCGACGGGGAAGGAGCGGCGCACGGCCCCGCGCGCCTCCGCCACGGAGGAGAACACGCCCTGCGCCAGCAGCTGGGCCAGCAGGTTGCCCACGGCCGTGCCCTCGGAGGGGCCGGTGAACACCTCCTTGCCGGTGGCCTGCGCCGTGAGACGGTTGAGCAGCGCGTCGCGGCTGCCGCCGCCCACGATGTAGAGGCGCGGGCAGGAGACGCCGGTGAGCGCGAAGAGCTCGCGCACCGCCTGGCCGTAGCGGGCGGCCAGCCCGGCATACACACAGGAGGCGAGCTCGCCCGGCGACTGCGGCACGGCCTGGCCGGTGCGGCGGCAATACGCCTGCACGGCCTCCTTCATGCTCTCCGGCGCGAGGAAGGAGGGATCGTCCACATCGATCTCCGCCGGGAAGGGGCCGGCCTCCTCCGCCAGCTCCGAAAGGCGGGCGAAGGTCATCTCCTCGCCCAGCTCGGCGCGGATCGACTGGATCATCCACAGGCCCATGATGTTTTTCAGATAGCGGATCGTGCCGCCGTAGCCGCCCTCGTTCGTGAAATTGGCGGCACGGCTCTGCGCGGAGCAATCCGGCTCACAGCGCTCCATGCCGATGAGCGACCAGGTGCCGGAGCTCAGGAAGAGGAAATTTTCCTCCTGCGCGGGCACGGCCAGCACGGCGGAACCGGTGTCATGCGTGGCGGGCAGCACGACGCTGCAGGAGTACCCGGCGCGGCGCGCGACGTCCGGCAGGAGATCGCCCAATCGCTCGCCCGGCTGCACAAGCTTGCAGAAGAGGCGGCGCGGCAGGCCAAGGCGGTCGATGAGCTCCCAGTCCCAGTCGCGCGTGTGCGCGTTGACGAGGGCCGTCGTGGTGGCGTTCGTGTACTCCGTGCAGATTTGCCCCGTGAGGCAGTAGTGCAGGTAATCCGGGATGAGCAGCAGGTGCTCCGCCTGCTCGAGCAGCTCCGGCTCCTGCTCCTTCACGGCAAGAAGCTGGTAAATCGTGTTGAAAATCTGCTTCTGGATGCCGGTGCGCGCGTAGAGCTCCTCCTCGGAGAGGATTTCGAGCAGCTTTTTGTCCATGCCGTCGGTGCGGTGGTCGCGGTAGCACACCGCGTCGCCCAGGCGGCGTCCGTCCCGGCCGATCAGCACGAAGTCCACCGCCCACGTGTCGATGCCCACGGACGACGGGATCTTTCCGATTTCGGCGCAGTGCGCAAGGCCCCGCACGATCTGATCGAACAGGCCGTCCACATCCCAGCAGCGGCGGCCGCCCTGCTTTTTCGCCCCGTTCGGGAAGCGCCAGACCTCCTCGGTGAGCAGGCGGCCCTCCTCCACCCAGCCGAGCAGCATTTTCCCGCTGGAGGCGCCGATGTCCACGGCAAGGCTGATTTGCGGCATATCCATTCCCCTTTCCTTCCGGCTGCGCGCCGGGCCGATCCCGGCGGCCCGCGGCCTTTTCTGGCTTTATTCTAACCCCGGAAAACGGAAAAGGAAAGGACGCGGCTTGCAAAAAAATGCGTCCTTATTTGTGGGCCCCGGCGCGGGCGGTCTGCCGGTATTCCCGCGGGCTCATGCCGTAGAGTTCGCGGAACCGGCGGTGAAAATAACTCGTGTTGCTGTAGCCCACGGCGTAGGCCACGTCCGCGGCGGAGAGCGACGTCGTCTGCAGCAGCGACGCCGCCTGTGCAAACCGCCTGCGCTGCAGCAGCTCCTTGAAGGTGGAGCCCGTTTCGCGGTGCACGGCGCGGCTCACTTCGGCGGCAGGCCGGTTTTCCGCACGGGCAAAGGCTTCCAGGCTGGCGGTGGCGTATTGATCCTCGATATAGCGCAGGGCGCGCAGGACGGTGCCGTCCACGGCGGCGCCCTCCGGCTGGGGATCGCAGTGGCGCAGCAGCTGCAAAAGCAACAGGCCCATGGTGAGCTGGCTCGCGCGGCTGTCCGGCTCGTCGCGGTAGACGGCGGCCCAGATCAGGTTTTCGATCAGGTTCTGCACAGGCACGATGCCGGCTGTGGAAAACCGCAGGGAGAGCGGCTCCGGCGCCTCCTTCGTGAGGCAGTGGAAGAGGAAATCGCTCAGGCTGCCTCCCTCCTCCATCATGCCGAAGGCCGTGTGGAAGAACTGCGGCCGCACAATGATGTTCACGCCGATGTCCCCCTCCCCCGCCGGCAGGATCTCGTGCTGGCACGACTGGTTGAGAAACAGCAGATCGCCTTCCCGGAGCACCACCGTCCTGCTGCCGCCGAGGATGTGCGTGATGCTGCCTGCGCACACATACATGAGCTCCACATAATTGTGGCGGTGGCGCGGGAAATAGGCGAACCGCGTGTGGGTGGAAACGTCCATCAGCCTGCCGCTGCCGATGAGCCGGTCGCTCTCCACGGTGAACTCGCCGTCCGCGGAATAGCGCTCCCGCCGGATGCCGCCCCCCGTGCTGAGCAGCTCCCGTTCCTCGGCCGTAATTTCGCGCAGCCTGCGCATCAGATCCCCGTTCATGGCCATTCTCCTCTCTCGCTGCGCGGCGCGCAGCAGATTCTGTTTTTTCTGATAAACGCGCAAAAACAATTTTACAAATCCGCAAAAACATGGTACTCTATTGGTAGAAGCCGAAGCGGCCGCGGGCTGCTCCGGCGGCACCGGTCCGGCGGCACCTGCTGCCGGACCGGTGTCTTCTCCCCAATTTCAAAAAGGAGGTCAACCGTTATGAAGGTAGTCATTGTGGGCGGTGTGGCCGGCGGCGCTTCCGCCGCGGCACGCCTGCGCCGTCTCGATGAGAACGCCGAGATCATCCTGCTCGAGCGGGGCGCCTATATTTCCTTCGCCAATTGCGGCCTGCCGTACTACGTTGGCGGCGCGATCACGAAGAAATCGGCCCTCACGCTGCAGACGCCGGAAAGCTTCCGCACGCGCTTCGGCATCGACGTGCGTGTGAACAGCGAAGTGACGGCTGTGCACCCCGCCGAAAAGACCGTGGAGGTGCGCACCGCGGACGGCACCTACACGGAATCGTATGACAAGCTCATCCTCTCCCCCGGCGCGGAGCCGGTGCAGCCGCCGCTGCCCGGCCTGCCGAACGGCCGCGTGTTCACGCTGCGCACCATCCCGGACGCCGTGCGCATCCGCGACTATGTGGATGAGGAATTCCCGGACAGCGCCGTCGTCATCGGCGGCGGGTACATCGGCGTGGAGATGGCCGAGAACCTGAAGCAGAGCGGCGTGGAGACGACCATCGTGGAGCTGAGCGACCACCTCATTGCCCCGCTGGACTTCGACATGGCCTGCGAGGTGCACCAGTACGCGCGCAGCCAGGGGCTGAACCTTGTGCTGAAGAACGGCGTGAAGGCCGTGGAGGAAGGCGCGGGCGGCAAGCTCACCGTGAAGCTCAACGAGGGCGAGATCGAGACGGACATGGTGATCCTCTCCGTGGGCGTGCGGCCGGATACGGCGCTCGCCAAAGCGGCCGGCCTCGCGTGCAGCCCGCGCGGCGCCATCCTGGTGGACAGCCGCATGCACACATCCGATGAGAACATCTACGCCGTGGGCGACGCCGTGCAGATCACCGATTTTGTCACGAAGCAGCCCGGCTATGTGCCGCTGGCCGGCCCGGCCAACAAGCAGGGCCGCATCGCCGCAGACAACATCTGCGGCTTCCCGAGCGAATACAAGGGCACGCAGGGTTCCTCCGTGCTCAAGCTCTTCGACATGACGATCGCCATGACGGGCCTGAACGAGCGCGCCGCCCAGGCCGCCGGGCTCGACTACGACAAGATGTACACCTACAACCAGTCCCACGCTTCCTATTACCCGGGCGGCCACGGCATCTCGATGAAGGTGCTCTATGAGAAGGGCACCGGCCGCCTGCTGGGCGCGCAGCTCATCGGCTACGACGGCGTCGACAAGCGCTGCGACGTGCTGGCCACGGCGATCCGCGCCAACATGACGGCCTTCGACCTCACGGAGCTCGAGCTGTGCTACGCCCCGCCGTTCGGCTCCGCGAAGGATCCGGTGAACTATGCCGGCTACGCCATCGAGAATGTGCTCACCGGCAAGGTGAAGACGTTCCACTGGCACGACGTGGCCACGCTCCCGCGCGACGGCAGCGTGACGCTGCTGGACGTGCGCACCCCCGCGGAACGCGCCGCCGGCGCCATCGACGGATTCACCGGCATCCCGCTCGACGAGCTGCGCCAGCACCTCGATGAGCTCGACCCGTCCAAGCCGATCTATGTGCACTGCCAGAGCGGCCTGCGCAGCTATCTGGCGTGCCGCATCCTTTCGGGCCACGGCTTCGACTGCTACAACCTCACGGGCGGTTACCGCTTCTACAGCCTTGTGACGAAGGAGCAGAAGGCTCCCGATCACCCCTGCTACGAAATTTGACAAACCGCGCGGGGCCGCCCCGCGCAGGAAAGAGAAAGAACGGAGGCGCAAAGCATGTCCATTTCCCCGAACGATATCAAACGCGTCAAGGGGCAGGGTTTCCTGCTCAACCGCGGCACGGAGAATTTCTCCGCCCGCGTCATCACCGAAAACGGTGTGATCACCGCCGCCCAGGCCCGCCGCCTCGGCGAGGCTGCCGAGCAGTTCGGCGACGGCAAGGTGGCGTTCACCTCCCGCCTGACGGTGGAGCTGCCGGGCATCCCCTATGAGAAGATCGAGGACTTCAAGGCCTTCATCGCACAGGACGGCCTCGTCACCGGCGGCACCGGCTCCCGCGTGCGCCCCGTCGTATCCTGCAAGGGCACGACGTGCGTGTTCGGCCTGTATGACACGCAGGCGCTCGCCAAGGAGATCCACGACCGTTTCTTTGTGGGCTATGCCGGCGTCACGCTGCCCCACAAATTCAAGATTGCCGTGGGCGGCTGCCCGAACAACTGCATGAAGCCCGACCTGAACGACCTGGGCATCGTGGGCCAGCGCGTGCCGAAATTCAACCCGGAAAAGTGCCGCTCCTGCGCCAAGTGCGCCGTGCAGGCAAGCTGCCCGATGAAGGCCGTCGAGGCCGGCGGCACGCAGCCGGCCTTTGACCGCGAAACATGCAACAACTGCGGCCGCTGCCGCCACGCCTGCCCCTTCGGCGCCATGGAAGAGACGGAGACGCTCTACAAGGTGTACGTCGGCGGGCGCTGGGGCAAGAAGGTGCGCATCGGCACGCCGCTCTCCAAGCTGTTCACCCGCGAGGAAGCGCTCGACGTGGTGGAGAAGGCCATCCTGCTCTTCAAGAGCAAGGGCGAAACGGGCGAACGCTTCGGCATGACGGTCGATCGCCTCGGCGCGGCAAAGGTGGAGAAGATGCTGATCTCCGACAACCTGCTCAAGCGCAAGGAAGAGATCCTCGAGCAGGAGACGATCGGCGGCGCAAGCTGCTGAGAGAACGCGTCTCCCCTGAAGGAAAAAAGAACAAAAGCGGGCGGTCTGCTCAGGCAGGCCGCCCGCTTTTTCCGCCCTGTCCCGCCGCTTCCCGCAGGCTGTGCAGCAGCGCTTCCAGCTCGCCGGCCGGTTTTTCCGCGAGTCCGCGCAGCAGCGGGCCGGCATCCCTGCCTTCCTGCGCGAGGAGCAGGCGGCGGATCTCGCCGAGAAGCGGCAGCTTTTCGGCCCACGGAACGGCCGCCCGCCGCAGATCCGCGAGGAGCTGCCCGTTCGCGGCCGGGAACGCGCCGCCCGTGGCGCAGGCGATTGTGACGACGCCCTCCTGCCCCGCCTTCATCACGCGGGCGGCGGCCCCCTCCCCCGGCGCGGCAGCCAGCGTGAGGATGCCGCGCGCGGCGGCGTCGCGCGCGAGGCGGCGGTTGACCTCCGGCGCGGCGGCCGCGGCCGCGAGCAGGCAGCCCTCCAGGTAATCGGGGCTGTACGGCGCGCGGATCAGATCAAAACCGCCCGCTTCCAGCTCCGGCAGGAAGGACGGCGAGAGGACGGTCACCCGTGCGCCCTCCCCGCGCAGCTGCCGGGCGCGGCGGGCGGCCAGGCGCCCGCCGCCCACCACGAGGACGCGCGCCCCCTCGAGAAAGAGCTGCACGCAGAGCGCCACGGCTTCAGCCCTCCGCGGAAGCGGCCAGCGCTTCCTCCATGGCGCGGGCCGTGCGCGCCAGATCATTGCGCGAGTGCGCGGCGGAGAGGAACAGCGCCTCAAACTGCGAGGGCGCAGCCAGCACGCCGCGCTCGAGCAGCGCACGGTCATAGCGGGCAAAGCGCTCCGTGTCGCAGCGGCTGACGTCGTCATAGCTCTCCACCGGCCCCTGCGTGAAGAACAGCGACAGGATGGACCCGGCGCGGTTCACACAGAACGGCAGGCCGAGGCGATCGAGCGCCGCGCGCAGCTCCGATTCGAAGAACGCGGCGTTGTCCTCCAGCTCCTGATACACCTCGCGGCGGCTTTCCAGCATGCGCAGCTGCCGCAATCCCAGGAACATGGCGAGCGGGTTGCCGGAGAGCGTGCCCGCCTGGTACACCGGGCCCGTGGGGGAGACGTACTCCATGAGCTCGCGGCGGCCGCCGTAAGCGCCCACCGGCATGCCCGCGCCGATGATCTTGCCGAAGCAGACGAGGTCCGGCTTCACGCCGAACCGCTCCGCCGCCCCGCCGTATGCAAGGCGGAAGCCGGTGATCACCTCGTCGAAGAGAAGGGCCGCGCCCTCGCGCGTGCAGATCTCCCGCAGTCCCTGCAGGAAACCGGGCTTCGGCGGCACGACGCCCATGTTTCCGGCCACTGGCTCCACGATGACGGCCGCGATCTCGCCCGGGTTCTGCACGAAGGCCTCGCGCACAGACTCCAGGTCGTTATAGCGGCAGACGATCGTATCGCGCACAACCTCTGCCGGCACGCCGGGGCTGGTGGGCACGCCGTAGGTGAGCGCGCCGGACCCGGCCTGCACGAGCAGGCAGTCGCTATGGCCGTGGTAACAGCCCTCGAACTTGATAAACTTGTCGCGCCCGGTGTAGCCGCGCGCCACGCGGATGGCGCTCATTGTGGCCTCCGTGCCGGAGTTGACCATGCGCACCATCTCGGCGGCGGGATAGGCGGCCGTGATCTGCTCGGCCATCTCGATCTCGCGCACGGTGGGCAGCCCGTAGCTCAGGCCGTGGGCTGCGGCCTCCTCCATTCCTTCGAGGAGAAAATCGGGCGCGTGGCCGAAGATCATGGGGCCGAAGGAGCAGATGTAGTCGATGTACTCGTTGCCGTCCTCGTCCCACACACGGGAGCCTCTGGCCCGCGCGGCGAACACGGGCGGCACACCCACGGCGCGGAAGGCGCGCACCGGCGAATTCACGCCGCCCGGCAGCACGCGGCAGGCGCGCGCGTAGGCGGCAGCGGAAGCGTCGCGTTTCACAGCAATCCCTCCTTGATGCGGCGTGCCGCGTCGAGCGCGCTGTAGGTGATGATGATCTTGGCGCCGGCGCGCTTCACGGCCAACAGCGATTCCCACACGGCGCTCTCGGCCAGCACGCCATGGTCTACGGCCAGGCGGAGCATGGCGTACTCGCCGCTCACGCAGTAGGCCGCCAGCGGCGCGTTGAACGTGCGGCTGGCTTCGCGGATCACATCGAGATAGGCGAGCGCAGGCTTCACCATGATGACGTCGGCCCCCTCGTCGAGATCCGCGGCGATCTCGCGCAGCGCCTCGCGGCCGTTGGCCGGGTCCATCTGATAGGACTTGCGGTCGCCGAAGGACGGGGCGGAACCGGCCGCCTCGCGGAACGGGCCGTAGAAGGCGGAGGCGTACTTTGCGCTGTAGCCCATAACGGCCACATTGCCGAAGCCCGCTTCGTCGAGCGCGGCGCGGATGGCGGCGACATGGCCGTCCATCATGTCGCTGGGGGCCACCATGTCCGCCCCGGCGCGGGCGTAACTCACGGCGACGCGCGCCAGCACAGGCAGCGTCTCGTCGTTCAGCACATGGCCGCAGCCGTCGAGCAGGCCGCAGTGGCCGTGGTCGGTATATTCGCACAGGCACACGTCGCCGATGATGTAGAGCTCCGGCCACAGCGCGCGCAGGCGGCGCATGGCCCGCTGCACGATGCCGTTCTCCTCATAGGCCGAGCTGCCGCACGCATCCTTGTGATCCGGGATGCCGAACAGCAGGCAGGCGGAGACGCCGCAGGCGCGCATCTGCTCCACTATTCCGTCGAGCCGGTCGACGGAATAGTGGAACACGCCCGGCAGCGAGGGGATCTCACGGCAGATGCCCTCCCCCTCCACGACAAACAGCGGCAGCACGAGATCGGAAACGGAAAGGCTCGTCTCGCGGATCAGCGCCCGCGACACGGGCGTGGCGCGCAGTCTTCTTCCTCTGTACATGTTCTTATTCCTCCTGTTCTTCCGGCACGTCAATCTTCATGCCATGGCGGTCATACTGCCGGTCCTCCTCTCCGATCTCCCGCAGCACGCGGCACGGCGAGCCCACGGCCACCACATTGGCGGGAATGTCGTGCGTGACGACGCTGCCCGCGCCGATCACGGCGTTGTCGCCGATGGCGACGCCCGGCAGGATGATCGCCCCCGCGCCGATCCACACGTTCTCGCCGATGCGCACCGGCAGGTTGTACTGCAGCCCGCGCTTCCTCAGTTCCGGCGAGATGGGATGGGTGGCCGCGTCGATCACGACGTTCGGCGCGATCATCGTGTGGCTGCCGATGTAGATGTCGGTGTCGTCCACGAGCGTGAGATTGAAGTTCACATACACGCTATCGCCCAGATGCGTGTTCGCGCCCCAGTTTGCGCGCAGCGGCGGCTCCACGTGGCAGCCGTCGCCCACCTCCGCGAAGATCTTTCGGAGCAGCGACTGCCGCAGCTCCTCCTGCACGGGGCGCGTCTGATTGTATTCATAAATGTCGTCGAGTGCCTTCGCCTGCTTTGCCAGGATCTCCGGATCGCCCGGATCATACAGTCTGCCGGCAGTGCGTCTTTCCTCGTTATGCATGAAACCATTCCTCCAGTTTTTCCAGAATGCCCTCCAGATCGGCGTGCGGCGATTCCGCGCACGCCACGCCGCACGCTTCGAGCCGGGCGGCCGTCTTCGGCCCGATGGCCAGCGTACGGCAGCCCTCCGGCAGCTTCCACACGCCGAGCAGCGCCCGCACGGCGGAGCCCGAGGTGAACACGGCCGCGTCGAAGGAGCGGCCGTCCAGCGTGGCCGCGGCTGCCTCCGCGCTCAGGCAGGGCACCGTCTCATACAGCACCGGGTCCTCCACCTGCGCCCAACCGGCAAGCGCCTGCCGCAGCGCACCGGAAGCGCCCGCCGCCCGCGGGAAGAGCACGCGCGCCCCGCGCGGCAGTGTTTCGCGCAGGAGCGCGCCGAGCGCCTCGCCCGTGTGCACCGGCGGCACGCAGTCCGCCAGAAGGCCGAACGCGCGCAGCGCCTCCTGTGTGCCGGGGCCGACGGCGGCGATCCGCCTGCCCGCCAGCGCGCGGGCGTCCAGCCCCAGGCCGAACAGCGCACCGAAAAAGAGCTGCACGGCGCGCCGGCTCGTGAAGGCCACGGCGTCCGCCGCACCGACGGCTTCCCGCCGCACCGCGCCGGTCTTTTCCTCCACGCGGCAGACGGCCAGTTCCTCCACCGCCGCGCCGCGCGCGCGCAGCCGCTCGCCGAGCCGCGAGGGCAGCTCCCCCACGCACGGCAGCAGGATCCGCGCACCGGCAAGGCCGCGCGGCGCAGGCGGGGCAAGGCGATCGGCCAGCGACACCGTCCGCCCCACCACGATGAGCGCCGGGGCACGCACATGCGCTTCCCGGGCGCACCGCCCCAGATCGGCCAGCGCCGCACGCACCGTGCGCTGCTGCGGCAGCGTCGCGTTCTCAATTACGGCGGCGGGCGTCTGCGGATCCATGCCGGCGCCGATCAGGCGCGACGCGATCTCCCCCAGCAGCCCCAGACCCATGAGGAACACGAGCGTGTCCGTGGTGTGCGCCAGGGAATCGAAGTCGAGATTGGCGAGGCCGCCGCTGTCGTGCGCCGTCATCACGCGGAAGCCGCGCGCCATGCCGCGGTGCGTCACGGGGATCCCGGCGCGCGCCGGGCCCGCAATGGCCGAGGTCACGCCCGGCACCACTTCAAACGGGACGCCCTGCTCGCGCAGGTACAGCCCCTCCTCGCCGCCGCGGCCGAAGACAAAGCTGTCGCCGCCCTTGAGCCGCACCACGCATGCATCCTGGCGGCCCTTCTCCGCGAGGAGGCGGTTGATCGCGTCCTGCTCCATGGCATGGCGCCCTGCGCGTTTGCCGGCGTGGATCAGCTCGCAGCCCGGCTTCGTCTCCGCCAGAAGGAGCGGCCCGGCCAGCGAATCATAGACGACGCAGTCGGCGCGGCGCAGCAGCGAAAGGCCGCGCTGCGTGAGAAGGCCGGGATCCCCCGGACCCGCGCCCACGAGATAGACCGTGCCCATTACGCCCTTCCCCCTTCCGCAAGCGAAACGCGGAGCTCCTGCGCCAGGCAGCGCGCCAGCGCCTCGCCCTGCTCCGCCGGGCCGCAGACAGTGCGGCGCACGCCGCCGCCCGCTTCGCCGCCGAGGAAGGCCGTGAGCTCCAGTTTCCCTTCGCACAGCCGGGCATACGCCCCGGCGGGCGCGTGACAGCCGCCGCCCGCGGCCTGCAAAAAGGCGCGCTCCGCCGAGACGCAGCGATCCGTCTCCTCATCGGCAAGGCCGGCGAGCAGGGCGGCGAGCGACGCGTCGGACGCGCGGCTTTCCAGCGCCAGCGCGCCCTGGCCGCAGGCGGGCACCATCTCGCGCTGCGGATCGAAAAGCCGCGTCACGCGGCCTTCAAGGCCGAGCCTCCGCAGCCCGGCCGCCGCCAGGATGAGGCCGTCCGCCTCGCCCGTGTCGAGCTTGTGCAGCCTTGTGTCCACGTTGCCGCGCACGCCCGCCACGCGCAGCCGCGGGCGCAGCAGCAGAAGCTGGGCCGCGCGCCGCGCGCTGCCTGTGGCGATGACGGCGTCCTCCGGCAGATCGGCGGGGCTGACGCCCGGCCGCAGCACGAGGGCGTCGCGCGGATCCTCCCGCTTCCAGAAGCGCGAGAGGCGCAGGCCGGGCGCCAGTTCGCCCGGCAAATCCTTGAGGCTGTGCACCGCGAGATCGATCGAACCTTCGAGCAGGGCGCGCTCAATCTCCCCGGCAAACACGCCCACGGCGCCGAGCTCGGAGAGCGGCCGGTCCTGCACCGCGTCCCCCCTTGTGCGGATGGTGACGAGCTCGCACGCGCAGCCGTTTTCCCGCAGGCGGCCCGCCACGGCCTCCGCCTGCGCGAGGGCGAGCTTGGACCCCCTCGTTCCCAGCCTGATGGTCATGATTCTTCCTCCTCCCAGCCGTAAAGCTTTTCCACGGCGCGCAGCGCCTGCTCCTGCTCGCTCTCGCCGCGCAGGCTCTTGAGCGTGAGGATGGGCTGGCGCACGAGGCGGCGCATGCCCGCGTGCACGAACTTGCGCAGGATCTGCTTCTCGTGCTCGCCGAGCTGCAGCTTCCGCTCGAGCAGGGAGCAGGTGTCCTCCTCCGCCTCGCGGCAAAGCGCCTGCAGGCTCTGCACCGCGCCGTCCACGCGCACGGAGGCGAGCCAGTCCATCGTCTCGTCCACGGCCCGATCGAGCATGGCGCGGCCCTGCGCTTCGAGCGCGCGGCGGTGCTCCCTGTTTTCCTCCGCCGTCTGCCGCAGGGAATCCACGTCGAACAGCTCGACGCCCGGCCGCTCGCCGATCGCCGGGTCGATGTCGCGCGGCACGGCGAGGTCGAGCAGGAACAGGGGGCCACCCGCCCGGGGCATCTCCCCCTCCCGCAGCACCGTGTGCGGCGCCGACGTGGCCGAGACGATCACACGGCAATCGCGCGCCGCCTCATACCGCTCCGCGAACGGCCGCACACACAGGCCGGGGAACTCCCCGCGCAGCGCGAGGGCGTGGTCCATGCTGCGGCTGCACACCGTGAGCGAGGCGGCGCCGACGTCCGCGAGGTAGCGCAGCGCGAGGCGCGCCATCTTCCCGCTGCCGATGACGAGCGCGGGCTGATCCTGCACCGCCCCGGCCGCCTGCAGGCGGCGCACGCCGATGGAGCAGAGCGAGAGCGGGTTTTCGCTGATGTGCAGCGAGGTTTTCACCTGCTTGGCCGCTGTGACGGCGGAGAGAAACACGCGCGTGAGCTCCTTCCCGGCCGAACCGGCGCCGCGCGCGCAGGCCAGCGCTTCCTGCACCTGGCCGAGGATCTGGTCCTCCCCCAGCACGAGGGAGTCGAGGCCCGCGGCCACCTCGAACAGGTGGGCGACGGCCTCCCGGCCGCGCAGGCTGAAGAGCGTGGGCGCGAGCGCCGGTTCCCGCTCGAGAAACAGGGCGCGCGCCGCCTCCTCCCCCTCCCCGGCGAAGAGATAGATCTCGCTCCGGTTGCAGGTGGAGAGCACGGCCGCCTGGGCTGCGCCGGCGGCGGCCAGCCGATCGATCGCCTCCAGCTTTTGTGTATCGGTGAACGAAGCCCTGGCGCGCAAAGCAAGCGGCGTCTCACGGAAGCTCACGCCGCAGGCAAAAAACTGCATGTCCGCCTTTCCTCCTTCCCGCCCCGGCGGGGCGACGGCGGCTGCCAATCAAAAAACTCCCTCTATTATAAAACGAACGGGCGGGGAATACAAGCGCGGCGGCGGGGAGCGCGCGCGGGCAGGCGGGGGCTCTCCCCCCTGCAAGCGGGGAAGGCCACGCGCCGCCGCCTGCCAAAAAAGGCTGAAACAGCCGGAAACGGCCCAAAAGCGCCGTTGTGTTTTCCGCCGCTTTCCGGTATGATCATCTCATCACCCCATTCACGGACCTTAAGGAAAAGCGCATGCGGCCGGAAGGGGAGGTGCCATACCCCCTCGCGGGATATCTGACGAATGGAGAGGAAGAAACACATGAACAACAATTTTCCCATGCCGAACGGCAAAACCGTGCGCCGCGCCGTGGTGGGCATCGTGCTCGCCGCCGCCCTCGTGTTTGTGGGCGCCAACTCGCTGCACGCCGTGCCGGCAGGCCACACCGGCGTTGTCACGCGCTTCGGCGCCGTGGACCAGCAGGTGCTCAGCGAGGGCCTGCACGTAGTGCTGCCCTTTGTGACGCGCGTGGTGGACATCAACAACCAGGTGATGAAGGCGGAGGTCACGTCGAACAGCGCGTCGCAGGATCTGCAGACGGTGAACAGCACCGTGGCCCTCAACTACCGCATCGACAGCCAGAGCGCCGCCAACGTGTATCAGAACATTGGCGTGAACTATGAGAACGTCGTCGTCATCCCGGCCATCCAGGAGGCCGTGAAATCGGTGATGGCCCAGTACACAGCCGAAGAGCTCATCACCATGCGCCAGACGGTGGGCAACGAGATGCAGCAGAACATCAGCGAAAAGCTCGTGCCTTACGGCTTTTCCACCGAGAGCGTGAACATTGTGGATTTCCAGTTTTCCGAAGAGTTCAACGCCGCCATCGAAGCCAAACAGACGGCCCAGCAGAACGCCCTGAAGGCGGAGCAGGACCTGGCGCGCGTGAAGGTGGAGGCCGAGCAGGCGATCACCCAGGCGCAGGCCGAAGCCGAAAGCTACCGCCTGAAATCGCAGGAGCTGACGGACGAGATGATCATGATGGAATTCATTGACAAGTGGGACGGCAAGCTGCCCACCGTCGTCTCCGACGGGCAGGCGCTGTTCAGCATGGATTCCATTCTGGAAAGCGCCCAGTCTGCCGCCGCCGCGGAATAACGCGGGACCCCCGCCCGTTTCGGGCGCGGTTATCCTCCCGGCACAAAAGCAGGCCGCCTCCTCCCGGGGAACCGGGAGAGGGCGGCTTTTTGCGCGCCCGAAAGCCGGTGCATCACAAGCGCGTCACAGAAAAAGCTCATATTGAAATATCAGCTATTCGTTCAACAGAGAGTTGAGCACGTTTTTGCTTCCCGGCTCACTGGAAAGGGCTTCATACATCTTGTTGTACTTCCGGAAAAAGGCAACCATCTGCCGGAGGGAGGAAAGCTGCTGCTCGTTCAGGCCGGACACATCGAGCATCTGCACCGTCTCTTTTTTTCGCCCCAAAAGTTCATCCGTGGAAATCCCCAAAATGGTGGAAATCTTGAGCAAAACATCGAAAGAAGGGCTGCGGATGCCGTTTTCATAGGCGGAGACGGAAGCGCCGGTCACGCCAAGCCTGCGCGCGAATTCGGCCTGCGTCAGATTGATGGCCGTCCGATACATCCGGATTTTCTCCCCGAGCTTTTCGTTTGGATGTTCCACTGCACTCCCCTCCTTCGCGCCCTGATTTATATTCATCTTACATGATTACAAAAAACTTTAGGTTTAATTAAAACAACTAATAGTTGAATCTTGTATTTGGATCTGCTATACTAGAAAAAACAAGAAAAGGTGGTGTTCTTTTAAAATGAAAAAAGCTGCCGTGGGGTTCTGGATTCTCTCTGCCGTCCTGATTGTTCTGTCCTGTCTGTCTTTCGCGAAGGGGTTTGCCCTGAAAAACGACTACTACCGCAGTGAATCGTACCCCTCCCTCAACCAGTACGCTTATGTAGGCGGAGACGCCTACAACTACATCATCAACGGCACCTATTTCACAGGATATTCCACCATCGGTTCGGCAGCCGCGCTGGGAGCTGTTGTCCTGCTTTGCACGGGAACCATTCTGTTCGTGCGCACGCCGAAAGCCTCTTCACCGTGCGGCTGTGCGCCTGCGCGCGAGGAACAGCCGGCCCCGTCCGCCTACAGCGTCACCGTCTCCTTCGATCAGCCTGAACAAAACGATGGCGGCGGAACTCCTGCGTTATAACACACGCTTTCAGCTGCAGATTTCTGAACCGGCGCCCGGCCGGCGAAAAAGGGAGATGTGTGCCGAACCGGCGCACCTGACCCCCGAAAATGAAACGGACTTTTTCACACCGGGCCGCCCCGGAACACAGTGAGGAGGGAATATACATGCAAACTGTACAGAAAGCAGTCGATCAGAATGCCATGCTGGAAGAAATCCTCTGTCAGGTGGAGGTCAAAAACGGGCAATCGTTTGGGCATGTGCAGTTTCGAAATGTAGCCGATAAAACCCTGCGGGCAGCCAGGCTGCGTGGATATGGAACAAACATCTTTGGGGAACGTGTGCTGATCAACGGTTCTTCTACATTTACTGTTTTGCTGCAGGATTTGAATATTTCGCCTGGCGTACAGAGTCCTGACTTTACTTTTCCCTTGTTGGGTGCAGAAATACGCACTCTCTTTTTACAGGAGGAAAAGACCGCTTTTGCGGACGGCAGCATCCATTTTCACAACGAAGCGCTGCCGCATCCCTATCAAATTTCCCAGTTAAGCAGGGGCGGGGAGGAAGGTCTGGCCCTTCAGTATTTGCAGGAGATAGAGAAATCCGCCGTCTGCCTTTATGAGCCGCAGGAGGATGGCTGGGTATGCATTTGCGGCAGATGGAACGAACCAGAGCAGGAAAACTGCGTGCGGTGCAGGATACACCGCAGCAGGCTTCAAAATTTTTCCAGCCTGGAACAAATCATACGCCTGGCTCACGAAAAACAGAAAAAAGAGGTGGAACACCAGCGCTGGATGGAAGAAAAGGAACGGATCCAGAATGAAGAGATGCGCGCCCAGGAGGAAAAGCGGAAAAAGAAAAGCAGGCGGAGAATAATAACGGCAGGGCTTGTGGTCCTCGTGCTGATCGCCGCCTTCTCCATTGCCACCGGGATCAACCGCTCCATCCTGTCCTCCCGCATGATCTACGACAGCGCCGAGCAGATGGCCGCCAGCATCAGCGGTGTCTGGACGCCGGAGGGCGGCGGAACAGACGGCCAACTGATCCTCGATTACGGCGTCGCCAGGGACACAGCGCAGGGGGACGTGCAGATCGGTTATACGCCCTCCCGCGGGATTTTCTACATTGGCGATCAAAAATTCATTGTGCAGAAAAAGGGTTTCTGCCTGGAATCAAACGGGCAAATTTACCGGCGGACATCGCGAAACGGCACAGCCGCCGATTTTCAAACCATTTTGGAACGGGACAACATCCGCTTTACCTATACGGAGATTGAAGACCTTCTTCAGGAAGGGGAAAATCCTGAATATATGCAGTTCAGCCTGGAAGGGAGCGCGGCGCTGGAGACAAGTAGCGAACCCGAAGTGCCTGGGAACTATTCCGACCGCTATTTCTGCGTCAAGGTGGAGGCAGAATCCGGATCCGACTGGTATATTTTCTGCGAATGGGATTCCAGTTCTGATTTTTACAACGCCGTGCAGGAAAGCCCGGGGCTCGCTGTGCAAATGGTATGCTATGGCGCTGAAACAGCGTCCGTCCAGGGTGAAACCGTTCCCGCCGCTTTTTTGAAAATTGCGATTGTAAACGATATTCAGATGGGACAGGAGAAAAAACCGGAAGAAGGACCGGAAAGCGAACCGGTTGACAATACTCCCGTTTATACGGATACCGCAACGCTGGGAGAAGAAAACGCCTTGCAAAAGGCTCTGGAATACTTAACTTACGTCGGCGGGTTTTCCCGTGAAGGATTAGGCGAACAATTAGAATATGAAGGTTTCAGTTCCGGCGAGATACAGTACGCGCTGGACCACTGCGGCGCCGATTGGGACGAACAGGCCGTTCTTGCAGCGCGCCAATATCTGAGCACCATGTCTTTTTCGCGGCAGGGCCTGATCGAACAGCTGGAATATGAAGGCTTTACCTATTCGCAGTCCATCTACGGCGTGGAACAAAACGGGTATTGAATTCCGGCAGGAAAGAAGAAGATTCTATGGTTCTTACAAATGTAAATCCCTATACGCGGAAGATGTTCTTTGCTGCCTGAAATGAGGAAAAAAGGGATCAAAGTTCGGGATATAAAAAACAAACCGCCGGTACAAGGAGGAATTTACACCATGAAACGCTTTCCCGTGAAACGCATTATCATTCCCCTTGCCGCCCTGCTGGTGATCGGGGCGGGCGTTTTCACCTTTTTCTTTCTGCAAAATCAGAAGCTGGAGGAAACGAAACAAGCCATCGTTTCCAGCATAGAAGCTGGCGGCTATGACGAAGCCGTTTCTTTGATCCAGGCCCTTGATCCGGACGTCAGAGAAAAGCTTCTGCCTTCCCTGCAGGCGCAGATCTCCATGGAAGAAAAAAGCTTCCTGCTGGGCATTACGGAAGAAAACTATCTGGACAGCGATCTGCTGGCGAAGGGCAAAGCCCTTCAAAATCTAAAAAACGCGGCAGGCCTCGAACAGCCCGGCGGGACAGAAAGCAGCCTGGATCTTTATTTGCAGATGGAAAAATTTGCCCCTTACGAACCGTTTATCGACGCGGTGCTCTCGCCGGAGATGGAAGAATACATGAACCAGATCAACCTGTTTATCGATTCCATGCGCACAGCCTTTTTAACCGGATACACCGACACGCTGGCCAACGCGATTAAAGCAATGGAAGCGATCACCTATGCACCGTATGGTCTGGAAAACGACGGCGTTTCCGAGCTGGAAGAAAACCGGGCCGATGTAGTTCAAAATGCGCGAAGGGTTTACAGTGCCTGCATCACCCAAAATGCCGACGCCTTTTCCAACGCCGCAAACGATGTCCAGCAGAAAATGAGCGCCGGTCTGGATTTGGTTTTAGAAGCGCAGGATTGGATTGAACAGGAAACGGAAGCGTTTGCAGCATTTCAGCAAAGCCTTTCCTGAAATCAGGAAAAGACAACATATAACATATTTTAGAAGGAAGGAATTTTTGTGAAACGACTTTTTTCAGCCCTTTTAACCCTTGCGCTGTTGTTTACGTTTCCCACAGCCGCTTTTGCGCAGGGAAACGGGATCACCAGCGCCGAAGAATTGGAACGGTATCTGAATGCTACCTATGGATCAGTTGATACGCCTATGGGAGTGGAGGAACTGACTTTTTCTGTTTCTCAGAACGATTCTAATAGAATGCCATATGATTATGACATTGAGGCAGATTGGTTTGGCGTTGAGCCATATAAGATTGAAGATTCCATCTCCTACTCCGATGCGGAAAAGCAGGAAACGATTGAAATTCTGGCCGATGTGCAGAGAAACGTTGCTAAAATTGCCGAACAATGTTTTCCGGGGAAGAAAATAAAAGGAGGTTACTATAGTTATTACTGGAAGTATGAATCAATTCATGAAGGGTTCCATTCTACTGCTTTTCTTTCCTGGGCTAATTTCAGAAGCAGCGACACTTCTCCCGAATACATTTCTTATTATAATGAAACATATCTTGACACATTCCATTGGATACCGGGATATGACGACTATGATTTTTCTTCCCGGCTTCGTGATTTTCAGTCTGAAACATCAAGCGATAAAGTCATCTGCGACACCACCGCGCCCTTCTCCGTGAAGCAGGGCGCAACCTATCAGTTCCAGCTGACAGCCCAAAGCAGGCCGTCGTTTGCCGCAGGCTCTCCCAGCTTCACAGTCAGCTATGCGGGAAACTTTGGCAACCGCTATTTCTTCAAAGTCCACGCAGTCGGGAAAGTGGGAGACGGCTGCGGGTTCTACATCAACGGCGCGCCCTCGCCGGTGGCCGTCGCAACCATTTCCTGACCGTACCCTCCTGATTTTCCGCCCCCGGCGGTTCCGCAGCCTTTGCGCCCGGAACCGCCGGGGGCTTTGTCCTGCCGTGCGCCTCACGGCAGCAGGGTGCCGCCGGAAAGGTAGAAGGGGTTGTGCAGCATGTCGCGGGAAGGGCGGCTGCCGTTCTTTTTCAGGTACTCGCTGGGAGAGACGCCGAACACGCGCTTGAAGCTGCGGTAAAAGGTGCGCATGCTCTCGAACCCGGCATTCATGGCCGCCGTGGTGAGCGAAACGGACTCCTGCGTGAGCTGCAGCGCGGCGCGGCGGCAGCGGAGCGTGTTCACGTACTCGGGGATGCCGCAGCCGAAATAGTCGTGAAACAGGTGGGAAAACCGGCTCTTGCTGTAGCCAAACTGTTCCGCGAGCGTTTCCAGCGTGACGTTAAAGCGGTAGTGGCGGTCGAGATATTGCAGGATGTCGCGGGCGAGAAAGGCGTCCGCGCCTTCCTCGCCCGGCTTCAGGCCGAGGCCCTCCTCGAGGACGCCGAGCACCGTGTAGAGGCAGCCCTTCGTGAGCAGCTCCGGCGGCTCGCGCCCGTCCATGGAGCAGAGCGTGCAGAGGCGGCGCATGCAGTGCAGCAGCTCGTGCTGCGGGTCCGTGTCGTCCCACACGGAGCCGGCAAAGGTGCGGTGCGCCGTGTGCCGGCGGAATGAGGGCACATAGTCGAGCGGCGCGAGCAGCACGATGGAGCGCGAGGTTCCCTGCGTGGTGAAGCAGTGCACCGTGTAGCTTGGCGCCACCACAACCTGACCGGCGCAGGCCGTCCCGCCGCGGCCGTTGAGGATGAAATCGATCGTCCCCCCGAGCACATAAGTGATCTCCACGCTGCTGTGGAAATGCGGCAGACAGGTGTTGTTCTCGCTCACCCAGCAGGAGGGAAACGTCTCCGTGTCCCGGTTGTGTTCATAGTAGCCTTCCACCCTGTTTTCCCTCCCTCTCCGGGCCGGCGGAAGCCAGCCATTTTTGTCACAAAAACAGAACGCCTTGGCACGACAAAAGATCTCCTCTTTATTATAATGCAGGTAGCAAAGAAATCAACCGCAGGTTTTCTGCGGCTGCAAAAAAGAAAAAGGAAGGAGCCTTTGACGTATGAAATTAGGCGTAATGACCGTTCTGCTGGGCAATCTTTCGCTCGACGACACGCTCAAGTACCTGAAATCGCTCGGCGTGCAGCAGGTGGAGATCGGCTGCGGCGGCACGCCCGGCACCGCCCACGCGGATGCCGTGCGGTTTATGGAGCACCCGGAGCTCATCGATCAATTCCAGGAAACGATCGCGAAATATGGCATCGGCGTGGCGGCGCTGTCCTGCCACGGCAACCCCGTCCACCCGAACAAGGAGATCGCCCGCGCCTACCACGAACAGTTCGAAGCGGCCATCTGCCTTGCGGAAAAGATCGGCGTGGACACTGTCGTCGGCTTCTCCGGCTGCCCGGGCGACTGCGACAATTCGCAATACCCGAACTGGGTCGTGGCCACCTGGCCCGATGATTTCCAGAAGATCAAGGAATGGCAGTGGAACGAAAAGCTCATCCCCTACTGGCAGAAGGAGGCAAAATTCGCCGAAGCGCACCACGTGACGCACATCGCCTTCGAGATGCATCCCGGCTTCTGCGTCTACAACCCCGAAACGCTGCTGCGCCTGCGCGAGGCTGTGGGCCCGGTGATCGGCGCGAACTTCGATCCCTCTCACCTGTTCTGGCAGGGCATTGACCCGGTGGCGGCGATCCGCGCGCTCAAGGGCGCCATCTATCACTTCCACGCGAAGGACACGGCGATCGATCCGTATGCCTGCGCCGTGAACGGTGTGCTGGACACGAAGAAATTCGGCACGCCCGGCCGCTCCTGGGATTTCCGCACCGTGGGCTACGGCCACGGCGAGGACGTGTGGCGCGCCATTTTCAGCGAGCTGCGCCGCGTAGGCTATGACGGGATCATCTCTATCGAGCACGAGGACGGCCTCATGTCCACCCGCGAAGGGCTGGAAAAAGCGATTGAGGTGCTCAAGCGCACGATCATCTTTGAAGAGCGAAACAGCGAAATGTACTGGGCCTGAACCGAGCCCGGACGGATTTGGAAGGGGAACGGATTATCATGTATACCATTGCAGTGATTGGCTACGGCGGCATGGGCGGCTGGCATACGCGCCAGCTCCTCTCGCTGCCGGAGGAATTCCGGCTTGCCGGGATTTATGACATCAACCCCGAGCGGATTGACGCGGCGGAGCGCGACGGCATCCGCGGTTACCGCTCGCTCGACGCGCTTCTGGCGGACCCGGAGATCCGCACCGTGATTCTCGCCGTGCCGAACAATTTCCACAAGCCCCTCTCCATCGAGGCGATGCGCGCCGGGAAAAACGTGATCTGCGAAAAGCCCGTGATGCTCAACGCACAGGAGCTCGAGGAGGTGCTGGCCGTTGCGAAGGAGACGGGCCGTCAGTTCTCCGTGCACCAGAACCGCCGCTGGGACAAGGATTTCCTCATGGTGAAGAAGATGCTGGAGGACGGCACGATCGGCAAGCCCTTCTACATTGAATCCCGCGTGCAGGGCAGCAAGGGCATTCCCGGCGATTGGCGCTGCGTGCGCGAAGCCGGCGGCGGCATGCTGCTCGACTGGGGCGTGCACCTCATTGACCAGCTCCTGTACCTCATCGACAGCCCCGTCACCGAGGTCTACGCGCACCTGCTCTCCGTGAAGTTCCCCGGCGTGGACGACAATTTCAAGCTGCTCCTGCGCTTCGCCAACGGCCTCTCCGCCCTCGTGGAGGTGGACACCTACACCTTCATCAACCTGCCCCGGTGGCATGTGTCCGGCACGGCAGGCACGGCGCAGATCGACGATTTCTCCTGCACGGGCAAAATTGTGCGCGCCCGCACGGAGGAGATGCGCTGGGAGCCCGGCATCGTTTACACGGTGGCAGGCCCCACCCGCACGATGGCCCCGCGCCCGAAGGAGAGCGTGGAGGAGCTGCCGCTGCCGGAGATCGAGAGCGACTGCCGCGATTACTACCGCAATTTCCGCGACGCGGACGAGGGCAAGGCCCCGCTGGCCGTGAAACCGGAGGAAGCGATGCGCGTGATGCGCGTCATTGACGCCGTCTTTGCCTCCGCCGAAAAGGGCGCGTCCGTTTCGCTGCACATCTGAGCGCGCCGCCGGCGGCGCAGTTTCATTGAAAAGGAGTTGTTTTGCGATGAAAAAATTCCCGATTGCCCTGCAGCTCTACTCCGTGCGCGGGGATCTGGAGCAGGATTTTGAGGGCACGCTGAAAAAGGTGAAAGCCCTCGGCTATGACGGCGTGGAGTTCGCGGGCCTGTACGGCCGCAGCCCGGCCGAGGTAAAGGAACTGTGCGCATCGAACGGCCTCGTGCCGATCTCGGCGCACGTGCCGTTTGTGGACATGATGGCCGACCCTGAGAAGGTGCTGGGCGATTACGCGGCCATCGGCTGCAAATATGTGGCCATCCCCTACCTCACGGAGGAATACCGCCCCGGCACGCCCGGCTTTCAGAAAACACTGGACGGCGCACGGCTGCTGGGCGAGACGGCCAAAAAGCTCGGCATGACGCTGCTCTACCACAACCACGACTTCGAGTTCGTGAAGATCGGCGGCAAGTATGCGCTCGACGTGCTGTATGACACCGTGCCGGCCGATCTGCTGCAGACGGAGCTCGACACCTGCTGGGTAAACGTGGGCGGCGAGGATCCCTCCGCCTATGTGCGCAAATACGCCGGCCGCGCGCCCGTCGTGCATCTGAAGGACTTCTACCTGTCCGGGGAAAAGCCGGAGCAGATGTATGAGCTCATCGGCATCGAATCCGAAAAGAAGGAAGAGGAAAAGAAGACGTTTGAATTCCGCCCGCTGGGCAAGGGCATGCAGGACATGCCCGCCATTCTCGCCGCTTCCGAGGACGCGGGCGCCGAATGGGTTATCGTGGAGCAGGACGAGCCCAGCATGGGCAAATCCCCCATGGAATGCGCGCAGATCAGCATGGAATACCTGAAAACGCTGTTTTGAGAGGAGTTAAAAAAATGTCCGACAACGTTCTGAACCAGTTCACCCCTCCCGCCGAGGAGGAGGTCATCGACACCTCCCGCAAGCTGAAGGTGGGCATCATCGGCACCGGCTGGATCGCCGAGTCCCACATTGAGAGCTACAAGCAGATGCCCGACGTCGAAATCGTGGCGGCAGCCGATCTCATCCCCGGCAAGGCCGAGAAGTTCTTCAAGCGCTACGGCGTGGAGGGCGTGCGCCTTTACCCGGACCACAAGTCGATGCTCGACGCCGAGGCGAAGAACCTGGACGCCGTGAGCATCTGCACCTACAACGCGACGCACGCGGAATGCACCATCGACGCGCTGCACGCCGGTGTGAACGTGCTGCTCGAAAAGCCGATGTGCGTCACCATGGACGAGGCCGTCGCCATCTGCAAGGCGGAAAAGGAGAGCGGCAAGCTCCTCTCCATCGGCTTCCAGCCCCGCATGGATGACAACATGAAGATGATCAAGAAGATCGTCGAATCCGGCGAGCTCGGCCAGATCTATTACATCCAGACGGGCGGCGGCCGCCGCCGCGGCATTCCGAACAGCACGTTCATCGAGAAGAAGACGGCCGGCATCGGCGCCCTGGGCGACATCGGCTGCTATTCGCTCGACATGGTGCTCAACGCCATCGGCTATCCGAAGCCGCTCACCGTGACAGGCTACACCTCGAATTTCTTCGGCACGAACCCGCTCTACAACAACCCGGCCGACGCCGCCCGCTTCAACGTGGACGACTTTGCCGCGGCCTTCATCCGCCTCGAGGGCGGCATCATCCTCGACTTCCGCATTGCATGGGCCATGCATGTGGACACGCCCGGTGACACGATTCTCATGGGCACGAAGGGCGCGCTGCGCATCCCCTCCACGGAGTGCTGGAACGGCACCGTAGGCGGCCCCATGACGCTCTACCGCGACATTGCCGGCGAGCAGACGCAGACGACCATCCCGCTCTGCCCCGAGGGCGATTCCTTCGGCGGCCTGTTCTACAAGAAGATCCGCTCCTTCCTGGACGCGGTGAAGAACGGCGGTTCCGCCCCCGTGCCCACCAGCCAGATCCTCTATAACCAGGCCATCATTTCCGGCATCCAGGAATCCGCCGAACTCGGCCGCGAGATCGAGATCAAGATTCCGGAGATTTGAAAAGCGGAGATTCTCTCCCCCCGCCCCTGCAGGCGCTTGAAACAGCCTGCGCAAAGCATTGCATAAAAAATCCCTTCCGTTCCCATTTGGAGACGGAAGGGATTTTTGCTGCTTTGGAAAGCGTCCGGCCGGAACCGGCCCTTCTCATGCGCGCCGCCGGTCAGCGGTCCGCGTCGCGCTGGGAGAGGTATTCCTCCACAAAGTGCGAGGCCACGGCGCCGTCCGCCACGGCCGTCACGACCTGGCGCAGCGGCTTTTTCCGCACGTCCCCCACAGCGAACACGCCGGGCAGGTTCGTGCGCGTCGTCTCGTCGGCGTCCACATAGCGGCCGTCGAGCGCGACGCTGTTTTCAAACAGGGAGACGTTCGGCTCGTTGCCGATCGCCACGAAGATACCGGAGCAGGGGATCTCCTGCGTTTCGCCCGTCTTCACATTGCGCACGCGCAGTCCCGTCACCGTCTGGTCCGCCAGGATTTCCTCCGGCACGCTGTCCCACACGATGGAGATGTTTTCACAGCTCCGCAGCGGCTGCAGATACGCCTTGGACGCGCGCAGCGAATCGCGGCGGTGCACAATGGTCACCTTGCTGCACAGCTTGGCGAGGTAGACGGCATCGGCCGCGGCCGTGTTGCCGCCGCCCACCACGGTGACCTCCTTGCCGCGGTAGAACATGCCGTCGCACGTGGCGCAGTAGGAGACGCCGCGGCCGCGCAGCTCGCGTTCCCGCGGCAGGCCCAGCTCACGCGGCGCAGCGCCCGTGGCGAGGATGACCGTGCGGGCGCTGTATTCGCCCGCCGAGGTCTTCACAATCTTGGGTTCGTCCGCCAGCGAAAGCTCCGTCACGCGCTCCAGCTTCGTCACCGCGCCGAAGCGCTCCGCGCTCTTCTGCATCTGCATGGCCAGCTCAAACCCGTTGATTCCCTCCGGGAAACCGGGGTAATTGTCGATCTGATCCGTCGTGCCCATCTGCCCGCCGGGGGCCATCTCCTCCAGCACCAGCACAGAGAGCGCCGCGCGCCCGCAGTACAGCGCCGCCGTGTAGCCGGCGGGGCCGCCGCCGATGATGATGACATCCCAAACTCTATTTTCCATGGTGAATTCCGCCTTTCTGCCGGTGATTCGGTGTTTCTGTTCCCTATTATAGCAAAAACCCGGGGAGAGAAAAGTGATTTTCTCACCCCGGGGAAAATTTTTTTGGAAAGCCGGAGGGGCATGTCAGGCCAGGGGAGTCCCTTCGTTTCCTGCCCGCTGTGCCAAATTGAAAATCACTTTCCCCCTCCTCTGCGCTTCCTGCAGGATTCTGCCCGAATTGCTGTTCAGATGAACGACATGGCAGACAAGATACAGGCAATGGCACATCATCCACTGATTGGCCCGAACAATTGCAGCGCTGCGGGGAACAGATTCCAGGACAGATGGGTAAATACTCTCGTCAAATCCCGCAGGAATGAGATCCGATCTTTCAAAAGCCTCTCTGCTCCTGCATGTTCTTTTCACCTCTTTTGGGTTAATTTTAACTCAAAAGGGGTAATTTTTTCAAGCGAAAATGGATATCCTTTTCCTTAATTCTTGATAGAGAGGAAGGAATCCATGGACGTTGGCCAGGCGGTGAGGATGCGGATTCTCGAGTTGTGCCAGGAGAGGAACCTGTCCCTCAACAAACTGTGCACCCGCAGCGGGGTCACACAGTCAACCGTGAACAACATTATCAGCGGCCGAAATCACAGCGTCACGGTTTCCACGCTGCAGAAGCTTTGCGACGGCCTCAACATCACATTGGAAGATTTTTTTCACTGCGATCTGTTCCGGCACATTGAGCAAGAAATTCGATAAAACAGGCAGGGCCGTCAGGAATCCCACCAGACGCGCCGCACATGCGGAAGAAAGGCCGATCGGCAGATGGGAACGCCGGCCCGCCGGGGAAAAAGAACCGGCTTTGTGCGAAAAAAGAGAGCAAAAGAGCCCCGGCGGTACCAACCGGGGCTCTCGTCTGTTTTATTTGTACATGGGAGTTCACCTGATGTTCAGCACTCCCGCTCCGGGGAACCTCTGAACAACTCCATTTTTGATAATACGGCGATAAATGGGAGCTTCTTCTTTGAAGCCTATCATGTTCACTGCATGGGAATCATTTGTTTCCGGTCGTTCCTCCTCAGGAATCGTTGCCGTAACGATTATAAATCACTGCTGAGAACACCGCTTCTTCTTTGAAGCGTTTTCTATCATCACTGCATGGGAGAAAGTTGTTTCCGGTCGTCTTCTGTGCAAAGATCGTTGCCGTAACGTTTTTCGTCAATGCTGGGGTAGAAAATCCACTCCTTCTCCGGAGCTTCCACTTTATCACTGCTTAGGAGTCTTTGTTTCCAGTCTTCCTTTTCCAGAAAGGACGTTGCTGGAACATGCATTATTCAGCGCTTGGGGTCATATCCGACCTTCTGTAACAAGAAGGGTTAACATTCAGCACATGGGATTTCACCTAAGAAACAGTTTTCAGGAACGTATTGCGTGCTTAGCTATTTTCCAGATCTACCGCTCATTCATTTGTCTCATGAAGCACATCCGCTTCATGCTTTTGAAAAAAGCAAAAACAGGGTTTTTGAAAATAGATCACGCTGTTTCTGTCAAACTATATTTTCTTGAACCCATCTTCAGAAACTGCACTGGAAAAAATTCCATCCCTTTCTGAACTTTCCGTTCAAGTCTCGGTTCAAATCAAACTGTTCTTTGGACTCAGTCCTTTTCTCTGAACTTTCTATTTACGGCTTCGCTCTCCAGGATGTTCATTCGGTTCTTTCACAATACGTACCTCTACGCCTTTGTGATCCCTTTTTCATGCCCGAAAAGCCAACCGCTTTTTTTGAGGAAATGCGATTCTATTTTATCTCAGCAGACGCAGCCCAACAACGCCACGCCTGCCAGATACTGCTGCGGTTTCCCATCCATTGGACTGCACCCCTTTCTCATTCACACGTTAATTCGAAAAGTGAGAGATACGCTGCAGGATCTTCCTTTTCCCACTGCCTGAAAAGGATTCTTCACAAGCTTCCTGCTTTCCGAAAGCCCTTCTTCCGAATGCTTTCTCCCGCATTCCTTTCCCGAACCTTCAAAAGCGTTTCCTTTGAACCGATTCCCTTTCTGCCAAATCCCTTTGTGCAGCTTCCCGGTTCTTCGCTTTCTCTCCGTTTCGCCCTTTCCTCTCTGCTTTTCCCCTTTGGTTCCTCTTTCCCCCTCGGGAAAACGTACTGCCGAAAAGGTTTTCAAAGCCAAATGAAAGAAAGAACAAATCCTGCTTCGGAAAAGAACATTCAGGAAACTTCCTCAGCCTTCCTTTTTTCTGTGGGTTCCTGCTTCCTTTTCTCTTCCCTTTCTGTGATTCTAATATACAGGTTTTTTTCGCATTTGTCAAGCACTTTTCAATAAAAAATTTAAGATAGTGAAAAATTTTTGTTTCTTCTCACTTTCTCCGATTTTCCAGTTGACTTCCTCCCGGATCGCATGTACAATACATACGAAAGAGTTCACAGGAAGGGGCGATCTTTTATGAATGAAGATTTCAGCGCGGATTTGCTCACGCTAGTCGACGAAGACGGCCAGGAACACGAGTTTGAAATCCTCGACGTCATTGAAAATGACGACGGTGTTTTCTATGCGCTGCTGCCCACCTTCGAGGACCCGCAGGAAGAGCTGGACT
This sequence comes from uncultured Anaeromassilibacillus sp., assembly GCA_930987725.1. Lineage (GTDB taxonomy): Bacteria > Bacillota > Clostridia > Oscillospirales > Acutalibacteraceae > Caccousia. Next base: position 40,541 of record CAKNKY010000002.1, on the reverse strand, counting down.
CGGAGGGCTATTACATTTTCGAGGCCATCGACGAGGATGGCGAACAGCAGCTCGCCGAAGTCGAGGACGAGGAGCTGATCAACCGTCTTTCCGCCGAGTTCGAACGCCGCTTTGACGAGATGTTCGAGGAAGGGGAAGACAGCGAGGAATAAACCCGCTTTCGCAGCCTGCCTGGTTCGCGGACCTGTGCGACAGATAACCCTACAATTTTTATTCGGGAGCTTAGCTCCGGCGGTGGATTGCAGACCTCCCGGCTTTGCCGGAGGAAGGGAGCGTGAACCCGTTGGGCGGGCACCCACCTGCTCATCGTAGGCAGGTTATTCTTGCACAATACGGCCAGGCGGGTTTTTTCAGAACAGACGCCCCCGCAGGAGATTTTTCCCCTGCGGGGGCTTTTTCTGCCTTCCGGCGGTGGACAGCCCCCCAAAAAAAGGCTATAATAAAAAAAGTATCGCAGCCGCGAACTTTACGTTTGAGAGGTGTTTTTGATGAGCGAATACAGAATTATCTCGGATTCCAACTGTGATTTCACCCCGGCCATGATCCAGGAGCTGGGCGTGCAGATCATCCCCATGGAATTTGTCATGAACGGCAAGGTTTATCACAATTACCCCGACGAGCACGACATGAGTGCCAAGGAGTTTTACCGCCGCATCCGCGCCGGCGAAACGTGCACCACCAACCAGATCAACACGGCCACGTTCCTCGATCTGTTCGCCCCCATCCTGGAGGGCGGCGAGGACATCTTCTACATGGCGTTTTCCTCCGGCCTTTCCGGCACCTACAACAGCGCCTGCATGGCCGCCCAGGAACTGCGCGCCCGCTACCCGGAGCGCGAAGTCGTGGTGGTGGACACGCTGGCCGCTTCCATGGGAGAGGCGCTGCTCGTGTATTACGCCGTGCAGCAGAAGCGCGCCGGCCTTTCGATTCATGAGCTCGAAAAATGGGTGGAGGACAACCGCAACCACCTGGCGCACTGGTTCACCGTGGACGACCTCAACCACCTCAAGCGCGGAGGCCGCGTGAGCGGCACGGCGGCGTTCTTCGGCACCATGCTGGGCATTAAGCCGGTGCTGCACGTGGACGACGAGGGCCACCTCATTCCCATGGAGAAGGTGCGCGGACGCCGCCAGTCGCTTGACGCGCTCGTGAAGCACATGAGCACCACCGCAAAGCTGGAAAACGCCAAGACGGTGTTCATTAGCCACGGCGACTGCCAGGAGGATGCGGAATATGTCGCCGACCAGGTGCGCGAAAAGTTCCCCGGCACGAAGGTTTACATCAACATGATCGGCCCCGTGATCGGCGCGCATTCCGGCCCCGGCACCATGGCCCTGTTCTTTATGGCCGAAAACAAATATTGATCAGGCGGGCGGCGCGCGCGGCAAAATGCGGCGCCGCCCCCTGCGTGAAAGGAAGAATGCACCATGCACAAGCCGGTTCTTGTTGTGATGGCAGCCGGCATGGGCAGCCGCTACGGCGGGCTCAAGCAGCTCGATCCGGTGGGCAGCCACCAGCAGCTCATCATCGACTATTCGCTGTATGACGCGCACCGCGCCGGGTTCGACACGGTGGTGTTCGTCATCAAGCGCGAAAACGAGGGCGCTTTCCGCGCCTCCATCGGCGACAGGCTCGCCCACCACATGGACGTGCGTTATGCCTTCCAGGAGCTTTCAGACTTGCCGGAAGGCTTTTCCGTGCCGCAGGGGCGCGAAAAGCCCTGGGGCACCTGCCATGCCGTTCTGGCCGCGCGCCGCGAGGTGGAGGGGCCCTTCGCCGTGATCAACGCGGACGACTACTACGGCGCCGAATCGTTCCGCCGGATTTATCAATACCTCGCCGATCACCCCGACCGGCCGGGCTGCTATGAGTTCGCCATGGTGGGCTACCGCCTGGGCAACACCGTGACGGAGCACGGCCAGGTTTCCCGCGGCGTGTGCGAGGAGGATGCAGACGGCTTCCTCGTGCGCGTCACGGAGCACACGAACATCGAAAAGGACGGCGAGAACGCCCGCTTCACGGAGGATGGCGGCCGCACCTGGCAGAGCCTGCCGGGCGGGGCGATCGTCTCGATGAACCTGTGGGGCTTCACGCACAGCTTCCTCACGGAGGCGGAGGCGCGCTTCCCGGCCTTCCTGCGCCGGGCGGAGTCGGAAAACCCGCTCAAGGGCGAATACTTCCTGCCCAGCGTGGTGACGCAGCTGCTCGAGGAGGGCAAGGCCCGCGTGAAGGTGCTGCGCAGCGCCGACAAGTGGTACGGCGTGACCTACCGCGAGGACAAGCCCGCCGTGGTGCAGGCGATCGCCGCCATGACGGCAGCCGGGCTTTACCCGGAGGAGCTCTGGGCATGAGCGCGGCGGAACAGAGGCTCCCGCAGGCGCTGGCGGCCTTCGGGCTGGAGGGACCGGGCATCTCCGTGTCGCGCTGCGGGACCGGCCACATCAACGACACCTTCCTGGCGGAGGGGCCGGGATTCCGCAGGCTCGTGCAGCGGCTGAACCCCGCCGTTTTCCCCCACCCGGACGAGGTGATGGCGAACGTGACGTCCGTCACGCACTGGCTGCGGCGCTCCATCCGCCAATCGGGCGGCGACCCGGAGCGCGAAACACTGCGCTTCCTGCCCACAACGGACGGAAAGCCCTATTTTACGGATGCGGACGGCGCCGCCTGGCGCGTGTACGTCTACCATGACCACAGCCTGAGCATGGAGACGATCGATTCCCCCGAAACGTTTGCCGAGGCGGGCCGCGCCTTCGGCCGCTTCCAGCGGATGCTGGACGGCTACCCGGCCGACACGCTGGCCGAGACGATTCCCCATTTTCACGACACGGAACGCCGCCTGAGCGCCCTCTTTGACGCCGTCCGCCGCGACCCGCTGGGCCGCGCGCAGGAGGTGGGCGAGGAGATCCGCTTTGCGGCCGCGCGGGAGCACGACTGCGGCGAGGCGCTGCGCGCCTGGCGCGAGGGAAGGCTGCCGCTGCGCGTGACGCACAACGACACGAAGCTGAGCAATGTGCTCTTTGACAGCGAGACGCGCCGCGCCGTGTGCGTGATCGACCTCGACACCGTGATGCCGGGGTTCTCGATCTTTGATTTCGGCGACGCGATCCGTTCCGGCGCGAACCACTGCGAGGAGGACGAGCGCGATCTCTCGAAGGTTTCGTTTGACCTCGAGCTGTACCGGGCCTGCGCCGCCGGGTTCCTGGAGGGCTCCGGCGGCTCGCTCACGGCGGAGGAGATCGCTTTCCTGCCCTGGGGCGCAAAGCTGATGACGCTCGAGTGCGGCATCCGCTTCCTCACGGACTACCTCGAGGGCGACACCTACTTCCGCATTCAGCGCCCCGGCCAGAACCTGGACCGCTGCCGCACGCAGTTCAAGCTCGTCTCCGACATGGAAAAGAACTGGGAGCAGATGCGGCTTTCCTGAAGGCAAAGGCACACGCCTGACAAAATGAAACCGCGCAGGCCCTGAAAAGGGGTCTGCGCGGTTTTTTCTGCGGCGCTGCGGGGTTCCACCCCGTGCCCCGCAAGCTTTTTGAAAAAAGTTTGGCCAAAAACTTTATTGTACCGGGCAGGAGCCGGGGCTGAGTGCGCGCTCCCGCCGCGGATTCGGGGCCTTCGGGCCCCTCTCTGCTGGCTGTTTTCCCTGCCGCTTCACGGCACTCAGGGGGCTCTGCCCCCCGCCCCCTGCAAGCTTTTTGAAAAAAGCTTGACCAAAAACTTTACTGTGCCCGGCAGGAGCCGGGGCTGTGTGCGCGCTCCCGCCGCAGATTTGGGGCCTTCGGGCCCCTCTCTGCTGGCCGTTTTCCCTGCCGCTTCGCGGCACTGCGGGGTTCCACCCCGCGCCCCGCAACCTTTTTGAAAAAAGCTTGACCAAAAACTTTACTGCAACTGGCGGTTACGGGAGGAACGTCTTGTAATCCTCATAGTTTTCCGCGAGGAGCGAGGGCGTGTCGAGGCCGTAGGGGCAATGGTTGGCGCAGTGGTTGCAGTGGATGCAGTTTTCCACGCGCTTCATCTTCTCCTGCGATTCCGGCGTGAGCAGGTTCGCCGTGGGCGACCGGCGCAGCAGCAGCGACATACGCGCCGCCGTCGGAATATCGATGCCGGCAGGGCAGGGCAGGCAATAGCCGCAGCCGCGGCAGAAGCTGCCGGCCAGCTCCCTGCGGTCCTTCTCAATCACGTCGCGCAGTTCGCCGGTGAGCTGCGGCTCGTTCTCCTGATAGGAGAGGAATTCATCGAGCTCGCGCTCCCGCTGAACGCCCCAGATGGGCAGCACGTTCTCATACTCCGCGAGGGCGGCATAGGCGGCCGCAGAATTCGTGATGAGGCCGCCGGAGAGCGCCTTCATGGCCACAAAGCCCACGTTCTTCTCAGCGCACAGGTGCACGAGCTCCTGATCCTTCTCACTGGCCAGATAGCTGAACGGGAACTGCAGCACATCGTAAAGGCCGGATTCCACGGCCTCGCGCGCCAGAGGCAGGCGGTGGTTCGTGATGGCGATGAAGCGGATCTTCCCCTGCCGCTTGGCCTCCTCCATCGCCTCATAGAGACCCGTGCCGTCTCCCGGCTTGGGGCAGAACGGCGGATTGTGGAACTGATAGACGTCGATGTAATCGGTGCGCAGCAGGCGCAGGCTCGTTTCGAGGTCGTTCCAGAAGCCCTCTACGGTGTGGGAAGGCGTCTTCGTGGCGAGGAAAAGGTTCTGGCGGACATCGCTGAGCGCCTCGCCGATCTTTTCCTCACTGTCCGTGTAGCCGCGGGCGGTGTCAAAATAGCGGATGCCGTTGTCATACGCCTTGCGCAGCAGCAGCGCGGCCTCCTCGTGGGAGACGCGCTGGATCGGCAGCGCGCCGAACCCGTTTTTGTTTACGGTGATGCCGGTTTTTCCCAATGTGACAGTTCTCATGCTGTTCCTCCCTCTGCCGCCCCTGGGGCGGCGTCTTGTTTCAGTCCTGTTCCTCCTCCGGCCGCAGTGCGGCGCGCCGGCGGCGGAACGCCAGATATTCCTCCAGGATAACCACGGCGGCCACGGCGTCCACGACTGCCTTGCGCTTCTTCCCGCGCGTGTTCGTCTCGTTCAGGTAGCCGTGCGCCGTCACGGTGGTGAGCCGCTCGTCGCGCATCGTCACGGGAAGGCCAGCGGCCTCCTGCAGAGCGGCGGCGAACTCCCGCGCGCCGCGGGCGCTCTCGCCCTCGGAGCCGTCCATGTTGCGCGGCAGGCCCACCACGATCTCCCGCGCGCCGAGCTCGCGAGCCTTCTGCGCGACCTCGCCCACGAGCTTTTCCCGGTTATACTGCGTGATGACACCCGCCGGGCTGGCGAGGATCTCCCCTTCGTCGCACAGGGCGAGGCCGGTGCGCGCCTTGCCCAGATCGACAGCCAGAATCTTCATGCGCCCCACCACGGCTGCTTCGGCAGCGACGCCGTCTCCGGCGTGAGGTGGGAGGCGTCGTCCAGCAGGCGGATGCGGGCCGTGTTGTCCGACGCGAAATCGACGATGGTCACGCCCGTATTTTCGCACCAGGGCGTGTCGCCGAGCCGGTCGATCGTCCCGTACAGCAGGCGACACAGCAGATTGCGCAGCGCGCACCCGTGGGAGACGACGCACACCGTCTGCCCGCGGTGCGTCTCCACCACGTGCAGCAGGCCGCGCCACACGCGGTCATACACCTGCTTCATCGTCTCGCCGTCCGGCGCCTCGAAGCGGGCCGGGTGATGATACCAGTTTTCGTTCTGCTCCGGGAAGCGGGCGGGCAGGTCCTCCCAGTGGAGGCCGTCGTAGCCGCCGCCGTCGATCTCGATGAGATCCGCGCACGTCTCCACCGGCAGGTGGTGGAAGCGGTTCACGGCCTCCGCCGTGCGCACGGCGCGGGAAAGCGGGCTGGACACCATCGCGTCCAGCTTCACGTTGCGCAGCCGCACGCTGAGCAGATCGAGCTGCTTTTGGCCGTTCTCGCTCACGCCGCAGTCCACGCGGCCCTGGAAGATGTGGTCGCTGTTCCCCGTCGATTCGCAGTGGCGCACGAGATAGATGCGCGTCTGCGTGCCGAACAGACGCCGCAGCAGCGCGAGCGCCTGGTCCTCGTCGAAGCCGCCGGGCACGTTTGCGTAGTTTTTCACCTTCGTGAGCCTCGTCCGCAGCGACGCGATCTCCTCCTCCGAAAGGCGGAGATCGCCGCAGCCCGCGAGGCTGTCCATGACGCGGACAAAGAGCTGGCGCTCCGCGCCGATCACCTGCAGGAAGCGTTCTGCCCGCTCCTCGCCGCGCTCCAGCGCGAGATCGAGCAGCGAGGCGGCAAAGGCGGCGCAGGCGCGGCCGTGCGGCACGCCGAACCGCTCCGTGAGCACGTAGCCCAGCGGGTGCGGGAACGAGGTGCCCACCGTGTTCAGCACGAACCCGGCCTGGATGGACGCGCCGTAGAGCGCGCGGTGGCGCGCCTCGGTGAGCGCTTCGCCCTGCCACAGCGCGAGCAGATTATTCCACAGATCCGGCAGGCAGAGCTCCGCGAAGCCGGCGGAGATCGGATCGCACTTCGGCGAAAGATAGCCCTCCATCGCGTGGCAGAGCGCGTCGAGCCCCGTAGAGATCGTGGCGGCACGGCTGAGCGTGAAGGTATATTTGGCGTCCGCGGCGGCGAAGGCGGCATAGAGATCGTCGCCCTTCACGGACTTCTTGCGGCCCGTGGAATCGGTGAGCACGGCAGCGGCGCTCACCTCGCTGCCGGTGCCGCTCGTGGTGCCCACGAGGGCGATGGGCAGCGCCGGATGCCGGTCGGCGGCGGTGTAGAGATCGTCGCCCGTGATCTGCGGGTTGGCGGCCAGCAGAGCGATCGCCTTGGCCGCATCCATCGGCGAGCCGCCGCCGATGCCCACGACAAACGATGCGCCGCACGCACGGCACAGCGCGGCAGCGCGCACGCAGTCGCTGAGAAGCGGGTTTTCGCCCACCTCGTCAAACAATTCCCACGACACGCCGTTTTCGCGCAGCGCCTCGGTGACGTCGCCGAGCGCACCGCAGGCGGCCGCCGCGTGGCGGCCCGTGACGATCAGGCATTTTTTTCCGAGTGCGGCGAAGCGCGGCCCGCAGCGGCGCACGGCCTGCGGCCCGGCCACGACGCGCACGGGCAGATAAAACTGAAACTCCAAGCGAAAAGCCTCCTTTTACCAGGGGCGCACCGCGCCCGTGAGCTCCGTGACGGAGGAAAGTCCCTCCTCCTCGAGGAAGCGGGAAAGCCCTTCGAGGATCTTCACCGGGGCATAGGGGTCCTGGAACAGGACGGTGCCGATCTGCAGCGCCGCGGCGCCGGCCAGCAGCATCTCCACGGCGTCCTGCCAGGTGGAAATGCCGCCCAGTCCCACCACGGGGATCTTCACGCGCTGCGCAGCCTGCCACACCATGCGCACGGCCACGGGGAACACGGCCGGGCCGCTCAGCCCGCCGGTGTTGTTGCGAATGATGGGCCGGCGGGTGCGGATGTCGATGCGCATGCCGGTGAGCGTGTTGATGAGCGAGACGGCGTCCGCCCCGGCGGCCTCGGCGGCCGCGGCCATCTCCCCGATGTCGGAAACGTTCGGGGAGAGCTTCACCATGAGCGGCTTCTTGCACGAGCGGCGCACCGCGCTGGTCACGGCCGTGACGCCCTCGCACGTGGTGCCGAACTGCACGCCGCCCTGCTTCACGTTCGGGCAGGAGATGTTCATCTCGATCATGTCCACGTCCGTTTCGGAAAGGCGCTCGGCCATTTCCCTATATTCCTCCGGCGTGTTGCCGGCAATGTTCGCGATGACCACCGTGCCCTGCTGCCGCAGCCACGGCAGCTCATGCGCGATGAACGATTCCACGCCTGGGTTCTGCAGCCCCACGGCGTTGAGCATGCCGCCCGGCGTCTCCGCGATGCGCGGCGGCGGGTTGCCGGGGCGCTCCCGCAGCGTGAGGCCCTTGCAGGAGATCCCGCCCAGCGTGGAAAGCGGGTACAGTTCGCCGTATTCGCGGCCGAAGCCGAACGTGCCGGAAGCCGCAATCAGCGGGTTGGCCAGCGTGACGCCGGCCAGGTTCACATGCAAATCCGCCATACTCTTCCCCTCCTTACTCAAACAGGACGCAGTCGGCGCGGAACACGGGGCCGTCCTTGCAGACATGGCCGAACCGCCAGCCGCCGTCCTCCGCTTTCAGCTTGCAGGCGCAGCCCAGGCAGGCGCCCACGCCGCAGGCCATGCGCTGTTCGAGCGAAATCTGGCACGGCACGCCGCGCTCCGCCGCCCAGGCAGCCACGGCCCGCAGCATAGGCGTGGGGCCGCAGGCGAACACGGCCTCGCAGTCCTCCGGCATGCAGCCTGTGACAAGGCCGTGGAACCCGGCGGATCCGTCGTCCGTGGCGAGGATCACACGGTTGCCCTGGCGCTCAAAATCAGAGAGCAGGATGGCGGCCGCCTTTGTGCGGAAGCCGAGCACGGCTGAGGCGTTCGCACCGAACGGCTTCGCGGCCTCCAGCAGCGGGGGCACGCCGATGCCGCCGCCCACAAAACAGACCTTGCGGGAGCAATCGCCGAGCTCAAAGCCATGGCCCAGCGGGGCGAGGATGTCCCAGCTCCGGCCCTCCTCATAGCGGGCGAGGATCTCCGTGCCCTCGCCGCGGATCTGGAACACGAAGCGCAGCGCGCAGCGCGCCTTATCGATCTCACAGATGGAGATGGGGCGGCGCAGCGTCTTTCCCGGCACGGCAATCTGCGCAAACTGGCCGGGCGCGGCCTTTTCGGCCAGCTCGCCGGCCTCCACCCACACGCTGAACACGCCGGGGACAAGCTCCTCCCTGCGGAGAATGCGGCACTGCCGCACGTCAAATGCTTTCACGGCTGCCACCTCATTCCGGCAGGCGGATTTCGCCCAGCTCTCCCATGATGTCGTCGCGCATGCGCACCGCTTCCGCGGCGGCGGCGCGGGCGTACTCCTCGCCGGGTACGCCGGCCTTCTGCCATGCGCACAGGATGGAGCGGGAGGCGTTCACAATCGCACCAAGGCCGTTGCGGTCAAAGCCGGGGGACACGTCCTTCGCGCCGCCGCCCTGCGCGCCGTAACCCGGCACGAGGAAGAAGGTGGAGGGCAGCGCCGCGCGCAGCTCGCCGAGCTGCGCCGGATACGTGGCGCCCACCACGGCGCCCACGCCGGAATAGCCGAAGCGGCCCGGCAGCTCGCGGCCCCACTCCTCGCAGAAATCGCCCATGGCGCGGTATACGGTGTTGCCGCCCTCGAGCTGCTGGTCCTGCAGTTCGCCGGAGGAGGCATTGGAGGTCTTGACAAGCACAAAAATGCCCTTGTCGCGCTCCGCGCACACCTGCAGCAGCGGGCGGATGCCGTCGCTGCCCAGGTAGCCGTTCACCGTGAGGGCGTCCGCCCCGAAGGCTTCCTCCGTCTTTCCCTCGATCTCCGTGGCGCCCAGGTGCGCGGCGGCGTAGGCTTCCATGGTGGCGCCGATGTCGTTGCGCTTGCCGTCCGTGATGACAAACATGCCCTTCGAGCGGGCATAGCGGATCGTCTCCGCCAGCACGCGCATGCCCGGCCAGCCGTACATTTCATAATAGGCGGCCTGCGGCTTCACGGCCGGCACGATGGGGGCGAGGGCGTCGATGAGGCCGCGGTTATAGGTGAGAATGGCGGCCGCCGCGCCCACGAGCGTGCGGCCGTGAAGCGCAAAGGCCTCCTTCTTGATGTGCTCCGGGATATAGCTGAGCTTCGGGTCCAGCCCGGCCACCGTGGGGTTCTGCAGAGCTGCGATTTTTTCGATCAATCTGTCAAAAGACATGGTAGTCCTCCTTCTTCGATTCCGGTTTGCCTCGTTCCCCGCGCCGTTACGCGCGGAATACAAAGCGCCCGCGGCAGATGGTGGCCTTCACGCGGCCGGTGAGTGTTTTCCCCTTGAACACGGCGTTGCGGCTCTTGCCGTGCAGCGCGTCCGGGTCCACACGCCAACTCTCCTCCGGGTCGAACACGACGACGTCGGCGGGCGCGCCGGACGCCAGCGTGCCGGCGTGCAGGCCGAGCATGCGGGCCGGGGACGTGCTCATGAGGCGGATGAGCTGGGACAGCGTGAGAAAGCCCGGCCGCACCAGCCACGTGATGCCCGCGGCCAGCGACGTTTCCATGCCGACGGCGCCGTTCGGCGCTTTCTCGAACACGGCCTTCTCGGCCGGGGTGTGGGGCGCATGGTCGGTGGCGATGGCCTGCAGCGTGCCGTCGCGCAGCGCTTCGATGACGGCGCGGCGGTCGTCCTCCGTGCGCAGGGGCGGGCTCATGCGCAAATCTGCATCGCGGGCGCGCAGTTCCTCGTCCGTGAGGGAAAAGTAATGCGGCGCCGTTTCCCCCGTCACGGGCACGCCGCGGCGGCGCGCGTCGCGGATGAGGGCCACGCTCGTGGCCGTGCTCACGTGGCAGATGTGCACCGGCACGCCGTAAGCCGCGGCGAGCGCAATCTCGCGCGCCGTGCCGCAGTCCTCGGCCGCCGCCGGCACGCCGGGCACGCCCAGCTCACGGCTGACGCGCCCCTCGTTCATGAGCCCGCCCGCTGAGAGATAGAGATCCTCGCAGTGCGACACAACCGGAACGCCCAGCTTCGCGGCCGTGCGCATGGCCTGCGCCATCTTGCGGGAATCCACCACGGGGCGTCCGTCGTTGCTGAAGGCTGAGGCTCCCGCCTCGCGCAGCGCCTCAAGATCGCACAGTTCGCCATCATCCCCCAGCCCTTTCGTGATGGCCGCCGCCACATAGACGCGGGCGTCCGCCTGCTCCGCCTTTTCCAGAATGTAACGCACCGTTTCCGGCGTGTCGACGGCCGGCTTCGTGTTCGGCATGCACAGCAGGCTGGTCACGCCGCCCGCGGCAGCCGCGCGGCAGCCGGTGAGGATGTCCTCCTTCTCCGTAAAGCCGGGGTCGCGCAGGTGGACGTGCATGTCCACCAAACCGGGCGCCGCGCACAGGCGGCCTTCGCCGTCGAGCCGCTCCGCTCCCGGCGCTTCCAGATCGCGTCCCACGGCGCGCACCACGCCCTCCTCCAGCAGGAGATCGGCCAGCGCGCCGTCCCTCCCGCCTGCGGGGTCGTACACCTTCATATGCTTGAGCAAAATGGTACTCACGAGCTCACATCCTTTCGCCTGCGGCGGAATCTGTGCCGGAAAAAGGCAGCGCGCGTTTCCCGCGCACCCGGCTTCACGCCCTGTCCGCCGCCGCCAATCGCTTTCCGATGACGTTCTTATTATACAATAGCGGGCCGCCCTTTACAAGAACAGAGGATCTCCGCGCAGACATTTCGCCCGCTGCGCAGAAGATCCTCCGCCTGTTTATCGGTTTAAATGTATGATTTGAACGCCGCGCTGTTTCGCCTTTCTCAACGTCTGCGCCGCGCCTCCCCAGGAATGCGTCACGTAACAAATGGCATAAGCTGCATGGTGCACAAGGTATTCATTTCGCTTAATAATGGCCTCTTTAAAATGGTATCGCTCAAACCCTTCCGGATAAAGAATAGCATCGAAATATTCTCTTTCCTCAATATGAAATGACAAATAGGGAATTACGAGAATGTTTTGAATCCGTTTGTCTGTCTTTTTAAGGGAAAAAACCGTTTGTGCACACAACCAGTCAAAGCGGCCCATTCCACCATTCAAAAAATGAGTCACACCGGATGCCAGCAATTTCTTTATTTCTGTCTCTACGGCAGCGGCATCCACACCAAACAGTTCACGATGTCCAATAAAAACGGCTGTATGTTCTTTCTGCATCTTCTTCCCCTCCTGCACAAAGAATAGCAGGAATCTGCCTAAAAAGCAATTCTATTAGAGTTTTTTCTTCCTAATAGAGTGTATATATTCTTCTTGCTGTTTTCTATACTAATAGAAATGATACCCACTCTGACAGGAGGTTTTTCCATGGGATTGGAGTCAATCGGAAAAAACATCCGCAGCTGCCGGATCGAGAAAAAACTGCGGCAGGAAGATCTCGCGGAAAAAACCTTTTTGAGCCCCAATTATATCGGCGCAATTGAACGGGGAGAAAAGCTGCCCGCCCTCGACACGCTGATTCAAATTCTGATTGCACTGGATGTTTCCGCCGATCGCATTCTCGCCGACGCGATCGGCAAAGGATATGATGCGAAAGATTCGCTGCTTTCCCGGAAACTGGAGCAGCTTGCCCCGGACGAGCGCGCCGAAATTTACGACGTGATTGACGTCATGCTCGAGCACGCCAGGAGGAGAAACGCCTGAGGTTTTCCGCACGCCAAACGGCCGGACGCGTTTCACGCTTCCAGCCGTTTTACATTTTGTATAGAAGATAATTATTATACGTTAAGGAACATTCCGGTGATGGCCAGCATCTCGCGGGCCACACAGGCGGGGAGCAGATAAAGCGGCGTGCGGCCCGGGATGGCCCAGCTCTCCACCCCGGCGCGCTCGGCCAGCCGCCAGGCTCGGAACTCGTGGTATTCATCCGTGACAAACAGCATCGTTTCCGGCAGATTGTTCGCCGCCATAACCTCTTTGGAGAAGGCGATGTTTTCCGCCGTGGAGGAGGAGCGGTCTTCCAGATAGATCCGGTCGGCCTCCACGCCTTGCGCAATCAGGCCGGTGCGGATGGCCTCCGCTTCGGAGATCCGTTCACCCGCGCCCTGCCCGCCTGAGGCTATCACGGGGCATTCCGGGTGTTCCAGAAGATAGCGGGCGGCCCTGTCGATGCGGGCCTGCAAATCCGCGCTCGGCGTTTCGCCGTTCACCTTGCTGCCGAGCACCACCACCGTTCCGGTCTGCCCTTCCGGCACGATGCGCAGGGCGCCGGCCGTCATGCAGCCGATCAAAGCGGCAGAATAGATTACAAAAAGGATAAAAATCGCGAATAATCCGGAAAGGAATCGTTTTTTCCACCCCACGGTGTACCGGGCACGCCAGTGCGGCCAGCGCGCTGCGGCTGCGGCCACCAGGCCGGAGGCGGCGAGGCCCGCCCAAGTGCCGAGGCTCCACACGCGGAAAAGGAGGGCACAGAACAGGAACACGGCACACACGGCGATGGCGCCCCAGAGCACGAGGCCGTGCAGGACACGCTTCATCCCTTCCCCTCCTTCCCGTTTTTTCTTTCTTTTTTACCTGAAAAGTATCAACAGGAGATGAAGGCAATGCAAATTTTTTGAAAAGGCGGGGATCTCAGGGGTTGGCATAACATGTTTTTTGCCGTATGATAAGGGAAAGAAATTCGGAATGCGGAAAGGAGGAAACAGGATGCCGAGACCAGGTGGAATGAGAGGGCTGCGCGGCGGCCCCGGCGGCATGCGCAGACCGGGCGGAATGCGCGGAAGGGGGCCCATGGGCAGAGGCCCGGGAGGCCCTCCGCCCGGACCACCCGGCGGGATGCGCGGGTTTACGCCGTGGGGCCCCCGCTGGGGTCAGCGGGGACCGGGAGACCCGCCGCCTCCGCCTCCTCCGCGGCCGTGGGGGCGGCCGTGGCGCCGTCCGCCCATGGGATACGGACGCGGCGGCTGCATGGGGTGCGCGGTGGCGGTGCTGGGAGCCGTGAGCGCGGCAGCGCTGCTGATTGCAGGACTTTTCGCGCTGCTGTGACACACCCGGCCCAACATGAAAGTTTTTGGTCAAGCTTTTTTCAAAAAGCTTGCAGGGGATGAAAGGGGGCGGCGCCCCCTTTGACGCAGCGCTGCGCGCCGCAAAACGCGCGCGAAACGCGCTGTCATCAAAAGCGCGCAGCAAAAAGACCGTGCCAGCCAAAACAGCGAAGCGTTTTTTGGCGGCCCCGTTTCACAAGGCCCCTCCGGGCAGGCAAAAGAGCGAACGCGAATTTTGCCTGTTCGGAGGGATTTTTCTGCGCCCAATGTGCCGCGCCATGTGGCGGGCTGGCCGTTCTTGCGCGGCCTGCCGCTGTTGTGGCGGCTTTTGTGACCGGTGCTCCGGCGTTTTTTCCGCCAGTGTGTCGCTGCCTTGTTCCCAACCGGCGGGCTGGCCACCGTTTTTTGTTTGGCCTGCGCTGCCGCCGCCCGGCGGCTGTGTGCGGGACTTCCCGCTGGTGCACCCGCGTTCTGTGGCTTTGTTCCCGGCCCGCGTGCCTCGCCTCCTGCCGGTTTTGTGCGGATTTTTGCGCCCGCTGCCTTTTTGCCCGCCGTGCGCTTTCTTGCACACATTTTTGCCTTGTTTTGGCTGCCTGTTTGCCTGTTCTGTGCTATGTGCGCCGGGCTTTTCTCTCTTGTTTTTTCGCCCTTTCCTGACTGACTTTTGCCTCTCAAATTTCTTTTCATTTGTCGCTCAGGCCGCGACGGGCCTCTACTTTCTTCCGAAAAGAAAGTAGACAAAGATTCGCAAAAGGGCTTCGCCCCTTTGAACCCCATTCCTGTGCCCTGCGGCCGTTCTTTCCTTCTTCCGCGCTGCTGGCCGGCTTACGCGGCCTTCGGCCGCAAACCGCCGGCTGACGGGGAAACGCTTGAAAAGCCCAGGAGCAGAGCTCAGCTTTTCAAGCGTTTCTGTGCGAAGGGGGACGCCTGCGCCCTGAGGCTGCTCACCCCCTTTATCTCGCTGCTGGCCGGCTTACGCGGCCTTTCGGCCGCAAACCGCCGGCTGGCAAGGGAAACGTCTGAAAAGCCAAGGAGCAAAGCTCAGCTTTTCAGACGTTTCCGTGCGTGGGGGAACGGGTGGCCCCACGTTATTCTTTATCAAATTGAGGTTTGGCGCGGGCTTTTGCCCGGCCGCAGGGAACAGAAGACAGGGTTCCTGCCTGCCCGGGAAAACAGGAGCCCGGCATGGGCTTGCACCCAGAAAGAACCGCGTGCGTGCGAGGTCCAAATGCAGACACAAACCCGGTGCGCGACTTGCCCGCCGCAGGCGCGGGATTTCTCCCTGCCCGGGAAAACAGGAGCCCGGTGTGGGCAAGCAGCCAGAAAGAACCGCGGGCGTGCGCGGCTGGGCAAAAACACAAACCCGGTGCGTGACTTGCTCACTGCAAGTGTTAATAGCGGCTGCGGGCTACGTAGGTGGTGTGCAGGATCTCGTGGGCCTTGTGACTGCCGGGCTTGCCGAGGAACTCGTCGTAAGCCTTCTTGATGAGCGGGTTTTCGTGGCTCTTGCGCAGAGGCATGTTCTGATCCTGCGTATAGAGCGCCTGGGCGCGTGCCGCGCGCAGATCCGTGAAATTCCGCACGGAGGAGGGCTGAATCGGCTGGCCGCCGCCGTTGACGCAGCCGCCGGGGCAGCACATGATCTCGATGAAATGGTAACCGCCCTCGCCGTTCTTCACGCGGGTGAGCAGCTCGTTGGCATTGTTCAGGCCGCTCACGACGGCAACCTTCACGTCCATGCCGGCGATCTTGTAGACGGCCTCCTTGAAGCCGGCGCCGCCGCGCACTTCCTCATATTCGATGTGATCCACACTGCGGCCCTCGAGCGTGTCGGCGGCCGTGCGCAGCGCGGCCTCCATGACGCCGCCGGTGGAGCCGAAGATCACGGCCGCGCCGGTGGATTCGCCCATGGCCGGGTCGAACTTCTCATCCGGCAGGGAGGCGAAGTCGATGCGGCAGAGCTTGATCAGACGGCCGAGCTCTCGCGTGGTGAGCACGATGTCGGTGTCCGGGATCTCCTCGCCCGCGGCGTCCATGTCGTCGCGGTGAATCTCAAACTTCTTGGCGGTGCAGGGCATCACGCTCACGACGACGATGTCCTTCGGATCGAGGCCCTCTTTTTCGGCGAACCACGTCTTGATCATCGCGCCGGTCATCTGCTGCGGCGACTTGCACGAGGAAACGTTCGGCAGAAGCTCCGGGAAATAATACTCGCAGAACTTCACCCAGCCGGGGGAGCAGGAGGTGATCATCGGCAGCGTGCCGCCGTTCTGCACGCGCTCGATGAACTCGTTGGCCTCCTCCATGATCGTGAGGTCGGCGCCGAAATCGGTGTCGAACACCTTTTGGAAACCGAGGCGGCGCAGGGCGGCCACCATCTTGCCCTCGACGTTCGTGCCCACGGGCATGCCGAAGCACTCGCCGAGCGTGGCGCGGATGGACGGCGCCGTCTGCACGACGACGTATTTCGTGGGATCGTTGAGCGCGGCGAGCACGTCTGCGCACTGATCCTTTTCGGTGAGCGCGCCCGTGGGGCAGGCCACGATGCACTGGCCGCACGAGACGCAGGCCACATTGGCCAGCGGCTGCTCAAACATGCAGCCGATGTGGGTGTCAAAGCCGCGGCTGTTCGGGCCGATGACGGCCACGTGCTGGTTCGCGCAGGCGGCCACGCAGCGGCGGCAGAGGATGCACTTGGAATTGTCGCGCACGAGGTGATAGGTGCTGTCGTCATAGAGGGAATCCGGCATGGCGCCTTCATAGCTGGTGGAATCCTCCACGCCGAGCTCCTGGCACAGCGCCTGCAGCTCGCAGGTGCCGCTGCGCTTGCAGGTGAGACACGACTTGTTGTGGACGGAAAGCAGCATCTCAAGCGTCATTTTGCGGGACTCGATCACCTTCGGGGTGTTGGTGAACACCTCCATCCCCTCGTTCACGGGGTAGACGCAGGAAGCCACCAGGGAACGCGCCCCCTTGACCTCCACCACGCACATGCGGCAGGCGCCGATCTCGTTGAGATCCTTGAGGTAGCACAGCGTGGGGATGTCGATCCCGGCGCTTTTGGCGGCCTGCAGGATGGTGGACCCGGCAGGCACCGAGAGGGGCATGCCGTTGATTTTGATATTGACTGTATTCATCTGCTCGGGCAGCTCCTTTCTTATCTCTTGTCAATCGCGCCGAACTTGCATTTTTCCATGCAGGCGCCGCACTTGATGCACTTCTTCGTGTCGATCACATGGGGCTGCTTCACGCTGCCGGTGATGGCGCCCACCGGGCAGTTGCGCGCGCAGAGCGTGCAGCCGCGGCACTTTTCGGGATCGATGTGGTAATTCGTGAGGGCCTTGCACACGCCGGCCGGGCAGCGCTTCTCCACCACGTGGGCGATGTACTCATCGCGGAAATACTTGAGCGTGGAGAGCACCGGGTTCGGGGCCGTCTGCCCAAGGGCGCACAGCGAATTTTCCTTGAGATAATAGCAGAGCTTTTCCATGCGGTCGATGTCCTCGAGCGTGCCGTTGCCGCTCGTGATCTTGTTGAGGAGCTCGAGCAGGCGGCGCGTGCCGACGCGGCACGGCGTGCACTTGCCGCAGGACTCGTCCACGGTGAATTCCAGGAAGAACTTCGCAATGTCCACCATGCAGGTGGTGTCGTCCATGATGATCATGCCGCCGGAGCCCATCATGGCGCCGATGGCGATCAGGCTGTCGTAGTCGATCTTCACGTCCATCTCGGAGGCGGGAATGCAGCCGCCGGAGGGGCCGCCCGTCTGCGCCGCCTTGAAGGAATGGCCGTTCGGCACGCCGCCGCCGATCTCCTCCACGATCTCGCGCAGCGTGGTGCCCATGGGCACCTCCACGAGGCCGGTGTGCTTGATCTTGCCGCCGAGCGCGAACACCTTCGTGCCGGGGGAGCGCTCCGTGCCAACGGAGCGGAACCACTCCGCGCCGTTGAGGATGATCTGCGTCACGTTCGCCCACGTCTCCACGTTGTTCAGGATCGTCGGCTTCTGGAACAGGCCCTTCACGGCCGGGAACGGCGGGCGGGGCCGCGGCTCGCCGCGCTTGCCCTCGATGCTCGTCATGAGCGCCGTCTCCTCGCCGCACACGAATGCGCCGGCGCCGAGGCGGAGCTGGATGTCGAAGGAAAAGCCCGTGCCGAAGATGTCATCGCCCAAAAGGCCGTATTCCCGTGCCTGATCGATGGCAATCTGCAGGCGCTTGACGGCGATCGGGTATTCGGCGCGGACGTAGATGTAGCCCTGGGAGGCGCCGATGGCATAGCCCGCGATGGCCATGGACTCAAGCACCACGTGCGGATCGCCCTCGAGGATGGAGCGGTCCATGAACGCGCCGGGGTCGCCCTCGTCCGCGTTGCAGCACACATATTTCTGATCCGCCTGGTTGGCGGCGGCAAAGCCCCACTTCACGCCCGTGGGGAAGCCCGCGCCGCCGCGGCCGCGCAGGCCGGAGGCCTTGATCTCGTCGATAACCTGCTGCGGCGTCATCTCCGTGAGCACCTTGCCGAGCGCCTGGTAGCCGTCCACGGCGATGTATTCATCGATGTTTTCCGGGTTGATCACGCCGCAGTTGCGCAGGGCGATGCGGCGCTGCTTGCCGTAGAACGTCGTCTCGTTGAGCGCCTTCACGGTGTTGTCGTCCACCACCGTCTCCTGATACAGCAGACGCTTCACGATGCGGCCCTTGAGCAGGTGTTCCTCCACGATCTCCGGCACATCGTCCGGCTTGACCATGCTGTAAAACGCGCCTTCCGGATAGACAACCATGATGGGGCCGAGGGCGCACAGGCCGAAGCAGCCGGTGCGGATCACGTTGACCTCTTTCTCCAGCCCGTGGGCCGCTATCTCTTCGCGCAGGCGCTCGATAATCAGCTCGCTGTTCGAGGAGGTACAGCCCGTACCGCCGCAAACCAGAACATTAGAACGATACAATACAGACGCCTCCTTCTCACTGCGTGTTTGCGCCGATGGTGTATTCCGTCACCACGTTGCCGTTCACCAGGTGATCGTTCACCACGCGCACAGCCTTTTCCGGCGTCATCTTCACATATGTCGTTTTTCTGCCGTCCTCCACGATCTCGACCACGGGTTCATACTGGCAGATGCCGATGCAGCCCGTCTGCGTGACCATGACGTCCTTCAGGCCGCGCTTCGCGACCTCCTCCACAAAAGCGTTGAGCACGGGGCGGGCGCCGGCCGCGATGCCGCAGGTGGCCATGCCGACCTGCACGCGGGTGGAAGCGCCGCTTTCCGCGCGCAGACCCACCTGCGCGCGCGCTCTGTCCCGAATCGCCTGAAGCTCTGCTAAAGACTTCATTCCTCATTTCCTCCTTCTACTACTGCCGTCTGTTCCTGCAAATACGACGCGATCCATTCCGATACCTCCGGCTCGCTGAGGGCGACTTCTCCCCCCAGCACAGCGCGCAGCTCCCGCGTGTCGAGCGTGAACGAGCGGCCGTCGCGGCTGCGCGTATACACGAAATCGAGATCCGGGTTGCAGGTGATCAGAAGGCGCACCGTGCCGGCCATGTCCCCGAGCGGGATCATGTCGACATGGGAAGGCACAAACACCGCCGTGAGCGCGGTCCCCTCCCCCTTCTGCGACCAAACGGAAAAGCTGCCGCCCGTCATCTCCGCCTCCATCTTGAAGAGCGGGACGCCCAGGCCGACCTTTCGCGTGGTCCTCGTGGTGTAAAACGGATCGACAACGCTTTTCACCTGCTCCGGCGTCATGCCGCAGCCGTTGTCCTCCAGGCGGATGGTGAGCCTGTCTGCGGCCGTGTCCTCCTCCACCGTGAGACGGATGAGATCCGCCTTCGCGGAGATGGAGTTCTGGGCCACGTCCATGACGTTCAGCGCCAGCTCACGCATTGCCGTTCTTGTATTTCTCCAGGATGCCTTCCACGTCCTCCGGCACGAGGCGGCCATACACCTCGTCGTTCACCGTCATGACAGGGGCAAGGCCGCAGGCGCCGACGCAGCGGCAGGCCGTGAGCGAGAACATGCCGTCCTGCGTGCATTCCTCCGGCTGGATGCCCAGGCTCTTCGAGATGGCGTCGAGCACACCTGCCGCGCCCTTGACGTAGCACGCCGTGCCCAGGCACACGGAAATGTTGTATTTCCCCTTCGGCGTGAGGGAAAACTGGGAATAAAAAGTGGACACGCCGAAGACTTCTTCCAGCGGAACCTCCAGTCCCTTTGCGATCATCGTCTGCACTTCCACGGGCAGATAGCCGTAAACCTCCTGCGCCTCCTGCAGGCAGGGCATGATCGCTCCCTTCTCCCCTTTGTGGCGGGCGATGATGGCGTTCAGCTTCTGTTCCTGCTCCGGCGTCCCGCTGAAGGGCAGGTTACTGATCCGTTTTTGCATTCTTGTTCCTCCCTGTTGTGTTGCTGTGTGTGCGGTCTTTCAACTGTGAAGGGCCTCCGCGCACTGCGCCCGGCGCACTCCAACTCATTTTACACCGATCAGTATAACATACCGCTTTCTCAAAATCCAGAACTTTCTGTTTGATCCATCAAAAAAAGAATTTCCAAATCGATAACTTTTTAACAAGGTGTACAAGAGTAAAAACAGGCGGAATTTGTCTCATTCGGATCAGATCTCTCCTCTGTTTTACGTTTTTGTGTGATTGTCTTTTCTTTTTTGAGAATACTTTCCAAAATTCTTTTTTATCACGCCGGGAAACAGAGGAAAATGCAGGAAATAAATTGTGAAAAAATTAACGAACTGGTGCAAAACAGACGGCGCGCCGCGTCCCCCTCAGCCGGGGCGGGACCAGCGCGCCGCAAAGCGCCCGTTGAGCGCGTCCAGCAGGCAGGCGGCGGAGTTTTCCGGCAGATCCACCCACGCCTGCGGATCCGGCATCTGCGCCAGATCGTGCGAATCGGAATTTTGGAGCAGCAGCAGGTGCTGCAGCTCCGGGTGATCGCGCAAAAGCGAGGGAAAATCGCCGCGCGGGCTGATTTCCACGGCGCGGTAGCCCGGCTCCGGCGGGATCGCCCCCAGGCTTGAGAGCAGGCTGTAGCCCTCTCGGTCGATGTGGGCCGGGAAGCACGCGCCGCCGAGCGCGCGCACCCGCTCCGCCGCCTCCGCCGCGCCGAGATCGGCCGCGGCCAGCAGATAGCGATCCTCCTCACGCAAAAGGGCGTCGTCCGCGTCCAGCACAAGCTGGCGGCCGAAGATTTCCGGCCGGTTGCGCACGGGCGGACTGCGGCGCGCCACCTCCTGCTCAAACGCGAGCGCCGCCGCAGGCGTGGGGAACAGGCACACGATGTGGGCTTCCTCGCTCGTGCACAGCTCCATGCCCGGCACCACGGTGATCCCCGCGGCGCGGCCGGCGCGCACGGCGGCCTCCGTGTTGGCGCAGGCGTTGTGATCTGTGACGGCGATGAGCTGGAAGCCCAGCAGGGCCGCCATGTTCACGAGATTGTTCGGCGTCATGTCGTCGCTGCCGCAGGGGGACAGGCAGGAGTGCAGATGCAGATCGTAAAAGAGCTTCACGGCTGCTCCCCCAGCAGGGCGGCCAGGCGCACGGCCGTTTCATAGCTGCCCTGTTCCACGCGCAGCACGGGGATGCCCTCCAGCCCGGCGCGCGCCTGCGCGTTCGCGTCAAGCGATGCGTTTTCGGTGAGCACAATGCACGCGCCGTCCTTGAGCGAGCAAACAGCCACGGCGTTCAGGTTGCCCATCACCGTGAGCCAGGCCGCGCCCTCCGGCAGGCGGGCCATCACCCAGCTCAGCAGATCGCCGGCATAGCCGGCCGTCACGGGGCGGTCAAGCTCGCCCTCCACCAGAATCTCGGCTCCCAGCCGCTGTGCCAGGTCCCGCACCGTCATGTGTCCTCTCCCCTTCCCTGTTCTCCGGCATGGCGCCCGCCCATTGCGCCGAGCGCCTCGGCCATGCTGCGGATCTCCTCGCGCAGCACAAAAATGCAGTCGCTCTGCCGCGCCTCGCCGCGCACCACGTCCTCCGCCAGCGCCCGGCAGGACGGCGCGCCGCAGGAGCCGCAGTCCAGGCCCGGGAACGTGGCGCAGATGCGGTCAATGTCCGCCATCATGCGCAGCGCCTCCTCCATGTTGTCGGAAAGCTTGAGCACCGGCGCGTATTCCAGCTCGGACTGCCAGTGCATGGAATCCGGCACGCCGCCCGCTTCCAGGTGGTTGCGCGACACCGGCAGATAGCGCCGGAGCCGCTGCAGCCGCGCGCGCGCGACATACGGGTTTTCCACCGTGAGCACGCCGCCCACGCAGCCGCCGGAGCAGGCGTTCAGCTCGATGAACTCCAGCTCGCGGATGTGCTCGTCCTCGAGCTCCTCGAGCACGCGGATCACGTTCTCCACCCCGTCGGCGGCCAGATATTTGTCGTTGAGCAGGGCGGCGCTCTCGCCGCCGCTCGAGGCCCAGCTCACGCCGATCACACCGGAGCCCTGCAGCGGCTCCGTGCGGTCGAGATGGTCCATCTTGTCGAGCAGCTTCGGGAAAATCTCGCTGATGGCGATGACGCCGTCCACCTCGGAGTGCTCAAAATTGATCGGGGTGCGCGCGTCCGTGACCTTGGCGGGGCAGGGGGTGAGGAAGAACGCGCCGATCTGCTCGCGCGGCAGGCCGGTGCGGCGCGCGGCCTCGTCCTTCGCCGTGCGGGCCGCCAGTTCCATGGGAGAAGCCAGGGGCAGCACGTGGCCGCACAGATCGGGGAAGCGCACGCGGATGAGCCGCACCACGGCCGGGCAGGCGGAACTGATGACCGGCAGGCGCAGCTTCCCCTCGCGCATGAGGCGGCGCGTGGCTTCGCTCACGAGCTCCGCGGCGCGCGAGACCTCGAACACCTCGTCAAAGCCGAGCCGCTTCAGGCCGGTGAGCACGATGTCGATGTCGTCCAGATGGTTGAATTGGCCGTACAGCGTGGGCGCGGGCAGCGCGATGGCGTACGGAAACGACTCGATGACGGAGAGCGGGTCCGACTGGGCGCGCTTGGCGTGATGCGGGCACACGCGCACGCACTCGCCGCAGTCAATGCACCGCTCCGAGATGATGCACGCCTTGCCGCTGCGCACGCGGATGGCCTCCGTCGGGCAATGCTTGATGCAGTTCGTGCAGCCCATGCACTTGTCGCTGTCGAGCGTAACGGAATGGAAAAAACGCTCCATCTGATCCCCCCCTTGATCGCGCTCCCCCTCAGGCAAACACCGTCATGGTCAGGGTAGTGCCCTCGCCCACCGCGGTGTCGATGCGGAACTCGTCTGTGTATTTCTTGATGTTCGGCAGCCCCATTCCGGCGCCGAAGCCCAGGTTGCGCACGTTGTCCGGCGCGGTGCTCCAGCCCTCCTGCATAGCCTTTTCCACATCCGGGATACCGGGGCCGTGGTCCCGCAGGACGACGTGCACCTGGCGGGGATCGATGTCCACAATGGCTTCGCCGCCGCCGGCGTGGATCACCATGTTGATCTCACCCTCATACATGGCGATGGCCACCTTGCGGATGGCCTCCGGATTGTAGCCGAGCTGCTTGAGCTTGCGCTTCACATCGCTGGAAGCCTCGCCCGCGCGCGTGAAATCATCGCCCGGCACCTCATAGCGCAGCGTCAGCATGCTCATGCCTGCTCACACTCCCCCCGCAGGCCGCCCTCAAACAGCAGGCCGCAGGCGGTGAACATGCGGTAATCCGTCTGCAGCACGATGATGTCGCGGTCCTGTGCGAGGCGGAGGATCGCCTCGTCCACGCCTTTTCCGCGCACGAACACCACGCAGCGCATGTCCATCATCTCCGCCGTGCGGATCACCTGCGGGTTGCACAGGCCGGTGAGCAGCAGGGCCTGATCCTTCACAAAGGCAAGCACGTCGCTCATCATATCGCTGCCGCAGGCCGTCTTGATCTCGGCTTCCATGTCACCCTCCACCAGAACCCTGGCGTTCAGGATACGCACTACCTCGTTGACCGTCATCTGGCTTTGCTCCCTTCGCTCTTTTGAAAATATCGCCAAAAAACCATCGTTCTGATCGAAAATTCTGGCGATTCACAGTAGTTTTCATTATAACAAGATTCGCGCGGAATGACAAGAAAAAAAGAAGGAATGCTGCAAAAGGAAGAGGCAGCAGCAATCTTCACGGAAAGCCGCAAAACATAAAAAGCGGCCCCAAAGGAGCTTTTTTGCTTCCTTTGGAGGCCGCTTTTTGTACCTTATTATGTTTGGGGAGGGCTGTTTTGCAGCAGCCCCCAAACAGCAATGGGAAAACGGACTCAGTACGCCTTGCCCCAGTACACCATGGACTTGGCGGGCTTGCCGCAGCAGACGCACACATCCGAGAGGTGCTCCTGCTCAAAGGGGATGCAGCGGGAGGAAAGGCCGGCTTCGTCCTTGATCCTCTGCTCGCACGCCTCGTCGCCGCACCACATGGCCTTCACAAGGCCGGGCTTGTTGGCGGCGATGTCCTTCATCTCGTCGAACGTACGGGCTTCATACGTCATGCTCTCGCGGCGGGCGAGGGCCTTGTCGTACATCTGCCGGCGGATGAGGGAGAGCTGCTCCTGGATGGCGTCCTCGAGCTGATCGAGGGGCACGAAGAGCTTTTCACGGTCGGTGCGGCGCACAAGCACGCACTGGCCCTTTTCGATGTCCTTCGGGCCGATCTCCAGGCGGAGCGGCACGCCCTTCATCTCATACTGGGCAAACTTCCAGCCGGGGCTCTGCTCGCTGTCGTCGAGCTTGACGCGGAACGACCTCTTGAGGCGGTCGCGCAGCTCGGCAGCCTTTTCGAGCACGCCGGGCTTGTGCTGCGCCACGGGGACCACCACAACCTGGATGGGCGCGATGGCCGGCGGCAGCACGAGGCCGCTGTCATCGCCGTGCGTCATGATGATGCCGCCGATGATGCGGGTGCTCATGCCCCAGGACGTCTGGTGCGGATACTGGGGCTTGTTGTCGCGGCCCTGGAAGGTGACGTTGAAGGCGCGGGCGAAGCCGTCGCCGAAATAATGGCTCGTGCCGCTCTGCAGCGCCTTGCCGTCGTGCATCATGGCCTCGATCGTGTAGGTGGCCTCGGCGCCGGCAAACTTTTCCTTGTCGGTCTTGCGGCCCTTGATCACCGGGATGGCGAGCTGCTGTTCGCAGAAATCGGCATAGACGCGCAGCATCTGCTCCGTCTCCGCCATCGCCTCCTCGGCCGTCTCATGCATGGTGTGGCCCTCCTGCCAGTGGAATTCCACGCTGCGCAGGAAGGGGCGGGTCGTCTTTTCCCAGCGCACCACGCTGCACCACTGGTTATACAGCTTCGGCAGGTCGCGCCAGGAATGGATCACACGGGCGTAGTGATCGCAGAACAGCGTTTCGGAGGTGGGGCGCACGCACAGGCGCTCCTCCAGCTTCTCCTCGCCGCCCATCGTCACCCACGCCACCTCGGGCGCGAAACCCTCGACGTGGTCCTTTTCCTTCTGGAGCAGGCTCTCCGGGATAAACAGCGGCATCGAAACGTTCTCGTGGCCCAGCTCCTTAAAGCGGGCGTCGAGAAAATGCGTGATGTTTTCCCAAATGGCATAGCCGTAAGGCTCAATCACCATGCAGCCGCGCACACTGGTATAGTCCATCAACTCCGCTTTTTTCACAATATCGGTGTACCACTGGGCGAAGTCCTCCTCCATGGGGGTAATGGCTTCGACCATCTTTTTTTGTTCAGCCATGAGAGTCTCTCCTCTTTTTCCGTTGCGTTACTTGCTTTTTTCGTTATTTCCCCTGCTTGTTGTCCTTGCTGGGCAGGCGGTTGAGGACCGCTATCACGATCCAGATGAAGATCATGACGATCAGGATGCCCACCATGCCGAAGAGCATGAGCTTGAGGGAATTGATGAGGTCTGTGTCCGTCACCTCGCCGAGGGCGCTCTGGAACAGGACGGACAGCGTGAAGAAGATGTTCTGCATCATGTTGCTACCTCTCCTTTCTCACAGGCCAAGGAACTGCGGGGCCAGCGAAAGAATGATGCCGCCGGCCACGACGGAACCGATCTGGCCCGCCACATTCGCGCCCACCGCGTGCATAAGCAGGTGGTTCTGGTTGTCTTCCTTGAGCGCCATCTTCTGGATCACGCGGGCGGACATCGGGAATGCGGAGATGCCGGCGCCGCCGACCATCGGGTTGATCTTCTTATCCTTGGGCAGGAAGAGGTTCAGCAGCTTTGCAAAGAGCACGCCGCCGATCGTGTCGAAGATGAAGGCGAACAGGCCGAGCGCCATCACGAGGAGGGTGCCGCCGGTCACGAAGACCTCGGCGCGCATCTGATAGGCGATCGTGATGCCGAGGAAGATCGTGATGAGGTTTGCGAGCGGGCCCTGCGCCGTCTGGGAAAGGCTCTCCAGGCAGCCGCTCTCGCGGATCAGGTTGCCGAACATGAGGAAGCCGACGAGCGCCACGGAATCGGGGGCGATGAGGTCGGCGATGAAGGTGACGATGATGGGGAAGAGGATGCGCGTCGTCTTGCTGACCTTGGCCGGGTTATACGGCATGCGGATCATGCGCTCCTTCTTCGTGGTGACAAGGCGGATGCACACCGGCTGGATGACGGGCACGAGCGCCATGTAGGAATACGCCGCTACGGCGATGGCGCCCATGTAGTTGCTCTGCAGCTCCTGGGAAACCATGATGGAGGTGGGGCCGTCCGCCGCGCCGATGACGCCGGCGCTCATGGCGTCCTTCATGTCGAAGCCGAGCAGCACGGCCAGCACCACCGTGAGGAAGATGCCGAACTGCGCCGCACCGCCGAACAGCAGCATGCGCGGGTTGGAAAGCAGGGGGCCAAAGTCTATCATGGCGCCGATGCCGATGAAGAGGACGATCGGGAACACCTCATAGACGTCGATGCCCTTTTCAAACAGCCACGTCACGATGCCGTTTTCCCCGATCACGCCGGAGAGCGGCAGGTTCACAAGGATGGCGCCGAAGCCCATGGGCAGCAGAAGAGTCGGTTCAAAATTCTTCTTGATTGCCAGCCAGATGAGCAGGCCGCCGATGGCCCACATGAGCACCATCTGCCAGGTGATGACCTGGAGGCCCTCGATCAAAAACTGAAATTCGCTAAGCAAGTTGGTTCTCTCCTTTTCCTTTCGTTTTCTTTCGATACACTCCGCCCGCGGCGCGGCCAGGCAGCCCGCCTTGTGATCTACATTTTTGCATGGCGCCCCGGAGCGGCCGGGCGCGCGGCTTCCCTGCAAACACGCGCGGCCTGAACCGGACCGCGTGAACCGTATGAACGAAAAGCATTACTAATTATATCGAAATCCGTTCCCCTTTTCAAGCCGTCCCCGCACGAAATTGCAAAGAAAAAACGCGAAACCGAAAAAGGCGTCCGAAAATTTGCGGCCTTGATTGTTTTTTTCGTATTCCTTCGTTATAATGGAAGCAAACGGGCGTGCGCGCCTTCAGGCGGGAGGCGCGCACGCCCGTTTGCGGAGGGAGGATGCGCGCGCCATGAAAAAGCGGATACTGAACACGCTGAAAAAGCGTCTGGTGCTGACCGTCTGCGTCTGTGTGCTGGGCGGGCTAATCCCAATGGCAATCGTCTCCAACATGCTTCTGCAATTTTCAGAACAGACGCGCCTGAAAAGCATCTTAAAGTCGGATCTTCATCAGTTTTCCGAGCTAATGGACAAGGAATATTACACCCTGGTGCAGATGTCGCAGCAAATGTCTGCCGATGGCCTTATCGGAAAGGACGTGATGAGCTACTTTTCCACCGCCGAGCCCTATGAGCGGATCCTGCTGACCTCCAACATCACCGCCAGCATCAACACCATGATTTTCAGCCATCAAAACATTACGATGGTTTCTTATTTGCTGCCTCAGCGGCAGGAATCCCTGTTCTCCATCATGCCCATGCGGCAGGATCCATCGTTCAGCGACATTCCGCTTGTGATGGAAAGCGGTTCGATTGCGCTGCAGGTTCCGCATCAGACACTGAACAATTATATGAAGAAGGACATCATCTCCATCACGCGGCGTTTTCCCATGTCCAATGGAGAAGACCTGTTCATCTATGTGGAAGCCTTCCCGAATTTTGAGGAGTATTTTCACACCCTGGAGCAAATTCGTGGTTTTCCATATGCCTTCCTTTTGTGCAGCGAGAACGGGCAAATTCTTTACAGCACCTGCGCGGAATATTCCTCCGGCACGCTGCCTGCACAGCCGGAAGGGGAGATCGGGCGTCTGGGAGCATACAGTTCCATTACCGAAGCGAGTGACATGGGCTTCCAGTATGTCCTGCTGATGCCAGCTGCGGAATACGACCACATTCTGTTCCGATGGACGATGGGGTTCATCAGCGTTTTGCTGCTAACGTTTGTGATGACGGCTCTATCCATCTTCCTGCTCATCCACCTCATTTACCGACCAATCCAGACTCTGAGCCACGATATGGCACAGGCAGGGCGCGGCGATTTCTCCCCCGTCAACCGGCAGTTTCACATGGAGGAATTTGACTCCCTCTTTCGCCGGTTTGACGAAATGAAAACCAAGATTTCCGCCCTCATCGAGAACAATAGCCAACAGGAAAAGGAGAAGCGCCAGCTGGAGATCGATAAACTGTATTACCAGATCAATCCTCATTTTCTCATGAACGCGCTCAACTCCGTGCACTGGATGGCCGTGGCGAACCACCAGCCGGGAATCGACCGCTTTATTTACCAGCTGAACTATATTTTGGGCTACAGCCTGGGCAAAACGGATAAACGCTCCACCTTCCGCACAGAATTGAAAAGTCTGGAGGTCTATTTGGACCTGCAGCAGACGCGCTATGACTTTGACGTGGAGATGGATATAGAGCCGGGGGATTACCTGGATTACCCCTGCGCACGCCTTATCCTGCAGCCGCTGGCAGAGAACGCCGTGTGCCATAACATGAATGATTTTGGCCTGCTGCGCGTCTCCATGCACGCGCTGAAAGAGGACAGCCGGCGTTGGGTGCGGATCTCTATCTGCGACGATGGGCACGGCATTTCCGGCCTGGTCTCCGGACAGGAAATCAGCCAGATAAACAAAGGGATCGGTCTGCGGTATGTGCAGATGAGCCTGGAATCGTATTATGGCGGTAAAGCTTCTCTGCAGCTTCACAGCGAGCCGGGCAGGGGGACGGAGGTCTGCCTGCTGCTGCCCATACAAAAGAAGGGAGAGCCCCATGTATCAAGTTCTGATCATTGATGACGACAAGCTGGAGCGCAAAGGTTTGATCTCCTCTGTCTCCTGGGAATCCTGCGGCATGGCCATCGCCGGGGATGTGGCCAACGCCGTGCTGGCGCTGGACTTTCTCAAAGCCCACCCGGTGGATCTGTGCGTAGTGGATATCTCCATGCCGATGCTCTCCGGCCTGGATTTCATCCGGGAAAGCCGCGCCCTTTACCCCCGCCTGCAATACGTCGTCCTCAGTTTCCACGAGGGTTTTGAATATGTGCAGAGCGCCCTGCGCCTGGGTGCGCTCGACTATATTTCCAAGCTGCGCATGGAAGAGATGGACTGCACCGAGATTTTCCGCCGCGTCGGCAGCCTGCTGGACAGCCTGGCGGGAAACCCGGACCGGCCGTCCCCCTCCCCGGAACCGGGCGGAGGGGCGGAAGCCTCGCTGGAAGCGTATACCCGGCAGTGGCGCGGCCTGCGCTGGCTGTTCGACGAAGGATTGTTTTGCAGCCTGTGCGGGGCGCTTGCCCGCTCCCCGCTGACCCTCCGGCAGGAAGAACGCCTGCTGCTCCGTATCTCACAGGAGCTGGAAAGTGCGTTTGGCTGGCCCGCCGCACCGCCATTCCTCTCACAAAAAGGGGAGGCCGCTGCCTGGCTGAAAGGACTGCGGCCGAAGCTGTACGCCTGGGCACAGGAGCAGGGCGACCTTTCCCGCGTGCCGGTGTGCATCCTGCGCGCGGCGGGCTATGTGGACGCCCACCTGACGGAAAAGCTGAAAGCGGAACAGGTGGCCGCCCAGGTCAACATGAGCCGCGGCTACTTTTCCGTCAACTTCAAAGCAGTGGCAGGCCTGACATTCAACGACTTTTTGCGCAACCGGCGCATCGAGCTCGCCAAAAAACTGCTGCGCAGCCGGGCCGTGCGGCCGGGCGACCTGGCTGAATCCGTCGGCTATGAGGATAAAAAGTACTTTTCCCGCATCTTTCTGGAGCAGGTAGGGTGCAGTTGTTCGGCCTACGCAAAACAATTTTCTCCTGCAAAGGATGTCACGCCGCCCTCCGCAAAATCATGACGAAACAATTCTCCCCCTTCGCTCCTGGGAAAAGCGGTGGGGGAGAATTTTGTTTTGTAAAGCTCGCACAATTTTTTTTGTTTTATTTGCCGGTTATTTGTAAAATGAAACTATCAACTTTCCAAAAAACGAAGGAGGAGTTTTAGTAAGATGAAAAAGGGTTTGAAAAGAGCCAGCACGCTGCTAATCGCCGGCCTGCTTGCGGCGGCTTCTATCACCGGCTGTTCTGCACCCGGCGGCACGTCATCCACAACCGATACGCCTTCCGCGGCGGACACGGCCTCCGGAAATTCCGGCGGGACGGCGGAAGAGGAGAAGGGCGACCCCTTCATGAAATTCGACGAACCGGTGGAAATCCACATCGGGCAGATGGCGCAGCCGACAATGAGTTTCCCTGAGGGTGACACAAACGAAGACAATGTGTACACCCGCTATCTGTTGGACAACTTCAATATTAAAGTTGTAGTGGATTGGTCCGCTGCCTCCGGCAATGACTACAGCCAGAAGGTTAGCCTGTGTATCGCCAGCAACACGCTGCCGGACGGCATGTCCTGTGGCCGGAAGGACTTCCTGGCAGCCGCCAAGTCCGACATGCTCTATGATTTCACGGATCTATTCCCACAGTACGCCTCCCCCCAAGTACTTGCTATCATGGAATCCGGAGACAATTTGGCTTATGAATATTCCATGTACGAGGGCCGTCAGCTGTGCATGGTGGGCGTGGATGTTTCTGCCTCCGGCCGCTCCGTTGTGAATGTGCGCCAGGACTGGCTGGATGAACTGGGACTGGAGCCGCCAAAGACATTGGACGACATTGAAGAGATCGCTATCGCATTCCGCGACGCGCAGCCCGGCGGCGAGGGCACCATCCCGATCGCCGGCCCGGACAAGAACGGCAGCGCCTGTTACTCCAACTTTCTGGCTAACGGCGTTGCAAGCTGCGGCTTTGAACCGGTGTTCGCCGCCTATGACGCTTATCCAGGCTGGTGGGTAGAAGACGAGAACGGCAAGGTGGAATACGGCACCCTGAGCGAGGGCAGCCGGAAAGCCTTTGAGCGGCTGGCCGACTGGTATGCCAAGGGACTCATCGACCCGGAGATGGGCGTACGCGATTCCTCCGACGAAGCCATCAATTCCGGCAAAACGGGTATGTATTTCTGTGCCTGGTGGAAGATGGGCTATGGCATTACCGACGCTTACCACAACGATCCACACGCAAACTGGCAAGCCTACACTGTATATACGGATGACGGGCAGTGGAACACCCGCGAGCAATGCCCCGTCGGCTCCTATGTCATCTGCAACAAGAACATCTCTTGAGGATGTCGCCAAGGCTGCCATCATCATGAACAACGTGTGGATCCGCGACGAAAACAAGCTGACCACGGATTACGGCCAGAACACCTCCATCTACTGGTACCCGCTGCGCAACTCTATGGCTCTTCTGGACGAATGTGAGGTAACCTACCATGCCCTTTACGATGTGCTCAATGGCGAAGCGACTGCGGAAGACTACAATGAGACGGACAGCGCCATGAAGCTTTTGTACAATGACTGCGTTTCCCTGGAAACGGGCATCAAGGATTACGAGGTGGGCAGCAACACGCTTTCCATCGAAAACTTCAACATTGAAGACCCGAACTTCCCGCGCCTGTACTCCATCCTGGCGGGCGATCGTCCCTGCGCCATCGATACGCCTGATAAGAGTGTGTACAGCGTGTGCTACAGCCAGACGGAAACCATGGAGTCCAAGTGGGCAAATCTGGAAACCGCTGAAAATGAGATGGGCCTGCGCATCATCACCGGCAAAGACGATATCAGCGCATTTGACGCCTTTGTAGACAGATGGTACGCTGAGGGCGGCACGGAAATTACCGCCGAGGTCCAGGCTATGGCTGACGCCGACTGATTCGAGAGCAGCCGGCCGGTTCTCTTTCACGATTAGACACCGGGAGTCTCTGTCCGGCGGGACCGCCGGACAGAGACTTTTCCTTTTTCAGGAAAGATTTATGCAAAAGGATGGTAACCATGAAAAAAACGAAGAAGTTTTAAGCTTCAAACGCATTATTGGCTAATGGTGGTCCCCGGCCTGCTGTGGCTTCTTTTCTTCAACCTGGTCCCGCTCTTCGGCATCATCATCGCGTTTGAAGACTATGTCCCCGGCCTTGGGCCGTGGAGATCGGAATTTAACGGTCTGGAAAATTTTGAATATCTCTTTTCCATGGCAGATGCGAAGCGCGTTATCGTCAACACCATTGTCATCGCCTGCTCCAAAGTGGTGCTGAACCTGGTGGTGCCGCTCCTCTTTGCCCTGCTGCTCAACGAGGTAAAAAACCTGCGGTACAAGAAATTCATCCAGACAGCCGTCTATCTGCCGCATTTCCTCTCGTGGGTTATCCTGGCCAGCGTGATTTTGAACATTTTCGGTCTGGACGGCATTGTCAACAAAATCGGCGGCCTGTTCGGCGCGGAGCCGGTCATCTGGTTCAGCGAATCGTCTTATTTCCGCCAGTTGGTTATCGGCACGGATGTGTGGAAGGAATTCGGCTTCAACGCCGTCATATTCCTGGCCGCCCTCACCGGCATCGACCCGAACCTGTACGAGGCCGCTTCCATCGACGGGTGCGGCAAGTTCCGTTCCGTGTTTTACATCACGCTGCCCGGCATCATGCCGACCATCGTCCTGGTGGGCGTTCTGGGCCTGAGCAACGTGCTCAACGCCGGCTTTGATCAGGTGTTCAATCTGTACAATCCCATGGTGTACTCCACCGGCGATATTCTTGACACCTGGGTGTACCGCATCGGCCTGGTCAACCTGCAATTCTCCCTGGCCACCACAGCAGGCCTGTTCAAATCCCTGATCAGCTTTGTCATGATCGTCCTCTCTTACACGGCCGCCTACAAATTTGCCGACTATAAAGTTTTTTGAGGAAAGGAGGCGATCTCGTTATGGTACAACGCAAAACACTTGGCACCCGGATCTTCACGGTGTTTCTGTATCTGCTCATGGCGCTTCTGGCACTGAGTTGTCTCTATCCCATCTGGTATGCATTTTGCCTTTCATTTTCCGACAAAACAGCAGCAAATTCCGGCATGGTCACGTTCTTTCCCGTGGGGTTCACCACTGTGAGTTATTCGGAAATTATGGGAGACTGGAAATTCTTCCACTCTTTCTGGATCTCCATTCTGCGCTCCGTCCTCGGCACCATTGTCTCGCTGCTGGTCATGATCACCATGGGATATGCACTCTCCAAACCAAAACGCCTGTTCAAAGCCCGCAACATCATCATGTGGATCGTCATGTTCTGCATGGTTTTCAACAGTGGTGTGATTCCGTGGTACATTACCATGGTCAATTATAGGGCCATCGACACCATCTGGGGCCTGGTGTTGTGCGGCGGTTTGCCGGTGTTCAACCTGCTGCTGGTGATGAACTTCTTCCGCAACCTGCCGCAAAACCTGGAGGAAGCCGCCCTGGTAGACGGGGCCGGTCCGTGGCGCATCCTGTTCAGCATTGTAGTGCCCTGCTCCGTGCCCATGCTGGCCACCATCATCCTGTTCACCAGCGTCGGGTATTGGAACGAGTTTTTCCAGGGCATGGTGCTTTCCAGCAGCGACGCACACTACCCGCTGCAAACCTACATTCAGCAGATGGTCGTGAACACACAGACCAATATGCTCAACCCGGATGAGCTCAAGCTGATGAGCCAGCTTTCCAACAAATCGCTGGATGCGGCCAAGATTTTTATCGCCATGATCCCCATGCTCGTCGTCTATCCGTTTTTACAAAAATATTTTGTTACCGGCATTATGCTGGGCGCTGTAAAGGAATAAAGCGTTGCCTGCGGGCACAAAACTTTTGAGAAGGAATTGCATTTCCCGCACGCTTCCGCTATAATGGGGGCGATCGAACCATGGCGGCCTTCCGGCCGCGGATGTTATTTTTCAGAAAAGGAGAGTTGACCTTGCTTTACGCAGAAGAAAACAGGATCCTGCGCCGCTTCGACGAGGAGCTGCTCTGCATCGAGCCCTGGGGCGCAAACAGCCTGCGCGTGCGCGCCACCGTGCAGGGCGAGCTGCTGGCGGACGAGGACTTCGCCCTGCTGCCCGAACACGCAGAAACCAAGGCGCAGATCACTGTGAACGGCACACGTGCCAGCATCGTGAACGGCAAGCTCCGCTGCGACGTCTTCCCCTCCGGCAAGCTGCGCTTTTCGCGTGCGGACACCGGCGAGACGCTGCTGGAGGAATATGACCGCAACCGCTTCCGCGAGGAGGACGAGGGCTTCAACAGCGCGCTGGAAATCTGCCCGCGCACCTTCCGCCCCATCGCCGGCACAGACAATTTCAGCCTGGAGGTCCGCTTTGAGGCCAACGGCGGCGAAAAACTCTATGGCATGGGCCAATACCAGCAGGACTGCCTGGATCTGAAGGGCTGCATCGTAGAGCTGGCGCACCGCAATTCCCAGGCAAGCGTGCCGTTTGTGCTCTCGAACCGCGGCTACGGCCTCCTGTGGAACAATCCCGCCGTGGGCCGCGTGACGTTCGGCAAGAACGTCACGGAGTGGACGGTGCGCTCCACCCGGCAGATGGACTACTGGATCACGGCGGGCGACACCCCGGCCGAGATCGAGGAAGCCTACATGACGGCCGTGGGCAAGCCGCCCATGATGCCGGACTTCGGCACCGGTTTCTGGCAGTGCAAGCTGCGCTACCAGACGCAGGACGAACTGCTGGAGATCGCCCGCGAGTACAAGCGCCGCGGCCTGCCGATCTCCGTGATCGTCATCGACTACTTCCACTGGCCGCACCAGGGCGACTGGTGCTTTGACCCGGAATATTGGCCGGACCCGGACGCCATGGTGCGCGAGCTCAAGGAGATGGGCATCGAGCTGATGATCTCCGTGTGGCCCACCGTGCAGGAGGACAGCGTGAACTACCGCGAGATGCGCGAGCTCGGCCTGCTGACCCGCACGGAGCACGGCAACCGGATGCACCAGCTCGGCAACGCCTGCTTCGCGGACATGACGAACCCGGCGGCCCGCCGCTATGTGTGGCAGAAGATCCACGACAATTACCGCCGCTACGGCATCCGCGTGTTCTGGCTGGACGAGGCCGAGCCGGAGTTCACGCGCTATGAATTCGAGCACTACCGCTACTGGCGCGGCAGCGACCTCGAGATCGGCAACCTCTACCCGCGCGAATACGCGAAGATGGCCTATGAGGGCCTGCAGGGCGAGGGGGAGCAGGAGATCGTGAGCCTGGTGCGCTGCGCCTGGGCGGGCAGCCAGCGCTACGGCGCGCTCGTGTGGAGCGGCGACATCGATTCGAGCTTCCGCTCGCTGCGCAACCAGTTTGCCGCCGGCCTGAACATGGGCATTGCCGGCATCCCGTGGTGGACAACCGATATCGGCGGCTTCCACGGCGGCGATATCCGCGACCCCGCCTTCCACGAGTGCCTGGCGCGCTGGTTTGAGTTCGGCGCGTTCTGCCCCGTCATGCGCCTGCACGGCGACCGCGAGCCCCACAAGCCCCCGATCGGCCCCACCGGCGGCGGTTCCACGCCGAGCGGCGCCTCCAACGAGGTGTGGACGTACGGCGAGGAAGTCTACGAGATCTGCAAAAAGTATCTGTTCCTGCGCGAAAAGATGCGTCCCTATGTGAAGGGGACGATGCGCCAGGCCCATGAGAAGGGCTCGCCCGTCATCCGCCCGCTGTTCTACAACTTCCCCGGCGACAAGCACGCCTGGGAGGTGGAAGACGAGTTCTTCCTGGGCGACGACATCCTGGTGGCGCCCATCCTGTGGGAGAACCAGCGCGAGCGCGAGGTCTATCTGCCCGCAGGCTGCCGCTGGCGCAACCTGAACGACGGCTCCGTCTCGGAAGGCGGCCAGACGATTTCCTGCGCCGCCCCGCTCAGCGAGATCCCCGTGTTCATCCGCGAAGGCAAGCTCGAGGACCTGCGCTTCGACTGAGCCTTTCCTCTTTGAGACACAAAACCCCGGCATCCCGGCCTGAACGGCCCGGGATGCCGGGGTTTTTCCGTGCAAATTTGCCGCGGGCAGGCTTTCCAAGCTCAGCCTTGTCACCAGCCACCCGCGCGAACGGGCTTTTCGAACCCTGCGGGCTCACCCGCGGGTCTTGCGTCGAGGCTCAGCCTCGCGCGGGGCGTGCATCGAGGCTCGGCCTCGTCACCAGCCACCCGCGCGAGAAGGCTTTTCGAGCTCTGCGGGCTCGCCCGCGGGTCGTGCGTCAAGGCTCAGCCTCGCGCGGGGCGTGCATCGAGGCTCAGCCTCGTCACCAGCCCACCCGCGCGAGAAGGCTTTTCGAGTTCTGCGGGCCTATCCGCGGGTCTTGCATCGAGGCTCAGCCTCGTCGTCACCAGCCACCCGCACGAACAGGCTTTTCGAACCCTGCGGGCTCACCCGCGGGTCTTGCGTCGAGGCTCAGCCTCGCGCGGGTCGTGCGTCGAGGCTCAGCCTCGCGCGGGTCGTGCGTCAAGGCTCAGCCTTGCTTGAGGCTGTTCAGGAGGCCGCCCTTTTCGATGATGTTCTGGATGAAGGGCGGGAAGGGCTGCGCCTTGTAGGTTTTGCCGGTGGTCACGTCCGTGATGACGCCGGTGTCGAAATCGACGGAGACCTCGTCGCCGCCCTGAATCTCGGCCGCCGCCTCCGGGCATTCCAGAATGGCAAGGCCGATGTTGATCGAGTTGCGGTAGAAAATGCGCGCAAACGTGGGCGCAATCACGCAGGAGATGCCGCTCGCCTTGATGGCGATGGGCGCGTGCTCACGGGAGGACCCACAGCCGAAGTTCTTGCCGGCCACAATGATGTCGCCCTGCTTGACGTTGTGGACAAACTCCTTGTCGATGTCCTCCATGCAGTGGGCGGCCAGTTCCTCGTGGGAAGCCGTGTTCAGATACCGGGCGGGAATGATCACGTCCGTGTCAACATTATCACCGTAACGGTGTACAAAGCCATGTGCGTTCATGCTGCTGCCTCCTCAGTCAAGTTTCTCCGGGTCGGTGATAAAACCGGTCACCGCGCTGGCGGCGGCAACGGCCGGGCTCGCGAGGTAAACCTCGCTCTCCACATGCCCCATGCGGCCCACAAAATTGCGGTTTGTGGTGGAAACGGCGCGCTCGCCCTTGCCGAGCACGCCCATGTGGCCGCCCAGGCAGGGACCGCAGGTCGGCATGCTGAAAATGGCGCCGGCATTGATGAAGATGTCCACCAGGCCCTCGTGCACGGCGTCAAGGTAAATCTTCTGCGTGGCCGGGATGATGATGCAGCGCACGCCGTCCGCCACCTTGCGGCCCTTAAGGATTTCAGCCGCCGTGCGGAGATCCTCCATGCGGCCGTTCGTGCAGGAACCGATCACAACCTGATCGATCTTCACCTCGCCCACCTCGTCGATGGTGCGGGTGTTCTCCGGCAGATGCGGGAACGCTACCGTCGGGCGCAGCTCGTCGAGATTGATGGTAACCTCGGAAACATACGCCGCGTCGTCGTCCGCCGTGTAAATCACAGGCTCACGGCGGAAACGATCCTTGCCGTATGCCAGCGTGACCTCGTCCACCGGGAAAATGCCGTTCTTCGCGCCGGCCTCGATGGCCATATTCGCGATGCAGAGGCGATCGTCCATGGAAAGGCTCTTCACGCCGTCTCCGGTGAATTCCAGCGACTCATACAGCGCGCCGTCCACGCCGATCTCGCCGATGAGGTGCAGAATCACGTCTTTGCCGCTCACCCACTTGGGCAGCTTGCCATGCAGCGTGACGCGGATCGCCTGCGGCACCTTGAACCACGTTTTGCCCGCGATCATGCCCGCCGCCATATCGGTGGAACCGACGCCCGTGGAGAATGCGCCGAGCGCGCCATACGTGCAGGTGTGGGAGTCCGCGCCGATCACGCAGTCGCCCGGCACCACAATGCCCTGCTCCGGCAGCAGCGCGTGCTCAATGCCCACGCGGCCCACGTCGAAGAAATTGTCAATGTCATATTTCGAGGCAAAGCGGCGCACCTGGCGGCACTGCTCCGCCGCCTTGATGTCCTTGTTCGGGGTGAAATGGTCCAGCACAAGCGCAATGCGCGATTTGTCGAACACGGAATCGGCCCCGCACTTTTCAAATTCGTTGATGGCAACCGGCGACGTGATGTCGTTGCCGAGCACCAGATCCAGCTTCGCTTCGATGAGCTGGCCCGGCTCCACATGGTCCAGACCGGCATGCGCCGCCAGGATCTTCTGGGTCATCGTCATTCCCATGGTGATGGTCTCTCCTTCTGCTTTGTTTTTCTTCATCATACACCGTTTCTTGCGGAAAGAATATATCATGTGATACAATTGAGAAAAGGAAAGGGAGGCGTGCGCGATGCCAAAGGAAAATCCATGGGCCATTCTGGAGCAGACGGAGCCCGCGCGGCTCTATGCGCGGCACACGATCGTCTATCTGCAGGAGCAGACGGCCGTCCAGTTTTATTACCTCGTGAGCGGCAGCGTGGAAATCTTCCTCGCGGCGGAGGACGGCGCGCAGCACACGCTGCGGCTTGTGCAGCCGGGGGAGCCCTTCGGCGTAGCCTCCTTCTTCGACGGCGCACCGCGCGTTTCCTCGGCGCGCACACTCGAAAAATCACAGATCATCCCCGTGAACCGGCGCACGCTGCTGCGGTGTTTTGCGATGCAGCCGGGCCTGGCGGTGGAGCTGCTGCAGTCGCTTGCCGGGACCATCCGCCTGCTCTCCGCCCAGGTGGACGCCATGGCCTTCCTGCGCGCCGACGAGCGGATCGCCCGCCTGCTCACGCGGCTGGCAGACGAGACGGGCGCCGTGCACGCCACGCAGGAGGAGCTGGCCAACCTCGCCGGCCTTTCGCGCGTGACGGTGAGCCGCGCCCTCGCCCGCATGGAGCGGGAAGGGCTTGTGAAGCGGGGCTACGGCTCGCTCGTGCTGCGCAGGCGGCCGCCAAAGCAAGGCCGTCACGCCTGAGCGCCGTCACTCAGCCTGCGGCGCCGCGCCGGAAAGCGCAACCGATTCTTTCCCGTAATAGGCTGCCGTGGATGTGTTCACCCAGTAGGCCGGGTCCTCGGTGATGTCCTCCTGGAAGAGCAGATACGGCTTTTCCTGCAGCGGCTCCACCCGCACATCGGCGATGGTAGGATCTTCATAGAGCGCTTCCCGCGCCGTAAGCTGCGCGTGAAAGGACTGCGCTTCGCCCGTGACAAGGGAAAGGGCCGCCTGCGCGCTGAGCGGCAAGCCCTGCAGCCGCATGGCGCCCGTTTCGGGATCCTTGTCGATTCGGATGAGGCCGACGGTGCCGGCGCAGAAGCAGATCAGCGCAAAGAAGGCGCAAAGCCCCGCCTTTCCCTTCGGCAATTCGGATGACACACGCGCCCAGCGCGTGAGCCACCAATCCCGATGGGAAAGCCAGCCCAGGAAATACGCCCACACCAGCAGGAAAAAGGGATAGACGCTGAAATAGATGATGTCGATCACACGCTCCGGCATGCTGAACCCCAGCGCGTAAAAGACGGGCGTCCCCTGGGTGCAGAACACGCCGTATGCCAGAAGAAAGACGGCGAGAGGATACGGGAAGCGGAAGGAAAGCCGGGAAACCGCCCGATAGAGGAACGGCGTCAGGAAGGCCCACCCCACCACGACGGGAAGCGTCATGCTGTTGCAGAACGCATAGACGCCATAGACAAGCGAGAGCAGGATCGCCTTCACGGGAGAGCTGGCCCCGCCGGCCTCCATCTGGCGCACGGCATTGCCGGGGGCCAGAATGCTGATGAGGAACGACGCCATGAGCGACGCAAAGACAAGCAGCAGCACGATCGCCTCCTTCTTTCTGCGCTTCCAGACGGACAGCACAAGCAGCAGGAAGAGCAGGGAAGCGCTCATGAGGGCGGAGGAGTAATTGCCCCCGCCGATGAAAAACGCGAGCGGCAGGCTGAGGATGGCAGGCACGGCGGCAGCGGCCTTGCCCTTCGCCGTGGCGGCCAGGATCAGCAGGCTGAAAAGCAGCAGCGACAGGGAATAGAAAAAGGTGTAATAGACGCCGCCGTTATACCAGAAAAATGATTCCACAGGATCATATGTGAAAGAAAGAGACAGGAAAAGGAGCACGAGTGTGATAATGCCTGCCGGCAGACGGGCACAGGAAAAGAGCCGCCGGGAAATTGTATAAAGAAGCAGAGCTCCAAAGGTAAGATACCCAATCAGGAGCAGAAGCACCCCGACGGAATAACAGGATGTTCCAAACACTGCCGGCTGCAAATGCATCAGCAGCACCGCAAAAAAGCTTCCTTGCCATGTCTGGTACTTCTCCATCGTGCCTTCCCAGGCGGCAGACACGACGGAAGACAGAGAATGGTTTTCCTGCCAAGCGCGAGCCGTTGACACGCCATAGGTGAGATCGTCCGCGCTTGGATAGGCGTAAAAGGCCATCGCAAAAACCGGAATCAGCGAAAGCAGGAACAGGACCGCCACAACCAGAAAGATCCCTTTCTGAACCGTACCCTTCGTTTGCATTGCACCCTCAAACCTTTCTTTTCTTTTTCCGGTTCGCCCCGCCGCACCGTTTGCCGCAGAAAAGAGATGGTGCAGAGGCCCGCTATCAAACCGGTATGACAAAAGCCCCGGATGCGTCGCATCCGGGGCTTTTCTGGCTCCCCAAGTTGGACTCGAACCAACGACCCTGCGAT
>CAKNKY010000001.1 GCA_930987725.1 uncultured Anaeromassilibacillus sp. | reverse complement strand
GTACTGACCCCTCTGGGGTCTGAGCAAACCACTAGTTTACTAGTGGTTTTGATTGTGTCAGGCCTGTTCCAGGCCCTCAAACTGCATGTTGTAGTAACGCGCGTAAAGGCCGTTCTGCTGCAGCAGCTCAGCGTGACAGCCACGCTCACGGATGCCGTCGTCATCGATCACGATGATCTCATCGGCATTGCGGATGGTGGAAAGGCGGTGCGCAATGACAATCGTCGTTCTGTCGCGCGCCAGTTCCTCCAAACTCTGCTGGATGTGGCGTTCGCTCTCGTTGTCAAGCGCGGAGGTTGCCTCGTCCAGGATCAGAATAGGCGGGTCTTTCAGGAAAACGCGCGCGATGGAAATGCGCTGCTTCTGGCCGCCGGAAAGGCGGGCCCCGCGTTCACCCACATACGTATCGTAGCCGTCCTCCAGGCCCATCACGAATTCATG
The DNA here is from genome assembly GCA_930987725.1 of uncultured Anaeromassilibacillus sp. Lineage (GTDB taxonomy): Bacteria > Bacillota > Clostridia > Oscillospirales > Acutalibacteraceae > Caccousia. The sequence goes on along the minus strand of CAKNKY010000001.1, from coordinate 195,824 downwards.
AATGTTGGCCTTTTTGGCTGCCTCCACAATCTCCTCATCCGTCGCGTCCGGCTTGCCGTAGGCAATGTTTTCGCGGATTGTGCCGGAAAAGAGATAGACGTCCTGCTGCACGATGCCGATGGCCGAGCGCAGGCTTTTCAGCGTGAGGCCGCGCACATCCTGCCCGTCGATGAGGACAGCGCCGCCGGTCACATCATAGAAGCGCGGCAGCAGGCTGCACAGCGTCGTTTTGCCGCCGCCGGAAGGCCCGACCAGCGCCACGGTGCGTCCCGCATCGATATGAATCTGAATGTGCGAAAGCACCGTTTCGTGCCGCTCATAGGAGAAGGAGACATCGTTGTAGTCAATCACGCCTTTCACGTCCCGCAGCGGCCTGGCGTCGGGCGCGTCCACAATCTCAGGCTCCGTGTCCATCACTTCCAAAAAGCGCTTGAAGCCGGAAAAGCCTTTCTGGAACATCTCGGTGAACTCCACCAGCACCTCAATCGGGTTGATGAAGATGTTGATATAAAGCGCATACGTTGCCAGGTCCACGGCGTCAATCTGCCCGTTCGCGATGAAGTAGCCGCCCGAGACGAGCACCGTGAGGAAGAGCATGCCCTGGAAAAAGTTGTTGCCCGCGTGGAAGATGCCCATGCGCTTGTAGTTGCGCTCTTTGGAATCGAGAAATTGCAGGTTGCTGCCGCTGAATTTCTTGCGCTCCACATCCTCGTTGGCGAAGGATTTCACCACACGGATGCCGGCCAGCGAATCCTGCAGGCTGGCGTTCACACCGGCAATCTTGCGCCGGTTATCCATGAACACGGCGCGCATTTTCCCGTTCTGCCACACGCTGAACGCGAGCATCACGAGCGTCACCGCCAGCAGGATCAGCGTCATCGGCACGTTGATCCACAAGAGAAGCACGAACGAGCCGAAGATCTTGAGCAGCGAAATGAAAATGTTTTCCGGCCCGTGGTGAGCCAGCTCGCTGATGTCGAACAGATCCGACACGAGCTTGCTCATCATCTCGCCCGTGTTGTTGTGATCATAGTACGAAAAAGAGAGGCGCTGGAACTGGTCAAACAGATCCTGCCGCATGTCGCTCTCCATGCGTGCGCCCATCACGTGGCCCTGATAGGTGATATAGAACCGTCCGCCGTACCGTGCAAGGTACATGGCAAGCAATCCAAACGCCAGGGGTGCAAGCAGGGAGAGCACCTCCTGCGGGGAGCGCGTGAATACGCTGCGCGTCAGGTAGTTGAGCAGTTGGGGAAAGATGAGATCGATCACGCTCACAAGCATGGCACAGGCCATGTCGAGCCAGAACACCGTCCGGTACGGTTTGTAGTACCGGAGAAACCGCTTGAAAACGTGCATGTCACGCCTTCTCCGGCTCGGGATACGTTTCGCCGAACGTTTCCACCGTGACCTTCACCATTTTTTCATCCTGGAGCGGGCGATCCATGCGGTTGCGCGGCACGTTCACAATGCGGTCGCACTCCTCCATGCCGGAGATCACCTTGCCGAACGCGGCGTATTCGCCGTCAAGGTGCGGGGCGTCCGCCACCATGAGGAAGAACTGGCTTCCGGCGCTGTCCGGGAACATGGAGCGCGCCATGGAAATCACACCGCGCGTGTGGCGCAGATCGTTGCGGAATCCGTTGTGCGAGAACTCGCCGCGGATCGAGTAGCCGGGGCCGCCCATGCCCGTTCCGTCCGGGTCGCCGCCCTGGATCATAAAGCCGGGGATTACGCGGTGGAAAATGGTGCCGTTATAGAACCCTTTGTTGATAAGCGAAATAAAATTGTTCACAGTGTTCGGCGCGATGGAGGGGTAAAGCTCCACCTGGATGGTGCCATGTTCCGTCTCAATGGTGACAATGGGGTTTTTCATGCCTGCATCTCCTTTTTTACTTAGATGACTTGGGGGAGCTGCCGTGTGCTGCGTCTCCCAACCCGAAACGATTCCATTATAATGCGTTCCCCGCAAAGCCGCAAGTGCTTTGCCGCTTCTGGAGGAAAACGCGCACGTTGATAAAAAACTTTGTCTCGACGCGTTTCTGTTGCAGCAATATTTACAATGTGTTATACTGAAACTGGAAAAAAGAGATGGCGGCTGCGCACAGACTGCGGTGCGGAAAGGCCGCCCGTTTTTGCCGGAAGGGAGGAATCAGGATGAAAATGAGAAGAGGGAGAAGGCGTTTTCTTGCGCTGATGATTGTGTGTGCCCTGCTTGCCCCCATGGCTGCCCCTGCCGCCGCGCTGGGCACCCGGCTGCCGATGGCGGGGGAGGAAGAGGAACTTTCCTTGTGGGATTTGCCGTTTGAACAGGGGGTGCAGGGGGAAGAGGCTGCAGCTGATTCCTCTGCTCCGGCTGGGGAGGCCGTGACGAGTGCGCCGGCCGTTTCCGACGCAGAGGAGCCGAACGCGGAATCTGCCGCCCCTGCGGAGGAAGAGGCTCCCGCTCAGGAGCAGGCCCCCGTGCAGGAGCCGGAGTCGTTCCCGCAGGTCACGGTGCCGGCCGAGTGGTATGACATCGTGGACGTGGGCTTCAACAATAAGTCGCTGTATTTGCGCAGCGGGCCCAGCACCTCCTCCTCGGCGCTTCTGCTCCCGTTTGCCACGGAGCGCGCCAACGTGCGGGAAACCATGGACAACGGATGGTCCAGGGTGGTCGTGCGCGGCGTCGAGGGCTTTTTGCCCACGTCGACGGTCAAACAGAACAATTATCCCTTCTATATGGCGCGCGATTACACGATCGGCGGCGTGGAGCTCAAGGAAAACCAGGTGATTCTGGCACGTTCCCGCACGGCGGACAACGTCTACGACTGCTATCTCGAAGGCAATCTTTCGATCTCGATCCCGGTCAACGGCGCGCTGCTCCTCACGCCGGAGCAATATTACGAAAAGAATAAGGACAAGTTTGTCTCCACCCTGATCGGGCGCGAAGTGAGCTATTATTCTCTCGGTTCCGCCAACTGGGGGCGCAACGTCAATCTGGAGCTGGGCTGCAAATCCGTGGACGGAAAAATCGTGCTGCCGGCATCCTATTTCTCCTGGTGCCAGCACGGCGGCTCCGGCTCCGCGGCTGACGGCTATCAGATTGCCACCGTCTTTTCCAGCACAGGCTACGGCTACGGCGGCGGCCTCTGCCAGGTCACAACCACGCTTGCCAGCGCGGCGAACCACGCCAAAATGTATCTGGCGGAAGTGTATCCGCATTCCCAGCCCATCACCTACCTGCGGCCGGGCATGACGGAGGCTTCCATCTGGCGCAACGGAAACATCCGTTATCAGCACGATTTTGCGTTTTTCAACAACCGCTACGCTCCCATTCAGATCCGCATGAAAGCGGAAAACGGCGTTGTCACGGCGGAGCTGTATGAGCTGACGCTCCCCGCCCGGCAGGAAGGGGAAGCGGACCCCGTCGCCTGAATTTTGAACCAGCAAAGGATGAAGCACAGCATGAAATTTGTATCGTGGAACGTGAACGGCCTGCGGGCCTGCCTGAACAAGGGCTTTCTCGACTATTTCCGGGAGGCAGACGGCGACGTCTTCTGTCTGCAGGAAACGAAGATGCAGCCCGGCCAGGTGGAGTTGGATTTGCCCGGCTATGAGCAGTATTGGAATTCCGCCGAGAAAAAGGGGTATTCCGGCACGGCGGTGTTCAGCCGTGTAAAGCCGCTTTCCGTGTCCCGTGACATCGGTGATCCGGCTCATGTGGGGGAGGGGAGAAGCATCACGCTGGAATTCCCCGATCTCTATCTCGTCACGTGCTACACGCCGAACGCCCAGGAGGGTCTGGCGCGCATCGACTACCGCATGGCGTGGGAGGATGCGTTCCGCGCCTATCTGAGGCGGCTTGATGCAGACAAGCCCGTCGTGGTCTGCGGCGATCTGAACGTAGCGCATGAAGAGATCGATCTGAAAAACCCCAAAACGAACCGCGGCAACGCCGGTTTCAGCGATCAGGAGCGCGGCAAGATGACAGAGCTGCTCGCTGCCGGCTTTACCGATACGTTCCGCTACTTCCACCCGGATCTGGCAGGCGCCTACACCTGGTGGAGCTATCGGTTCCGCGCCCGTGAAAAGAATGCGGGCTGGCGCATCGACTATTTCCTCACGTCAAACCGGCTGCAGGATCGCCTGGTTTCCTCCGAAATCCGCTCCGATATTTTCGGCAGTGACCATTGCCCTGTGGAACTTGTTCTCCGCGAGGAAGCTGCTGGAATCGAATGAAGGCTCAGCCTTTTCCTGCCGTTCCGGCTGCAAACAGAAACCCCGCCCGGCCTGCCTTCTCTGGAAGGCAGACCGGGCGGGGCCGTTTTTGTTTACTGTTTTATTATTTCTGTTCTGCCCCGGCCTTTTGGGCATCGCGCAGGTTTTCGCGTGCCACCGCCAGCATGAGTTTGATGCGGTTTTCCTGGTTAACCTTCGTCTGCGAGGGGTCATAGTCGATCGGCACGATGTTGGCGCGCTCATTCACCGCCTTGATGCGGTGGATCATGCCCTTGCCCACAATGTGGTTCGGCAGGCAGCCGAAGGGCTGGGCGCACACAATGTTTTCATAGCCGGCTTCCGAAAGCTCCAGCATCTCTGCCGTGAGCAGCCAACCTTCGCCCATCTTGCTCCCGTAGCCGATCACGCCCTTCACAAGTGTTTTGACGTGGGCGTAGGTGGCCGGCACTTCGAAGCAGGGCTGCGAGGCGATCGCTTCGGTGAAAATATTCTGCATCTTCGTCAGGTAATCGAACAGCACCTTTACCACGGCGTATTTCGCCTTGCTGCCGCCGTACAGCTTGATGTCCTCCATGCGGTTGTCCACTTTGAACAGTGCAAAGTTCAGCAGCCCCGGCACATTGACCTCGCAGTCCTGTTCCGCCAGGAATTCTTCCAGGTGGTTGTTGGCGAAGGCGGCGTATTTGACGTAAATTTCGCCCACGATGCCCACTTTCACCTTCGGCACGCGCTTCACGGGGATCGCCGCGAAATCGCGCGCAATGGCGAACAGGTTTTCCCGCTCGGATTTCAGGCCGAGTCCTTTTCCCTCGCGGAACTGGGCGCACAGATCCTGCACCCAGCGGTCCACAAGCGCGTCGGCGGCCCCCTTTTCCGTCTCATAGGGGCGCACCTGGTTGCTCAGGGCCATGAGCGCGTCGCCGTATACCACACCGGCCACCATCTTGCGGATGACGGAGAGGTCGATGGAGAAGCCGGGGTTGCTCTCCAGGCCGGAAAGGTTCAGCGAGATGACCGGGATCTGATCCAGCCCTGCCTTGTGCAGCGCTTTGCGCAGCAGATGAATGTAGTTGCTGGCGCGGCAGCCGCCGCCCGTCTGCGTGATGATCAGGGCCGTGCGGTCCAGATCATATTTTCCGCTGTGCAGCGCGTCCATGAACTGGCCGATGACGAGCAGCGCCGGGTAGCAGGTATCGTTGTGCACATATTTCAGGCCTTCCTGCACAATGGAGGGGCCGTCGTTCGTGAGCAGCTCCACCTTGTAACCGCAGTTGCGGAACACGTCTACAAACAGGGCGAAATGAATCGGCAGCATCATCGGGCACAGAATGGTGTATTCCTTCTTCATCTCCTTGGTGAAGAGGAGGCGTCCGTCTTTGTTGAACTTCAGCTCCGCCATTTCACACACCTCCGTTGTTTTCCTGTTCCAGGGCGGCAAACAGGCTGCGAAGCCGGATCTTTACCGCGCCCAGATTTGTGATTTCATCGATCTTGATCTGCGTGTAAATCTTCTCTTTTTCCTCCAGGATGCTGCGCACCTCGTCGGTGGTGATGGCATCCACGCCGCAGCCGAAGGAGACGAGCTGCACCAGGTTCATGTCAGGCTGCGAACACACATACCGTGCCGCCGCGTAAAGCCGTGCATGGTACGTCCACTGGTTCAGCACATGCGTGCGGAACTTCTGCACATGGTTGCTCACCACATCCTCGGAGATCACGGCGGCGCCCAGGCTGGTGATCAGCTTGTCGATGCCATGGTTGATTTCCGGGTCCAGATGGTAGGGGCGGCCGCTCAGGATGATGATCGGCAGCTTCTGGCGCCGTGCCTCGGCGATCATCTCGTCCCCCTTCTGGTGGACGCGGCCCATGTACGCGCCGTACTCCTCATACGCCGCTTTGGCCGCTTCCTTCACCTCGTGCAGGGAAATTCCCTCAAAGTAGCGGGAAAGGATCTCATGGAACTTCACCGGGAAATCGTGCCGGCGGTGAATGCCCACGTAATCATGGATGAAAGTCAGCCCGTCGAGCGCCGTCATGTTTGCGGCGATCACTTCCGGGTAATAGGCCACAACCGGGCAGTTGTAATGGTTGTCCCCCAGCTTTTCATCGAAGTTGTAGGACATGCAGGGGTAGAAAATCGTCTTCACGCCGCTGTCCACCAGTTTGAGGACATGGCCGTGCATGAGCTTGGCCGGGAAGCACACGGTGTCGCTCGGAATGGTGCTCTGTCCTTCCAGATAGAGCTCGCGGCTTGAAAGGGGAGAGGTCACCACCTCAAAGCCGAGGCGCGTGAACAGTGTGTACCAGAACGGCAGCAGCTCATACATGTTGAGCCCCATCGGCAGGCCGATCTTGCCGCGCGGGCCGGGCTGCGGCTTGTAGGAGAGCAGCTGCTGCAGCTTGAAAGCGTACATGTTGAGCTCCTGCTGCCCGCCGGAGCGCTTTGTCACCGGTTTTTCACAGCGGTTGCCGCCGATGAAGCGGCGGTTCCCGGCGAAGATGTTGATTGTCAGGCGGCAGTGGTTGTTACACAGGCCGCACGTTGTGACCTTCACCTCATGCTTGAAGTTTTCCAGCTCTTCCGTGGAAATCAGTGTGGAGCTTCCCCTGGCGTGCGCCTGCGCGTATACGGCTGCACCGTATGCGCCCATCAGGCCGGAGATGTCGGGACGCACCACGTTCACGCCCATCTCCTTCTCAAACACGCGCAGAACGGCGTCGTTAAGGAAGGTGCCGCCCTGCACCACAATTTTGCGGCCCAGCTCCTCGGCGCTCGAAGCGCGGATAACCTTATAGATGGCATTCTTCACGACGCTCACGGAGAGGCCGGCGGAAATGTCTTCCGTCGTGGCGCCGTCCTTCTGCGCCTGCTTCACCGAGGAATTCATGAACACGGTGCAGCGGCTGCCAAGGTCGGCGGGGTGCTTGGCAAACAGGCCCAGCTTGGCGAACTCTGCAATGTCATAGCCCAGCGTGTTGGCAAACGTCTGCAAAAAAGATCCGCAGCCGGAGGAGCACGCCTCGTTGAGGAAGATGTTGTCGATCGCGCCGTTGCGGATCTTGAAGCACTTCATATCCTGCCCGCCGATATCGATGACGAAATCCACATCCGGCAGGAATGTCTTGGCCGCCGTGAAATGGGCCACCGTTTCCACGATGCCGAAATCAAGGCCGAAGGCGTTTTTCAGCAGCTCCTCGCCGTAGCCCGTCACAGCCGTGGCCGCGAACGTGAGATTCGGGTATTTGCGGCGCAGTTCCAGCAGGTAATCACGCACAATCGGCACAGGATTACCGGAGTTGCTGCGGTAGATGGAGTCCAGCACCTCGTGGTGCTCGCCCATCACCACGGCCTTCACCGTGGTGGAGCCGGCGTCCACGCCAAGGTAGGCTTTGCCCTGGTAGGAGGCGATGTCGCCGCGCGGCGCGCGGCAGGAGTCGTGGCGCTTGCGGAACGCTTCGTATTCCTGCTCGTCCCGGAACAGCGGGGGAATGAAGCGGAAGGCGGCGTTCGCGTCATAACCGGCGATCTGCGTGAGCGCGGCGTCGATGTCGATCGACTCCACGCTGCTGTAGGCCGCGCCGAGCGCCACAAAATAGAGCGAATTTTCCGGGCAGACGCCCTGCGTCTTCAGCGCCGTGTCAAACGCGTGCCGCAGCTCCGAGAGGAACGTCAGCGGGCCGCCCAGATACAGCACCTTGCCGCGGATCGGGCGTCCCTGCGCCAGGCCGGCGATCGTCTGGTTTGCCACGGCCGCAAAAATGCTGGCGCACACGTCGCTCTTGCGCGCGCCCTGGTTCAGAAGCGGCTGCACGTCGCTCTTGGCAAACACGCCGCAGCGGGAGGCGATGGTATAGATTTTCTCATACTCGGAAGCGAGCTCGTTCATCTCGTCGAGCGAGAGATTGAGCAGAGTTGCCATCTGATCAATGAACGCACCGGTGCCGCCGGCACAGGAGCCGTTCATGCGCACTTCCAGCCCGCCGGAGAGGAAGAGGATCTTGGCGTCCTCGCCGCCCAGCTCAATGATCACGTCCGTGTCGGGGATGAGCTGCATGGTGGCGATTCTGGTGGCGTAAACCTCCTGCACAAAGGGGAGGCGGCACGCTTCCGCCACTCCCATGCCGGCCGAACCGGACACCGTGAGCTGGGCCGGTTCGCCGTGCAGCACCTCCGCTTTGAGTTTGTGCAGCAATTCCGACATTTTCTGCGTGATCTGCGAAAAATGCCGTTCGTAAGATTGGTAAAGAATCTGCTGATCGTCGTTCAGCACCACGCATTTGATCGTGGTGGAACCCACGTCGAGGCCAATTCTCATGTGTGTTTCCTGCCTTTCTGGGTTGCCTGTGTTCCGTTCAAACACAGGCCTCAGTGTGGGCGATTCCGCCCTTTCCCGGGTGTGTTTGCACCCGTTTCCATGCAAACTTATACAATAAAACTCTAAATATATATTATAGGAAGGGTACAGGCGGAAAGTCAAGGGCAAGAAGCAGATAATTCTGCCGGCCGCGGGACCTTTCCGGCTTTTTTGTCGGATTCCATAAAAGCCGAAACAGCGCAGCGGAACACAAAGCCAGGAGCAGAAAGAGGAACCTCCTGTGCCGAAATTCCGGTCCTGCGGCGCAATCCTGCGAAAAAGCCGGAAAAATCGGCCAAATCTGTGCTCTGCGCGTGGAAGCACTTGCCAGAAACTCGGTTTTATGATATGATAATCGATAGCATTTTTGCGATTCCCAGCAGATTTTATTTTTTGGAGGATTCGATATGTCAGGACATTCCAAGTGGAACAATATTAAGCGCAAGAAGGAAAAGACGGACGGCGCGAAGGCGAAAATCTTCACCAAGATCGGCCGCGAGCTTGCCGTGGCGGTGAAGGAGGGCGGCGGTCCTGATCCGGCCTCCAACTCGAAGCTGAAGGACTGCATCGCCAAGGCGAAGGCCAACAATGTGCCGAACGACAACATCGAGCGCATCATTAAGAAAGCGGCCGGCGACAACGACGCCGACAAATATGAGAACATCACCTATGAGGGATACGGCCCGAACGGCGTTGCCGTCATCGTGGAAACGCTCACGGACAACCGCAACCGCACCGCCGGCGATGTGCGCCATTACTTTGACAAATTCGGCGGCAACCTTGGTACGAACGGCTGCGTTTCCTTCCTGTTTAATGAGAAGGGCGTCTTTGTGATCGAGCGCGAGGGCCTCGATGAGGACAAGGTGATGGAGGATGCGCTCGAGGCAGGCGCGGCCGATTTCAAGGCGGACGAGGATGTCTTTGAGATTTACACCGAGCCGGAGGATTTCAGCGGGGTGCTCAGCGATCTCGAGGCCAAGGGGTATGAATTCGTCACAGCCGAAGTCCAGATGGTGCCCACCACGACCACAACCCTCACGGACGAGGACGCCCGCAGCAACATGCAGCGGCTGCTCGACGCTCTGGAGGACAACGACGACGTGCAGAACGTGTGGCACAACTGGGAGAACCCGGACGAGGACGAAGAGGAAGACTGACACGCAAACTAGAGAGGGGAGGTGCATTGCATGCCAGGACTGAGCTCTCTCTGCATGAACTGCATGATGGAAACGGACGGCCGGGAGGTTTGCTCGCACTGCGGCTTCGCAGCCGGCAGCAGCCAGCAGCCGCACGCCCTTCCGTTCCGCACGCGCCTGCAGAACCGCTACGCCGTCGGCGTAGCCAAACGGAGCAACGGAGAAGGCTTTGTCTACATTGGGTATGACACTGTGCTGAATCTCCCGGTGGAGATCCATGAGTTCTTCCCGCAGTCGCTCTGTGAGCGCGCGGCGGATCGCCGTTCCGTGCGCGTCATGGGTGGCAGCGAGCTTGCCTTTGACGAGAATCTTGCCTCATTTTTGAGCCACTCGCGCGAGGTAGCCCACATCCGTGAGCTCGCCGCCATCGTGCAGATCTACGATATTTTCGAGGAAAACCACACGGCCTATGCCATTTCCGAGTGGGAGGAGAGCATCACCCTGCGCTACTTTGTGGAGCGCAGCGGCGGCCAGCTTGACTGGAACGAGGCGAGGCCGCTGTTTATGCCTGTCCTTTCCGCGCTGAGCACGATGCACTCCGCCGGCGTGAGCCACCTCGGCATCTCGCCGGAAACGCTCCGCATCGTGAAGGACGGCAAGATGAAGCTCGGCGGCTTCTGCATCCCGGCCGTGCGCACAGCCGACACGGATTTGCCCTCCGACATTGTGCCCGGCTGCGCGGCCATTGAGCAGTATGTGATGGGATTCCAGCCGGAGGAATGCACCGATGTCTATGGTTTTGCCGCATCGCTGTTCTTTGCGCTCACCGGTACGCTCCCGCAGGATGCCCTCAAGCGCCGCACGGATTCCCGGCTGCTCATTCCCACCTCGCTCATACGCAACATTCCGCCGCATGTCATCACGGCGCTGGCGAATGCGCTGCAGGTTTCTCCCGATAAGCGCACGCCCACCTTTGAGCGGCTGCGGGCAGAGCTCTCCGCTGCCCCCACCGTAACCATGACAATGGAAACGCCCACGGAGGCGCTGCGCGATCAGGAGCCGCAGTACCCTGTGGATCAGTTCCCGCAGAAGGACAGGCGGCGCGGCGTGCCGCCCTTCGTGTGGGTGCTCGTCTCCTGCGTGGCGTGTCTCATCGTGTTCACCGTGATCGGTGTGCTGTGGCTCTCATCGGATGGGGGAGGGAGCCTCACAGGCGGTGCGGCGGAGTCCTCCTCCGCGCTTTCTTCGGCAGCGTCCTCTCAGCCCGCCTCCAGCACGGCGGCTGTCAGTTCCATGGCGGAAAACCAGATCCCCGTGCCGAACCTGGTGGGCCAGGAGTATGATGTGCTCGCCTCTCAGGCCGAGCAGTTGGATTACCAGCTCGCCACCACACAGCGCCAGTTCAGCGACACCGTGCCAGAGGGCTGCATCATTTCGCAGACGCCGGAGGCCGGGGACGGCCAGACGATGACGCGCGGCACGATGATCGTCGTCGTCGTCAGCCAGGGGCCATCCGTGCGGGAACTGCCGGATATCACAAATCTGCCGCTGGCCCAGGCTTCCACAGCCGTCTCGGATGCGGGTTTTGTTCCCTCTAAGGTGGAGGAGTACAGCGACACGGTTCCCGCAGGCTGTGCCATCGGTTACCAGAATGTGAAGGCCGGGGATCAAATGTCTTACGGTTCCCCCGTGGTGATCGTTATCAGCCGTGGGCCGGAACCGCCCAGCACCGCTCAGGTGATTGTCAGCTCCGCGCCGCCGGCATCCGAGCCCGCTTCCGCCGGGTTCCCTGTCTCGGACACAGACGTAGGAATGCCGTAACGCCGCCGTTGCTTTTTGATTTTTACAGCCGAACAGCCCTTTGATATCCTCCCTCTCCGGGAGACAGTGAAAGAAACCGCTGTCTTCTGGAGGGGGAGGATGTGCGTTTGGGGCTGTCCGGCTTTTTGATTAGCCGCGCCGCGCGGCCTCTTCCTTTTCTTCCGCTACAGCGGGAGGCTGTGCGGCTATGCCGTGCAGCAGGCTGTCTAATGCCGTGCGCACCATCAGATTGGCGTCGGCGCCGTATTTGGCGGAAAGGAAGCAGCTATCTTTGGCAAAGAAGGAGAGGATGGCTAACGCGCTGTACATCATGGTAGCACAGGTGGAAATCGGCTCCAGATCCGGGCGCACGCTGCCGTCGTGAAAATGGTTTGCCAGCAGCCGTACCGTCGCGCCCGTGCCAAAATCCTGCGGATGGAAAACGGTTTCATAAATTCCGTGCGCTTCTTTTGCTGTTTCGCGCTGGTAGATGCTGTCAAATACGCGCAGGAACAGAAACGTATCCGTGCGTTCCGAAAATTCCTGGTAAAGGAAGTTGAAAAAGAGCGAGAAACGATCGTACGTTGTCTGCCAGGGGGCGGACAGCTGGACGCGCAGCTGTTCACCATATTCAAGCATACGTAGGTGATGAATTTCCCAGAGGATGCGCTCCTTGCTGCGGAAATATTTATACAGGGTGGCGCGGGTTACGCCGCTGGCTTCCGCAATCTGGGTGAGAGTAACGCTCTCGATGCCGTTTTCAATGAACAGCCTCTGCGCGGCGCTTAAGATACGCTTTGTCTGCATCTGGCTGTGGCGCTTGTATTTCGGTACATTGTTCATGGGAGGATCGGCCTCGCTTTCTGCGTTGATTTTCTGCGAACGGGCGCAGGGCTTGTTTCGCGCCCGTATGGACCCGGTGTTCCTAATCATATCGGCGTTACATCAGGAAAAAATGTAGTCCATGTAAAAAATTAGTAAAACACACCCGCAGGCGTTCAATTTTAAACGATTTTACACGCACCGTTCACATTCTTTACATGCCTTATACAGACTCGGCAGCAGGAATCGGCTATAGTAAGGCTGTTGCAAAAGAAAAGAGTTTGCTGCCGCCGGTTTTGAATTGTGTCTGGGCGGCAAGGAAAGGAAGATCAAAAGTGACAAAGGAATTCCGTAAAACCGTTCGCCTTCTGCCGCAGCAGAAGGGGACGTATGTAGATGTGCCGTTTGCGGTGGATCCGGGCATTTGTTCGCTTACCATGCAGGTGGAATATCCAATGGTGTTTCCCAAATGCGTTGTGCAGCCCGCCCTGTACGGGCCAAACGGCCTGCGCGGCTGCTGTGCCGTGCAGAAAACAGGCTGCACCGTCAGCGCAGAGTTTGCTTCCCCGGGCTTCCAAGCGGCGCCCATCGAACCAGGCAGGTGGCGCGTCGCGCTGTCCGTAGCCGCCCTACAGGAAGAGACGGATGTCTCCGTATGCATCACCATGGAACCGGAAGCGCCCGCCTGGTATAAGGCGGATCTGCACCTGCACAGCTGCCACAGCGACGGTGGCTATACCGCGCAGGAAACCGTGGAATTGTGCCGTGCCGCCGGTCTGGATATCATAGCGTTGACGGATCATAACAGCGTGACGCAGAATGTGTTTTGCAAAACGGAGGAAGGCCTCCTGCGTATGCCGGGCTATGAGTGGACGACGCGGCTGGGCCACGCGAACTTTATCGGCGTCGAAAAGCCTGTGCGCGATTTTGCCTCTCCTACGGTGGAAGATGCGAAGCGCATTCTTCGAGAAGCGCATGACAATGGTGCCCTGGTAGTGCTGAATCATCCGGGCGACCGGTTGGGTGGCTGGAAGGTCGGGACGAACGATATCCCCTTCGACGCCTATGAAATCTGGAACGGCCCATGGCGCGACACAAACGATCAGTCTCTGGCGCTGTGGCAGGAAATGCTGGCGCAGGGCCGCCGGATTCCGGCAGTAGGCGGCAGCGATACGCACAGGGTGATCGCGGCGACGAAGCACGGGCACCCCTGCAACCATCTTTATGTTCAGCGTTTTGCCATGGACGCGGTGCTGGAGGCCATCCGGGCGGGCCACTGCTATCTCACGCGCACGCCGGGCGACGGACCGGTGGAGCTGCGCGTCAACGAGGCGATGATGGGCGATACCGCCGCAGAAGCGCCGCGCTATGAACTGCATTTTGAGGTGTGCGGGCTTTCGTGCGGCGATGAGATCCTGCTCATCAGCGAACAGGGTCTGGTCCGCAAATGGACGGCCTCGGTAAGCTGCGAGCGCCGCACGCTGGAGGTGCCGCCAGCATTCTTCTACCGCCTGGAGGTGCGCCGTCCCTCGCTGCGCGGCGGCCAGCCGATCGTCATTACAAACCCGGTTTATCTGGCCGGGTCCCGCTGAGGGAAGCAGGAAAAACCCTGACAACAAAGGAGTGCAGTGAAATGAAGAAAAGAATCCTGGCCGCTGCTGCGGCCGCCGTATGTGCTGCGGGAATGCTGGCCGGCTGCAGCGGGCAGAACACGGGGAATTCCGCCGCGCCGTCCAACGTCGAGAATACGAGCAGCAATACGCAGAGCGGGCGTATCACCGTAACGTTCTGGCACGCCATGAATACCGATCTGATCCCTGAACTTGCAGAACAATTTAACCAGTCGCAGGACGCCGTGACCGTCGAGAGCCTGTATCAGGGTGAATATGGCGATGTGTTGAACAACTTTCGCATGGCGATGGCCGCCGGCGGGCAGGACGCCCCGGATATTGTGCAGGTGTACGAGGGCGGCAGCGCGTTCATGATAGAAAGCGGGTACGCGACGCCGGTGCAGCAGTACATTGACGAGGAACAGTACGATATGTCGGATATTCTGCCGCTCATCCGCAATTACTATACCTACAACGGCGTCATGTATTCCATGCCCTTCAACAGTTCAAACGCCGTGCTGTATTACAACAAAGATATGTTCCGGGAGGCCGGCTTGGATCCCGATACGCCGCCGGCTACCTTCGCCGAACTGGGCGAGTATGCCAAAAAGCTGCAAAGCAGTGAGACGGCGGGCGTTGCACTGCCGATTGATACTTCACTGTTCGAGTTCAATATGGTAAACATCGGCAAGGAGATTGTGGACAACGGCAACGGCCGCGTGGAGCGCGCCACCAAGGCGGTATTTGCCGACAACGGCGGCGGCCTTGAGGTATTCAACGCCTACAACGATTTGTATCTGACGGGCGCAGCCGAAGATTTCGGTTCCGATTCGCTGCAGGCGTTCATGGGGCGGAAAACCGCGATGACGATCTCCTCCTCATCGCTTATCTCCACCGTTGCCAAGACCGTGGCCGAAAATTTTGAGGTGGGCGTGGGTCCCATGCCGCGCGTGGATCCAGATGTGGACTGCGGGATTCCTGTGGGCGGCGGCACGCTTTGGCTGGCGAACAAGGGTACGCCGGATCAGGAACGGGCAGCCTTCCAGTTTATGAAGTTTATGATTGAACCCGAAACGCAGGCCCAGTGGCACATGGCCACCGGGTACTATGCCATCAGCCAGCAGGCGTACGAGCTGGACAGCGTGAAAGCGTTTTATGAGGAAAATCCGCTGTTTAAGGTGGCCGTGGAGCAGATTATGAATTCGAACACGGACGCCGTAGGCCCCGTATATGCGGTAAACATGGAGGCGCGCAGCAAAATTCAGGACCACTGGCGCGCCATGATGGAGCAGGAGGAAACGCCGGAGGAGGCAATCCGTGCCGCTCAGGACGAAATCACGGCGCTGATCGAGCAGTATAACGCAACCAACCCGTTGGCGTAAGGAGGCCGGCATGGAGAACGTGAAGCGAAACACACTTTTCCCCGCGCGGGGAAATCAGGCCGCGGCGGCCGCTCGGGGCGGCCTGGCGCAGTTCTGGAAGCGGCATGAAAAGCGCTTGCTCGGCATCTTGTTCGTTCTGCCTGCGCTGTACCTTTTGTGGCAGTTTTCGTACGGGGCTTTTTTCCAGACGCTGTACAACAGCGTACATCTGACCAATATCCGGGGCCAGGCAGTAGCGTTTTGTGGTTTTGATCTGTACCGTTCACTGCTGTCGGGCGAAGAATTTTGGAACAGCTGCCTCGTTTCGGTGGAATTCGTGCTCCTGACGGTGCTCCCTTCTCTGGCTGCTGCGCTGGCGCTGGCGGCGCTGTGCCGTGGGCGGATGCCGGGCGGCAGGCTGATAAACGTTCTGTTTTCCATGCCGGTTGCCGTATCCTCCGCCTGTGTGACGATGGTGTTCATGACGCTGCTGGAACCGAGCATGGGGCTGGTGAACGAGCTGCTGGGCCTGGACCTTAAATGGTATTTAGACAGCGAACTCGCGTTGGTCAGCGTCGCGATGGTTGTAAACTGGAACCTTATCGCCATGGATTTTATCTTTCTGAGCGCGGCGCTGCGCGCCGTGCCGGTCAGTTATTATGAGAGCGCCTCGCTCGACGGCGCGGACGGCTGGAAGGTGTTCCGGAACATTACGCTGCCAAGCGTATCCCCCACGCTTTTTTTCCTTACCGTAGTGAATATACTGCAAACGTTCCAGGCGTTTGGGCCGATCAATATTATGACGGGCGGCGGGCCGTCCGGCGCAACGGATGTGCTGTCGTACTCCATTTACCGGGATGCGTTTGTCAATTATCAGTTCAGTCCGGCAGCAGCCAAGTCGGTCCTGCTGTTCTTCATCCTGCTGGGTGTAACCATGGTCCAGATGAAGAGCGAAAAGAGGAGGGTGTTTTATCAATGAGGGTGAGGAAGCCGGCGCGCTTTCTGCGCCGCGGCGGACTGCGCGCGCTGCTGGTGATTGCGGTTGCCCTGGTGTACCTGTTCCCGCTGGTGCGCATCTTCTCCATGAGCTTTACGAGCGCCTCGGAGCTGTATGCCGCCGAAGCGTCCATCCTGCCGCGCCAATTCACGCTGGAAAACTACGTTTCCGTTTTTGAAGGGAATATTCCCATCTTTACCTTCCTGAAAAATACCGTCGCGATGGCTTTGCTCATCACAGCGATACAGCTGGCTGTTTCCAGCATAACGGCGTATGCGCTCACAGGGCTGGACTTGCCGTTCCAAAATGTAATCTTTGTCCTGATCCTGGGCGGGATGATGATCCCGTTTGAGTCCACCATGCTGTCGAATTACCTGTTTGTGGCTGGCCACAGCCTGCGCAACACTTATCTGGGGCTGATTTTGCCCTTCCTCCTTTCGCCGGCCGGCGTATTCCTCATGCGGCAGCAGTTCCGTTCCATCCCACGCGAAATGTACGAGGCGGCCGCCATTGACGGCTGCGGCCCGCTGCGGCTGTTCGTCCGCATCCTGCTCCCGATGTCCGGCAATGCGCTGGCTTCCCTTGGCATCCTGTCCATGGTTACGGCGTGGAACCAGTACGTCTGGCCCCTTCTTGTGACGGATAAAAACGAGATGCGCACCGTTCAGGTGGGGATTTCCATGCTGCAGGGGCTGGAATTTTCGGATTACACGCTCGTGATGGCGGGTATCGTGCTGGTGCTGCTGCCGTGCGTGCTGATCTTTATCGTAGGGTTCCGATTCTTTGTTGCGGGCCTGACCGAAGGTGCAGTGAAAGGGTAAACTTTTGCCATCCTGTCTTTTTGTTTTTTTACAAAGGCTCTATAAGCCAAAAGCCGGCCGGGCAGTCCGAAACGGACTGCCCGGCCGGCTTTTCAACTGGAGTTAAAAAATAAGCAGAAGGATCAGTCGCTGCTGAAGGGCAGCAGAGCCAGATGACGGGCACGCTTGATGGCGACCGTCAGCTCACGCTGATGGCGTGCGCACGTGCCGGTCACACGGCGGGGCAGAATCTTCGCGCGCTCGGAAATAAAACGGCGAAGCTTCGCCACGTCCTTGTAATCGATCGTGTCGATCTTGTCAACACAGAAACTGCAAACCTTTTTACGGCCCTTGCGCCCGCGGCGCTCAGGTCTGTCGCTTCTTTCAGCCATGGGAAAAAGCCTCCTTTACACAATGTTTCGGGACGCGTCCGGCCCGTCAGAACGGGAGATCGTCGTCTGTCGGAATCTCCTCGAAATCGCCCGTGTCGCCGCTTGTGTAAGCGGGGGCGGGCTGATCAATGGCCGGGGCGGGGCGGGAGTTCTGATAAGAGGGCTGGGAACTCGAATAGTCGGTCGGCTCCGGCGGTGTGCCGTAGCTGTCGCGCTTGGGCTCGCCGAATTCCACATTGTTTGCCACAATCTCAAACGCCTTGCGTTTCACGCCTTCACGGTCGGTGTAGCTGCGGGTCTGAATGTACCCCTGCACGACGATCATCTGGCCCTTGTGGAAATACTTGCACACAAATTCGGCCTGGCTGCGCCATGCCACCACATCGATGAAGGACGTCTGGCGGTCCGCTCCGGATCTTCCGGACGTGCGATCAACCGCTACGGTAAAGCTCGTCACGGCCAAGTCGCCGGACGTGTGCCGCAGCTCGGGATCAGCCACCAAGCGGCCCATAATCACTGCAACGTTGAGCATTCCGGTCACTCCCCTTTCCGCGCCTTACGCGTCTTTCTTGACGATCAGGGAACGCAGGACGCCGTCGGTGATCTTGTACACGCGGTCCAGTTCGGCCGTGAAAGAGGCCGGGCTGGTGAAATTGATCAGAGCGTAGTACCCTTCGGTTTCCTTGTTGATCTCATAGGCCAAGCGGCGCTTGCCCCACTCGTCAACACTGTCGACCGTACCGTTCGCCGCGATGAGGTTCTTAAACTTCTCAACGAGCGCGGCAATGCCGTCGTCCCCCAGCTTTGTGGAAAGGATGAACACAGTTTCATAGGAATGGTTTACATCAGGCATTGGTTGCACCTCCTTTTGGACGTTTGGCCCCGCGGCAAGGCGCGGAGCAAGGATAGAAAATCGCAGGGCTGCGATTAACGCAAACTATTATACCAGCCGGTTGGCCGCAAGTCAAGCGGAAAATCCCGAAAAGAACCGCTTTCCCGCGGTTTTGCGCGGGAAAGCGATTGCGCCGCCGCTTGGAATATGATACCATAAAAATGGCTGCAGGTTCGTCCCGCGGTATTTTGGCTTTTCGGTTATGGAAAAAGGAGCAGATGATGGCTTTTCTCAGTGTTTTTGATGTGATCGGACCCAATATGATAGGCCCCTCCAGCTCTCACACGGCGGGGGCGGCCGTGCTTGCCTTTCTGGCGCAGAAGCTGATCGCGCCGCCGCTGCGAAGCGTTTCCTTCACGCTTCACGGCTCGTTTGCGAAAACGTATCTCGGCCATGGCACGGATCGCGCCCTGCTCGGCGGCGTCATGGGCTTTTCCACAGACGACGTGCGCATCCGCAATTCGCTCGCCATCGCGGAGCAGCGGGGCCTGACGTATTCGTTTCTCCCCAGCGAGGAGGAGAAGGACGTGCACCCCAACACGGTGGACATCCGCATGAAGAATGAGGCCGGCAAGGTCATGGAGGTGCGCGGCGAATCGCTGGGCGGCGGAAAGGTCCACATTTCCCGCATCAACGGCGTTTCGGTCGACTTCACCGGCGAATACAGCACGGTGATTGTCGTCCAGCAGGATACGCCCGGCGTGGTGGCGCACATCACGAAGGTGCTCAGCGACAGCGGTGTGAACATCGCCTTCATGCGACTTTACCGCGAGTCCAAAGGGCGCACGGCCTACACCATCGTGGAATCGGACGGCCGTTTCCCCGAGGGGATTGATGTTCCCCTGCGCGAAAATCCGCACGTGTACGATGTCATGATTCTGGAGCCGTGAGGAAGGGGGAACCACACATGGATTTTAAAACCGGAAAGGAACTTCTGGAACTCTGCCGCCGGGAAAGCCTTCCGATCTCGGAGGTCATGCGCCGCCGCGAAACGGAGGAGGGCGGCCTGACGCGCGCAGAGGCGGAAAACCGGATGCAGCGCGCGCTGGAGATCATGCGCAACGCGGCGGCCCGGCCGATCGATCACCCCGTTCCGTCCATGGGCGGCCTCATTGGCGGCGAGGCGCAGAAATTGCACCGCCATGCCGATCAGGGGGCGTGCGCCTGCGGCACACTGCTCTCGCGGGCCATGATGTATGCCGTGGCAGTGCTGGAAACGAACGCCTCCATGGGCCTGATTGTGGCGGCCCCGACGGCCGGCTCGGCCGGCGTCGTGCCGGGCGTGCTCCTCGCTTTGCAGGATGAGCACAGCCTGCCGGACGGCCGCATTGTGGACGCGCTGTTCAACGCGGGTGCCGTGGGCTATCTCGCCATGCGAAATGCAACGGTGGCCGGCGCGGTGGGCGGCTGTCAGGCAGAGGTGGGCGTGGCCGCCGCCATGGCCGCATCGGCCGCGGTGGAACTGCTCGGCGGCAAGCCGCAGCAGTGTCTCTCCGCCGCTTCCACCGTGCTGGCCAACATGCTGGGACTTGTGTGCGATCCGGTCGGCGGCCTCGTGGAGTATCCCTGCCAGATCCGCAATGCCTCCGGCGTGGCGAACGCCCTGGCCGCGGCGGAACTGGCGCTCAGCGGTGTTTCCGCCCTCATCCCGTTCGATGAAATGCTCGACACCATGGCCGCTGTGGGCCGCCGCATTCCGCCGGAGCTGCGCGAAACGGCGCTCGGGGGCTGTGCCGCCGCGCCTTCCGCCTGTGCACGCTGCCGCCGCTGAACCGGTTCTTTGGTTTCCAATCAAAAGGGGCTGCCGCAAAATAGCTCCCTCTTCCCAAATAATGCACAAAACCGGCCTCCAAAGGAAGCAAAGCAGCTTCTTTTCGGGGCCGGTTTCTCTGATCTATGATGGCTTTTTTGCAGTATGCTGTTTCCTCTTCATTTTGTAGCATCCTCCTTTTGCAGGGATACCGGATTACAGTGTTTTAGCCAGTTCCTTGAGATATTTGCGGAACTCCGCACCGATTTCCGGGTGACGGAGCGCCACTTCACATGAGGCTTGCATGATGCCAAGCTTGTTGCCCATGTCATAGCGCGTGCCCGTGAAATCCACGGCCACCATGCCGCTGCGGCGCGCCATGGTGCACATGGCGTCGGTGAGCTGGATCTCCCCGCCGGCTCCGGGCGGCGTATTGTCGATGATGTCAAAGATATCAGGCGTGAGCACGCAGCGGCCCAGAATGGAATACAGAGACATAATCTGATCCGGCGCCGGTTTTTCGATCATGTCGGTGCAGCGGAAGTAATTGTCGCGGATCGGCTCCACCTTGAGCGAGCTGTATTTTGTGATGGCCTCCGGCGTTACCTGCTTCACGCCGAGCACACCCACGCCGAATTCCTCATAGGCGCGTATCAGCTGGCCGCAGGCGGGATCCTCTCCCAGAATGACGTCATCGCCGTAGAGCACGGCAAACGGCTCGTTTCCCACAAAGGAGCGGGCCCGGCTCACGGCGTGGCCCAGGCCGCGCGTCTCCTTCTGGCGCACAAAATAAATGTTGGCAAGGTGGGAAATGTCCACCACTTCCCGCAGAATGGCTTCCTTCTGCGGGCCGCCGCTCATCAGTTTCGCCTCAAGCTCCGGGACACGGTCGAAATGATCCTCGATCAGGCCCTTGCCGCGGTTTGTGATGATGAGAATGTCCGTGATGCCGGAGCGGACAGCCTCCTCCACAATGTACTGAATGGCAGGCTTGTCCACAATCGGGAGCATTTCCTTCGGCATGGATTTTGTGGCCGGCAGCACGCGTGTGCCCAAGCCGGCTGCGGGGATAACTGCTTTTGTGATTTTCATGTAACGTTACCCTCTTTCTATATTCTTTCGTTCACAGGAACAGGAACAGACGCGGAAGATACGTGGCAAGCATGTAAGCAATCATCAGGCAGATGGCAAGGGGCGTGTTGACGCCGCCCTGCGCGCGCAGCTGGAGCTCCCGGTCAGACGGCTCGGGAAATTGCGTGTAAATGGTTTTTATTTTTGTCACGCAGAATTTCTGATAGATTGCGTTTGCCTTGATACCCATCACAATCATGATGACAAGCTGCACCAGATTGATAATGCGCGGCAGAATGATGAGCGCCAGATTCCCGGCCGGCTGCTTCAGAAGGAGCTGGCCGAGCAGCAGAATTTGCTCAGAGGAGGGCGCCATCGTTTCCAGATTGATTCCGGCTTCGCTCATCAGCCGCAGGACCAGATCGCCGGAGGCGTAGGAACAATAGATGGAAATGCAGTAGAGCGCCGCCATGATCGCCGTGATCAGCGCGCCGAGCTTATACTGCTTCCGGTAAAGGAGCCAGCCGCCCGTGCACAGAAAAGCGCAGAAATGGAAGCGGCGGCGGCCATACCGTTCCCGATTCACAAAAACGGGAAGGTAATACTGCGTGTTGGCCTGCACCAGCTTTGCCATGTCGGAGGCCGGCACGCCGTCGAAATCCTCATCCGGGCTGACTCCGCCCAGCGGATCAAAATAGAAGGGGGCAGGCCCGCCCTGGAACGGCGGCTGCCCGTTCTGCCCCTGAGGTCCGCCGTTCGGCCGGCCATACGGCTGGCCTGCAAACGGCTGCTGTCCGGGCGGATAGTCGGTGGAGGAAGGGGAAGCGCCGTACCGGCTGTTGAATTGCCCGTAGTTGTTCTGCGGGCCGACCGGCGGATCCTCCGTCAGCGACATGCCGCAATGATCGCAGAACAGTGCCCCCGGCGGGTTAGCCTTTCCGCAGCGTGGGCATCGTTTTTCCTCTGTGTCTCCCTGAGCGGAACCGGCGCGCGGCGGCTGCCACGCTTCCCCTGTCCCGTGCTTGTCTGCGAAACGGCAGCGCCCGGTTTGCTGGTAACAATGCCGGTGATAGGGTGCGCCGCATTCCGGGCAGACAACGATGTCGTCGTCCGCGGTGAAGGGCTTGCCGCACACAGGGCACTGAATACCGGTGTAATCAATCATAAGGCCGATCCTCCCTAAAGGAACTTCCCGGAGCAGCGGGCAAAAACCCGGCACACCGGCGCCGCGCGGCCTGTGCTTTCCCGGCAAAGGCCGGCGCTCTTTGCCCGGCGATGCAGGGAGGTCCGCGGAAACTGGATCTATTGTATATTTTTTTTCGAAAAACTGCAACTTGAAAATGGGGAAGTTTTCACGTTATTCACAATTTTTCGAGGAAATGCCGGAAAGAAGGGGGCCGCGCTTTACATTTCTTTTGAAATCCCATATAATATAAATGTATGCGCTGCCGCCAAGGCGGGCAAAAGATTCTTTAAAATCGGCCGCTGCCCGTTGGGGCCGGCCTGGAAAGGTTTGTGTGACCGAATATGCTGCAATTTGATGAAATTCGGCTTGAGCTGGAAGGGTTGGAGCCGGAGCTGAAGGATCTCTCTGAGGCTCTCGGGCTGAAGGCGATGGCCAACGAGGCCGCCGAGCTCGACATGAAGGCATCGGAGCCCGGCTTCTGGGATGACGCACAGCGCTCGCAGAAGGTCCTGCAGCGCTCCAGTTACCTGAAAAACAAGATAGCGGCCTATGAAAAGCTGCAGTCCACCTATGAGGACGCCCTGGCCCTCGTGGATCTCGCAAACGAGGAGGGCGATCTCTCCCTGTTGCCGGAAGCACAGGAGGAACTGGCCAAGGTCAAATCTTCGCTCGAGGAGCAGCGCCTCTCCACGCTTCTCACAGGCGAATACGATTCGAAGAACGCGATTCTCACCTTCCATGCCGGCGCCGGCGGCACGGAGGCGCAGGACTGGGCCGAGATGCTTTACCGCATGTACAACCGCTGGGCGGAACGTCACGGCTACAAGGTAACAACGCTCGATTACCTCGACGGCGAGGAAGCCGGCCTCAAGAGCGCCAGCATCCTGATCGAGGGCGAGAACGCTTACGGCTTTTTGAAGAGCGAAAACGGTGTGCACCGCCTCGTGCGCGTCTCGCCGTTCGATGCGTCCGGCCGCCGCCACACCTCCTTCGCGTCGCTGGAGGTCATGCCGGAGATCGACGACACCGTCGAGGTGGAGATCAACCCCGACGACATCAAGATGGAAGTATACCGCGCAAGCGGCGCCGGCGGCCAGAAGGTCAACAAGACCTCCTCTGCCGTCCGCCTCATCCACATTCCCACGGGCATCGTCGTGTCCTGCCAGGTGGAGCGCAGCCAGTACCAGAACCGCGACGTCGCCATGCGTATGCTGAAGTCGAAGCTGCTGGAAATCAAGGAGCGCGAGCACCTCGAGAAAATTGAGGACATCAAGGGCGATCAGAAGGAGATTGCCTGGGGCAGCCAGATCCGTTCCTATGTGTTTATGCCCTACACGCTCGTAAAGGATCACCGCACCGGTTACGAAAACGGCAATATCAGCGCTGTCATGGACGGCGATCTCGATGGTTTCATCAACGCCTATCTGAAGGCGCAGAGCCTTGGAGCCCTCGGCCATTACGGGGAAGACTGATCTTCCAAAATCCAATCGCAAAATGCACGCCGCTTTCGCGCGGCAGGCGGCCGGAACGCTGTCTGCGGCGCGGGGGCGTTTTTTTCTGTCCGAACGCGGAAACGGGTGTGTAACGGGGGAAAATCAGGCAATAATTTCTTTTGCACGGCTTTTGCCGAGGATCCTGCCCTGTGGCGGAGTCTTGACAGCCGGCCGGCGTTCATAGTATGATAGAACTACTATTTGTGTGTCCGGATTTATTTCCCCGTGTCTGCCACGGCCGAGGCGTGTGAGCAAAAGGGGCGGGGATCTGCGGCGCGGCTGCGCTGCGGTATCAGTCGTTGAGACAGGAAAACAACATAGAATTTCAGACGGCGGAGCATCCTTTCCAGGCGCAGGCAAGCTGCAGCCCGGTCTGTTTCATGCATCCCGCTGCGGAACAGGAGGTCATGTATTTGTCAGACGAGACGACAATTGGACTGTATGGCAAGCTCGCGCCGGGGAAAAAGCCGGCGGATCAGGAAATAGGGGGAGAGGAGATCTCCCTCAGCCAGGTGAAACCGGAGGGGGAGCAGGAGAGGAAGCCCCGCCGCACGACCCGCCAGGGCGGGCAGCGGCGCGCCCCCGCGGCAAAAAAGGAGAAGCAGGAGCCGCGCCGCCAGACACAGAAGAAGGCTCCGGCCCGCCGCAGGCAGCAGGGGGAGAACGTCCCGGCCGCCCCGCAGGCGGTGCAGCGCGCGCCCGAACAGAAGCCGCGCCAGACGCGCAGCCGCCGCGGCCGTGCGTCCGCCAAGCCGCCCGTGCGGATCTATTTCCTCGGCGGCCTCAATGAGATCGGAAAGAACTTCACGCTCTATGAATGCGGGGACGATATGGTGATCGTCGACTGCGGCATGGCTTTCCCGGACGGCGATATGCTCGGCGTGGATCTGGTTCTGCCCGATTTCACGTTTGTGGAGCGCAATGCCGGCCGTATCCGCGGCATTGTCATCACGCACGGCCATGAGGACCACATCGGCGCGCTGGCTTACCTGCTCAAGCGCATCAATCTGCCTGTGTACGCCACGCGGCTCACGGTGGGCCTCATCGAGGGCAAGCTGCGCGAGCACGGCCTGCTCGGCAAGGCCAAGCTGTATGTCACCCAGCCGGGCGACACCGTGAAGCTGGGCTGCTTTGACGTGGAGTTCATCCATGTGAACCATTCCATCCCGGACGCCGTGGCCTTTGCGCTGCACTGCCCGGCCGGCGTGCTGATCCACACCGGTGACTTCAAGATCGACTGTACCCCGGCCCAGGGTGAGATGATCGACCTGGGGCGGCTGGCCCAGCTTGGGCGGGAGGGCGTGTTGGCCCTGCTCGCGGATTCCACCAACGCAGAGCGACCGGGCTTCACCGCCACAGAGCAGAAGGTGGCAAATTCCTTTGAGAATCTCTTCCGCCGGGCACAGAACAACCGCATCATTGTGGCAACCTTCGCGTCAAATATCAGCCGTGTGCAGCAGATCATCAACTGCGCCGTGCGGTATGGCAGGAAGGTGGCCCTTTCCGGCCGCTCCATGCTGAACGTCATGGGCATTGCCATGGAGATGGGGTATCTGGAAGCGCCGGACGGCGTACTCATCGACATCGACATGATCAGCCGCTACCCGAAAGACCAGATTGTCCTCGTGACGACGGGCAGCCAGGGCGAGCCCATGAGCGCGCTGGCCCGCATGGCTTTTGCCGATCACCGCAAGGTGGAAGTTGGCCCCGGCGACTTCATCATCATTTCGGCGCGCCCCATTCCCGGAAACGAAAAGACGGTGGGCAACGTCGTAGACGAGCTGCTCAAGCGCGGCTGCGAGGTGGTGTATGAATCCATGTATGAAGTGCATGTTTCCGGCCATGCCTGCCAGGATGAGCTGAAGATCATGCAGGGCATTGTCCGTCCGCAGTATTTCATTCCGGTCCACGGCGAGCAGAAAATGCTCCAGAAGCATGCCGGTCTGGCGCGCCAGATGGGCATGCCCGATTCCCGCATCTACATTGGCGACATCGGCGATGTGCTTGAGGTGAGCGAGAACGGCATGAAGAAGATCGGTTCCGTGCCGGCCGGCCGCGTGCTCGTGGACGGCCTCGGCGTGGGCGACGTGGGCAGCGTGGTGCTGCGGGATCGCAAGCACCTCGGCGAAGACGGCCTGATTGTTGTGGTCTGCACCATTTCCCAGGAAACGGGCCACGTGGTGGCCGGGCCGGACGTCGTATCCCGCGGCTTTGTCTATGTGCGGGAATCCGAGCCCCTCATCGACGACGCGCGTGCCCTCGTGAGCCGCATCCTCAACGAGTGCGCCGACAATGGCATACGCGAATGGGGAACGCTGAAGACGAGAATCAAAGACGGCTTGTCCCGTTTGCTCTATGACAGGACGCGCCGCAGCCCGATGATCCTCCCTGTGATTATGGAAGTCTGAGGGGTTTTCCCGGGCAGCCCGCGTTTCTGCGGTGAAAGGAGTTGGGCAGCGTGAAAAGAAAAAAGATATGGGTAGCTTCCCCTGTGTTTTATGTGCTGGCCGCCCTGTTGTTTGTCATGGCAGGGGTCAACTGGTTTCAGGGGAATGATGTTCTGTTTTACGTGGAGCTTGCCGCAGCCGTGCTGGCCGTGGCGGCCGTCGCCATCTCGGCGGAGCGGTTCCGGCTCTACGTCGCTTCCGCTGTCAAGAGCGCCCGTTCCGTGCTGGGTGTGGAGGAATACGAAAATCTCAAGGATTTCACCATGCCGGTGGCCGTCGTCGGTGAGGCGGGCGACATTCTTTGGGTGAACGACGCGTTTCTCACCTCCGTCAGCCCGGGACGCGAGCTGCGCGGGGAAAGTGTGTCGAAACTCATCTACCCGAAAAATATGCAGCAGCTCCTGGAAGCTGGCGGCTCCGATCTCTCCCTGGAGGACCGCCAGTTCACCGTGTTTGCCGCCAAGACGGAACATGGCTTTGTCCTGTACTTTATTGACGATACATACTATAAGGAAATCAACCGCGAATTTGAGGAGACGCGTCCCATTGTGGCCCTTGCCTACTTCGATAACCGCGAGGAGCTTGCCCGCGATTCCAGTGGGATGGAGGATGCCCGCGTCGCCTCTGAGGTGGAGTCTGCTCTCAACGAGTGGGCGAACTCCATGGGCGGCTTCTGCAAGCGCCTTTCCGGCGGCCGGTATCTCATCCTCACGGATGAAGGCCACATCTGCGTCGCCATGGAAAAGCGGTTTGAGGTGCTCGATGCCGTGCGCCGCATCAAAGGCAGCGGCAACCGCAGCGCCACCATCTCCATGGGTGTGGCGCGCGGTGCGTCCACCCTGCAGGAGGCGGAGTCCTGGGCGCGCGCCGCGCTCGACATGGCGCTGGGCCGCGGCGGCGATCAGGTGGCCGTAAAACAGAAGGGCGGGGCGTATTCCTTCTTCGGCGGCCTTTCCAA
Organism: uncultured Anaeromassilibacillus sp.; assembly: GCA_930987725.1. Classification (GTDB taxonomy): domain Bacteria; phylum Bacillota; class Clostridia; order Oscillospirales; family Acutalibacteraceae; genus Caccousia. Next base: position 168,533 of record CAKNKY010000001.1, on the reverse strand, counting down.
GGGCGTGGAAAAGCGCGATAAGGTGCGCACGCGCGTCATCGCCGCCACGCTGGCGGACCATGCGAAGGGGAGCGACTGCGTGTTCCTCATGGGCCACAAGTTCTCCGATCTTGACGCCATCGGCGCGGCCGTCGGCCTGTGGAGCGCCATGACAAAATCACTCGGCATGCCGGCCTACGTCGTTGTCAATCGCGCCCAGACGCTGGCAGGCCCGATCGTGGAGAGCATTGAGAACCAGGGCGAAGATTCGCCCCATGTGTTTATCTCCCCGGCGGAGGCTGTGGCCATGGCCACGCCGAAGAGCCTGCTCATCGTGGTGGACACGCATTCCCAGGACTTTGTGGAAAGTCCTGAGCTGCTGGAAGCCTGCTCGCGCGTCGTCGTCATTGATCACCACCGCATGATGGTGCGCCACATCGAGAACGCCCTTGTGTTTTACCATGAGCCCTATGCCAGTTCTACCAGTGAAATGGTGGCCGAGCTCGTGCAGTATATCGGTGAAAACTGCCTGAACCGCAAGGAATCGAGCGCGCTGCTCGCCGGCATCATGCTTGACACAAAGAACTTTGTGCTTAAGACGGGCGTGCGTACCTTTGAAGCGGCGGCCTACCTGCGCAGGCGCGGGGCCGACACTGTGGAGGTCAAGCGCATGTTCTCCGATTCCATCAATTCCTATAAAAAGAAGTACGAGATTGTGGCCAGCGCCGAGATTGCCCACAACTGTGCCATCGCGGCAGCGCGCGAGGAATTCCCGGACGTGCGCGTAACGGCGGCGCAGGCGGCAGATGAGCTGCTCTCCATCCGGGGGGTCAAGGCCTCCTTCGTCATTTTCCCAAGCGGCGGGCAGATGAACATTTCCGCGCGCAGCCTGGGTGAAGTCAATGTGCAGCTCATCATGGAGGCTCTCGGCGGCGGCGGCCATCTCACCATGGCGGCCACGCAGCTCACCGGTGTGAACGAAGAGGAGGCCAGGCGGCTGCTGCGCGAGGCCATCCGCAACGTGCTGGAGCGAACACGCCCTGAAGAAGAGTCCTGAACCCGGCGTCCCCGCCGGTTTTCCATTGTATAAAGGAGGTACCATTCCCATGAAGGTAGTTTTGCTTGCAGATGTGAAGGGCAGCGGAAAAAAAGGCGAGCTCGTCAATGTTTCCGACGGCTACGCCCGCAATTTCCTCTTGCCCCGCAAGCTGGCCAAGGAAGCCAGCGCGCAGGTGATGAATGAACTGAAAAACGCCCAGGCCGCGGCGGAACACCGCGTCCAAGTTGAGAAAGAGAACGCCGCCGCGGCGAAGAGCCGGCTCGACGGCCGCAGCGTGAAGATCACGGGCAAGGCCGGCCAGGGCGGCAAGCTGTTTGGCTCTGTCACGGCGAAGGAGATCGCTGAGGCGATCCGCGCGCAGTACGGCATCGAGATCGACAAGCGCCGCGTGGAAGCGGGCGACATCAAGTCGTTCGGCACTTTCCCGTGCGAACTCAAGCTCTACACCGGCATCAGCGCAAAGATGTATGTCGTGGTAGGCGAGGCGTAAGAGGCACCATCGATGGCGGAATATTCTGCGGAAAATTACGGCGCGCTGAACCTGCCCTTCTCCCCGGAGGCGGAGCAATCGGTTCTGGGCGCCGTTTTGCTTGATTCTTCCTGTCTGGACCGCGTGGCGGAGCTGCTGCCGCGCCCGGACTATTTCTATCAGTCGAACAACAGCGCCATCTATGCCGTGATGCTCGATCTCTTCACCATGGGTCAGCCGGTGGACTTTGTCACCGTGCTGGAAAAGCTCAAGGAGCAGGAGGGGTTCGAGGAATCCGGCGTCAAGACGTACCTGCTGCAGCTGGCCCAGCTGGTCCCCTCCATCACGAATGTAGAGACGTATGCCCGCATTGTGCGCGACAGATACGACGTTCGCACGCTGATCGTAACGGCGCGGGAGATCGTGGAGGAAGCCTCTGAGGGCGGCGCCGATGCCTCCACACTGCTTGATTCTGCCGAGCAGCGCATCTTCGATATCCGGCGCGGCAAGAATATGCAGGGCCTGCAGCGGCTCAATGAGATCATTGTGCAGACGTTTGATCGTCTGGATCTGCTCAATTCTCCGGACAGCGACGCCTACCGCGGCATCCCCACCGGCATCCATGAGCTTGACGAGACGATCACCGGCCTGAACAAAACGGACTTTATTCTGCTCGGCGCGCGCCCTGGCATGGGCAAGACGAGCTTCGCGCTCAACATTGCCCGCCATGCCGCCGTGAAAGCGGGGAAGACGGTCGCGTTCTTTTCGCTGGAAATGGGCAAGGAACAGCTCTGCTCCCGCCTGCTCTCCACGGAAGCGCTCGTGGGCGGCACAAAGCTGCGCACCGGCAAACTGGAAAACGATGAATGGGTGCGCCTGATCGAGGCGGGAGATATTCTCTCCCACGCGAATATCTATCTGGACGATACGCCTTCCATCACCGTGCCGGAGATCAAGGCGAAGCTTCGCCGCCTCAAGCACGTGGATCTCGTGATCATCGATTACCTGCAGCTCATGACGAGTGCGAACCGCCGCAGCGAGGGCAACCGTGTGCAGGAGATTTCCGAAATCACGCGCAGCCTGAAGATCATGGCGAAAGAGCTGAACCTTCCTGTGCTCACGCTCTCCCAGCTTGCGCGTGACAGCGAGAAACGCACAAACCACCGTCCCGTCCTCTCCGATCTGCGCGATTCCGGCTCCATCGAACAGGATGCCGACATCGTGCTCTTCCTCTATCGCGAGGACTACTACGCGGGCGAAAACGATCCCGGCCAGGAAACGGATCGGAACAGCGGTGAGTGCATTGTGGCGAAGAACCGCCACGGCGAGGCCAAAACGGTGCCGCTGCACTGGCAGGGTGAATTTATGCGCTTTACGGCGCAGGAGGTTGTCCACCATGCCCCGTGAGGCAATGAAGACCGCTGTGCGGAAAACGGAGGAAAAGATTGAAAGGGTAATCGCCCGGCATCGCATGTTCCCGCCAGGCTGCGCCGTTGTGGCCGGCCTTTCGGGGGGAGCCGATTCCACGGCGCTTACCCATTTCCTTTATACGCGCCGTGCCCGGTACGGCATTGTGCTGATCGCCGCCCACATCAACCACGGCCTGCGCGGGGAGGAAGCGGACGCGGATGAAGCGGCGGCGCGGCGGTTCTGCGCCGAGCGCGGCATTCCCTTCCGCGTTTTCCACGCTGATGTGGCCGCGCTCGCACGCGAACAGGGTCTTTGTCTGGAGGACTGCGGCCGCCGTGTGCGCTATGGTTTTTTTCGTTCCGTCCTGCAGGAGCAGGGCTGCGCGTTGGGGCGGATCGCCACGGCGCACACCGCCTCCGACAACGCGGAGACCATGCTCATGAACCTGGCGCGCGGCGCGGGCACACATGGCCTGCGCGGTATTCTGCCGGTGCGCGGGCAGGTGGTGCGTCCCCTGCTTGCGCTCACACGCGCGGAGGTGGAGGCGTATTGTGCCTGTTATGGCCTTCCCTTTGTGCAGGATGCTTCGAACGATTCCGAAGCATATGCCCGCAACAGGGTGCGGCACGGCGCCGTGCCGGTGCTCCGGACGCTGAACCCGGCTCTGGAGGATTCCATGCTGCGCGCCGCCCGTCTCCTTTCGGAGGATGATGCGCTCCTGACGGAGCAGGCGCAGGCTGCTCTGGACACGGCGCGGCGCGGCGGCGGCTGGGATCTGCGCGCTCTGCGGGAATTGCCTTCCCCTTTGCTCTCCCGCGCGCTGATGGCGGCCGCCCGGTCGGCAGGCGCTTCCCGGCTCACACTGGAGCAGGTGGACGCCATGGCCCGCGCTGTGCGTGAGGGCGGAGGCGTCTGTGTGTCTGGAGGAATACAAATCCTGGCAAGGGGCAATACTCTTTTTGCGCAGTCTCCGCCGGCGGAAGAGGATGGCTGGTGCGTTTCCCTGCACGGCGGAGAAGCCCTCCTGCCGGACGGAAGACGCCTTCGGCTGCGCCCTGCAAACCGGGCAGAGGCAGAAAATCCACAGAAATTTTATAATTTTCTGTTTCATAATCCTGCCGACTATGATACAATACAAAATGACCTGTTTGTCAGGACGAGACGGCCGGGCGATCGCTTCCGCCTTCCGGGGCGGTCTTTCACCAGGCCGCTGCGCCGCCTGCTCGCCGAAGCCGGCGTCCCGCCGGCAGAGCGTGATTCCTGTCTCCTTCTGGGTCAGAAGGGCAGGGAGGAGCTCTTGTGGGCGGAAAGGCTGGGCCCCGGCGGCGAATGGGCCGGGGAAGGCGCCCTTTGGCGGGTCGAAATCATTGAGAAACGGAAGTAAGGAGTTACGGCAAATGGAACAGGATATCCAGGAGGTCTTATACAGCAGGGAATATCTGGAAGGTATTGTGGAAAAGCTGGGCCGCAGGATCAGCGAGGATTACCGCGGAAAAGATCTGCTCATGGTGAGCATTCTCAAGGGCAGCGTGGTCTTCATGGCCGATCTGATGCGCGCCATCACCATCCCGTGCAGCATTGATTTCATGTCGGTCAGCAGTTACGGCTCCGGCACAAAGACGAGCGGTGTCGTCAAAATCATCAAGGATCTCGATATCAACCTTGAGGGGCGCGACCTGCTCCTGGTGGAGGATATCCTCGACAGCGGCATGACGCTTCACTACATACGCGACATGCTGAGCCAGCGCCATCCGAACAGCATCCGCATCTGCACGCTGTTTGACAAGCCGGAACGCCGATCGGTGGATATCACCGCGGATTATTTCGGCGCTGTTGTGCCGGATGCGTTCATCGTCGGATATGGCCTTGACTACGATGAGAAATACAGAAACCTGCCCTATGTGGGAATCCTGAAACCAGAGGTCTATGAAAAGTAATTCCAATCGCGAAAGGAGCGTGAATCTGGTTGGAGAATAAAATCCGTTGGAAAAGCCTGCTCCTGCCAATTGCGGTTGTGCTGGTGTTTCTTTTCCTGATTTATTCCATTTTTGGAAGCAATCCGGGCCCCAGTATCCCGTATTCGCAGGTGATTCAATATTTTGAGGATCAGAAGGTCACGGCGTATTCGCTGAACTTCGGTTCCGGCCAGCTGCAGATGCAGCTCAACGATCCGGAGGGCACCATCGTAACATACGACGTGCCGAATATTGAGATGTTTGTCGATGAGACGGCGCCCTATGTGGAGGCATACAACGACGCGCATCCCGATGAACCCATGCTGCGCAACTGGATTCGCCCCTCCGAGGCGAACTCCGTGATCTCCTCGCTGCTGCCGATGATTGTCGTGCTGCTTCTGGGCGTGCTGCTGTGGTGGTTCATGATGCGGCGGATGAACTCCGTGATGGGTGATTCCGGCAAACAGATGAACTTCGGCAAGGCGAAGGTCAAGCAGATGGCCGATGAAAAGCGAAAGACGACATTTGCAGACGTGGCCGGCGCAGATGAGGAAAAGGAAGAGCTGCGCGAGATTGTGGAATTCCTCAAGAACCCCAAAAAATACAACGAGCTCGGCGCGCGCATTCCCAAGGGCGTGCTGCTCGTGGGCCCTCCCGGCACCGGCAAAACGCTGCTGGCGCGCGCCGTGGCAGGCGAGGCCGGCGTTCCGTTCTTCTCCATCTCCGGTTCGGATTTCGTGGAGATGTTCGTGGGCGTGGGCGCTTCGCGTGTGCGCGATCTGTTTGATCAGGCCAAGAAGAGCTCGCCGTGCATCATTTTTATCGATGAGATCGATGCGGTCGGCCGCCAGCGCGGCGCCGGCCTGGGCGGCGGCCACGACGAGCGCGAGCAGACGCTGAATCAGCTCCTTGTGGAGATGGACGGCTTCGGCGCAAACGAGGGCGTCATCATGATCGCCGCCACCAACCGCCCGGATATTCTCGATCCTGCCCTGATGCGCCCGGGCCGCTTTGACCGCCAGGTCACCGTCGGCTACCCGGACGTAAAGGGCCGCGAGGAGATCCTGAAGGTGCACGCGCGCGGCAAGCCAATTGCGCCGGATGTGGATCTGCGCACCATCGCCAAATCGACGGCCGGCTTCACCGGCGCGGATCTCGAAAACCTGTTGAATGAGGCGGCCCTGCTGGCAGCCCGCCGCAGCCTGAAAGCCATCACGATGACGGAGATCGAGGAGGCCACCATTAAGGTGGTGGTCGGCACCGAAAAGAAGAGCCATGTGATGACGGATCGCGAAAAGAAGCTCACGGCTTACCACGAGGGCGGCCATGCAGTCGTCACATATTTCTGCAAGACGCAGGATCCCGTTCACCAGATCTCCATCATCCCGCGCGGGATGGCGGGCGGCTATACCATGCAGCTTCCCTCGGAGGATCGCTCCTATCGCACCCGCACGGAGATGGAGGAGTCGCTGATTGTGCTGCTGGGCGGCCGCGTGGCGGAAGCCCTCACGCTTGACGACATTTCCACCGGCGCCTCCAACGACATTGAGCGCGCCACAAAGACTGCCCGCGCCATGGTCACGAAATACGGCATGAGCGACAAGCTCGGCGCCATCACCTATGGACGCGACGACAGCGAGCCGTTCCTCGGCCGCGATATGGGCCACATCCGCGATTACTCTGAAGCCACGGCTTCCGCCATTGACGCGGAAATCAAGCGGATTATCAACACGGCCTATGAACGCACGGAGGCCCTTTTGAAGGAGCACATGGATCGATTGCAGCTTGTGGCGCAGTATCTGTTCCAGCATGAGAAGATGAGCGGCGCCGAGTTCCAGGCTGTCATGGAAAGCGGGTCGCTGCCGCAGCAGGCGGAGGAACAGCCCGCCGCACCGGCGCAGCCCGGACCGGTCCCCTCAACAGAAGAATAAGTGTGAGAGGGAAATGAGTGCTTCATTTCCCTCTCTTTTCGTCCCGCCGCTTATGGGGGCGGGCGCAGAACCATTGCAGTAAGGGAGAACAAGACTTTATGGCGGTGAAAAAACCGGTATACAACAATGACAGCATTTCTATGCTCAAGGGGGCGGACCGTGTCCGCCTTCGTCCTGCCGTTATCTTCGGATCGGACGGCATTGAGGGTTGTGAGCATGCCGTGTTCGAGATTCTGTCCAACTCCATCGACGAGGCCCGTGAAGGTTACGGCAGGGAGATCACCGTGACGCGGTATGCCGATCTCTCCGTGGAGGTAGAGGACCACGGCCGCGGCATCCCGGTAGATTACAACAACAGGGAGCAGCGCTATAACTGGGAACTTGTCTTCTGCGAGATGTATGCAGGCGGCAAGTATCACAACGATGCGAACAGCAGCTACGAGTATTCGCTCGGCCTCAACGGCCTGGGCCTGTGCGCCACGCAGTATGCGTCTGAATACATGGATGTGGATATCCGCACCGGCGATACGCGCTACACATTGCATTTTGAAAAGGGAGAGAACGTCGGCGGCCTGCACAAGGAGCCGTACAAGGGCAAATCCGGCACGAAGATCCGCTGGAAGCCCGATCTCGCCGTGTTCACGGACATCAACATCCCCATCGAATACTATCTCGACACGATCAAGCGGCAGGCCGTCGTAAACGAGGGCGTTCATTTCTTCCTCCGAAACGAAGTGGGCGGCCGCTTCGAAACAACGGAGTTTTTCTATCAGAACGGCATCGTGGACCACGTGAAGGAGCTCGCCGGTGAGGATGCCATGACGGGCGTGCAGTTCTGGCAGGGGGAGCGCACCGTGCGCGATCGCGCCGACAAGCCGGAATACAAGACGAAGATCAATGTGGCGCTCGCCTTCTCCAACCGCGTCCACCAGCTCGAATACTATCACAATTCCAGCTGGCTTGAGCACGGCGGCGCGCCGGACAAAGCGGCCCGCAGCGCGTTCGTGAGCCAGATCGACGCCTGGCTCAAGCAGAACAACAAGTACAATAAGAACGAGAGCAAGATCACATTTGCCGATGTGGAGGACTGCCTGATCCTCGTGATCTCCTCCTTCTCGAACGTCACCTCCTACGAAAATCAGACGAAGAAGGCCATCACAAACAAGGGCATCCAGGAGGCCATGACGGACCTGCTGCGCCGCCAGCTCGAGATTTATCTCATCGAAAACCCCATCGAGGCGGAGCGCATCGGCGCGCAGGTGCTTGTCAACAAGCGCAGCCGCGAGGACGCCGAAAAGACGCGCCTCAACATCAAGAAAAAGCTCACCAGCACGATGGACGTGACGAGCCGCGTGGCCAAATTTGTGGATTGCCGCAGCCGCAACGCGGAGGAGCGGGAGATCTTCATCGTGGAGGGCGATTCCGCCCTCGGCGCGTGCAAGCAGGCGCGCGACCCGGATTTCCAGGCCATCATGCCGATCCGCGGCAAGATTCTCAACTGCCTCAAGGCGGATTATGATAAGATTTTCAAGAGCGACATCATCACCGATCTCATCAAGGTGCTCGGCTGCGGCGTGCAGGTCAAGTCAAAGGCGAACCGCGATCTCTCGTCGTTCGATATGAATTCCCTGCGGTGGAGTAAGGTGATCCTCTGCACCGATGCGGATGTGGACGGTTTCCAAATCCGCACGCTGCTGCTCACCATGCTGTATCGCCTCACGCCCGCCCTCATCGAGGCCGGCAAGGTTTTCATCGCGGAATCCCCGCTTTTTGAGATCACCTGCAAGAATGAGACGTATTTTGCCTATGATGAGCAGGAGAAGGAGCGTATCCTCAAAAAGCTCGAGGGGAAAAAGGTTACGATCCAGCGCAGCAAAGGACTTGGTGAAAACGAGCCGGACATGATGAACCTCACCACCATGAATCCTGCCACCCGACGGCTCATCAAGGTCATGCCGGATGATGCAGAACGCACGGCGCAGGTGTTTGACCTGCTGCTCGGCGACAACCTGACCGGCCGGAAGGATCACATTGCGGAATATGGCCGTCTATACGTGGATGAAGCCGACGTGAGCTGAGAAAGGAGGAAATAGAATGCCGAAAAAGAAGGACGGGCCGGCCAGGCCGGCCCGCACTACTGCGCGCGGTGTGATTGAGCGCGCCGGCGAGGTGGTGGAGCAGCCTATCGTGGAGACGCTTGAGAAGAACTACATGCCCTACGCCATGAGCGTCATCCTCTCTCGAGCCATCCCGGAGATCGACGGCTTCAAGCCCTCCCACCGCAAGCTGCTCTTCACAATGTACAAAATGGGGCTTCTCGGTTCCGCGCGTACAAAGAGCGCCAACATCGTCGGCCAGACGATGAAGCTCAACCCGCACGGCGACGCCGCCATCTACGACACGATGGTGCGCCTTTCCCGCGGATATGAGGCGTTGCTGCATCCCTATGTGGATTCGAAGGGCAACTTCGGCAAGTTTTATTCGCGCGACATGGCCTGGGCTGCCTCCCGTTATACGGAAGCGCGGCTTGATCCGATCTGCCAGGAGCTGTTCCGCGACATTGACAAGGATACCGTCGATTTTATCGACAATTACGACAACACTTTGAAGGAGCCCACGCTGCTGCCCGCCACGTTCCCCTCCGTGCTGGTGAACGCGAACACCGGCATTGCCGTCGGCATGGCCAGCTCCATCTGTCCCTTCAACCTCGCCGAGGTCTGCCAGACGGCGATCGGCCTCATCCGAGATCCGGATTTCGACGTGCTCTCCACGCTCCAGGCGCCCGACTTCCCGGGCGGCGGATGGATTGTCTACGACAAAAAGCAGATGCAGGACATCTATGCCACGGGCCGCGGCAGCTTCCGCGTGCGCTCGCGCTATGCCTATGATGCCTCTGCCAACTGTGTGGATATCACACAGATTCCGCCTACCACGACGGTGGAAGCCATCGTGGAAAAGGTGGTGGATCTCGTCAAGCAGGGCAAGCTGCGCGAGATTTCGGATATCCGCGACGAGACGGGGCTGAACGGCCTGAAGATCACGATCGATCTCAAGCGGGGGACAGACCCGGACAAGCTCATGCAGAAGCTGTTCCGCATGACGCCGCTGGAAGACAGCTTCTCCTGCAATTTCAATGTGCTGGTGAACGGTGTGCCGCGCGTCATGGGTGTGCGCGAGCTGCTGGGGGAGTGGACGTCGTTCCGCGTTTCCTGCGTGCGGCGCCGCACCGCCTGCGATCTGCAGCACAAGCAGGAAAAGCTGCATCTTCTGCGGGGCCTGCAGGCCATCCTGCTCGACATTGACAAGGCGGTGCGCATTGTGCGCGAGACGGATGAGGAATCCGAGGTCGTGCCGAACCTCATGATCGGCTTCGGCATCGACGAGACACAGGCGGAATTTGTGGCGGAGATCCGCCTGCGCCACCTGAACCGCGAATACATCCTCAAGCGCACGGAGGAGATCTCCCAGCTGGAAAAGGACGCCGCCGAGCTGCGGGCGGTGCTGGGCAGCGAGGCAAAGCTCAAATCGATCATCGTCTCCGAGCTGCGTGAGGTTGCCCGGAAATACGGTCAGCCCCGCCGCTCCATGCTGCTCTATTCCGATGAGCTCGAAGAATTTTCCCCCGAGGACGATGTGCCGGATTACCCCGTCCATCTCTTCTTTACGCGCGAGGGGTATTTCAAGAAGATCACGCCGCAGTCCCTGCGCATGAGCGGGGAACAGAAGCTCAAAGAGGGGGACGAAATTGCCCAGCAGATCGATTCCTCCAACGCGGCGGAGCTCCTGTTCTTCACCGATCGCTGCCAGGTTTACAAGGCGAAGGCATCCGACTTTGCGGATACAAAGGCCAGTGTGCTGGGTGAATACATCCCTGCCCGCCTCGGGATGGACGAGGGGGAAAACGCCGTTTTCCTCGCCGTTACAAAGGATTATGAGGGCTATATGCTGTTTTTCTTCGAGAACGGAAAGGCAGCAAAGATTGAACTCTCCGCTTATGCCACGAAGACGAACCGCAAGAAGCTCATCGGTGCTTACAGCGATAAATCTCCCCTTGCCTGTGCCTGCCAGATTGCGGAGGACACAGAGTTTCTCCTCACCAGCTCCCAGGGGCGCCTGCTGTTGTTCCATACGGGAGCCGTGGCGGCGAAGGCAACGCGCGGCGCCCAGGGTGTGCAGGTGATGACGCTGCGCAAGAACGCCCGCGTGATCCGTGCCGTACCCTATGAGGAGGGCATGCTCCAAAAGCCGGATCGCTATCGCAAAGCCATTCCCGCCTCCGGCTCGCTTCCCGCTCCCGAGGAGACGGGCGAACAGCTTACCCTGTGAACAAGAGAATAAAAAACCCCCTCCGCGGCCAATAGACGCGGAGGAGGAAAGGAGAGGACGGCAAACGCGTGTTCGTCCGTCTCCTTCGTCCCCTAGTATGGACGAGGCCGCCGGTGGATATGTATCACCCGGCGGCCTTTTTGAGGAAAACTTTTGTTTCATGCTTGACAAGCGTGCACTCTTTCGCTATAATTTCGACAGTACTTTATCGGTTAAAAGCTTTAAATCGATAAACAAAAGGGAGAGAGTGACCGTGACAAAGCAAACATTCGTCCTGCTCATCATTGGCCTGTACATCATCGTGATGGCGATTGTCGGCATTCAGGGGGCGCGCAAAACAAAGACGCTCACCGATTTTGTGGTGGGCGGCCGCCGTGCTGGCCCGTGGGTTTCCGCCTTTGCCTACGGCACGACGTATTTTTCCGCCGTTCTGTTCATCGGCTATGCCGGAACAAGCGGCTTCAACTTCGGCTGGTGGGCGGTGCTTATCGGCGTCATGAACGGCTTGCTTGGCGCGTTCCTCGCGTGGAAGCTGCTTGCGCCCAGAACGCGGGATGTGACGCGCCGCCTGAAAATCAAAACCATGCCGCAAATGTTTGAAAAACGGTATCAGTCGAAGCACATGAAAACGTTTGCGGCCGTGATCACCTTCCTCTTCCTTGTGCCGTATTCGGCCAGTGTGTATTCCGGCCTCTCTTATCTGTGCGAGATCGTGCTTGGTTTGCCATATGAGTGGGCGATGCTTGCCATTGCCTTTGTCGCGGCGCTGTATCTCATCGCGGGCGGTTACATTGCCTCCCTGCGCGCCGATTTCATCCAGGGCTTGGTCATGATTGTGGGCGTGCTGCTCATGGTGGGCTTCATCGTCGCTTCGCCTGAGGTGGGTGGCCTTTCCGCCGGTATGGAGCGTCTCACCGCTGTGATGGAGGAAGGCGCGCTGCTTCCCCTGAGCGGTGCGGACGTAGGCCAGCTGCTCGGCCTCTGCCTGCTCACAAGCGTCGGCACCTGGGGCATGCCGCAGATGGTGCAGAAGTTTTACGGTGTGGCGGATGAGAAATCGATCCGCGCCGGAACGGTCATCTCCACAGGCTTTTGCCTCCTCATCTCTGTGTGCGCCTATTTCATCGGGTCGCTCACGCGCCTGTTCTTTACGGAAGTCCCGGCCGGCGGCTCGGATCGGATGATTCCCATGATTCTCGACAAAACGCTGCCCGTGCTGCTGCTCGGCGTGGTGATGGTGCTTGTGCTCTCCGCTTCCGTCTCCACGCTCTCCGGCATCACGCTTTCCGCCTGCGCCGCCATCACGCTCGACCTGATTGCCCCGCACAGCAAGATGGAGGATAAGGCGCGCACGCTCCTGCAGACGCGTCTGCTCTGCTTCCTGTTCATTGTGTTCTCTTTCGTGATTGCCGTGTTCAAAACGCCGATCCTCACGCTCATGTCCTTTTCCTGGGGCACGATCTCCGGCGCTTTTCTCGCGCCATATTTCCTCGGCCTGTGGTGGAAGCGCATGAACCGCACGGGCGCCTGGGCAGGCATGATCACAGGCGTGGTGGTTTCCCTCGCACTGGCGGTTGGTTCCGGATTTGACAGCGGCAATGCTGCTCTCTTCGGCGTGATCGCCATGGCCGCATCCTTTGGCGCTTGCCTCATCGGCACGCCTGTGGGCTGGAAGCTTGGCGGCCGCTTTGCAGATGTGCCCGCTGTATTCTTTGACAGAAGTTACACGCTGCAAAAAGGGGAGGGCGCCGCGCCGGAAAAGGTGTAAATTTTCCTTGAAAACAGCCGCAACCTATGGTATAGTAAGAAAAGATCAGTGATTGAAAGGTTACGGAGGTGCCTTATGCCAGTTATCCAGATTATCTTTGGTGTGATTCTCCTGTTGTTCTCTGTGGCGATTACGGTTATCGTCATGCTGCAGGAAGGGCATCAGCAGAGTATGGGCGCCATCACCGGAGGCGCCGACACGTTCCTCTCCAAGAACAAAGCCCGTTCGGTGGATGCGTTCCTGGCAAGATGGACGAAGGTGATTACCATCGGTTTCTTCCTCTTGGTAATCGCGATGAACATCTTTATGTTCTTTGCCAACTGACGAAGGCAGACCCCCGCCTTTCCCGGCGGGGGTCTTTCTTTCTGTCTGTGCAGGGTGGCTAAAAATTGTGACTAGTCTGGAGGCGGCTTGGCAAAGCCGCGGCATGGCGGTCCGTCATCTGCGTTCGGCAGGGCAGGGGCCGCAAGTGAATGAGACAGTGAAGGATGGAGAAAATGACGAAACAATTCAACGAAAAAAAAGGCGGCGGCTTCTCGCCGCGCGCAAACGGCGGTGCCGGCCGTTTCGGCGGCCGGTCGTCCGGTCTGCAGAACCGCCCGCACATCGTGTCCGCTGTGGACAAGAGAAAGATCCCGGGACGCATCGTGTCCCTTTCGCGCAACTTTGCGTTTGCCCGGCCGGATGACGGCGGCGAGGATATGTTCATCCACGTGGATCGGCTGCATAATGCCTTCCTCGGCGACAGCGTCGTATTGACAAACATTGTGCAGCAGGCCAAGGGGCCGAGCGCCGAGGTGGCGGAAATCACCGCCGAAGGTCCCCGCATGCTCACGGGCACGCTGCGCCGCGATGAATTCGGCACGCTGTTCCATGCCGACGCCGCTCTGCGCTATGCGCTGCCCCTTGCCAAGGGCAGTATCGCAAATCTGCACGACGGGGACAAAGTGCAGGTGGAAGTCGTTGCCGGCAGCCACGGGGAATATATGGCCCGCGTGATTAAGCTGTATGGCCGCGGCGACAGCGCCCGCGTGTGCTCGCAGGCTATCATTGATGCAAACAGAATCCGCAGCGTGTTTCCGGAGGACGTGATGGCCGAGGCCAGGCAGCTCGAGCATCGCACAGTCACCCCGGAGGAGCTCAAGGGCCGCTTGGACCTGCGTGACGCGCCCATCTGCACCATCGACAGCGCATCCGCTAAGGACCTGGACGACGCCATCTCTGTTTCGCGCACGCCCACCGGCTACAAGCTGGGCGTGCACATCGCGGACGTTTCCTATTATGTGAAGGAAGGCAGCGCCATCGACCGCGAGGCCATGGAGCGCGGCACTTCCGTCTATTTTGCGGACCGCGTCATCCCCATGTTGCCGGAGGAACTTTCCAACGGTGTGTGTTCCCTGAATGCAGGCGAGGATAAGCTCACGTTCTCTGCCCTTGTCTGGATCGACCAGGAGGGCAACATCGAGAAATATGAATTCCACAAGTCTGTCATTCATTCCAAGGTGCGCGGCGTCTATTCCGAGGTGAACGCCCTGTTTGACGGCACTGCCTCCAAGGAGCTCAAGGAAAAATATGCGCCAGTGCAGCGCTCCCTGAGCCTGGCCCGCAAGCTGGCCAAGGTCCTCGAGCAGAAGTCCCGTGAAAGCGGCTGCGTCGAATTGGAGAGCAGCGAGCCGGAGTTCACCGTGGATGAGAATGGCGTCTGCATCGACGTCAAGCCGCATGGCACAGGCGAGAGCGAGCAGATGATTGAGCAGCTCATGATCATGGCCAACCGCGCCGCAGCCATGCTGGCGGAGAAGCATCACCTGCCGTTCGTCTACCGTGTCCACGAAAAGCCGAATCCGGACCGCGTGGACAGCCTGGCCGATCTCGTCACGGCGCTGGGCCTGAATGCGAAGCCGCTGGAAAACCGCGGCGACATCAAGACGGGCGACTTGGCGGCCATCATGAACCAGGCGAAGGATACGCCCTCGGAGCGCGTGATTTCCCACCAGATTCTCCGCACCATGGCGAAGGCGCGCTATGACACCGCCCCCATTGGGCACTTTGGCCTCGCGCTGGCAGATTACTGCCATTTCACATCGCCCATCCGCCGCTATCCAGATACGTCGATCCATCGCATCCTCTCTGCCTGGCTGGAAACGGAGGATAGGGAGGCGTGCGTGGCCCGGTTCCAGACGTTTGCGCAGCAGTCTGCCGCTCAGTCCTCCGACTGCGAGGTCCGCGCCATGACGGCGGAGCGCAGCGCAGAGGACTGCTATATGGCCGAATACATGCACGCGCATCTGGGCGAGCACTATGTGGGCGTCATCAGCGGTGTCACCATGCGCGGCGTGTTTGTGCAGCTGCCGAATACGGTGGAGGGCTTTGTGCCGCTTGAGAGCTTCACCGATGCCCATTACCGATTCGACGGCGCCGTGTCCCAGGTGGATGAGACGACAGGCCGCCGCCTTACCATCGGGCAGGAGCTTCCCGTTCTCTCCGCTTCCGCCGATGTGTCCAGCGGGCGCATCGATTTCGTGTACGATCCGCAGAAATAAACAGGACAAAAGCCGGCCTCACGCAAAGGGCCGGCTTTTTTGAAAGGAGGAACGCGCCATGCTTCTGGCTGATTGCCATATGCATTCCCTGTTTTCCACTGATTCCGAAGCGCCTATGGAGGAGATGGTGGAAGCCGCTGCCGCAAAGGGCCTTGAGACGGTCTGCTTCACGGAACACCTGGATTATGATTACCCGAAGCAGCAGGGAGAGGAAGGGCCGCCTGACTTTCTCGTGGATCTTCCGGCTTACCAGGAAGCACTCTTCGAGCTGAAGGAGCGGTACTGCGGCAGGGTGGAGGTGCTGTTCGGCCTGGAAATGGGCGTTATGCCGTATCTCGGTTCGCGCTGCTCCGACGTGGCCCGCAGCTTCCCCTTCGATTTTGTGCTGGCGTCCTCCCATCTGGTGGATGGGCGGGACCCGTACTATCCCTCCTATTTTGAGGGCATTTCCGAGGAAGAGGGATATGAAGCGTATTTCCGCACCATTCCCGCCAACCTGGCCGCCTTCCCGGATTTTCACAGCTATGCCCATCTCGACTATATCGTGCGCTATGGCCCGCGCCGCAACGAGGCCTATTCCTTTGAAAAGTACCGCGAGGTGCTTGTCCCGGCGCTGCGTGCCCTCATCGATGCAGGCAAGGCGCTGGAGGTCAACACGGGTGGCTACAAATACGGCCTCGGCCAGCCGAACCCGCAGACGGACGTGCTCCGCGCTTACCGCGCCATGGGCGGCGAGCTGATCACCGTGGGCTCCGACGCGCACAAGCCGGAGCACGTGGCCTATGATTTCCCGAGGCTCGCGGAACTGCTGCGCGGGATTGGATTCCGCTATTACGCTGTGTTCCGCGGCGGCAAGCCGGACATGCGCCGCCTTTGAGGACTGCCCCGCGTTCTGCCGCAGCCTGTCTCTGCATATGATGCAGGGAGACAGGCGCGCTGCGCCGGAAAGCGGGGGATGGGAATGAAGCGGAAACAGCAAGGGTTCCTGGGCGGGGCGCTGGTGCTGCTGCTGGCGGTCGCGATTGTGAAGGGGATCGGCGCGCTGTTCAAAATTCCGCTCAACGCTGTGATCGGCGACGTGGGCATGGGATATTTCGGCACGGCCTATACACTCTATAATCCGGTGTTCAGCTTGGCGACGGCCGGTTTCCCGGTGGCCATTTCGCGCACCGCGTCGGAGTGGCTGGCACGCAAGCGATATCGGGACGTGCGCCGCCTGCATGCCCTTTCGGTTCCGATTTTTCTTCTTCTGGGGGCGCTCGCCTGCGCATTTATGCTGCTCGCTGCGCCGCCTTTTCTGTCGTTCATCAACCGCGGGGATCAAAACGCGCTGGCCGCTGTCTATACGTTGGCCCCGGCCGTGTTCTTTGGCTCCCTCTCCGCCGTGTACCGCGGCTATTACGAAGGCTTGGGCGACATGCGCCCCACGGCGTTTTCAGAGGTTGCGGAGGCCGTCTGCAAGCTTGTCATCGGCCTTTCGGCTTCCTGCTTCGTCATGCACCGTGCTATGGAGGAATACGGCGCAGCGGGCACCGTATTCGGTTCCCCCGTCACATCGGAGGAATACGCCCGTTCCGCCGCTCTTCCGTGGGCGGCAGCCGCGGCGCTTCTGGGCGTCACAGTGGGTTCCGTCATCAGCTTTCTGGTTCTCTGGCTCACCTACCGGCTGCGGGGCGACGGCATCACGCGCGAGCAGCTGGCGCGCGCCCCGGCTCCCGCCCGGCGGAAGACGATTGTTGCGGCGCTCGTGCGCACAGCCGTGCCGGTTGCGCTCGGCGCGCTGGCCGTCAATCTTTCCAGCCTGGTGGACACGGCGTTCCTTCAGAACAGGATGAACGCCCTCATGCAGACGGATGCGGAGACATTGCTCAGCCAGTACGGCTCCTTCCTCCGGCCGGAGGACATTGCCCAGGGCCGCGTGCCCACGGCGCTCTTCGGCTGCTACACAAACGCTCTCACGCTGTTCACCATCGTGCCCGCCATGACGCAGGCATTCGGCATTTCCGCTTTGCCGAGCGTCACGGCGGCCTGGGCGGGCGGCAGCCGTGTGAAGCTTGAGCACAGCGTGGAAAATGTGCTGCGCATTTCCGCGCTCGTCACCATGCCGGCCGGCCTGGCTCTTTCCGTGCTTGCTGATCCGATTGCCCGCCTGCTCGGCTACAACCCTATTTCCGGCCGCATCCTGGTGCTTCTGGGCCTTGGAGCGGTGTTTGCCGCCGTCAATGTGCCGATCAACAGCATGCTCCAGGCGGTGGGCCGCATCGATCTGCCGGTGAAGCTGCTTTGCACAGGCCTTGTCATCAAGGTGGGCCTCAATTATGCCCTCACCGGCATCCCGGAAATCAACGTGATGGGCGCCGGCATGGGCACGCTGGTGTGCTATTTCTTTCTGGCGTTTTTCGGGCTGGCAGCCCTCGGCCGGGAAACCGGCCTGCACATGCGGCTTTTCCGCCTGTTCGGGAAACCGCTTCTGTGCGCCTGCCTGGCCGCCGCCGCCGGGTGGCAGACGGCGGCGCTGGCCCATCGCCTGTGTCCGGGAAGGCTCGAAGCGCTGCCCGCCATGGCCGTTTTCCTGCTGGTCTATGCGGCCTGTGTGCTCTTTTTCCGTGTCTTGCGGCGCAGCGATATAAATGCCCTGCCGGGGGGAGAAAAAATTGCAAAAATACTTGAAAAACACCGTTGGATCGGGTAAAATAAAGCAGTAACTGTAACAGCACATTGTCAAAGGAGAACCTGTCGTGAACTTTCCGCAGAAAGAGAAATATACAGCCGAAGATCTGGTTTCCATTGTGGAAATTCTTCGCGCGCCCGGCGGATGCCCCTGGGATAGGGAGCAGACGCATGCCTCCATCCGCAAGAATCTGCTGGAGGAGACGTATGAGGCGGTGGAAGCCATTGATGCGCAGGACACCGAGCTTCTCAAGGAGGAGTTGGGTGATGTCCTGCTCCAGGTGGTGTTTCACGCGCAGCTCGAGAGGGAACAGGGGTCCTTTGATTTTGACGATGTATGCGACGGTGTTGTGCGCAAGATGATCGTGCGGCATCCGCATGTATTCGGCGATGTGACTGTGAACGGCACGAGGGATGTCCTGCGTAACTGGGACGCCATCAAAAAGGCAACGAAGCACCAGACTTCCCAGACGGAGGTCCTGCGCAGCGTAGCGTCCTCGCTTCCTGCGCTGATGCGTGCGCAGAAGGTGCGTCACAAGGCCGCCGCATCTGAGCCCTTTGCCGCGGAAAACTGTGCCCATGAGGCGTATCAAGCCTTGGAAGCCCTGCAGAGCGGGGATTCAAGAGGGGAAGCGTTGGGCAAACTCCTGTTTGCGGCCGTCGGCCTGGCGGACAAAGCTGGTGTCGACGCGGAGGAAGAGCTGACGCGCGCGTGCGAGTCGTTTATCCAGGCGTTTTCGGCCCGCGAGGAGACTGCGAACCGGAAAGAGTGATTTTCGGACCTGTTCCGATGATTATAATAAAAAAGTGGAGGTCAAAAAGAATGAATAAAACCGAACTGATTGCTGCCGTTGCAGAAAAAGCCAGCATTTCCAAGAAGGATGCAGACAGCGCCGTGAACGCTGTTATCGATACCATTGTTGAGGCCCTCGCCGCCGAGGAGAAGGTGCAGATTGTCGGCTTCGGCACATTCGAGATCCGCTCCCGCAGCGCCCGTCAGGGCCGTGATCCCAGAACGAACTCGCCCATTACGATTCCGGCTTCCAAGGTTCCTGCCTTCAAGGCTGGAAAGGCGTTCAAGGATTCCGTTTCCAAGTAAGAACCGGGATGTGCCGTTTGTGCACATACACGGACAGCGTGTTTGGAATCAGCGACAGAGGGCTGCGGACAGGGCGCGCATATGGCGCGAACGGACCGCGGCCTTTTTTTGACCCGAAAAGGAGGAAAAGCCCTATGCGGCTCGATAAATATCTGAAGGTTTCACGGCTCATCAAGCGCCGCACCGTTGCTAACGAGGCGTGCGACGCCGGCCGCGTGTTCGTGAACGGCAAACCGGCCCGTGCGTCCTACGATGTCAAGGTAGGCGACGTGCTTGAGGTGCAGCTTGGCGCGCGTGCACTCAAGGCGCGTGTCGTCTCGGTGTCTGAGTATGCCAGGAAAGAGGAGGCCGGCGAGCTTTACGAGCTCATTGGCTGAAAAGGTGCATGAATTCCCCGTTCCCCGCATAAAGTGTGGGGAAGACCTTGCCGCGCGGCGCTTGCCCGCGGCGAAGAGGAGCGGAGGGGATTCGAATGGCGGAAGAGAAAAAACAGGGCAGCCTTCCCCACAGTGTCGTGCTGGAAAACAGGAAGGCTTTTACCGCAACAGGCGTCTCGGATGTCGACAGCTTCGACGATCAGACCATTGTGGCTTACACCGATTTGGGTGAGCTCGTTGTGCGCGGCCACGGCCTGCATATCAACCGACTGAATATGGAAACGGGGGAACTCACCCTCACGGGTGAAGTGGATTCCCTCACCTACACGGAGGGGCGCCGGGAGAACGGGTTCCTTTCGCGCCTGTTCAAATGACGGAGCTGAACCTTCCGCTGGAGGCCCAGCTCCGCGGCTTTCTGCTGGCTGCTGTCGCGGGTGTGCTGCTTGGCGCGCTGTATGATGTTCTGCGCGTGTATCGGATTCTGTTCCGCCCGCCCAAGGGACTTGTGTTTGCGCTCGACGTGTTTACCCTGTGTGCGGCCGCCATCGTCACTTTTTTGACGGCGCTTGCTGCCAGCCGCGGCGTCCTGCGCTTTTATCTTTTTCTGGGGGAGGCGGCCGGCTGGGCGGCCTATGCGTGCACGGTGGGTCGCATCACGGTTTTTCTGGCACGCGGGCTGCTGCGCCTGCTTGAGCGGCTGGTTTTTCGCCCTTTACGCCGCCTGCGCGGTGCTCTCGGGGCGGCAGCGGGCCGGGCCTGCCGGGCGGCCCGGGATTTGTGGAAAAAAATCGCGCTGCGCCGGAAAAAAGCCTTGAAACCTGACGGCGATGTAGTGTATAATCGAGATAGTTTCTCAAGACAGGCAAAAAGAAGCCGCATGACCGATCGAAAGGGCGGTGGACAGCGTGCGGGTTATCGAAACAAAAGAAAAGAAACGGCCGCGCGCCAGTCTCCTGCTGAAAATCGCGATCGCCGCATTCTCCCTTTACATGGTGGCCGCGCTGATCAATCAGCAGATCCAGATCAACGTGAAGACCAGCCAGTTAAACGAGGTACGGCGCCAGCTGGAGGAGCAGAACGTTAAAAACGAAGAGTTGGAGCGTGTGCTCTCGGATGAAGGATCCGCGGGCGATGGCTACGACGACGCATATATAGAGCGCTATGCACGCGAAGAGCTCGACTTTGCCAAGCCGGGAGAGCGCGTGTTTGTGAATGTAGCGGGGAACTGATCCCGCCGGATATAAGGAGGAACAAACAGGTTTATGCAGCTTGAGGTAGGAATGATTCTGGAGGGGAAAGTGACAGGCGTCACGAATTTCGGTGCGTTTGTCGAATTGCCGGGCGGACGCACGGGAATGGTGCATATTTCCGAAGTGGCGCCCACCTTCGTCAAGGAAATCCGCGACTATGTTTCGGAAAACCAGACGGTGAAAGTCAAAATTCTGAACATTGGGCAGGATGGGAAAATCAGCCTTTCCATGAAGCGCGCCCTTCCGGCCCCGCCGCGTTCTTCCGGTTCCGGCCAGCGTCAGCAGCGTCCTGGCCGTCCCGGCAATTATGAATGGCAGAGCAGACGCAACGAGGGCGGAACGTTTGAAGAGATGATGTCCCGCTTCAAGCAGACGAGCGATGAAAAAATGTCCGATCTCAAGCGCACGATGGAATCGAAACGCGGGGGATTCTCCCGTCACGGCGGTTCTCAGAAATAACACGGGGGATTCCCGTTTTAAAAGACGGCACAAAGCGGGGTGGGCTTGCCGCTCCGCTTTTTTTGCACGGCAAAAGTCGAAAATTGCCGAACTATAGCAGAGGAGAGTGGGTCCGGTGTTCTTTACCAATGCGGTTATTCATACAATGGCTGGCGAAACGCTGCAAAACGGATATATGCGGATTGAAGGCGCGAAGATTATGGAAGTGGGTTCCATGCCCATTGAGCCGGACGAGGAAACCGTCGATCTCGGCGGCGCGCATGTTTACCCCGGCTTTATCGATGCGCACACCCATATCGGGATGTGGGAAGACGGCCTCACCTTCGAGGGGGATGACGGCAACGAGGAAACGGACCCCGTGCAGCCGCAGCTGCGCGCCATCGATGCTGTGAACCCCATGGATCGCTGTTTCTCCGAGGCGGTGGACGCCGGCATCACCACGGTTCTCACAGGACCTGGCAGCGCCAACCCGATCGGCGGGCAGTTTGCCGCGCTGAAAACGTTTGGCCGCCGTGTGGACAAGATGATTGTGCGCGCGCCTGTCGCCATGAAAATGGCGCTCGGCGAAAATCCGAAAAATGTGTATCACGAGAAAAACCAGGCACCTTCCACGCGCATGGCCACCGCTGCCCTCATCCGCGATCAGCTCATGAAAGCGCGCCGTTATGAGGAAGCCGTGCTGCGAGCGGACGGCGACCCGGACGTGGACCCGCCTGAGTATGACGGCAAGTGTGAAGCGCTGCTGCCGGTGCTGCGCGGCGAGGTCAAGGTGCATTTCCACGCCCACCGTGCAGACGATATTTTCACCGCCATGCGCATTGCGTCCGAATTCGGCCTGGATTATGTGATTGTGCATGGCACGGAGGGCGGTCTGATTGCGGACGAGCTCGCCGAGGAGCACGTGCGTGTTCTTTCCGGGCCGCTTCTCTGTGACCGTTCGAAGCCGGAGCTGCGGAACCTCACGCCCGCCACGCCCGGCAAGCTTTCGCATGCCGGTGTGCCCACCGCCATCATCACCGATCATCCGGTAGTGCCGATCCAGTATCTGCCGCTGTGCGCTGCTTTGGCCGTGCGTGAGGGGATGGACGAGGAGGAGGCGCTCGCCGCCATCACCTGCAATCCTGCGAAAATCTGCGGCATCGACGATCGCGTCGGCAGCCTTGAAATGGGAAAGGATGCCGATTTTGTCGTGTTCCGTGAGAGTCCGATTTCCCTTTCTGCTAAGCCGGAAATGGTGTACATCAGCGGCCAGCGCGTTCGCTAAGGAGGCTTACCATGCGCGAAATTCCTGTATCTGATATCACGGAGGCGGTGGCCCGCCTCTGTGTGGAAGCCAACCGCAGCCTCCCTGCCGATCTGGAAGCGTCGATTGTGTCGGCGTCGCAGCGCGAGGAAAACGCTCTCGGCCGTTCCATTCTCTGCGACCTGTGTGAAAACATGCGCGCCGCGCGCGAGCTGGGGCTGCCTGTCTGCCAGGATACCGGCATGGCCGTTGTCTTTGCGGAAATTGGCCAGGAGGTGCACTTCACGGGCGGATCCTTTGAGGAGGCCGTCAACAAGGGTATGCATCGCGGCTACACAGAAGGGCTCCTGCGCTGTTCCGTTGCGGCCGATCCGATCCGCCGCGGCAACACGGGGGACAATACCCCGGCCGTGATCCACACGCGCCTTGTGCCGGGCGATCGCGTTTCCCTCACCGTGGCCCCCAAAGGCTTCGGCAGCGAAAACATGAGCCGCCTGCAGATGATGACGCCTGCCGCCACGGAGGATGACCTCATCGCTTTTGTGGCGGAGACTGTGCGCCTGGCCGGCGGCAACCCATGTCCTCCCGTTGTGCTGGGCGTGGGCATCGGCGGCGATTTTGAGCAGTGCGCGCTGCTCGCCAAAACGGCGCTGTGCCGCCCTGTTTCCGAGCGGAACAAGGATCCGTTCTACGCCGAATTGGAAGAAAAAATGCTGCGCGCCGTCAATGAGACGGGCGTGGGCCCGCAGGGATTCGGCGGCGATACCACGGCCCTTGCTGTCAATATTGAATGGGCGCCCACACACATTGCCGGCCTTCCCATTGCGGTGAACGTCGGCTGCCACGTGACGCGCCACAGAAGCCTTGTCCTCTGAACCGGAATTGTTTATGGGCGGCATCACATAATTTTCGTTTGAGAACGCAAAATTGTGTGGTGCCGCCTTTACTTTTTTATTCTTTATTGCTATAATAAAGATGCAGGAATTCTGAAAACCGGGCGTTTGCCCGATTTGGTCCCATCCACAGGGGCCGGGTTCCGGCGGCGGGATTCCCCCGCAGGTCTCCCGTTTGCCGGACTTTTCCGGGACTTCCCGCACGATACGGTAAGGCAAGGAGATGTTACAATGAAGATCAACATTACAGGGCGCAAAGTCAATCTCAGGGATAATTTCAAGCAGCTTGCCCAGAAAAAGCTCTCCCGCTTCGATCGCATCTTCGATGAGGACGCCGAGGCGAATGTGATGGTAACGGTCGAAAAGAATCGCCAGACCGTTGAAATTACGATTCGGCAGCGCGGCATGATTTACCGTGCGGAAAATACGCAGCTCGAAATGAACGAGGCGCTCGATCACGCCATCAGCGCGCTCGGCCGCCAGATCCGCAAGAACAAGGCGAAACTCGACAAGCAGATTCATTCCGCCGCACTCGATCAGTATGTGATGGAATATTACAACTCCGAGGAGGAGCCGGAGGAATACAAGGTTGTCAGAGTCAAGCACTTTGCCGTGAAGCCCATGCATGTGGAAGAGGCTATCCTGCAGATGAACATGCTGGATCACCAGTTCTACATGTTCCGCAACGAGGAAACGGGCGAGATCAATGTGGTGTATGCCCGCAAAGATGGCGGATATGGTCTTCTGGAACCCGATGAGGTCGATGATTAACGCATAAATGATATTGCGGCACAGCCCTTCTGCGGGCTGTGCCGCATATTTTTTGCCCTTTTCACATAGAGATGCAGGGAAAGGGGGAGGGTGGAATGTTTGCCATTATCCGCAGAAAGCATCTCATTGCGGCATTGGCGGTGCTGCTTGTCCTGGCCGCCGCGCCTGCCGTGATACACCGCGCACAGGGAGCGTCTGTGCCCGCTTCGGTGCAGCCCTCCGGAAACTGGGGGCTCAGCTTCCAGACGGAGGGGGAGCCGCCCGTCGGAAACGCCACGGCGGAGGACCTGCGCCAGTATGACGCCTGGTATGTGGGTGACACCACTCAAAAAACCATTTATCTCACATTTGATGCCGGTTATGAAGCGGGTTATATGCCCTCCATTCTCGACACGCTCGCACGCCACCAGGTGCCGGCGGCCTTTTTTGTGGTGGGCCACTATCTGGAGGAAAACCCCGATCTCGTGCGCCGGATGACAGAGGAAGGCCACCTCGTGGCAAACCACACCTATCACCACTATGACATGTCGCAGATTGCGGAACGAGCCGTATTTGAAGAAGAGCTTCGCTCTGTGGAGGAGCTCTATGCGTCCATCACAGGCCAGCAGATGCAGCGGTTTTACCGGCCGCCCCGCGGCATTTACAGCGAAGAGAATCTGAAAATGGCGCAGGAGCTGGGATATCAAACGGTTTTCTGGAGCCTGGCCTATGTGGATTGGCTGCAGGATGACCAGCCTACGGCACAGGAGGCCTTTGACAAGCTTCTTCCGCGCATCCACCCGGGCGCCGTCGTCCTGCTGCACAGCACTTCGCTCACCAACAGCGAGATTCTCGATGAACTGCTCACGCGCTGGGAGGAGATGGGCTATTCGTTTGCCCCGCTCACCGATCTTGTTTGAGTTGCCCTGTCTTGGGCGCACAGCTTCGCTGGACAATTACCAGCAGTCCCTTGTAGCGCTCATCCTAAAAACACAGCCTGCCATCCGCAGCTTGCAGGGCTCCCGTGATTTGTGCCGAACCCAGGGAACCATTCTGTTTGAGGACGTGAGCTCTTCCTACACCGCGTGCATGCCGGTGCAGGGAGCCGGTGCAGCAGCCTGATTGTGTTCAGGTGGAACAGGAAAAAAGAAAAAACCGGATTGCCTCCCGCATAGGAGACAATCCGGTTTTTGTATGCGTTCTGTCCGGTTGACGTGCGCGTTACGCGGCAGGCGTCAGCATGGGAAGGACAGCAAGCAGCACGAAGTTCAGAATGAACAGAGCGGTGACAACCCAGAGAATGGGATGGATGCTCTTGGCTTCCTTCTTGCAGATCTTGGTGATGCAGTAGAAGATGAAGCCGGCCGCGATGCCGTAGGAAATGCTGTAGCAGAGAGCCATAAATACGCCCGCAAAGAAAGCAGGAACAGCTTCATTGAAGTCGCTCCAGTCAATCTCTTTGAAGGAGGAAATCATCATGATGCCGACCACGACAAGAGCAGGGGCGGTGGCGGCAAACGGGACGGCGCTCACAAACGTGGCAAGGAAGGCACTCACGGCAAAGCACAAGGCCACGATCACGCTCGTCAGGCCGGTGCGGCCGCCCGCACCGATACCGGCGGCGCTTTCAACGTACGTCGTGGTGTTGGAGGTGCCGAAAATGGCGCCGATGGAGGTAGCTGTGGCGTCTGCAAACAGAGCTCTGTCCATCTTGGACTTGAAGCCCGCGCTCGTCTCCATCGTCTTCTCATCCTCATCGCTGAAGATGCCGGCGCGGCGGCCCGTGCCGATGAAGGTGCCGATGGTGTCAAACGTGTCGGTCACGCTGAAGGAGAAGATGGTGATCAGCACGAGGGGCAGCTTGCCCGCATCGCTAAACAGGGAACCGAGGCCGGCCTGCGTGAAGATGGCGCCGAAGGTGGTGGGCAGCGCCTGGCAGGCGTCCACAAAGCTCACGGTATCGGCGGTGGTGGTGACGTTCATCGGAATGCCCAGAATGGTTGTCACGATGATGCCGATCAGGATGGCGCCGGGAACCTTGCACACGAGCAGGATGATGGTGAGGGCCAGGCCGATGATGAACAGCACGAGTGAAGCCTGGTTCAGCGTTGCGAGGGCCGGCACACCGGAATCAAAGGAAATGATGCCGACGTTCAGCAGGCCCAGATAGGCGACGAAAATGCCGATGCCGCCGCCGATGGCGTTCTGCAGGCTGCGGGGAATGGACTTGATGATGAATTTGCGGATCTTCGTCACGGTGATCAGAATGTTGATCAGGCCGCAGATGAACACCATGGAGAGAGCCTGCTGCCAGGTGAAACCCAGCGTAAAGCATACGGTGTAAACGAAGAAGGCGTTCAGGCCCATGCCGGGCGCCTGCGCATACGGCACGTTCGCCACAAGGCCCATGATCAGTGTGCCGATGATGGCGGAGATGATGGTTGCCAGGAAAACAGCGCCCCATTCCATGCCGGATTCGCTCAGCAGGCTCGGGTTGACAACAATGATGTAGGCCATGGCGAAGAATGTCGTCAGGCCGGCAACCACTTCGCGGCCAACCGTGGTGCCGTTTTCTTTCAGCTTAAATAAACGCTCCATTCAATATCCCTTCTCTTTCTTTTGTGATTTCCCCGCCGTTTCGGTCCGGCAGCTGCCGTACCCGCGCGGCGGGGCGCGGATGATGTGCCCTTTCCCTCCTTTGCTGTGGAATCAGAATCCTGATCAATCGGGATTGATCATAGTTATCCAACCCGCGTCCTCTCCTGCCCACAAAAAACATCAAAGGGGCGGCAATCAGCTTGCCGCCCCTTGATCAGACGTTCATCCCGGAATCTTCGCAGGATCTCCGTTGCAGGGGAGCCAATGTGCCGCTCTCAGTGGAAAATGGAGAGCCACACAAACAGCGAAGACGCAAGGGAAGATACAAGGGAAACAACCGTGATCTGCGTGTTGATGGACGGGCCGGCCGTATCCTTGAACGGATCGCCGACAGTGTCGCCGATGACGGCGGCCTTGTGGGCTTCGCTGCCCTTTCCGCCTTCATTTCCGGCTTCCACATATTTCTTGGAATTATCCCACAGGCCGCCGGCGTTCGACATGAAGAGTGCCAGCAGGAGGCCGCTCAGGATGTTGCCCAGCAGGAAGCCGCCGATGGCGGAGGGGCCGCCGATGAAACCGACGATCAGTGTGGCGATGATGCTCATGAGGCCGGCGGGTATCAGCTCACGCAGGGCGCCGGAGGTGGCAATGTCGATGCACTTGCCGTATTCCGGCTTGGCGCCCTTCTTGCCCTCCCGCAGGCCGGGGATCTCATTGAACTGGCGGTGAATTTCGGCCACCATGCGCTGCGCATTTTTATCAACGCCCAGAATCAGCATGGCAGAAAATACGGCCGGAATGGCTGCGCCGATCAGCGTGCCGAAGAATACGGTAGGGGACATAATATCAAAGCCGGTGATCAGTTCGCGGCCGGCTGCCGCAAGCGCTTCGTTGGCCTCCGACATAAACGCACCCAGCAGGGAAATCACGGTGAGGCCTGCCGCGCCGATGGAGAAGCCCTTTGTCACGGCTTTCACCGTGTTGCCGGCGCTGTCAAGTTCATCGGAAATGCGGATCGTCTCTTCACCCAGGCCGCCCATTTCGGCGAGGCCGCGCGCATTGTCAACGATCGGCCCATAGGCGTCGTTGGAAATGATCATGCCCACGATGGAAAGCATACCGACTGCCGCCATGGAGATGCCGAAAATTGCATAGCCGTCGCCCATTGGCGCACAGAGCTGATAGGCCACGAGGGCAGAAATGGCAATGCCCACCATGGCAGGCAGGGAAGAGATAAATCCGTATGCAACGCCGGAAAGCACCGTGAACGCCGGGCCGGAGCCGGAGGCGTGTGCCACCTTGCGCACAATCGGTTTCGAGTCGTCAGTGAAATAGTCTGTGGTGATGCCGATGATGACGCCCACCAGCAGGCCAACAGCGGAAGCGCCCCAGATTCTCCACGAGAAACCTTCAAACACGAGCGTGGCCAGGGCCGTCAGCACGAGGAAGATGCCGGTTGTCACATATGTAGAGGAGTTCAGCGCCTTCGTAGGGTTATCCTTCTTGCCGATGCCGGAAGCGGCGATGCCGATCACGGAGGCGAGCAGGCCCAGAATGGCGTAGCAGAATACCATGGAAATGTTGGAGAAACCGGTGCCGGAGAGAGACTGCGCAATAACAAGGGCAGAAGCCATGGCCGCCACGTTGGAGTCAAACAGGTCGGCGCCCATGCCGGCCACATCACCCACGTTGTCGCCCACGTTGTCGGCGATGACGGCAGGGTTGCGGGGATCGTCCTCCGGGATGCCCAGTTCCACCTTGCCGGTGAGATCAGCGGAAACGTCGGCCGTCTTTGTGAAGATACCGCCGCCCGCTTTGGCAAACAGGGCAAGCGAGCTTGCACCAAAGGAGAAGCCCAGCAGAATGCTGGAATTGCCCGTTGCCATCAGAACAGCCGCCACACCCAGCAGCGAGCAGCCCACCACAAGCAGGCCCATCACGGCGCCGCCGCGGAACCCGATCAAAAAGGCCGTTTTCAGCCCTTTCTGAGCGCCTTCCGCCGTGCGCCCGTTCGAAAGCGTTGCCACCATGATGCCGATTTTTCCGGCGATAGCGGAAAGTACCGTACCGGCGATGTAGGCGATGGCCATGGAGAGATTGTCAATCATGTGGCCCTGCCAGATAGGGGAGGGCAGCAGGACAAAGATCACGATGGCCGCAACGGCGGCGAATTTTGCCAGGACTTTGTATTCCCGCCGCAGGAAAGTGTTGGCGCCCTCCTTGATCAGAGTGGAAATTTCCTGGATTCTGGCGTTCGTTGTTTTCTGCTTTTTTACCCATAAGTATAGGTAAAGGGCGAATGCGAATGCGATGACGACTGTCAAAAATGACAGACCGTAGAAGAGTGAAAGCTGACTTTCCATTTTGAGGACCACCAAACCTTTCCTAAATAAAATGAAGATACGGAAGGCCTAAAGTCCGATTCCACCCGCCGGCTCTGTTCTGTCCGGACAAAAGTGTATCCCCGGTTTTCCCGGAGTTATTTGTGCCGCGGGCATACCGGCAGCGCATGGAATCAATAGGGAAACTCCTCCCCCTACCGCAGACTTTGCCGCTTTTCCATTTCAAGTATATGCTTCGCCAGATCAAATGTCAATTCTTTCACAACAGATTCTGTTTCACAAATTTTATTGGGGAGACTTGTCATATTGTGTGAAAAAAGAACCATTGGGATATAAAAATAGGAGAGGATGCAAGAAAGGAGTTGACTTTCCTTCGAAAACAGCGATATACTATTGTCCGATTCCGGATTATTTTCAGAGGCACGAAGGAGAGAAACGATGGAACATAACAGACAGGAACTGCTCGCTGCATTTAACCGCCTGTACCACGAGATGGACGATCTTTATCACGCTTATGCCAGAAGGAGCGGCATATCGGATACGGCGCTCTGGCTGCTGTATGCCCTGTGTGAAAGCGGGGAGACGCTCACCCAGCGGGAACTGTGCGCAGTTTGGTATTATGCGCCGCAAACACTGAATTCTGCGCTCAAGTCTATGGAGCGGGGCGGCCTCCTGCGGCTTTTGCCCATGCCCGGCAGTCAGAAAAACAAGCGCATTGCCCTCACACAGGAGGGGGAAGCGCTCAAGCGCCGTGTGGTTGGCCCGCTCATTGAAGCGGAGATACGTGCCGGCGAGTGGCTTTCCCCCGACGAAGGCCAAGCGCTCATCGCCCTTACAGCCCGTTATGTGAAGTTTTTGCGGCATGAGATCCATCTGCTCCCAGGGGAAAAAGGAGAAGATAATCCGGAAAATTGAAGATACGCGTTGGCAGACGGTGCAATGTCGCATGCGTCGGGCAGCCGCGTCAGTCTCGGCATACGATAAAGCAAAGCAGTTTCCAGTGCCGCTGCAGTTCTGCCCTTGGTGCTCCGGAATGCCTCCCCAAATCTTTCGGAAAGATTTCCATAGGAGAGCCGTTCTCGCTGAACGTTTGCCCTGCCGCTATTTTTCAGGAAAGGATGAAGACAACTTTTATGAATTCCTCCGCACTGTTTTCCAAAACGCCGCCGGTGAAACTCTTCTTTCTGGCTTCTCTGCCCGGCGCCATCAGCATGCTGGCTTCTGCCCTGTATCAAACGCTGGACGGCGTTTTTGTCGGCCAGTATTTGGGCGCCACCGCATTTGCTTCGCTCAACCTTGCCATGCCGTTTGTGATCATCAATTTTGCTCTTGCAGATCTCATCGGCGTCGGCTCCGCCGTTCCGATCTCCATCTGTCTGGGCAAGGGGGAGAGGGAAGAAGCCAGCAACCTGTTCACCTGCGCCTGCCTGATGATTGTGGCGGCCGGCGTGGTGGTTGGCAGTGCGCTCTATGGTGCGGCGCCTGCCCTCATCCGCCTGATGGGTGCGGAAGGGGCTTTTGCAGATCTGTCGGTACAGTATCTGCGCGTGTATGCGCTCAGTTCCCCTGTCACTACTATCATTTTCGCTGTCGATAACTTCATGCGCATCAGCGGCTACATCCGCGGCAGCATGCTCCTCAATATCTTCATGTCCTTGCTGAGCGGCGTGTTGGAATTTCTCTTCCTCGGCGTGTTTCATTTCGGCATTTGGGGCGCGGCTCTTGCCACCTGTTCCGGCATGTTTGTCTGTGCGCTGATTGCGTTTACGCCGTTTTTCCGCGGCAAAGCCGTGCTGCACTTTTGCCGGCCGCACTTTCATATGCGCATGGTTCGGCAGATCCTTGCCTGCGGCAGCCCGAATTTTCTCAACAACATAGCGGGCCGCATCACCTCCATCCTGCTCAATCTGATTCTGGTGCGCCTGGGCGGCGAGACGGCCGTCTCCGTGTATGGTATTCTTATGTTTGCTGATGGATTTGTGCAGCCGCTTCTCTATGGCACGTGTGATTCCCTCCAGCCTGCCGTGGGGTACAACTGGGGGGCGGAAAAATACTCTCGCGTGCGGGCCATTGAGCGCTGCTGCTTTGTGGCGGCTTTTGTGATTTCCGCGGCGGCGTTTGTTGTGATTTCCTGCTTCCCGGAGCAGATCACGCGCCTTTTCGTCTCCGCACCCACACCCGATGTCCTTGATATGGCGGTGGGCGCGCTCCGGCTCTTCGCCCTGACCTATATAACACGCTGGCTGTCCTTTGCAGTGCAGAGCTGCATGCTGGCAGTGGAAAAGCCGCTTCCTGCGTCGCTCATCTCGGTTTCCACAGCTCTTATCTTTCCCGTGATTCTTCTCGCGGCACTCTGGCCGCTCGGCCTCACGGGCGTGTGGCTCAATTTTGCCGTGACGGCGCTGTTGGCAGCCCTGCTTTCCGCAGTGGTGTTGGTTCGCGCAAAGGCGCAGTTTTATCGCCCGGACCGCACGTCGTAATTCTTTTCGCTGCAGCGCGGCCAACAGCCGCGGCTTTCTTCCCCTTATAATATTGTATATTGAACGGAGGTTGAGAAAAACAGTTGGCCTGTGTGGCTCTTCTGTTTTCCCGGTCGTTAGTCTAGAAAAGGTATGGGTTTCTTCGTCTGAAGGGCGAGTGAAACCCATGCCTTTTTGTTTGCTTCAGCATTTATTTATACCCTCAGTGGGCAAGGGGGAAAGCGCCGGACGGGGCGAAAACAGGCGATGGATGCGTTCTCGTCCTCGGCAGGCGCGAGCCTGCCTTCGTCCCGCGGTCTTTCCAGCCCCAGTTTTTCCCTCCCGTCCGGTCCTTCGGAGTTTTCCGTGATTCGGGCGGGTTTCCGGCAAGGCTGATGACGCAGCCTTCCTTCCCGGAAGACAAGGAGGAAAACGCAGCCGGGGGCGCGCCCAACCCCGGAAAACCGCTTTGGCCCTTATTCCCTGAGGGTACGCAGGAAAGGAGCATAATAACAAGAAAGAATCCTGTTTCTTAGTGCATGTTGCGACAGAAAAGGGAGTCAAATTTGTCTGTCTCACAGCTTGATTTTCTTTAATTGAATGAAAATCAAAGAAAAATGAAGAAAACACGAAAGAATGGGACGTTAAGCCGCCGAAATCGGCTTGCGGTTTTGAAAGGTGCGAGTTATACTTTCCGAAGAACTTTGGGAGCTTATTTTTGCGGGGGAAGGAGGCTGTTTTCACACCCTTTTCGGGTTGCCCGAAAAGAACAGAAACAACTTTCAAACCGGAACAGGAGGGGGAAGATATGTTCCGAATCAAATGGCTTTGGAAGTACATGGGGGAAAAAAGAAACCTGTTTGTCATCGCGATGGTTCTCTCTGCGGTGACATCCGCCATCCTTGTTGTAAACCCCATGCTTTCCCAAAAACTGATTGACGACGTCATCACGCCGCAGGACACCTCCATGCTGCTGCCGCTTCTCGGCCTCATGATGGTGGTGCAGATGGTGCGGCTGATCCTGCGGTATGTGATGGTGGTCCTGCTGGAAAAGAGCAGCCAGTGCACGTTCAACGGCCTGCGCAGGAAAATGTTCAATGTTCTGCAGAACGAGGACGCCCGCTATTTCCATTCGATTCGCACCGGCGATCTCATGACGCGTATGACAAACGACCTCGATCTGATCCGTCACGCTCTGGCGTGGATCTCCTACAGCACGGTGGATTCCATTGTCACGTTCGCGGCGGCCCTCATCTATCTGGGCTGTGTCAATGTGGAACTCATGCTGTGCCTTGCAGCCATCACGCCGTTCATTTTGATTGTGACCCGGTTTTTCTCCAAGGTGATCCATCCGATGTTCGTGCAGCTGCGCCAGAAGCTTTCCAGCCTGAATACCGTTGCGCAGGAGAACATTGAGGGCAACCGCGTGGTGAAAGCGTTTGCCCGGGAGGAATATGAAAACCAGAAGTTCGAGGAAAAGAACGAGGATTACCGGAAAATGAACCTGAAGACGGCTTATGTGGGCGCCAAGTTCAATCCGATTATCGATCTGCTTTCCCAATCCCTCACCGTCACGACATTGCTTGTCGGCGGCATCTTCATGATGCAGGGCAAGATCACGGCAGGCGAAATCCTGGCGTTTTCCTCGCTCACCTGGGCGCTTGCCAATCCGCTGCGCAACCTGGGCATGCTGATCAACGATGTCCAGCGTTTCTTTGCCTCGTGCCAGATGATCATCGAAATCTTCTATGCACAGCCCACGATTGCGGATCGCTACATGGCGCGCGATCCCGGCGTCCGCCCGCAGGGCGATGTGGAATACCGCAATGTGACGCTCACGATTGACGGCGCCACCATTCTGGACGACATCAGCTTCCATGTGAAGCCGGGCGAGACGCTCGGCATCATCGGGACAACCGGCTCCGGCAAGACGACGCTTGTCGGCATGCTCACGCGCATCAACGATCCCACTTCCGGCGATGTCCTGCTCGACGGTGAACCGGTGCAGAGCTACACGCTCAAGGCATTGCGCCGCCACATCGGTGTGGCCATGCAGGATGTATTCCTTTTCTCCGATACGGTGGATTCGAACATTGCCTATGGCGATCCCGATATGCCGTTTGAGGATGTGCAGAAGTATGCCCGCACCGCGGATGCGGATGAATTCATCCGCAAAATGGAAGACGGCTACGATACGCTTGTCGGCGAGCGCGGCGTCGGTCTTTCCGGCGGCCAGAAGCAGCGCATTTCGCTGGCGCGCGCCCTCGCCATCCGGCCTGCCGTGCTGATCCTCGACGACACGACCTCCGCCGTCGATATGGAAACGGAAAAGTACCTGCAGGAGCAGCTCCGCAACCTGGACTTCCCCTGCACGAAGATTATCATTGCGCAGCGTGTTTCCTCTATTGAGGATG
The DNA here is from genome assembly GCA_930987725.1 of uncultured Anaeromassilibacillus sp. Lineage (GTDB taxonomy): Bacteria > Bacillota > Clostridia > Oscillospirales > Acutalibacteraceae > Caccousia. The sequence continues at coordinate 134,538 of CAKNKY010000001.1, read as the reverse complement.
CGGATCTCATTCTCGTGCTCGATCGCGGCAGGATTGTGGAGAGCGGCACGCACCGCGAACTGCTGAAGAACAAGGGCTTCTACCGCCATATCTGGGCGATTCAGAACAGCAAGGAAGAGGGTGAATCGATTGGCGCGTAACCGGTTTGATGTGGACGAAACCCTGGAAGAACCCCTAAATTTTAAAAACCTGAAAAAGGTTATGGTGTATGTCATGCGGTGCAAGGGCAAGATGCTCGCCGCCCTGCTGCTCAGCGGCGTCGGCAGTGTCATCGGCCTCACCGGCCCCATGATCGTCTCCTATGCCATGGATAACTCCATCCCGCAGGGGAAGATGGATGAACTCATCCGTCTCTCGCTCCTGCTGGGTGTCACGATCCTTGTCAATGTGCTGTTTACAGCCATCCGCCGTGTCATTGTCGCACAGGCGTCGCAGACCATGGTGCATGACATCCGTCAGGATCTCTTTGCGCATCTCCAGGTCCTGCCGTTCTCCTATTATGATAACAGGCCGCATGGAAAGATTCTGGTGCGCATCGTGCACTACGTGAACAACGTGTCGGACGTGCTCTCGAACGGCCTGCTCGACTTCATCATCGAGATCATCAACATCATCTTTATCATCTTCTTCATGTTCCAGGTGAGCGTGCCGCTTGCGGCCGTCACCACGGCCGGCCTGCCGGTGCTGATTGTCTTTATCCTAATCATCAAGCCGAAGCAGCGCCGCGCCTATCAGGTGATCTCCAATAAAAACTCCAACCTGAACGCGTATGTGCAGGAGTCCATTGAGGGCGTAAAGGTCACGCAGGCCTTCAACCGCCAGGAGACGAACCTCGGCATCCTCGATCGCCTGATCGCTGAGCGGTACCGTGCCTGGATGCACGCCATCTATATCTCCAACTCCGTGTGGTTCACCACCGAGACGATCTCGCAGATCGTGTTTTCGCTTGTCTACATTGTGGGCGCCTATTTCCTGCATCCTATGGCATCCTTCGGCGTGTTGCTTGCCATGGGCACCTATGCGTCCCGTTTCTGGCAGCCGATTGTGAACCTGGCGAATATCTACAACAAATTTGTGGATGCCATGGCGTACCTGGAGCGTATCTTTGAGACGATGAACGAACCCCCTGTCATCGAGGATTGCCCCGGCGCTATCGAGCTGCCGCCGATCACCGGCCGCGTGGTGTTTGATCATGTAAGCTTCGGCTATGAACCCGGCCAGAAGATCCTGCACGATGTGAGCTTTGTGGCGGAACCGGGCGAGAGCATTGCCATTGTTGGCCCTACAGGCGCCGGCAAGACGACGATCGTCAACCTCATCAGCCGTTTCTATAACATCGACGAGGGCATTGTCTCAATCGACGGCCACAGTGTGATGGACGTCACGCTTCACTCCCTGCGCAGCCAGATGGGCATCATGCTGCAGGACAGCTTCGTGTTTTCCGGCACAATTGCCGATAATATCCGCTACGGCAAGCTTGACGCGACAAACGACGAGATCATCCGCGTTTCCCGCCTGCTGCAGGCAGATGAGTTCATCAGCAAGTTACCCAACGGCTATGAAACGGAAGTTAAGGAGCGAGGCGGCGGCTTGTCCCAGGGCCAGAAGCAGCTGATTGCCTTTGCACGCACGTTGCTGGCTGATCCTAAAATCCTTGTGCTCGATGAGGCAACTTCCTCCATCGATACCTCCACCGAGCAGCTTTTGCAGCGCGGCATCAACCTGCTGCTGAAAGGCCGCACCTCCTTCATCATTGCGCACCGCCTATCCACCATCCGCAGCTGCACGCGTATTATGTATATCGACGGCGGTAAGATTATGGAAGCCGGTTCCCACGATGAACTGATGGCCAAACAGGGATATTACTATAAGCTCTATATGGCTCAGTACAGGCCCACTCCGGAGGAAGAGGAGGAGCTGGCCGCGCAGGGAATGCCTGCCACTGTATAATAGTTTCCGTGCTTTTCGCGCCCGGCGCACACATGCGCCGGGCGCTTTTCTGTTCCCTGTATTTCTTTTTTCAAAAACGCTTGACAACCCGGGGAGAATCAAGTAGTATATACATATACCCAGTGGGGGTGTTATCAATAAGTTTACGGCTGCCCGGGCAGTTGGCCCGGCATCGTGTGAGAAAGGAGACTCCGCAGTGAAACAGCGGTTCGATGTCACGGGCATGACATGCAGCGCCTGCAGCGCGCATGTGGAGAAAGCCGTTCGCGCCTGCAGCGGCGTGAGCGATGTGTCTGTCAATCTGCTGCAAAACAGCATGACCGTCGAATATAATGAGCAGGCTGTCGGCCCTGATGCCATCATTCACGCCGTGGAGGATGCCGGCTACGGCGCTTCCGTCCACGGCGGCGCGAAGCAGGCAGCGGCCGGTGCGGTGCCGAACGAGGGGAAGAAGGAGGCGGAAAGCGTCCGCTTTCGCCTGATTGTCTCGATTGTCTTCCTCATCCCGCTCATGTATGTTTCAATGGGCCACATGATGGGCCTGCCGCTGCCCGGCTTTTTGCTGGGCGAGGAGAACGCGCTGGCATTTGCGTTTACGCAGTTTTTGCTCGTGCTGCCCATCCTGTATGTCAACCGGAAATTTTATATCACCGGTTTCAAAACGCTGGCGAAGGGCGCGCCCACCATGGATACGCTCATTGCCGTAGGTTCCGGTTCCGCCATGGTATACGGCATTTTTGCCATCTATAACATCGGATGGGGATTGGGCCACGGTGATCTGACGCTCGTGCACCATTACTCCATGGATTTGTATTTTGAGTCCGCCGGCACCATCCTTACGCTGATCACGGTCGGCAAACTGCTGGAGGCCCGCTCCAAGGGCCGCACGTCCGACGCCGTCGCCCGGTTGATGAATCTGGCGCCCAAGACGGCGGTGCTTCTGCGCGACGGCCAGGAGCAGGAGATTCCGCTCGAGCAGGTGCAGCCGGGCGATATCCTCATCGTGAAGGCCGGCGCTTCCATCCCGGTAGACGGCCGCGTTCTGGAAGGCTCTGCCGCGGTGGATGAGGCGGCCTTCACCGGAGAGAGCATGCCGGTGGAGAAGCAGGTGGGGGACAGTGTTACGGGCGGCACGGTGAGCAAATCCGGATGGTTGAAGATGGAGGCGGCGCGCGTCGGTGAGGATACGGCGCTCGCGCAGATTATCCGTCTGGTGGAAGACGCAAACGCCACGAAGGCGCCCATAGCCCGCCTGGCCGATAAGGTGAGCGCCGTCTTTGTGCCGGTAGTCATCACCATCGCCGTGATTGCGACGGCTGCCTGGCTGATCGCGGGGCAACCACTCGAGTTTGCGCTTTCCATTGGCATTTCCGTGCTTGTCATTTCCTGCCCCTGCGCGCTCGGCCTTGCCACGCCTACAGCTATCATGGTCGGCACGGGAAAGGGCGCTGAAAACGGCATTCTATTCAAGACAGCGGAAAGCCTGGAAACGATCCACAGCGTGGACACCGTTGTGCTCGACAAGACCGGCACCATCACGCAAGGCCGCCCGCAGGTGACGGAGATCTCCCCCGTTTCCGGCGTGGAGAAGAAGGAACTGCTCCTTCTGGCCGCCGCCGTGGAACAGCGCTCCGATCACCCGCTGGCACTCGCCATCCTGGAGGGCGCAAAGGGACTGGATTTGCCGCAGGCAGAGCAATTCACCACGGAAGAGGGGAAGGGCGTTTCCGCCATTGTCGGCGGCCGGCGCATCTTTGCCGGGAACAGCCGCATGCTGCGGGAGATCGGCGTTTCCGCCGGCAGCCTGGAGGCAAAGGCGGATGCTCTTGCCCGGAAGGGCAGCACGCCGCTCTTCTTCGCGGAACAGGGCCGGCTGCTCGGTCTCATCGCCGTGGCGGACGTCGTGAAGTCTACCAGCCGGGAGGCGGTGCAGGAGCTGCGTGCCCTCGGCGTCGATGTGGTCATGCTCACGGGCGACAACCGCCGCACGGCGCTGGCCATCGGGCAGGAGATCGGCATTCCCCATGTTGTGGCGGAGGTGTTCCCGCAGGACAAGGAAGCGGAGGTGCGCCGCCTGCAGAAGGAGGGCCGGAAGGTTGCCATGATCGGCGACGGTGTGAACGACGCGCCTGCCCTGGCCCGCGCCGATGTCGGCGTGGCCATCGGTGCAGGCACGGATATCGCCATCGATTCGGCAGACGTCGTTCTCATGAAGAGCGATCTCATGGATGCCGTTTCCGCCATCCAGCTCGGCAGGGCCGTGATCCGCAATATCAGAGAAAATCTGTTCTGGGCGTTTTTCTATAACAGTATTGGCATTCCCGTGGCGGCCGGCGTGTTCTTCACGCTCTGGGGCCTGAAGCTGAGCCCCATGCTGGGCGCCGCCGCCATGAGTTTGAGTTCCGTCTGTGTCGTTAGCAATGCTTTGCGCCTCCGCTTTTTCAAGCGGAAGCAGCGCGGGGGCAGTGCTCTTCTCGCCGTGGAAACGGATCTCCGTGTCCCGCGGGACGACAATGGCACGGGAACCGATACCTGTCCGCTTCAAGAAGCAGCTGGTTGTGAAGAGAAAGGAGATCATACAATGAACAAGAAGATCAACATTGAAGGCATGATGTGCGCACATTGCGTCGCGCATGTGGAGAAGGCTCTGAACGCGATCCCCGGCGTGCACGCCAAGGCGGATCTCGCGCAGAAGTGCGCCGCGGTCTCCCTGGATCAGGCTGTGTCCGATGAGACGCTCACCGCCGCGGTGAAGGATGCAGGCTATGAAGTTACGGGGATTGAAGAAGCATGAAGGCAGATAAGGTGAAGGTGGCTCGCCTGCTGAAAACGGCACGTGGCCAGCTCGATGGGATCCTGAACATGATTGAGGAGGACCGCTACTGCATGGATGTGCTCAATCAGTTGCTGGCTTCCGAAGCCATTCTGCGCCGGGCCGAGCGCGAGGTGCTGCGGGCCCACATGGAAGGGTGCGTGGCCGAAGCGTTTGAGCGCGCGGACGAGACCGATCGGGAACAGAAGATCAATGAGATCATCAAGGCGGTCGAAAAGATGGAGCGTCTCTGAGCCGTCCTGGTTTCTGTCAAACGAATCTGTGCAAGGAAAAGAGGCCTTGCAGTGGAGAAAATCCGCTGCAGGGCCTCTTTCGATCTTATGTCTTATGTGAGGAATCGTTTCCTGTTCAGGATCCCGGTTCCTCTTCCTTTTCATCTTGTGCCTGAATTTGGTAGCACAGTGTCATCAGGCTGTCGTTCAGGTGCACGTTTTCCACAATAGCGTCTGGGTGCTTCACTACGATATCGCAATGGGTGAAATTCCAGAAACTGTGAATTCCCAGCGCGCAGAGCCGGTCACTCAGCTCTTCCACAGCCTCGCGCGGCACGCACAGCACAGCCATCACAGGCTTTTCCCGCTCACAGAACGGCTCAAGCTGCTCCATTTCAAGAACCTCAATGCCGTTGATCCGATTTCCTATTTTAAACGGTGAATTGTCAAAAATTCCCACCAGACTGAAGCCGTCCTCCGTGAAATTCATGTGGGAGGCAATGGCCTGGCCCAGGTTTCCCGCGCCGATCAGGATGGCCTTGTATTCGTTCCGCAGCCCCAGGATCTTGGCGATCTCGTCGCTGAGCTGATCCACCAGGTATCCGTACCCCTGTTGGCCAAAACCGCCGAAGCAGTTCAGATCCTGCCGGATCTGCGAAGCGGTCAGCCCAAGTTTGGCAGAAAGCTCCGTGGAAGAGATCCGGGTGACGCCCTTGTTCCGCAGATGACGCAGAAAGCGGTGATAACGCGGCAGGCGGCGGATAACCGACATCGAAATGTTGTTACGTTTTGGCATGGGCAAAAGAACCTCCTAAAGACATGCGGTTCCCACTGACCTCACAGGGAGGCGTCCAGGCGCTTGGCAACCTCGCGCAGGAAGGTTTCGGTGTCCACCTTCTTCTTCTCCGGCAGGGAGGAAAGCGGAATGAGGTCGCCCGTCATCACGCCGTCCTCAATCGTCTGCACGGCAGCTTTTTCGAGCTTATCCGCAAAGCGGCACAGATCCGGCAGTTCATCGAGCTCTCCGCGCTTGCGCAGCGCACCCGTCCAGGCGAAGAGCGTCGCCATGGAGTTTGTGGAGGTTTCCTCCCCCTTGAGCCACTTGTAATAGTGGCGCGTCACCGTGCCGTGCGCCGCCTCGTACTCGTAGGCGCCGTCAGGGGAGACGAGTACGCTCGTCATCAGGCCCAGGCTGCCGAACGCCGTGGCCACCATGTCGCTCATCACGTCGCCGTCATAGTTCTTGCATGCCCAGATGAAACCGCCCTCGGAGCGCACCACGCGCGCCACGGCGTCGTCGATCAGAGTGTAGAAATATTCGATGCCGGCTTCCTCAAACTTTTCTTTATAGTCAGCGTCGTAAATTTCCTGGAAAATATCCTTGAAGCGGTGATCGTAAATCTTCGAAATGGTGTCTTTCGTGGCAAACCACAGGTCCTGCTTCGTGTCGAGCGCATAGCGGAAGCAGGTGTGCGCAAAGCTGGCAATGCTGCCGTCCAGATTGTGCTGGCCCTGCACCACGCCCGGGCCTTTGAATTCCTGGATTGTCTGGCGCGTCTCCGTGCCGTCCGGCGCAGTGATCACGAGTTCCGCCTTGCCGCCTGCCGGCACCGTGCTTTCCACATTGCGGTACACGTCGCCGTAAGCATGACGGGCCAGCGTGATGGGCTTTTTCCAGTTCGGCACAAAGGGAACGATACCCTTCACCAGGATTGGCGCGCGGAACACGGTGCCGTCCAGAATGGCGCGGATCGTGCCGTTCGGGGATTTCCACATCTCATGCAGGTTGTATTCCTTCACGCGGGCAGCGTTCGGGGTGATGGTCGCGCATTTCACGGCGACGCCGTATTTTTTTGTGGCCTCGGCGCTCTCCACTGTGACGCGGTCGCCTGTCTCGTCGCGGTGCTTGAGCCCCAGATCATAGTATTCCGTCTTCAGATCCACGTAAGGCAGGATGAGGATCTCCTTGAGCATCTTCCAGATGACGCGCGTCATCTCGTCGCCGTCCATCTCCACGAGTGGCGTCTTCATTTGCAGCTTTTCCATTTCAATACCTCCAAAACAGCAGCCGTCAGCCCTGGCCGCCGGTTTCACGTGTGTAATTCAGCAGGCCGCCGGCCAGCACCATCTCGCGCTGGCGATCCGAAAGCACGGCTTCGGCCAGGATGGTTTTGCCCTTCGTCTTGTCAACCACCGTCACGTCGGAACCGTTCTCAATCTCCGCGCGGATGTTCGGCAGCTCCAGCTCGTCCATCTGATCGATGACGTCGTAATCGGCTTCTGTTTTGAACATAAGCGGCACAATGCCGGCATTCGCCAGGTTTGCGCAATGGATGCGCGCAAAGCTCTTCACGAGCACAACCTTCACACCCAGGTAGAGCGGCACGAGCGCCGCATGCTCACGCGAGGAGCCCTGGCCGTAGTTCTGGCCGCCCACCACAATGCTCGGGCCATACTTGCGGCAGCGCTCCGGGAATTCCTTGTCGCACACGCCGAAGCAGAAGTTCGACAGATAGGGGATGTTGGAGCGGAACGGCAGGATCTTCGCGCCCGCAGGCATGATGTGGTCGGTGGTGATGTTGTCGCCCACCTTGAGCAGCGCCTTCACCTCAAGGCTCTCCGGCAGAGCGTCTGTCACCGGGAATTCCTTGATGTTCGGGCCGCGCAGGATCTCCACTTCGTCCATCTTGTCCGCCGGCGCAGGCGCCACGACCATGTTGTCGTTAATGAGGAAGTGCTCCGGCATCTCCACCTTCGGCTCCTCGCCGAGCGTGCGCGGGTCGGTGAGCACGCCGGTCAGAGCGGAAATGGCCGCCGTCTCCGGGCTCACCAGGTAAATCTGACCGTCAGCCGTGCCGGAACGGCCCTCAAAGTTGCGGTTGAAGGTGCGCAGCGAAACGCCGTGCGAATTCGGGGACTGCCCCATGCCGATGCACGGGCCGCAAGCACATTCGAGCACGCGTGCGCCGGCGCCCACAATGTCGGCCAGCGCGCCGTTTTCCGCCAGCATGTTGTAAACCTGGCGGCTGCCGGGCGCAATCGCCAGGCTCACGTCAGGGTGCACGGTCTTGCCCTTGAGGATGGCAGCGACGTGCATGAGATCGAGGTAAGAGGAATTCGTGCAGGAACCGATGCAGACCTGATCCACCTTGATCGGGCCAACGGCATCCACGGTCTTCACATTGTCAGGGCTGTGCGGGCAGGCAACCATCGGCACGAGGGAGGAGAGATCCACAGTAATTTCCTCGTCATAGACGGCGTCCGGATCCGAAGCGAGCGGAATCCAGTCCTTCTCGCGGTCCTGCGCCTTCAGGAAAGCGCGCGTCACTTCATCGGAGGGGAAGATGGAGGTTGTCGCGCCGAGTTCCGCGCCCATGTTCGTGATGGTGGCGCGCTCCGGCACCGTCAGCGTGGCGACGCCTTCGCCGGCATACTCCACGATCTTGCCCACGCCTCCCTTCACGGTGAGGATCTCGAGCACCTTCAGGATGACGTCCTTTGCCGAAACCCAGGGGGAGAGGCGGCCTGTCAGGTTGACGCGCAGCATCTTCGGCATGGAAATGTGATACGCACCGCCGCCCATGGCCACAGCCACGTCAAGCCCGCCGGCGCCCATCGCCAGCATGCCGATGCCGCCGCCCGTGGGGGTGTGGCTGTCGGAGCCGATGAGCGTCTTGCCCGGAATGCCAAAGCGCTCCAGGTGCACCTGGTGGCAGATACCGTTGCCCGGCCGTGAGAAGCGGATGCCGTGCTTTTTCGCTTCGCTCTGGATAAAGCGGTGATCGTCCGCATTTTCAAAGCCCGTCTGAAGCGTGTTGTGATCGATGTAAGCCACGCTCAGTTCCGTTTTCACGCGCGGCACGCCCATCGCCTCAAATTCAAGGTATGCCATGGTGCCGGTTGCATCCTGCGTCAGCGTCTGGTCGATGCGCAGGCCAACATCGGAGCCAACCGTCATTTCTCCGCTCACAAGATGATCCCGGATGATCTTCTGTGCGATGGTAAGTCCCATGAAGGGTCCCTCCTAACTCTTTCTTTTCGTTCGGGAGAGCGGAAACAGGCGCTTGGCCCTGCCGCTTTTCCAAAACTTGATTTAGCTGAGTAAAATACTTCTTTATTATCTGACAAAACGCAGAGATTGTCAATCGTTTCACGATGTTTTCCGGTTGTTTTGCTCCTTTTTGCCTGGCAAATTCCGAACGGATGTTTTTGATTACCCGGGAAAAGAGCTTGATGAATAAGGCTTCCAATGCTATAATACAAATGTTTCGTGCCGCTTTTCGTTCCGTTTCCTGCGCTGCACATGTTTATTTTCCCGTCTGGCGGGATACGCTAAAAGGGAAGATTCCTTTGCGGAGGTGCAATATGACGCAGAATGAAAGAGACGAAGAACTGGAGGTGCGTGGTTCCGCGCCGTTTGACCGCATTGCAGAAGCCGGTTCCGTTATCACGGGGAACGGCCATTGCATCCATTGCCTCACGGTGATTGGCCAGATTGAGGGCCACAACGTGCTCCCCTCACAGAACAAGACGACGAAATATGAGCATGTGATCCCGCAGCTTGTCGCCATTGAGGAGGATCCGGCCATCGACGGCTTGCTCATGATCCTCAACACCGTCGGTGGAGACGTGGAGGCCGGCCTTGCGATTGCGGAGCTTGTGGCCGGCATGCGGAAGCCGACCGTCAGCCTTGTGCTGGGCGGCGGCCATTCCATTGGCGTGCCGCTGGCCGTAGCGGCTCGGCACAGCTTTATTGTGCCGAGCGCCACCATGACGATCCATCCTGTGCGCATGAGCGGGCTGATGCTCGGCGTGCCGCAGACAATGGATTATTTTGAGCGCATGCAGGAACGCATCACGCGCTTCGTCGCATCGAATTCCCAGATTTCCCCGGCCCGCTTCCACGAGCTCGCCATGAACACACAGGAACTCGTGATGGACGTGGGCACCGTGCTCGACGGCGCGGATGCCGTGGACGAGGGGCTTATCGATTCGCTCGGCAATCTGTCCGATGCGCTTGCCTGTCTCTACCGCATGATTGAGGGCGGCGAGAAAAAAACGAAACCGAAAAAGAAGAAGGGCGCTTCCAAGAGCGCTACGTGACAAAGGCGCGGGTGTCCGCGCCTTACATAAGGAGGAGTCCATCCATGCAGGAGATCCTGGAGGCCATTGTGCAGGGCATTGTGCAGGGAGCCACTGAATTTCTGCCCGTTTCCAGCAGCGGCCATCTTTCGCTTGTGCAGCACATGATGGGTGTGCAGAACACGAGCCTGCTTTTCAACGTCATGCTTCACCTCGGCACGCTTGCTGCTGTGCTCATCGCTTACCGCAAACTCATCTGGCGGCTCATCAGGGCGCTCGGCCTTCTCCTGCGCGATCTGTTTACCGGCCGCTTTCGCTGGAGCAGGATGGATGAAGACCGCAACCTGCTTGTCATGCTCGTGATCGGCCTGGTGCCGCTCTTCCTGCTTTTCCTGCCCGTGCCGGGCACCGGACAAAACGTGAAGGATTTTGCTGATCTGTGGGGCACGGACAGCTCGATTCTCATTGAAGGCTTTGCCCTTCTCGCCACCAGTATTCTGCTGTTGGCGGCCCATTTCCGCAGCCGCTCCCTGGTGCGCGGTTCCGGACGCGTGGGCCGCGGCCGCTTCCGCCTGGGAGATGCGCTCGCTGTCGGCGTGACGCAGTGCGTGGCCGCCGTGTTTCCGGGACTTTCGCGCTCCGGTTCCACGCTTGCCATTGGCATGCTGCGCGGTGTCAACCGCCAGGCCGCTCTCGATTACTCGTTTGTGCTGGGCATTCCGGCTATTGTGGCTGCCGCTGGGCTTGAAGGCATCGACGCGCTGAAAGCGCATGAAACCGTGCAGACTGTTCCGCTGCTTGTGGGCATGGTTACGGCCGCGGTGGTGGGCTTCTTTGCCATCAAGCTCCTGCGGTGGATGGTGTCGAGCAACCGGCTGATCCCGTTTGTGGTTTACACGGCGGTTGTGGGTCTGGCTGCCATCGTTGTTTCGCTTGTGGAGCAGAGCGCAGGCATCAACCTGTTCACAGGCGTGCCGCTCTGATAAAAAGATACATTAGTAGTATGATAGTAGGATAAGGAACCGGCGCTGCCGCACGCGCGGGAGAGGAAGAGGGAAGATGGCGGAACGAAAAAAGACAAAAAAACCGGCCCGTGCCGCGGCGCACAGCGCGTCCCGCACAAGGCCGGACAAACGGACGGCGGAGCGCCGCAAGCCTCAGATGACAAAGGCGGAGCGGGAGCAGCAGCGATTGCGCGAGCTGGAGCGGGCGAAGCAGCGCAACCAGGTCTTTGCCGTGGTACTGTTTGCCGCCGCCATTCTCATGGCCTGCCTTGTGCTCATTCCCGGGGAGAGCATCTGGGCCTGGCTGCACGGCCAGCTCCTCGGGCTCTTCGGCGTGTGCGCCATCTTCTGGCCTATCCTTTTGCTCTACATATCCATTGTAACGGCGCTCGAAAAGCGCGACAGCCGCATGGCCACGAAAATCCTGCTCATGGCGGCGATCATTCTCTTTCTGTGCGCCGCCGTGCATGTGTTCGGCATGGCTTCGCACAATCTCCCCTTCGGGCAGGAGCTGCTTGCCCTCTATGCGGATGGGCAAGAGCGCCGCGGTGCGGGCCTGTTCGGCGGTTTGCTCGGCATGCCGCTTGTCTCGGCATTCGGATCGCTCGGCGCCAAGATCGTCACGCTGCTGCTGCTGTTTGTGGCGGTCATGGTCCTCACCGGCACAAGCCTCATCCGCCTGTTCCGCGTCATGACGAAGCCGGCCGGGGCTGCGGCGCACGCCGTGGAGAATGCGCGGGAGCGCCGCCGCATGGAGCGCAACCGTTCCGAGGAGAATATCGACGTTCCTCTCGACAAGGAAGAGCTGCCGCAGCACCCGGTGCGCTCGCCCGGCAGGGGGGCGCGCAGCGAGAAGCTGGAGGAGCTCGAGAAGGTGTTTGACATCCCGGCTTCCGGTAAGAAGAAGGCGGAGGAAATACCGGTCCGCCCAGCCGCCGTGCCGGACCCGGTTGCCGCCGTGGCGGCAGCACAGAAGATGCCGCGGCAGGAAGCAGCGCCTCAGCCTGCGGCGGAGAAGACGACAATCGGCACGCCCACGCCGCTTGCCCGCCCGGATCAGCAGGAGGCGGACGGTGACTACCGGCCGCCTCCGCTCTCCATGCTGGAGGAGTCGAAGGAGCCGGACCCTGCCGGCGTCAACGAAGAGCTGCAGACGAACGGCCGCCGCCTGGTGGAGGTGCTCAAAAGCTTCGGCGTGCAGACGAAAATCGTCGATATCAGCCGCGGCCCTACCGTGACGCGCTATGAGCTGCAGCCCGCGCCGGGCGTGAAAATCAGCAAGATCACGAATCTTTCCGACGACATCGCCATGAACCTGGCGGCAACGGGCGTGCGCATCGAAGCGCCCATCCCCGGCAAGGCCGCCGTCGGCGTGGAGGTGCCGAACCGCCGGGCTTTGTCCGTACGCATGCGCGATCTCATCGCGAGTCCTGCGTTTCAGACGGCGAAGAGCCGCCTCACCGTGGCCCTTGGGCGGGATATTGCCGGCGAGGCCACCGTGGCGGACCTGGCGAAGATGCCGCACCTTCTGATCGCCGGCACCACCGGTTCCGGCAAATCGGTATGCATCAATTCCATGATTGTCAGCCTTGTGTACAAAAGCTCCCCGCAGGACGTCCGTTTTCTCATGATCGATCCGAAGGTCGTCGAGCTGGGCGTTTACAACGGGATTCCGCATCTGCTTGTGCCGGTTGTGACCGATCCGCGCAAGGCGGCAGGCGCGCTTGGCTGGGCCGTGACGGAAATGCTCAAGCGGTACCGCATTTTTGCCGAACACAACGTGCGCGATCTGCAGGGCTACAATGCCCTTGCCGAGGCAAACGAATACAAGGACGAGCAGGGCCAGCCTATGCTGCACATGCCGCAGATTGTCATCATCGTAGACGAGCTCTCCGATCTCATGATGGCCGCGCCGAACGAGGTGGAGGACGCCATCTGCCGCCTGGCGCAGATGGCGCGTGCCGCCGGCATGCACCTTGTGATTGCCACACAGCGCCCGAGCGTGGACGTCATCACCGGCCTGATCAAGGCGAACATCCCGAGCCGCATTGCGCTCACTGTGTCCTCGCAGGTGGATTCCCGCACCATTCTCGACATGGGCGGTGCGGAAAAGCTGCTGGGCCGCGGCGACATGCTGTTCTCACCCGTCGGCAGCCAGAAGCCAATCCGCGTGCAAGGCTGCTTTGTGAGTGACGCCGAGATCGAGAGCATTGCAAATTATCTGAAGTCTGCCGAAGAGCATCAGTACGACGAGGAGATCATCGGCGAGATTGAGAAGAACGCCGTGGCGGAAAAAGGCAGCCGGAAGGATGACGATGACGGAAACAGCGACCAGGACCCGATGATGGAGGAAGCCATCCAGTGCGTCGTGGAGGCCGGGCAAGCTTCTACCTCGCTGCTGCAGCGCCGCCTGCGCCTTGGCTATGCCCGCGCCGGCCGCCTTATCGATGAAATGGAGCAGATGGGCGTCGTCGGCCCGCATGAGGGCAGCAAGCCGCGCCAGGTGCTCATCACATACCAGCAGTGGCTGGAGCGGAACATGCGGAAAATGGACGAGGATCCCCCGCATTCATAAACCTCACGCAGCCTGCACACACTAACCTCCAAACACGAAGGGAGGCTCTGTGTGTGCGGTGGTTTGAGAAAAAAGGAAAGTGGACAAGGGCAGCTGTCACGGGAACTCTGTGCGGCCTGCTGAACGGCCTGTTCGGCGCGGGCGGCGGTATTGCAGCCGTTCCGCTCCTGCGCGCGGGCGGATTGGAGCAGAAAAAAGCGCATGCCACGTCGCTGGCCGTCATTTTGCCGCTGGCCGTGATCAGCGCCGTCAGCTATCTGTGGAGCGGGGCGGCTTCCTTTTCGGAAGCCTTGCCTTATCTGCCCGGCGGTTTCCTCGGCGCGTGTGCCGGAGCGCTTCTCATGAAGAAGCTCTCCTCCAACCTGCTCCGGCGCGGTTTTGGTGCGCTGCTGATTGTCGCAGGCATTCGCCTGCTTCTGCGGTGACAGCGTGGATAGCCGCCTTCCTGGCCAGTCTTGCGGCCGGTTTCCTCAGCGCAATGGGGCTGGGAGGCGGAGGTGTGCTAGTGCTCTATCTCACGCTTGTGCAGGGTTTTGATCAGACGAAGGCGGGCGGTGTGAACCTGCTGTTTTTTCTGCCGGCTGCCGCCGTGGCGCTCTGTATTCACTTGCGACGCGGGCAGGTGGATTGGCGCATGGCGCTGCGCTGCCTGCCGTTCGGCGCCGTTTTTGCCCTGCTGGGCGCGTGGCTGGCCCGCGTGCTGGATGCTGCCTGGCTTTCCAAAGGGTTTGCCGTGCTCGTGCTGCTCATGGGGCTGCGCGAGCTTTTGGGCGGGCTCGGCCCGTTCCGATCGGGAAAGGACAAGGAGAACGGATAGAGAGGGGAAGAGAAAGATGCCGTTTTTGCCGATCACAAAAGAAGAGACGGAGGCGCTGGGCTGGGATTGCCCTGACTTCGTTCTGGTCACCGGGGATGCCTACGTCGATCACCCCACCTTCGGCCCTGCCATCATCTCCCGCGTGCTGGAAAGCCATGGATACCGTGTGGCGATGCTCGCTCAGCCGGACTGGCGGTCCGATAAAGATTTCATCCGTTTCGGGAAGCCGCGCCTCGGGTTCATGGTGAGCGCGGGCAACATTGACAGTATGGTGGCGCATTATACCGCCGCCCGCCGCAGGCGCAGCACGGATGCGTATTCCCCCGGCAATAAAGCGGGGCTTCGCCCGGATCGCGCCACCATCGTCTATTCGAAGAAGATCCGTGAGCTGTATCCGGAGAGCCCCATCATCATCGGCGGGCTGGAAGCTTCCCTGCGGCGCTTCGCCCATTATGATTACTGGGACGACGCCATCCGCCCCTCCATCCTGTTGGAATCCGATGCGGATCTTCTCACCTTCGGCATGGGAGAGCGCCAGTCGGTGGAGATCGCCGATCGGCTGGCAGCGGGGGAGCCGGTTTCCTCGCTGCGCGACATTCGCGGCACCTGTTATCTCATCCCCGCCGCGGAGTATCAGCCCGGCCCGGCCGTGGATTGCCCGAGCTATGAGCAGGTGTGCGCTTCCAAGCGGGAGTACGCCGTCTCCTGCCGGAAACAGCAGGATGAACAGGACGCCGTGCGCGGCAAACGGCTGCTGCAGAAGCACGGAAAGCTGCTTCTGGTGCAGAACCCGCCTGCTCTCCCGCTTGACGGCCCGGAGCTCGACGCTGTGTATGAGCTTCCCTATATGCGCACCTGGCATCCCTGCTATGCGTCCCAGGGCGGTGTGCCGGCCATCCAGGAAGTGGAGTTTTCGCTTGTGCACAACCGCGGCTGTTTCGGCGGGTGCAACTTCTGCTCCATCGCGTTCCACCAGGGGCGCATGGTCACGACGCGCACCGAGGAGAGCGTGCTGCGCGAGGCAAAACTGCTGACGGCGCTGCCGAATTTCAAGGGATACATACACGATGTAGGCGGGCCGACGGCAAACTTCCGCCAGCCTTCCTGCCGGAAGCAGAAAACACAGGGGCTCTGCCCCGGAAAAAAATGCCTGGCGCCGACGCCGTGCCCCGCGTTGCAGGTGGATCACAGCGGGTATCTGGATCTCCTGCGCAAAATCCGCGCATTGCCGGGCGTGAAGCGCGTGTTTATCCGCTCCGGCATCCGTTTCGACTACCTTATGCTCGATAAGGACAAGACTTTTTTACATGAGCTTGTGGCCCACCATGTCAGCGGCCAGCTGAAGGTGGCCCCGGAGCATTGCTCCGCCGCCGTGCTGGATCGCATGGGTAAGCCGCACATTGAGTCCTATCTTGCATTCCAGCGGGAATTCTTCCGCTGCACGAAAAAGATCGGGAAAGAGCAGTATCTCGTCCCGTATCTCATGTCGTCGCACCCCGGCAGCACGCTGAAAGACGCTGTGGAACTGGCGCTGTTCCTGAAGCGCGAGCATCTGCGCCCGGAACAGGTGCAGGATTTTTATCCCACGCCGGGCACCATTTCCACCTGCATGTTCTATACCGGTCTCGATCCCTACACGCTGCAGCCCGTTTTTGTGCCGCGCACGGATCATGAGAAGGCCATGCAGCGTGCGCTGCTGCAGTATTTCGATTCCGCCAGGCGGAAGCTGGTTGCGGAGGCGCTGCGCGAGGCGGGCCGTGAGGATCTCATCGGATTCGGGCCGGAATGCCTGATTCCGCCGTTGTCCGGCATGGCGCGCCGCAAGCCAAACGCAAAGGCCGTCCGCACGAACGGAAAGCGCGAGGAGAAGGGCAGATCCAGGTTGGGCGGCCGCTGGGAAAAGGACGCTGCACGCGCCGCCAGGGCGAAACAGAAAAAAGACAGATAACCGGAGGTTGAAAGCCATGGCCAGAAAGCTGATTATTGACCGATTTGAAGGGAAATTTGCCGTCTGTGAGGAGTTCCAGCCGGAACAAAAGGGCGCAAAAGAGAAGAAGCCCGCAAAGAATGCGAAGGAGATCCGTTTCTTCGGCATTGAGCGGACCGAATTGCCGGAGGGCGCCGTTGAGGGCTCCGTCCTCTCCATCGACGATGACGGCGTCCTCGCGATCGATGAGGCGGCAACCGCTGCCCGCCGCGCCAAAATCCGGGCCGCGCAGGCGCGCCTCGCCGGGAAGAACTGACGGCGCGGCCGTGCGAAAGGGGATAGAAATGGATGGCTCAGTCGAATGAGACGCGGCTTCTGTGGCTGGAAGCCATGTGGAAGATTGCCGGACCTGTGTTGGAAAGCGCGGCGCGAGGTGCGCTGAAGCAGGAGCTTCCCGTCCCGTTCCATCAGGATCGCGCGCCCTATGCGCCGCTTGAAGCGTTTGGCCGCACCCTCTGCGGTGTGGCTCCCTGGCTGGAGCTGGAAGGGCTGACGGGGGAGGAAGCGGCGCGTCAGCAGCAGTGGCGCGCCTGGGCGGTGGAAGGCCTGGAACGCGCGGTGGACCCGGCTTCCCCGGGCCGCATGGCCTTTGACCTGCCGGGGCAGACGCTCGTGGACGCCGCATTTCTCTCCCATGCGCTGCTCCGTGCCCCGCGGCAGCTTGCCGGGAAGCTGGTGCCCAAAGCGAAAGAGCGTCTGATTTCGGCGTTGAAAGCGACACGCGCCACGAACCCGTGCCGCACCAACTGGCTTCTGTTTTCCGCCATGGTGGAGTCCGCCCTGCGGCTTCTCGGCTGCACGGATTTCGACCGGATGCGCATCGATTACGCCGTCCGCATGTTCCAGCTTTGGTATAAGGGAGATGGCGTCTACGGTGACGGCGAGCCGTTCCATGCCGATTACTACAACAGCTTCGTCATCCATCCCATGCTGCTCGATATCCTGGCCGCAAACCCGGATCTGGAGCAGGATTACCCCGCGCTTTACGGGCTTTCGCTCGACCGTGCCGCGCGGTACGGCGCGATTCTGGAACGGCTGATCGGGCCGGACGGCAGTTATCCCGTCGTGGGCCGTTCCATCACCTACCGCTTCGGGGCGTTCCAGCTGCTCTCGCAGCTTGCGCTCCAGCACCGGCTGGGCGGGGAGGGCCCTTCCCCGGCGCAGGTGCGCTGCGGCCTCACCGCCGTGCTCCGCCGCGTCATGGCGGCTCCCGGCCTGTTTGACGCGTCCGGCTGGCTGCAGCCGGGCGTGTATGGCTTGCAGCCCAATCTCGCGGAAGGCTACATCAACACGGGAAGCCTTTATCTGTGCTGCGCGTTTTTCCTGCCGCTCGGCCTGCCTGATTCCGATCCCTTCTGGGCCATGCCGGACGAGCCGTGGACGGCAAAACGTGTGTGGGAGGGCTGCATCGTCCCCATCGATCACAGCATCGATTAAGTCCGGCGAACGGAGGCTTTCCTTCTCGGCCGCTGCGAAAAGCCTGGTTTTGATTTCTTTTCTTTTTGAGGCGAATGAAACCTGCGAATCCTTGAAAAAATAAAATGTGTCTGATTTTGACAGGTTCCTGCAGGCAATTGGATGCGTGTGGCAGGGAAAAAGACTGCAAAATACTGGCGCGCGTATTTTTGGCCCGGCGTGGAAAAGTAAAACACGCCGGGTCATTTTTTGTGACGCGGCGAAAGAAGGTGAGTCCCATGAAACGGGCGTGGAGGATCCTGACGGCCTGCGCGGCGTCACTGTCGTTTGCCGTCTGCACAGCCGTTGGCGTGGCCGGTCGGCTGACCTGCGACAGCTACCGTGTCCTGCCGGGCATGTCGCTTTCGTGGAACGGGGGTGTGTTATCCGCGGCCAGCCCGGGCAGCCGGGCAGTCGCCTCCTATGGGGAGGAGAGCAAATACGAGGCGGATCTCATGCTGTTCCATGCCATCCCCGTCAAAACGGTTTCTGTCAGCGTTGTGGAACAGAAACAGGTGATCCCATGCGGGATGCCGTTCGGCATTAAGATGTTCACCGACGGCGTCATGGTCGTGGGAACAGCCGAAATCCAGACGGAAAGCGGTCTGAGAAACCCTGCCGCCGAAGCCGGCATCCAAATGGGCGACATCGTGGAAACCGTGAACGGCCAGGATGTGAATCGCAATGAAGAGATTGCCGCAATTGTGGAGCAGAGCGGGGGAAAGCCCGTTTTGCTGAATTGCCTGCGGGAAGGAAAGTCCTTCAGTGTTTCCCTGCTTCCCGCAAAATCACAGGCGGACGGCCTGTGGAAGGCCGGCATCTGGGTGCGCGACAGCACCGCCGGCATCGGCACACTGACTTTTTATGACCCGGAATCCCAAACCTTTGGCGGACTGGGCCACGGCGTCTGCGATACAGACACAAGCGAGCTGATGCCTTTTCTCAACGGGGAAATTATGCCGGTCACCATCAGCGGCGTCACAAAAGGGCAGCGCGGGATTCCCGGGGAACTGCGCGGCTATTTTGCAAGCGAAGAAGCCATTGGGCTGATGGACGCCAACGACGAATTCGGCGTTTACGGTTCGCTGTATGAACCGGTGCAGGGGGAACTCGTACCGGTTGCCTTCCGCCAGGAAGCGCATCCCGGTTCTGCTCAGATTTTGACAACTGTCAACGGGGACGGCCCACAGCTTTATGAAGTGACGCTGGAACACGTGGATTACAATGAGAGCGCAGAGGGCAAAAATTTAGTGCTTCATGTCACCGACGCACGGCTTTTGGAGTTGACCGGAGGCATTGTGCAGGGAATGAGCGGCAGCCCCATTCTGCAGGATGGGAAACTGATCGGTGCGGTCACGCACGTGTTTGTAAACGATCCCACCAGAGGATACGGGATATTCATCGAAACGATGCTGGAAACGATGGCGTGATCGCGAAGCCCACACCGGAAACGGTGTGGGCTTCTGCTTTTACACAGGAAAACCATGCGGCGTTTCGTTTTTTTCGTTTCACGGCTGGCTTTCCGTCTCACCGTCATCTGCACAGCATCCTTCCTCGTGTTTGGCCTCGGCGCGCCGAGCGGGCGTGCCATCCGCGGCGGCGTTCACAATGGTGTCCACCTTTATGATTATGATATCATTGTGGAGGGGCATGCGGAACCCTTTTCTTGTTTCAGCCGGTCTTGAGGATTGGCCGGTTGTAATCACGGCAGTGCATCTTGTGATTTCTACTGTAACGTTGCCCCGCCTGCCTTCGCAAGACGTGTGCTTGTTCCTGAAACCGGAACGTGATAAAATAGAAAAAGGCGGCCGGCGCTTGCCGGATCGGATGGAAACGAATGAAACATTGCATCAAACGGGAATTTGTAAAGGAGATAACCTTATGAGAAAATTAAGCTCAGAAGCTGAAAAAATAATGATCGAACGTTTTGGAAAAGACACGGTGATTGCATTAGCAACGGCGGAACAAGAAATGCCATATGTGCGGAATGTAAATGCTTATTATGAGGATGGTTCATTTTATATTATTACATATGCACTTTCTAACAAAATAAAACAAATAGAAAAAAACCCAAATGTTGCAATAGCGAGTGACTGGTTTACTGCACATGGAAAGGGAAACAATTTAGGGTATTTTGGAAAAGAAGAAAATCGCATAATTGCTGAGAAACTGAAAATCGTTTTTACCGAATGGATTGATAATGGGCATAATGATTTTGATGATGAAAACACCATAATTCTATGCGTGGAATTAACGGACGGACTGTTACTTTCACATGGAACAAGATATGAATTTTAAACTTCAAATCCTAATTGTCAGGAGGAAACCAAAATGAAGATCACCATCTCGGGGGAAGCCGGCCGGTATGCCCCACAGCTCGCCGAAGTTCTGCAGCCGGCCTGCGCGCAGAGCGAGCTGGCCGTGTCCGTCACATGGGGCGGAACGGGGCTTTCCGTCTCCAGGCAGGGGAGTGAAGCCTGCGTCTGCTGTGAAACGCCGTCCGCGCTGTTCCGGGCAGCGGGCTATCTGCTCCAGTGGTCGGCCGAGGGAAGAGAGGAGGCCTCCGTTCACGAGGAACCGGCCTTTGAGCATTTGACCTATATGGTGGATTGCTCCCGCAATGCCGTCCCGACGCTCTCTTTCCTGCGCACGCTGATCCGCAGCCTGGCCTTGATGGGCTACGATCGGCTGATGCTCTACACCGAAGATACCTATGAAGTGCCCGGATATCCTTTTTTCGGGTACCTGCGCGGCCGGTACTCCCAGGACGATCTGCGCGCGCTGGATGCCTATGCACAGGGCTATGGCGTGGAACTCGTGCCCTGCATCCAGACACTGGCGCATCTCAACGGCATTTTTCACTGGCCCGTTTTTGATGCCGTGCACGACACGGCGGATATCCTCTGCTGCGGCCGGGAGGAAACGTATGCGCTCATCGAGGCAATGGTGCGCTCCTGCGCTGAAACCTTCCACAGCCGTGTGATGAACATCGGCATGGACGAGGCCGAGATGATCGGTCGCGGCGCCTTTCTCCGTCAGTTCGGGTATCAGGAACGGTTCGACATCATGGAGCGTCACCTGAAACGCGTGCTTGCCATCTGCGAAAAATACGGCTTTTCCTGCATGATGTGGAGCGATATGTTTTTCAAGCTGTGCAACAACGATGCCTATCACAGCGAGTCCCTCCAGATTTCCGATGAGATGCGCAGCCGGATTCCGGGGAATGTGGAGATGGTGTACTGGGATTACTATTCCCGCACACGGGAGCAGTACGATCGCATGATCCGCCAGCATCATCAGTTCACGGACCGCGTGGCCTTTGCGGGAGGCGCGTGGAAGTGGAACGGCTTTGCGCCGCTTTTGCATCACAGTGTGGAAGCCTCCCGCCTTGCCCTGGAAAGCTGTGCGGCCAACGGCGTGCGCAACGTGCTTGTGACCGGCTGGGGCGACAACGGCGGGGAAGCCTCCCAGGCCTGTGTGCTGCCCATTCTTTCGCTTTATGCGGAATACCAGTATGCACGCCGCACCGAAGAAGCTTGGGTGGCACCGCGGTTGTATGCCTGCACCGGTGCCCGGTGGGAGGATTTCATGCAGCTCGATTCCCTCAATCTCACGCCGGATAACCCCGCGCCCGGCGGCGTGGGCGTCGCGCCTGCGAAATATCTGCTCTATCAGGATGTGATGCTCGGCCAGTTTGACCTGCACGTCGATCCGGACACCTATCCGCCTCACTACGCCGCATGTGCCGCTGCCCTGCACGCGATTGCGGAGAAGGGCGGCGCTTATGCTTATCTGTTCCGCACGATCGCGCTTCTCGCCGATCTGCTTGCCGTCAAATCGTCGCTTGGCCTTCGCCTCAAGGCGGCCTACGACGCAGGGGACAAAAGCGCGCTGGCCTGCTGCGCCGATTCCTGCCTGGAGGCGCAGAGAAAGGCCGCTGCCTTCCATGAGGCCGTGCGTGCACAGTGGCTGAGCGAAAACACCCCCTTTGGCCTGGAAGTGCTCGACATTCGCCTGGCCGGCGTGACAGATCGCCTGGGCCGCGCCGCGGAGCGGGTGCGGCAGTACCTGGACGGCACCGTCCCCGCTTTGGAAGAGCTGGAGCAGGAGCGCCTGAAGCTTGATGCGCGCGAAAACCCCGGCTTCCGCACGCTGCCGCTCACCAGCAACACCTGGGCGCAGATTGCCACCGCCTGCCCCATTTGAAGATCCTCCGTTTGGAAATAAAAAACCGGCTGCCGGAGTTTTTCGGCAGCCGGTTTTGTTGTCTGAGCGAATCAATAGCCGAACACGCCCGCAAGGCTTTCGTCGTGTTCCACCCAGTCCTTCACGTCCACCACGCGGAACGTCGTCTTGTCGTCGCGTATCACGACACGCGTGATGCCTGCGTTGATCACCATGCGCTTGCACATGGGGCAGGAGGAGGCCTGTTCCACATAACGGCCCGTTTTGGCGTCGCGCCCCACGAGATACAGGGAAGCGCCGATCATCTCTTTGCGCGACGCGCTGATGATGGCATTCGCCTCCGCATGCACCGAGCGGCACATTTCATACCGCTCTCCCCGCGGAATGTGCAGCTCCTCGCGGATGCAGATGCCGCAGTCGATGCAGTTTTTGCGGCCGCGCGGCGCGCCGTTGTAGCCGCTCGAGACAATCTCGTCGTTGTTCACGATGATTGCGCCGTAACAGCGCCGCAGGCAGGTGCTGCGCTCCAGAACGGTCTCCGCAATGTCCAGATAATAATTTTCTTTGTCCGTGCGCGTCATGGCCCTTTTTTCCTCCTTTTTTCTTTCTTTCATTATACGCCGGAACTTTTTGCCGCGCAATCCCTCACATTTTGATTCCTTACACAGGGAATTGCTGTAAAGGAAAAGGGCTTTTCAGCTTTGACCGGGCTGAGAAAGCCCATGATTTCGGGCTTTATTGTGTATGAAAAGGGAAATACCTTTACACAGAAAAAGCTGGAAAGGGTTGAAAGAAGTCGTTTTTTATTTTATAATGGACGCATCATGAGTCGTATGCCGGGGGAAAATCCGGCAGATTCTCTCCGCTTTTACAAGAACAGGATCATTTGAACCGGGCTTTCCGCCCCGGATTTTTGGTTTCCCGGGTTTGTCTTGCCCTCAGAGAAGGAGTTGGAAAAATTGTATCGCAAGAAGCTGTTCCGCGCGGCAGCCGCGCTCCTGTGTGCTGCCATGCTGCTGTTCACATCGCCGATTCCCCCCTCCGGGGCGGTTTCCGCCGCTTCCACTGCGCAGACGACGGTTTACCTGAACCTGCGCGACGCCGCCGGCATGAGCGGCAAGGTCCTCACCACACTGCCCATGGGCGAAACGCTGACCGTGCTGGATGATTCCAATGCGGAGTGGGTGAAGGTGCGCTCCTCTTCCGGTCTGGAAGGCTGGTGCAGCCGCCAGTACCTCACCTTTTCCGGTGAACCTGCCGCTGGTTCCGGCCTCACGGCGGGCGGCACCGCCCTCACCACCGCTTATCTGAATCTCCGCTCCTCCGCCGGCACGAACGCGTCCATTTTGACGACGATGCCCAAGGGGACCATCGTCACGCTGCTGGCCGCCCCTTCAAACGGATGGGTGCAGGTGCGCACGGCCTCCGGCACAACGGGATATTGCTCCGTGGAGTATCTCGCGGCGAATGCGGCCTCCGAGCCCGGCGGATCCACCAATACAGGCGGTTCCGGCAATACCGTGACGGTTGCCGTCACCACTGCGAACCTGAAGCTCCGCACGGGCCCCGCCGTCAGCTACACGGCGCTGCGCACCATGCCGCAGGGCACAAAGCTCACGGTGCTGGACAATTCCAATGCGGGGTGGGCGAAGGTGCAGACGTCTGACGGCCAGACCGGCTGGAGCAGCAAGGAATTCCTCACTATCACCACAGAGGCGGGCAATTCCGGCAGCGTGTCGTCCGCGCCCTCGTCGCAGCCTTCGTCTGAGCCGGAGCCCATCGAGCCTCCGTCGTCCTCCGGCGGGGAGCAGGTCACAACGGCAACCACCACCGCCAACCTGAAGCTTCGCTCAGGCCCCGGAACAAATTATGAAACGCTCCTTGTGCTGGCGAACGGCACGAAGCTCACCGTGACGGACAATTCCAACGCAGGCTGGGCAAAGGTCCGCACGGCTTCCGGCAAGGAGGGCTGGTGCAGCAAGGAATATCTGCGCATTACGACAACAGGTTCCTCCACGGGCGGATCGGCCTCCGGCACCGTTTCATCCTCGCCGTCTTCGTCATCTGCACCCTCCTCATCCTCGTCCGCTTCCTCTTCAACTTCGTCCTCCGGTTCGTCGGGCTCTTCCGATCCCACCATTGTCGGCGCGGTTGTGAATGCGGACGCGCTCCGCCTGCGCGCTGCGAAAAGCACGTCCTCCACGATTCTGGCGGTCCTGCAGAAGGGCACGCAGGTTTCCGTCCTGGATGCCTCCGACCCGGAATGGGTGCAGGTTAAAACGCAGGGCGGCCTTGTGGGTTACATGAGTGCGGAATACCTCACGCTCCGCTATGAGGGCGATCCCCCGGAGACGCTGCCCACGGGGAAGATTACGCTTTCCCACACAACGGCTTCCGTTTCACAGGGAAAAACGCTGTATTTGAAAGCCACCGGTGTTTCCACGGTTTCCTGGACGAGCAGCAATGAGGCTGTTGCCACCGTGACAAACGGCTTTGTGGAGGCGCTCAGCCCCGGCACCGCCGTGATCACTGCTTCCTACGGCTCCGTGTCCGCGTCCTGCACTGTGACAGTCACACAATCCGAAGGCATCCGCACGGCTTACACCTCGCCGAACATCGCGTCGGTGGGGCAGAGCGTAACGCTTGTGGCCGTGACGGACAGCGACTGCGACGCGGTTCGCTTCTATGTCACGCAGGCGAACGGTTCCACGCAGACGGTGAATGCCCAGTCTTCCGTCACGGAGTCGGTCACTGTTTCCGGCCGCACTTACACCACGAAAAAGTGGACGGCTTACACCAGTTTCCAGGGTACCGGAAAGTTTCCGGTAAAAGCCGTGGCGTCGCGGAACGGTTCTTGGGGTTCCACCACATATTCCACCAGTGCGTTTGTCTCGTCCACCAATGATTTCCGCGTTTCCACCACGGAGGAACGCAGGGCCAGCGACCAGATGATCCAGCTGATTGCAAACTGGGAGGGCTATGCCTCCACGGTGTACGCCGATCAGCTCACATCCAGCGGCGTCCCTACCATCGGGTATGGCTACACCTTTGCCGCCGGGGCGACTTTCTATAATCACATCACGAAAACGGAAGCCTGGTCCCTGCTGGTCAACCGCATCAACGAGAGCTCCTACACAACGGAGGTCAACAAGTTCATCAAGAACAACAACCTTCGCATGAACCAGAATCAGGCGGATTGCCTGATCAGCTTTGGGTATAACGTTGGTGCGGGTTATTGGAACGGCACGGCTTCCATGGATGCACGCACCATCATGCTCAACGCCGTGGTGCCGCCCACCATTCCCTCGCAGGGGCTGGCGGCGGTTGTGTTCAAGAAAACCAATCTGTATCAGGGAACGAGCCGCACCTCCCCCGTCGTTATGGAGCTGGCGGCCAACGCTTCCGTCACCGTTTTGGAAAGCGACTTCACCGATATTCAGGATGGCTGGTACCGTGTCCGCACGTCTGACGGCAAAGAGGGCTGGGTCAATTCCGGTTATGTCACGTTCCGCAATCAGAGCGGCCTGGTGCACGACCTGAACTACACAAACGCCTATGCATTCGGCACGGATCTCCTCCGCTGGAATATGGCGGGCGGCAAATCGTATGCAGGCCTGTTTTACCGCCGCATGGGCGAGGCGAACGTCTATAATTACAACGATTATTCCGCTGTGCGCTATAACAAATACAGCTACACGTATCCCTCCGCTTTTGCCGGATACGCCTGATAACGGGAGAGGCCGGCCGCGTTCTGCCGAAACGCGGCCGGCTTTTGTTCCCAATTGCAGGCTTTTGCTTCACCTGTCCCGGAGCTGCGCCTCTTTTGTGTCCGGCTTCCGCATTTTTTCGGAACAACCGGTGCAGCCCAGTCATAATGAAAAAAGGAGATGTCTGCCATGGAAATTGAGATGAGAAGAAAGAAACAGGCGCTTCCCAAGGCTGAATGCGACGCTGTTCTCAGCCGCTGCACGTCCGGTGTCCTGGCACTGGCCGGGGCGGACGGCAAGCCATATGCCGTGCCTCTCAGCTATGTCTATGCAAACGGGAAGCTGTATTTCCACTGCGCGGCAAGCGGGCGGAAGCTGGAGATGCTCCGGCAGAACCCGCAGGCGTCGTTCTGTGTGGTGGACAGCGATGAAGTTGTGCCGGAACAGTTTACCACGCGTTACCGCAGTGTGATTGTGTCCGGTTCCCTGCGCGAATTGACGGAGGAAGGGGAGAAGCGCGTGTCTATTGAGCGGCTGGCGCGCAAATATTCCCCCGATCTCCCGCAGAAAAGCGTAGATGATGAGATCGATGCCTTCTGGTCCGGTCTGTGCATGCTCGAGCTCACACCGGATTGGGTGACGGGAAAGGAATCCCGCGATCTCGCGCGCGAAAGGCAGGCAAAGGAGGAAGCGTGACAGCTTCCTTTTTTGTTGTGATTCTTTTCATTTTTTGCAAAATCTCTCTGGATTTTTTGGCTTCATTTGATATAATAGCAAAATACGGCCCGGCTTTTGCTCCTTCTCTGCTGAAAAACGGAAAGGAAAACCGTAAGGTTGAAAACTTGATGGGCTGCAAAGGACTGTGAAACTGTTTTTCCCCGCATGCCCTCTTTGACGCAATACGAAAAATGGAATCAAAAGAAAACAGGAGGAATCGTCCATGAAACCGATCGGCTTGAAGCTTCAGAACTGTGCGCCCGGCATGGGGCTGGAGCAAAACCCCGTATTTTGCTGGCTGTATGGGGACTGCGATGCGGGCCAGCGGCAGCATGCGCGCCGCCTCACCATCACGCGCGGGTGTGAAACCGTTTATGACAGCGGAGTGGAGCACACCGCATGCCAGAACGACTGGGAAGTGCCGCTCGTGCTGGAAACGCACACGGCTTACACCGCCGTTGTGGAAGCGGAAAATGAAAACGGGGAATGGGAATCGTCTGCACCGCTTTGCTTCGTGAGCGGTGTGGCAGACGCGGACAAGGAAACGGGAAAATGGATTTCCAATGGCGCACAGCTGCCCTTTTACGCCGGAAAAGAGCTGACGCTGCCGGAAAAGCCGGTGCGCGCCGTTCTTTCATGCGTGGGTGTCGGCCAATATGAGCTGCGTGTCAACGGAAAGCTGCCGGATGATTCCGTGCTGAACGGTTCGTGGACGGATTTTCACAAGCGGATCCATTACCGCACATTTGATGTGACGGCCCTCCTGCAAAAGGGAGAGAACTTTCTGTCTCTGGAAACGGGAAACGGCTGGTACATCGGGCACAAGCCGGATGAACGCCATTTCTACACCATCGGCTCCGGCTATGAGCCCTACGGGCCCGTTCTTGCATCCTGGGCCGTCGTCACCGTAGATCTTCCGGGCGGAGAGGTGCTGCGCTTCGGCACGGATGATTCCTGGCTCACTAAAGCGAGCGAGACAACCTGCGCCAATATCTACGGCTCAGAGGATTACGACGCCCGCCTCGAGGGCGCTCCCTGGGAGGGGAAGGCGCTTGTCCTTGCGAAAGACGATTGCCCGAAGGGGCGTCTGGTTCCTGCCTGCTACCCGCCCGTGAAGGTGAAGGGCGTGTATGCCGGCACGCTGCTGCGCAAGGTGGGGAACGGCTTTCTCTATGATTTCGGTCAGAATATGTCCGGGCTGTTTGCCGTGCGTGTGCGGGGGCAGGCCGGCCAGACGGTGCGGATCACGCCGGTGGAGAAGCTGGATGTGAACGGAAACCCGTGGAAAACGGTGGAGGCCTGGTGCTGCTACACCCTCAAAGGCGGGGAAGCGGAAGAGTGGCGCCCAAAATTCACATACAACGCGGGCCGTTACGCTTTTATCGAGCCGGAGCAGGGAGATTCCCTGCCGGAAATTCTCGGCGTCACAGGTTATTTTACCACAAATTCCGCGGCCGACACCGGCCGGTTTTCCTGTTCCGATCCGCGCTTTGAGGAGATTCACGATCTTGTGGTGCGCGCCATCGAGAGCAACCTGCATCATATTCACACAGACTGCCCCACCATTGAACGGCTCGGCTGGCAGGAACCGAACCATCTCATGGCCCCTTCTCTCTATTATGTGAAGGATGTTGCCTGCACGTTGGAGAAAATTGCGGCGGATCAGCGCGACAGCCAGTATGGGCCTGGAGAACGCGACGTAGACCATGGCGCGTTCCCCCATGTGTACGAGGAAGGGCTGCTCCCTTCCATCGCACCCCGCTATGCCCGTTTCCTGTACGACTGCGGCGAGGGCAGCTTCTGGGATATCGTCCCGTGGGGCAGCAGCATCCTTCTTGGCGCCTATGAAATGTTCCGTTTCACCGGCAGCCGCAGGCTGCTTATGGAAAACTATGAGGCGGCAAAGAAGTATGTGGAGTATCTTTACGAAAAATACCTTGCTTACCCGGAGATCTATAAAAAACCCGGCAATATCCACTTCCTCTGCCACGGTCTCGGCGATTGGGGCATCGAGCAGAACCGCGGCGAGTCGCGCGAAAACATTGAGACGGCCTATCTCATCCGCGATCTGCAGCTCCTCTCCCTGGCGGCAGGCTGGCTGGGCAGGGAGGAGGACCGGAGCCGGTATGCCCTGCTGGCCGATCAGGCGCGCGGGGAATACAACCGCCTCCTGCTGCAGTGGAATCCGCAGACGGGGGAGTGGGCGTACGCCTCCTATGAAAAGAACGGCCTCACACCCACGCAGGCCACGCAGGCCATCCCGCTCCAGTTCGGCATTGTGCCGGAGGACAAGCGCGAATCGGTCATCCGAAGCTTTTTGCTGCTGTGCCGGGAGGGCAAGCTGCGCTGCGGTGAGATCGGCTTGCCCTATATTCTGCGCACGCTGGCCCAGGCGGGGGAGCAGGATCTGATCTGCACCATGCTCTTCCAGCCCTACCATCCCAGTTATTACCGCTTTATCGAACACGGCGAAACCACCATGCCGGAATTCTGGCGCGACGATTCCAGAAGCCGCAACCATGACATGATGGGCTCCATTCTGGAGTGGATGTATCGCTATCTGGCGGGCATCTCCTCCGAAGACGGTTTCCGCACGATCCGCATCGCGCCGAATCTCCCTGCGGGCGTGTCCCATGTCAGGTGCGGATATGATTCCATCATGGGTGCCGTGGAGGTTTCCGTGACGCAGCGGGCGGATGGGGGCGAGATCTCCGTCAAAATTCCCGTCAACACGTCCGGCACGCTTCATGTGGCAGGGCGTGAGATCGCACTCGAGGGAGGCAAGCGTCTCCGCTTTTCGTGGGGCAATCAGGGGTCCCATCAGGTGTGAAAGCGCCGCATTGCGCAAAGACCCTTTTTTGTGATACAATAGCTGCAGAAGATTCCGCCTGTTCTTCGCCAAACCGGAACAGGCGCGCATATGCAGAAAAAAGGAGGGAGTTTCGATCAATTTAGCAGACAGTGCCGTCGTCCGCGAGCTTCTTTCGCGGCACGGCTTCCGATTTTCGAAAAGCCTGGGGCAGAATTTTCTCATCAACCCCGGCGTTTGTCCCCGCATGGCGGAGGAGTGCGGGGCGGGCCCCGAATCCGGTGTGCTGGAGATTGGCCCCGGCATCGGTGTCCTCACGGCGGAACTCGCCAAGCGCGCGAAGCGCGTGGTGAGCATTGAGCTCGACACACGCCTTCTGCCCGTTCTGGAGGAGACGCTTGCCCCGTTCCAGAATGTGAAGATTGTCAACGGCGATGTGATGAAGCTCGATCTGCACCGGCTGCTGGCGGAAGAATTTCCCGGCATGCGGGTGGATGTGTGCGCCAACCTGCCGTATTACATCACGTCCCCCGTCATCATGCGCGTGCTGGAGGAAAAGCTTCCCGTTTCTTCGCTCACCGTTATGGTGCAGAAGGAGGCTGCCCAGCGGCTGTGTGCCCCTCCGGGCACGCGTGCCTGCGGAGCCGTGAGCGCCGCGGTGCAGTATTATGCCGAGCCGAAGCTTCTCTTTGAGGTGGGCCGCGGCAGCTTCATGCCGCAGCCGAATGTCGATTCCGCAGTGGTGCGCTTTTCCGTGCGCAGCGCCCCGCCTGTGGAGGCGGAAGAGCGATCCTTCTTTGCCCTCGTGCGCGCTGCTTTCGGCCAGCGGCGCAAAACGGTGGCCAATTCGGTGTCCGCCCTGATGGGACTGTCGAAGGATGCGGTGCAGGAAGCCTGTGCGGAAGCAGGAATTTCTCCCACGGCGCGGGCGGAGCAGCTTTCCATGGAGGAGCTCGCCGCCCTTTCGCGTGCCATAGCGGCAAGAAAGGAGGCGCAGCCATGAGCGACGGGAAGATGGCCGTTATCTTTTTTGAGATCGGCCTTGTGCTCACGCTCGTCTCCTGTGTGCTCGGCCCGTTCGGCCTCAACGGTTGGGCGATTGCCTGCGCCGTTACGGCGGGCTGCCTGGCGTGCATCGGTCTCTTTTTTGCCGTTTCCAGCTGGAAAGAACCGGATGAAATTACGGCGGAGGAGGAACGGTCAAAATGAAACAGAAGAGGAAACATATCCGGTGGGACTGGGCAAAGATCATCTGGTGGTTTATTTTTCTCACAATGGCTGCCTCTGTTGTTTTCAGTTCCATTGAAATGGCGCTGGCGCCTTCGGTGCCGGATCCCTCCCAGCCCTATAAGCGTGTAAAGGGCGATTATGTCCTCATGCTGCTGCAGTGCATTGTAGGTGTGCTTGCCATGCTCATGCCAAGCTTCCTGCGCAGGCGGCTGCGGGTGATCATCCCTTCCAAAATGATGGTGTTGTTTGCCTTGTTTTTGTATTGCGCCATTTATCTGGGCGAGGTGCGCGATTTTTATTACAATGTGCCTCACTGGGATACCATCCTTCACACCTTCAGCGGGGCCATGCTGGGCGCCCTGGGCTTTTCGGTCATCAACTTTCTCAATAAGACAGACCGCGTCCCCATGAACCTGAGCCCTGTATTTGTGGCTTTTTTCGCCCTTTGTTTCGCCGTCTTTCTGGGCGTGGTTTGGGAATTTTATGAATTCACGGCAGACGGGCTCCTGCACACCAATATGCAGAAGTTTGCCCTGGAAAGCGGGGAGTCCTTGGTGGGCCGCGCGGCGCTCATGGATACCATGAAGGATTTGCTTGTCGATACGCTCGGCGCGCTTGTGATGGCCGTTATCGGCTATATCTCCATCAAATATCAAAAGGGTTGGGTGGAAAAATTCCAGCTTCATCGGGAAAAACGGGTAAAAAAGCAGGAAAACAGGTAATAATCAGCCTTTTTCTGTAAATTCTTTGTCAAACGGGGGAAAGTCATTGACTTTCCCCCGTTTCCTGCTATAATAATTTTGTCATGTGATATGAGTTTATACAGAGTATCCATGCAAATATTTCTGACCACCCGCATGAGTCGGGTTAAGGCCATACGGACAGCCGGGTCAACTGCCGATGGGCGGCTTTGCCGCTGTTATTGATTGAGTGAAGCGGCGTGCGGTGGGCGCACGCGCAGGCGGATTCCGCTTTGGAAACCGCTGCTTCAGGGAAATTTCCCTGAAGGCTCAATTTTATGAGTTGGTTCCTTTATAACCGGTGCGCGTCAGCGTACATCAACTTGTAAAACGGTCAATAAGAGTAGTAAAAGTAAGTATTTGCTATATAGACTCTGTATCGTACAATCACGGAACTTCCGCCTGCTGCGGAGGTCCCTGCGCCCTGCGGCGCGGATTGACATGAATTTTGGCGGTTGACGGGTTATGTATGCGCGAGCGTGCATAACCCGTTTTTTGCTGCCCTTTTTTGGGGGTAAGGAAACCGCGTGCGGCGCGGAGGAAAGAGGAGAGGCTTCATCATGAGTGAAAAGCTGAAACTGTACGGGTTCAATAACCTGACCAAAGCGCTGAGCTTTAATATTTACGACGTTTGCTACGCCAAAACGCCGCGCGAACAGAAGGATTACATCTCCTACATCGACGATCAATACAATTCCAAGCGCCTCACCAAGATCCTGACGACGCTCACGGAGATGATCGGGGCCAAGGTGCTCAACATTGCCCGCCAGGATTACGATCCGCAGGGCGCATCGGTCACCATCCTCATCGCGGAGGGCTCCATGCTGCCGGCGGGGGAGACACAGCTTGCGCACCTCGACAAAAGCCACGTCACCGTCCACACCTACCCGGAATATCACCCCGAGACATTTCTGGCCACCTTCCGCGTGGACATTGACGTTGCCACCTGCGGGGAGATCACGCCGCTTTCAACGCTCGATTATCTCATCGGCTCCTTTGATTCCGATATCATCACCATGGATTACCGCGTGCGCGGCTTCACGCGCGACGTGAACGGCAAGAAGCTGTTCCTCGATCACCGGATCACGTCCATCCAGGATTATATTTCAGACGATATCCTGCGCCGTTACGATGCGGTGGATATCAACGTCTATGACGCCAACCTGTTCCACACGAAGATGATGGTCAAGGAGATTGACCTCCAGAATTATCTTTTTAAAACGGATGTGTATGAACTTCCGCCGCGCACACGGCTGGAGATTATGGATAACCTGCGCCGCGAAATGATTGAAATTTTCAGCGGCCGCAATGTGTTTGATTAGGGGGGAAACGGGCTTGTCTATGCTTTCACAGGAGCGCGCGCCGATCTATGAAGCGCTGGAGCAGTTCCGGCGGATGCGCGTCGTTCCTTTTGATGTACCCGGCCACAAGCGGGGACGCGGCAATCCGGAACTGACGGAGCTGCTGGGGGAACGCTGTGTGACCATGGATGTCAACTCTATGAAGCCGCTCGATAATCTCTGCCATCCTGTTTCGGTGATCCGGGATGCGGAGGAACTGGCGGCGGAAGCCTTCCATGCAGCCCATGCGTTCCTCATGGTGGGAGGGACGACCTCCGCCGTGCAGAGCATGATCCTCTCCGTGGCAAAGCGGGGGGAAAAACTCATCCTGCCGCGCAACGTGCACCGCAGCGTGATGGGAGCCATGGTCCTGTGCGGCGCCATCCCTGTCTATGTCAACCCGGAATGTGATGAGCGGCTCGGCATCCCGCTCGGCATGAGCGTTTCTGCTGTGGAAAAGGCCATTCGGGAAAATCCGGACGCTAAGGCTGTGCTGGTGAACAACCCCACCTATTACGGCATCTGTTCCGATCTGCGCAGTATCGTGAAGCTGGCCCATGCGCACGGCATGTATTGCCTGGCAGACGAAGCGCATGGCACACACTTTTATTTCGGGGAAAACATGCCTGTCTCCGCCATGGCGGCAGGGGCGGATATGGCCGCCGTTTCCATGCACAAGTCGGGCGGCAGCCTCACGCAGAGTTCCCTGCTGCTCGCGGGGCCTGCCATGCAGGAAGGCCACGTGCGCCAGATCATCAACCTCACGCAGACGACGAGCGCGTCCTACCTGCTCCTCTCCAGCCTTGACATTTCCCGCCGGAATCTGGCCCTGCGCGGCCGGGAGGATTTCCGCCGCGTCATGCGCCTGGCCGAGTATGCCCGCAGCGAGATCAACGGCATCGGCGGGTATTACGCCTACTCGCGCGAGCTGTGCAACGGCGACAGCGTTTTTGATTTTGATGTGACCAAGCTTTCCGTCAACACGCTCGACATCGGCCTGGCCGGCATCGAGGTCTATGATCTGCTGCGCGATGAGTACAACATCCAGATTGAATTCGGGGATCTCGGCAATATTCTGGCCTATCTCTCCGTGGGCGATCGCCTGCAGGACGTGGAGCGCCTCGTCAGCGCCCTTTCGGAGGTGCGGCGCCGGTTCAGCCGCAGCAAGGCCGGCCTCATGGCGCAGGAATACATTGATCCGCAGGTTGTCGTTTCCCCGCAGGATGCGTTCTACGCGGCAAATGAATCCCTTCCCCTGCGCGAAACGGAGGGCCGCGTGTGCAGCGAGTTTGTCATGTGTTATCCGCCCGGCATCCCGATCCTTGCGCCAGGCGAGCGCATCACCTCAGAGATTCTCGATTACATCGAGTATGCCAAGGAAAAGGGCTGTTCCATGACCGGCCCGGAAAATCCGGAGATTGAACGGCTGAACGTGCTGAAGGAGGAATGAACTTGGATTTTTGGTTTTCAGAAGCGCAGACACCGAATGTGAAGCTCTCGATCCGTGTGGACCACCAGCTCTATTCCGGCAAAAGCGAATTCCAGCGCATCGATGTGTTTGAATCGCCGGAATTCGGCCGCTTCCTCACGCTCGACGGCTACATGATGCTCACCGAAAAGGATGAGTTCATTTACCATGAAATGATCACCCACGTGCCCATGGCCGTGCATCCGAAGGTGCGCGACGTCCTTGTGATCGGCGCGGGGGACGGCGGCGTGATCCGCGAGCTTTCCCGCTACCCGGAGATCGAGCACATCGATATGGCAGAGATCGATCCCCTTGTAGTGGAGGTCTGCAAGAAATATCTGCCGCAGACGGCCTGCCGCCTCGACGATCCGCGCCTTTCCATCCACTATGAGGATGGCGTGCGCTTCGTGCGTTCCAAGGAAAACTGCTACGATCTCATCATTGTGGACTCCACCGATCCCTTTGGCCCGGGGGAAGGCTTGTTCACCCGTGAATTTTACGGAAGCTGTTTCAAGGCGCTGCGGGAGGACGGCATCATGGTGAACCAGCATGAAAGCCCCTTCTATGCGGCAGATGCCGCCGCCTGCCAGCGCGCCCACAAGTTGATCGTGGAGTCCTTCCACATCAGCCGCGTCTATCAGGCGCACATTCCCACCTATCCTTCCGGCCACTGGCTGTTCGGCTTTGCCTCGAAAAAATATCATCCGCTGCGCGACCTGAAGGAAACGCAGTGGAACATGCGCGGCCTCAAATGCCGCTACTACACCACAACGCTGCACAAGGGCGCATTTTATCTGCCCGCTTATGTGGAGGATCTGCTGAAAGATGTTGAACAGAAATATTGAGACGTTTCTCTGCTGCGACGCTTCCTTTGAGGAGGCGGACACCGTGCTGTTCGGTGCGCCCTTCGACTGCACCACCTCCTACCGCCCCGGCACACGGTTCGGCAGCGCAGCCATTCGCCATGAGTCTTACGGCCTGGAGAGCTACAGCCCGTATCAGGATAGGGATCTTCTCGACGCGCTTGTGTTCGACAGCGGCGACCTGGAGCTTCCCTTCGGCAGCCCTGAGCGCGCCCTCGCCGACATTGAGGAGCGCGCTTCCCTCATCCTGCAGGCGGGAAAACGCCCCTTCCTGCTGGGCGGGGAACATCTCGTCACGCTCGGCGCCGTGCGGGCGGCGGTGAAGCGCTTCCCGGATCTGCACATCGTGCACTTTGATGCGCACGCCGATCTGCGCAGCGAGTATCTCGGCGTTTCCCTCTCGCACGCCTGTGTGCTGCGGCGCTGCTGGGAGCTTGTGGGGGATGGGCGCATCTTCCAGTTTGGCATCCGCTCCGGCGACCGCGAGGAATTCCGGTGGGGCGCGTCCCACGTGAAGACAAGCCGCTTTTCCTTTGAGGGGCTGGAGGAAACGCTCCGCTCGCTTGCCGGCCTGCCCGTCTATTTCACGGTGGATCTCGACGTGCTTGATCCCTCCGTCTTCCCCGGCACGGGGACGCCGGAGCCGGGAGGCGTCTCGTTCGACGAGCTGCGCCGGGCCGCCACGCTCGTGTGCCGGTCTGCGAACGTCGTCGCCTGCGATGTGAACGAGCTGAGCCCGCCGTATGATCCCAGCGGGAATTCCACGGCGGCCGCCTGCAAAATAGTGCGCGAAATGCTGCTGGCCCTGCTGCCGGAACAGGCGTAATACCGGGATACTCTGAAAATAATATTTGAAACTGGAGGAAACGACAATGGGGAAAGTTTTGATCATCGGCTGCGGCGGCGTGGCTTCCGTCGCCATTCAGAAGTGCTGCCAGAACAGCGAGGTCTTTGAGGAGATCTGCATTGCCAGCCGCACGAAATCAAAGTGCGACGCGCTCAAGGAAAAACTGGAAGGCAAGACGAAGACGAAGATTACCACTGCGCAGGTGGATGCCGACCACGCCGATCAGGTGGAGGCGCTCATCCGTTCCTGCCGGCCTGACCTCGTCATGAACATTGCTCTGCCGTACCAGGATCTCACCATCATGGATGCCTGCCTCGCGTGCGGCGTCAACTATCTCGACACGGCAAATTACGAGCCGGAGGATCTCTCCGATCCCGCCTGGCGCGCCCGGTATGAAAAGCGCTGCAGGGAAGAGGGCTTCTCCGCCTATTTTGACTATTCCTATCAGTGGGAGTACCGCGAGAAATTCGAGAAGGCCGGCCTCACGGCACTGCTCGGCACCGGCTTTGATCCCGGCGTGACGCAGGCCTATTGCGCCTATGCCCAAAAGCATCTCTTTGACGAGATTGACACCATCGATATCCTGGACTGCAACGGCGGCGATCACGGCTATGCCTTTGCCACCAACTTTAATCCCGAGGTCAACCTGCGCGAGGTTTCCGCTCCCGGCTCCTATTGGGAGAACGGCCGCTGGGTGGAGATCCCCGCCATGAGCATCAAGCGCGAATACAACTTCAAGGGCGTGGGGGAGAAGGACATGTACCTCCTGCACCACGAGGAAATTGAATCCCTCGCGAAGAACATTCCGGGCGTCAAGCGCATCCGCTTCTTCATGACGTTCGGCCAGAGCTACCTAACCCACATGAAATGCCTCGAGGATGTGGGGATGCTCTCCACCGAGCCTGTGGAGTTCGACGGCCACAAGATTGTGCCGATTCAGTTCCTGAAAGCCCTCCTGCCGGACCCGGCCACGCTCGGCCCCCGCACTGTGGGAAAGACCAACATCGGCTGTATCTTCACCGGAAAGAAGGACGGCAAGGAGAAGAAGGCTTATATCTACAACATCTGCGATCATCAGGAATGCTACCGGGAAGTCGGATCCCAGGCCATTTCCTACACTACCGGCGTGCCCGCCATGGTAGGCGCCATGATGCTGCTCACCGGCAAGTGGAAGAAGCCCGGTGTTTACACCGTGGAGGAGTTTGATCCGGACCCGTACATGGATGCTTTGAACAAGTGGGGCCTGCCCTGGCAGATCGATGAGAACCCCACGCTGGTGGACGAATGAGACAGCTCACACAACCGCCCCGCACGCCGTATTTTCTCGTGGATGAATCGCTTGTCACGCGCAACCTTGAGATCCTGCGCAGCGTGCAGGAGCGCGCAGGCTGCAAAATTCTGCTTGCCCAGAAGGCGTTCTCCATGTATTCCGTGTATCCGCTGCTTCGGCAGTACCTGGCCGGCACCACGGCAAGCGGCCTGTGCGAAGCGCGTCTCGGCCACGAGGAATTCGGCGGGGAAACGCACGTTTTCTCTCCGGCCTACCGCGAGGACGAGTGGGACGAGCTGCTGCGCTATGCGGATGACATCGTGTTCAACACCCCTGCCCAGGTGCGGCGGTTTGCCCCTTCCGCGCGGGCTGCGGGGAAATCCACCGGCCTGCGCCTGAACCCGGAATGTTCCACGCAGGAGGGCCATGCGATCTACGATCCCTGCGCACCCGGTTCGCGCCTTGGCACAACGCTCGCCAATTTCGACGAATCTCTCCTGCCGCTGCTCGACGGCCTGCATATCCACACACTCTGTGAACAGGATTCCGACGCGCTTGAGCAGACGGTGGAAGCCCTCGAGGAAAAGTTTGGGCGTTTCCTCGGCCGCATGAAGTGGCTGAACCTCGGCGGCGGCCATCACATCACCCGCCCCGGCTACGACATCGATCGGCTCATCCGCATTGTGCGCCATCTGCGGGAGACGTACGGTGTGGAGGTGTATCTCGAGCCGGGGGAAGCCGTGGTGCTGGGCGCCGGGTTCCTGGTAACGAGTGTGCTCGAAACCATGCAAAACGGCATCGACATTGCCATTCTCGACACCTCCGCCGCCTGCCATATGCCGGATGTGCTGGAAATGCCGTACCGTCCGCCGCTGCAGGGGGCGGGTCAGCCCGGGGAAAAGCCGTATACATTTCGCTTGGGCGGCCCCACCTGCCTGGCCGGGGACGTGATCGGCGACTATTCCTTTGATCGGCCGCTGCAGCCGGGGGATCAGCTTGTCTTTGAGGATATGGCACTCTATACGATGGTCAAGACAAACACCTTCAATGGGATGATGCTTCCTTCCATTGTGTGGCGGGATCGCACGGGCACCCTTTTCCTCGTGAAGCAGTTTGGCTACGGCGACTTTAAATCGAGGCTTTCCTAATCAAAAAGAGGGCTCCGGAAGAGGGCTCCGGGACCGCAGCGCGGTTTCGGAGCCCTGTTTGATTTCGGCGGTTATTTTGTGCTTTGAATCACGTGTGTTCCCTGATTTTCAAAGCCGCGAAGCAGCTCCCCGGGAACGTTCCAATCTGTGATGATGTTTCCCAGTTCATCAGCCTTTGCGATCAGGCTTAGGGAATCGTCCCCGAAACGGGAGGAATCGATCACAATGTAAGTTTCCCTGCAATGTTCCATGATGATTCGCTTGAACCGGGCATCGTCCGCGTTCGGCGTCGTCAGGCCATGGTTCACCGTGAGGTAATTGCCGCTGATAAACCCTTTGTCAAAATACATGCTGTTCAGCATGCTTTCTGCAAACGCACCGGCGCAGGAGAGCACGCTCGGCTGCACTTCCCCGCCGATCATGATAACGGCAATATCGCCGGAATCGGCGAGTTCCATGGCAATGTTCAGCCCGGTGGTGGCGATGAGCACATTCCTCTTTTTCCCTTTTCGGATCAGCCTGGCAAGCTGAATGGTCGTCGCGCCGCAATCCAGGAAAATGGTGTCGGAATCCTCAATGCATGCATAGGCCGCCCTGGCAATGGACTTTTTTTCTGCAATTCCGGCAGGCTCGCGCCCGTTTTCCAGCTCTTCTGCCAACAAGGTGGAGGTGCTAACCGCGCCGCCCCATGTGCGCTTGATGGTGCCTTCCTGTTCCATCGCGGTCAAAAGTTTCCGCACGGAGACCTCTGAAACGCCAAAGTGGGCGCTCAGCTCTGTCACAGTGACAGACGGACGGTTTTCCAGCAGCCTTAAAACATAACTGCGCC
This sequence comes from uncultured Anaeromassilibacillus sp., assembly GCA_930987725.1. Classification (GTDB taxonomy): domain Bacteria; phylum Bacillota; class Clostridia; order Oscillospirales; family Acutalibacteraceae; genus Caccousia. The sequence goes on along the minus strand of CAKNKY010000001.1, from coordinate 95,470 downwards.
TATCCTCCGTTTGCATACCCAACGATCCTCTCTCTGAACCGGGCGCGAAAGCACCTTTGGCTTATCTGCTATTGCTAAAATATCAAAAATAGTGGAATATTTTTATTCTATCCCTCTATACCGTACCATGAAATGGCCGCAAAGTCAAGGAAAGTTTCGTCTTCTTGCCCGGAAAAGCAGGAAAAAACCGCAATCCCGGCAAAATTTTTATCTGTTGTTTGCGCGCTGCTCCGCCAGCAGCAGATCCACCATGCGGCCGTAGCTCCGCACACCGTCCTCCTGCCGGTTCACTTTGAGGTATGTGTCGTTCACCGCTTCGGCCACCTCGGCCGCCGGTCCCTCAAATTGTTTCCAATAGGCGTTGTTTGCCGCAAGATCCCGCAATGTTCCCGCGTTGAGCGTATTATAAATTTCAGAAGCTTTCTCCGCGTCCGCGGCAAACAGCGCGTTGTTGGCGTGAATGAACGCCAGCATCAGGCCGGAATACTGCAGATCGTAATTGTCACTGCAGCAGCAGGCCAAGTACCCAATGAAATTGGCCTCATCCTCCCGCATGAAGCCGCGCAGGTGCGAAAGCTCGTGACACATGGTGGAGGGCACGGAGTAATCCGGTACGTCCGTGTTTACGTTGGCCTCGAAGGTGAACGGGAAAAAGACGCCTGTGATGTTGCACCACGACAGAAGACGCGAGAGCAGCACGGGCTTCGGGGCGCTGTAGCCGCCAGTGAGAAGCGGGTATTCCTTCTGCAGTGTGGTAAACGCGCGGCCCGCATCGCTGCCAAGCGAGGAGAAGGATGCGGAGAGCGTCATCACTCCCTTCGCGTCCTCGGCAACCTCCGGGCGCAGTGTGTTCAGCTTTTCCACCAGGGAGCTGCAGAGCGTTTCCAGCTCCTCCCGGCTGGATTCCTGCACCGGGAGGCCGCATGTTTCGGCAAAAGAGTCGCGCGAATAGTTGATGCCGCAGTTGAGCTGGAAGAGCAGCAACACGACGCCTGCAGCACAGAGCAGACGGAGCAGCGAACCGCCTGTTTCCCGCAGCCGCGCGCCTTTGGCGCGCACAATGCGCACGACCTGTTTCACAATCCAGAAAACAGCGAACGCGGTGGCCAGAATCAGGAGAATCTCAGCCAGCGAAAAGGGGAAGAGAGCGCTAAAAAAGTTGCCCGCGCGGGAATATACGGCATATGGGCCGCGTGCATATTGCTCGGCGAAGCCCGGTACGCATTCCGCCAGAAGCAGGAGAATGGCCGCGGCCGGGTAGCACAGCAGCAGGAGCAGCCAGAGCCTGCGCCGCGGTTTGCGATCCGTTTCGGGGAGTTTCATCTGCTTTTCCGCCTTTCCGCCCATCGGGACACGCCGTGCATACCGGCACGTTCCCGTTTTTTCCTGTTTCCTTTCATTATAGCGCGGATCGCACCCTTTCTCAAGGCGGGAACCATTCCCGCAGCGCATCTTTTCACGAAATTCCATTGCGGTTTTTCCATATCTTTATTATAATAGGAGAGAACACATGGGAGGGAGGAGTTCAAGTGCAGTATGTGATGCTGCGGGAAACGGGAGCGGCAGCGGGCGAGATCGTCCCTTATTTCACGGTCTTGCTGCCGGACGGCACGCCTGCCTTCCGCATCATCGGCGAGAAAAACCCCTTCACGGGCAAGCTGGCACTGGTCGATTGCAGCGGCCGGGAGCGCGGCCGCGTGCTGCGTGTGGGAACCCCTCTGCTTTCCTGCCACACGGTGTGGCAGGCAGGGCGCAAGCGGGCTGTGATCACCCGGAATCTTGCCGCGCCCCGGAGGCCATACCGCTTCTACGGCGTGCCGTGGAAGACGCGCGGCGATTGTTTTTCCGGCAGCTTTGACGTGGTGGATGCGCGCGGCGCCGTCATCATGACGCACGGGCGGGGCTGGTATTGCGGCAGGGCCTGTGTTTGTGTGGAAGCCCGCCACAGGGAGGATGTTGTCTGCCTGCTGATCGCCGCCGTGGTGGACAGCACGCCCGGTGCGCCGTCCTCCTTTCAGGCAAAACTGCCCGGCCTGGCCGGCCCGGTGTGACGGCCGCATTTTTGCGCAGCCGCCTTGACAAACGCGGAACGGCACTGCTATAATGGAGAAAATATGCCGCACGGGTGTTCCGTTTGGAAACGCCGGTGTGGTTTTTCCCAAAGGCAGGGAAGGGGAAAAAGACGGCGCGAAGCTTTGCAAAGAGAGCCGGCGGCTGGTGGAAGCCGGTGAAAGGCGCGCCGTGCATCAGTCGCCCCGGAGCCGCCGCCCTGAACTCGTGGTAGGGGCGGCCGTCTGGCCGCGTTAAGGCAGCCCCGCAAAGGGGAAAAGGGCCGCGAGATTGCGGCTGAACACGGGTGGTACCGCGAATGAGCCATTGTTCGCCCCGGATTCGGTTTTGCCGAATCCGGGGCTTTTTCAATCTTTTGCGCATCGCTTGTGAATCAGAAAGAGAGGAATGCAGGAACATGAGCAAGGAACTTGCCAAAACGTACGATCCCCGCGACGTCGAGGACCGAATCTATGAGTTCTGGATGAACGGGAAGTATTTCCACGCCGATCCGGACCCGAAGAAGAAGCCGTACACCATTGTGATTCCGCCGCCGAACATCACCGGCCAGCTCCACATGGGTCATGCGCTCGATGAGACGCTGCAGGATATCCTGATCCGCTGGCGCCGCATGCAGGGATATTGCGCTCTCTGGCTGCCCGGCACCGATCACGCTTCCATCGCCACGGAGGCGAAGATCGTGGAGGCCATGCGCAAGGAAGGGCTCACGAAGGAGCAGATCGGCCGCGAGGCGTTCCTGGAACGCGCCTGGGAGTGGAAGCGCAAGTTCGGCGGCCGCATTGTGGAGCAGCTCAAGAAGCTCGGCTCCTCCTGCGACTGGGACCGCGAACGCTTCACGCTCGACGAGGGCTGCTCCAAGGCGGTGCGCGAGGTGTTTGTGCGCCTCTATGAAAAGGGCCTGATTTACCGCGGCGAGCGCATCATCAACTGGTGCCCGCACTGCAGGACCTCCATCTCCGACGCCGAGGTGGAATTTGAGGAAAAGGACGGCCATTTCTGGCACCTGCGCTATCCGTTCAAGGATGGCTCCGGCTATCTGGAACTGGCCACCACCCGTCCTGAAACGATGCTGGGCGATACGGCCGTTGCCGTTCACCCGGACGACGAGCGCTATCAGTCTATGATCGGCAAGACACTTATCCTGCCTCTGGTCGGCCGCGAGATCCCCGTCGTCGCCGATACCTATGTGGAACGCGATTTTGGAACCGGCGTCGTCAAAATCACCCCGGCCCATGACCCGAACGACTTCGAAGTGGGCCTGCGCCACAATCTGGAAGTCATCAACGTCATGAACGAGGACGGCAGCATCAACGAAAACGGCGGCAAGTACTGCGGCATGAGCGGCCTGGAAGCGCGCAAGGCCATTGTACATGATCTCGAGGAGCAGGGCTTCCTCGTGCGCGTGGAGGACATCAAGCACAACGTCGGCACGTGCTACCGCTGCGGATCCGTCGTGGAGCCGCGCGTGTCCAAGCAGTGGTTCGTGAAGATGAAGCCGCTGGCCGGTCCGGCTGTGGACTGCGTGCGCGACGGCCGCATCCAGTTCATCCCCGACCGCATGACGAAGACGTATTACAACTGGATGGAAAACATCAAGGATTGGTGCATTTCCCGCCAGCTCTGGTGGGGCCACCGCATCCCGGCCTGGTATTGCCCCGAATGCGGCGAGACGATCGTGGCCCGCGAAGAGCCCCATGCCTGCCCGAAGTGCGGCTGCACACATCTGCACCAGGATGAGGACACGCTCGACACGTGGTTCAGCTCCGCCCTGTGGCCGTTCTCCACGCTCGGCTGGCCGGAAAAGACGAAGGAGCTCGAATATTTCTATCCCACGGATACGCTCGTCACCGGCTATGACATCATTTTCTTCTGGGTTGCCCGCATGATTTTCTCCGGTCTCGAGCACATGAAGGAAGTCCCGTTCAAGACGGTCTTCTTCCATGGCCTTGTGCGCGACGCGCAGGGCCGCAAGATGAGCAAATCGCTCGGCAACGGCATCGATCCGCTCGAGGTCATCGCCCAGTATGGCGCAGACGCCCTTCGCTTCACGCTTGTCACGGGCATCAGCCCCGGAAACGACACGCGCTATTCCACCGAGCGTGTGGAGGCCAGCCGCAATTTTGCCAACAAGCTGTGGAATGCTTCCCGCTTTATCCTCATGAACATTGAGGGCAAGGACGTGAAGAACGAACTGCCTGCCCATCTGGCCACGGAAGACCGCTGGATTCTGCATGAATTCAACCGTGTGGCAAAGGAGGTCAACGAAAACCTCGAAAAGTTTGAGCTCGGCATTGCCGCGCAGAAGGTTTACGACTTCCTGTGGGATGAGTTCTGCGACTGGTTCATCGAGATTGCCAAGATCCGCCTCACGGGCACGGACGAGCAGGCCGCTCAGGAGGTCCGCCAGGTCCTTGTGTGGGTCATGACTCGCACGCTGGCCCTGCTGCATCCCTTCATGCCGTATATCACGGAGGAAATCTGGCAGGCCATGCCGCATGATGGCGACGCGCTCATCGTGAGCAGCTACCCGGCCTATGACGAGAGCCTCACATTTGACGAAGCCGCTTCCCGTATGGAGAGCGTCATGGCAGCCGTGCGCGGCGTGCGCAACCGCAGAAGCGAGATGAACGTGGCGCCCGGCCGCCGCACCAAGCTCTATATTGCCACGGCCAAGCCCGATGTGTTTGAGGAGGGCGCGCCCGTGTTCCAGCGGCTCGCCTATGCCACCGAGATCGAGGTGGCCCCGTCGTTTGATCTGGATGGCGCCGTGACAATTGTGACGCCGGACGCAAAAATCTATATCCAGATGGACGAGCTTGTGGACAAGGAGGCCGAGATTGCGCGCCTGAACAAGGAGCTGCAGAGCGCCGAAAAGCAGTTTGCCACGGCAACGGCGAAGCTGCACAACGAAAAGTTTATCTCCAAGGCTCCGGCCAACGTCGTGGAGGGCGTGCGCCAGAACGCCGCGAAGCTGGAGGAACACATCGCCCTGATCCGTTCCAGCCTGGAAGCGCTGAACCGCTGAGCGCGCACGGATTGAAAGAGTGGAAACATTGAAAAAGCTGTTTGTTTATCTGAAAGGGTATGGGAAAGAGACGGTCCTCGGCCCGTTGTTCAAACTGCTCGAAGCCTCTTTCGAGCTCTTTGTCCCGCTGGTGGTTGCCTCCATGATCGATGTCGGCATCCAGAACCGGGATCAGGGCTATATTGTGCGCATGTGCCTTGTGCTCATCACTCTGGGCATCGTGGGGCTTGTGTGCTCCATCACTGCGCAGTACTTTGCGGCCAAGGCTGCCGTCGGTTTTGTGGCGAAGATTCGCCACGCCCTGTTCGCCCACATCCAAAGCCTGTCCTATACGGAGCTCGACACGCTCGGCGCGTCTACCATGATTACGCGCATGACGAGCGACGCAAATCAGGTGCAGAACGGCGTGAACCTCACGCTTCGCCTGCTCCTGCGCTCGCCCTTCGTGGTGTTCGGCGCCATGATTATGGCCTTCACCATTGACTGGCAGGCTGCGCTCGTGTTTGCCGCCGCCATTCCGCTGCTGTGCATCGTGGTATTCGGCATCATGCTGATCTCCATCCCTCTCTACCGCAAGGTGCAGGCGCGGCTTGACCGCATCCTCGGCATCACACGCGAAAATCTGACCGGCGTCCGCGTGCTCCGCGCCTTCTGCAAGGAGGAAGAGGAGATCCGCGAGTTCGATACGCGCAACGAGGATTTGACGAATGTGCAGAAATTTGTGGGCCGCATTTCCGCTCTCATGAACCCTGTCACCTACGTCATCATCAATCTGGCAGTCGTCGCCCTGATCTGGACGGGCGCCATCCGTGTGGAGGCCGGCATTCTTACGCAGGGCATGGTGGTGGCCCTTTACAACTACATGTCCCAGATTCTTACCGAGCTCATCAAAATGGCGAATCTCATCATCAATATCACGCGCGCCGTTGCCTGCGGCAACCGCATCGCGTCCGTGTTTGAGGTCACCTCCAGCCAGAAACAGGCGTCCCTTTCCCCGGCCCGGCAGGAGGGCGCTCCCTGCGTGGAATTCCGCGATGTCTCACTGCGCTACAGTGGGGCGGGCGAGGATTCCCTCACCGGCATCACATTCCAGGCCGGCGCGGGGGAGACGATCGGCGTCATCGGGGGCACCGGTTCCGGCAAGAGCTCTCTCGTCAACCTGATCCCGCGCTTTTATGACGCGACGGGGGGGGAGGTGTTGGTGGACGGTGTGGATGTGCGCGCGTATCCCGCCGAGGAACTCCGCGGTGAGATCGGCGTCGTGCCGCAGAAGGCGGAGCTCTTCCAGGGCACGGTGCGGGAAAATCTGCAGTGGGGCAAACCGGATGCTTCCGACGACGAAATCTGGGAAGCACTGGCCGCTGCCCAGGCGCAGGAGCTCGTGGAAAGCAAGGAGGGCGGCCTCGACTTTGCCGTGGAGCAGGGCGGCCGCAATCTCTCCGGCGGCCAGCGGCAGCGTCTCACGATTGCCCGCGCATTGGTGCGCCGTCCGCGCATCCTGATCCTTGATGACAGTGCTTCCGCCCTGGATTTTGCCACCGATGCGGCGCTGCGCCGCTCCCTCCGCGATCTTCCCTACAGCCCCACCGTCTTTCTTGTCTCGCAAAGAGCTGCCTCCATCCGCTATGCGGATCGCATTCTCGTGCTGGACGACGGCCGCATTGCGGGCTCCGGCACGCATGACGAGCTGATGGAGAGCTGCGAGGTATACCGGGAAATTTACAGTTCCCAGTTCAGAAAGGAGGATGCGTGATATGGCAGTTCCGCACGGCCAGCAAATGCAGGCGCTCGGCAAGGTACTCCGCCGCTTGAAGCGGTACCGCTTTCTGCTCGCACTCTCCATTCTGTTCGCCGCCGTCACGGTGGCGCTCACCCTCTATGTTCCCGTCCTCGTCGGCGAGGCGATCGACCTTATCCTCGGCCCGGGCCAGGTGGATTTCACGGGGATCGCCGCCCTTCTGGTGCGGATTGCCTGGATCGTCGCCGTCACGGCGCTGCTCCAGTGGCTCATGAACACCATCAACAACAAGATCACCTATCAGGTGGTGCGCGATGTGCGCGACGAGGCGTTCCGCAAAATTCAGATTTTGCCGCTCAAATATCTTGACGCGCACCCGCACGGCGAGATTGTGAGCCGCGTGATTGCGGATGTGGATCAGTTTGCGGACGGCCTTCTCATGGGTTTCACACAGCTCTTCACAGGCATTGTCACCATTTTGGGCACGCTGTGCTTCATGCTCTCCATTCATCCGGGCATCACGCTCGTGGTGGTGCTTCTCACGCCGATCTCGCTCTTCGTGGCGAGCTTCATTGCGCGCCGCACGTACGCCATGTTCAAGCTGCAGTCCGAAACACGCGGCCGCCAGACGGCCCTCATCGATGAGATGATCGGCGGCCAGAAGACGGTGCAGGCCTTTTCTCGCGAGAAGGCGTCGCTCGATCAATTTGACGAGGTCAATGACCAGCTTGCCAAGTATTCGCTGCGCGCCACCTTCTTTTCCTCCATCACGAACCCGGCCACGCGGTTCGTGAACAGCGTGGTCTATGCAGGCGTCGGCCTTACGGGCGCGCTGGTGGCGATCGGCGGCGGCATCACCGTTGGTAATCTCACCTGCCTGCTCAGTTATGCAAACCAGTACACGAAGCCGTTCAATGAGATTTCCGGCGTGGTCACGGAGCTGCAGAATGCCCTGGCCTGCGCGGGCCGTATTTTTGATTTGATCGAGCAGGAGCCGCAGGTGCCGGAGGAGCCGGACGCCGCCGTGCTCTCCAATGTGAAAGGCCATGTGTCTCTGCAGGACGTTTCCTTCTCCTACGATCCGGACCGTCCACTGATCGGCGGGCTGAACCTGGCAGTGAAGCCGGGACAGCGCATCGCCATTGTCGGGCCAACCGGCTGCGGCAAGACAACGCTCATCAATCTGCTCATGCGCTTTTATGATGTGGACGGCGGCGCCATCGCCGTGGAAGGCGAGGATATCCGCACCGTCACGCGCAGAAGCCTGCGCAGCAGCTACGGCATGGTGCTGCAGGAGACCTGGCTGAAAACGGGCACCATCCGCGAAAACATCAAGATGGGCCGCCCCGACGCGACGGACGACGAGATGATTGCCGCTGCCAGGGCAAGCCATGCGCACGGTTTCATCCGCCGCCTGCCAAAGGGATACGATACGTTCATCACCGAGGACGGCGGCAGCCTTTCCCAGGGGCAGAAGCAGCTTCTCTGCATTGCGCGCGTCATGCTGTGCCACCCGTCCATGCTGATTCTCGACGAGGCGACCTCCTCCATCGATACGCGCACCGAGCTCAAGGTGCAGGAAGCGTTTGATCGCCTCATGCGCGGCCGCACTACCTTTATCGTGGCGCACCGCCTTTCTACCATTCGCAGCGCGGACAAAATCCTTGTGATGCGCGATGGCCGGATCATAGAGCAGGGCAAACACGAGGAGCTTTTGGCAAAGGGTGGACTTTATTCCAAGCTGTACAACAGTCAGTTTGCCTGCTAAAAGCGCACGGCGCTTCTTTAGCGCGACAGGCGGCTCCACACCTCTGAAAGAAGGGGGTGGGGCCGCCTGTTTTTGCAAGCTGCTGCAAATTATCATTGCATTTTCAGAAAGATGCGTTATAATGGCCCTCGAGGAGCCAAAATCAGTGTCCCGGATTTTTGACAAAGGAGAATTTCAATCATGCAGATCCACGAGGTTCGTGAACGGAAAAAACGATATCAAAACTTGCTCCTGTTGGCGGATGAACAGGAAGAGTTGATCGATCAATATCTGGATCGCGGTACCATGTATGTGCTGGAAGATGACGACGTGTATGCGGAGTGTGTGGTGACTGACGAGGGGGATGGCGTGCTGGAGCTGCAAAACTTAGCCGTTACCCCGGGCTGCCACAGACGCGGCTATGGAACGCAGCTTATTCGCTTTTTGGAAAAGAAATACGCCTGCCGTTACCGCCTCCTGCGGGTGGGCACGGGGGATAGCCCAGCGACGATCCCATTTTATAGGGCCTGTGGTTTTCATCCTTACGAGCGCGTTGCAAATTATTTTTTAGAGCACTACGATCATCCTATCTGGGAGGATGGCGTCCAGCTGCGGGATCGAATCCTGCTGCACAAAGCTCTGGTGCGCCTGCGCCCTTTGCAAGAAGAAGAGATTACCCGCGCTCTGTTTGCCTCCTTTTATAGGCGGCAGGAGGTGACTGCCTGTTGGCGCAGGGAAGGGGAAAAGTGGGTTGTGCGGGACGATCCCTTTCTCGATGACTGGACGGAGGAAGAGTACGCTAAGCTGGTGGAGCTGCTCCGCCGTACGGTGCGGCGAGGCGGCCTGGTATGCGGCGCGTTCTGCGGCGGTGTGTTAAAGGGCTTTGTCTCGGTGGAATCAGGCCTCTTTGGCGGGGCTAATCGATATCTGGATATGACCAGCCTGCATGTTTCAGAGGACATGAGACGCATGGGCATCGGTCGCTCACTGTTGGCGGCTGCCGGTGCATGGGCTAGGGAACAAGGGGCTGAAAAGCTGTATATTTCCGCTCATTCCGCTGCAGAGACGCAGGCATTTTACCGTGGGCTGGGTTGCAGGGACGCTTGTCTGCCGCAGCAAAAGCATGTGGAACAGGAACCGTTCGATTGCCAGCTGGAGCTCGTGCTTTGTCCTTTGTCATAGCGCTGCTTTTCTTGCATATACTGAAAGCGGCTTTAAGGAAAAGACGCTTTTTGTATGGAAAGGAGAACGCATATGCCCCCCCAACCTGTCCTTCATTATTTTGTCGACGCCAACAGTTCTGCCGGATACGTGGATCTGTTCGGCCAGAGCTTCGGCGGACTTGCAAACGTGCAGGAGCTGAGCGATTTTCCGGAAGAGACGGCAGGAAAGCTTCTTTCCCGGGCCGCGCAGGAGGCGGAAGCGCGCGGCCTGCGGGTGGAGTGGATTCACAACTGCCTCACGGATCGGCCCATGGGGCTGATCGTGCCGCAGCTCTCCGCAGGCGTGATCAACCGGCAGACCTGGCGCCCGGGTGCGCTTTCTGCCCTTGCAGCCCAGGAGGATGAATCCCTTCTTGCGGCGCGCGCCGCACTGCAAACGGCCTGGGAATCGTTTGGCCGGGCCCGTGTTGTGCACGACGAGTGGGAACGCTATTATATTGAAAACATGGATTTTGCCGCGGCAGACCGTCTGGCTGCGGAGACGTGTGAAAGCCTCATCGGCGTAAAGCGTTCCCTCACGGGAAAGGGGGCGTGTGTGGAGCGCTTCTTCGGCGCCGCCACCGTGTCCGGCTCCGTCGATCACATCAGAAGCATCACGCAGGAGCTGGATCGCCGCTATTTTCTCAAGGGCCGTCCCGGCACGGGAAAATCCACCTTTTTGAAGCGCATTGCCGCCGCCGCACAGGAAAACGGCTTTGACGTGGAATTTTACCGCTGCTCCCTCGACCCAAACAGCTGCGACATGGTGCTGGTCCGTGAACTGGGCTTCTGTGTGTTCGACAGCACTGCCCCGCACGAATATTTCCCGGAACGGCCGGGGGACGAGGAGATCGATCTCTACCGCGCTGCCGTCCGGGAAGGCACAGACGAGCGGTATGCCGCGGAGCTGGCAGACGTGGAGTCGCGCTACCGTGCCCTTGTCCGGCGTGCCTCGGCCGCGCTTGCAGAAGCCTGGCGCATGGTGGAAGCGTTTCAGCGCAATCGCCTGCCCTCGTTCAACGCGGAGCGCCTTGCTTCCCAGCGGGAAACGCTGCTCGCTGCCCTTTTTCGAGGCTGAGCGGCTTTTTTGACCGGAAAGATTGCAAAAAGAGCGACAAGCGCAAAAACATCTGTTATACTGGAAACATCACAAACCCCGGGCAGAATTCCCGCGGGGAGGAAGGAAGAGACGTCCATGATGAAGGGAAAAACGGTCCTGCTCGGCGTCAGCGGCGGCATTGCCGCCTACAAGGCCGCCTATGTGGCGAGCGGGCTTGTCAAGCTTGGCTGCGATGTGCATGTGATCATGACGCCGCACGCCGTCAATTTTATCAACCCAATCACGTTTGAAACGCTCACCGGAAACAAGTGCCCGGTGGATACGTTCGACCGCAATTTTGAATTCCAGGTGGAGCATGTGTCGTTGGCCAAAAAGGCGGATCTCTGTGTGATTGCGCCTGCAACAGCCAATGTTCTGGCGAAGCTGGCGCACGGCATTGCCGACGATATGCTCACCACCACGGTGCTTGCCTGCAAGTGCCCGAAGATTGTATTTCCGGCCATGAATACGCGGATGTGGGAAGCGGCCGTCACGCAGGATAACCTTGCCCTGCTCTGCAAATACGGCTACACCGTGGCCCAGCCCGCTTCCGGCCGGCTGGCCTGCGGCGATGTGGGCGCCGGAAAAATGCCGGAGCCGGAGGAGATCCTGGATTGGGCGTGCCAGGCGATCGAATATGAGAAAGACATGGAAGGCATCCGTCTGCTTGTGACGGCTGGTCCCACGCAGGAGGCCATCGATCCCGTCCGCTACATCACCAACCATTCCACGGGCTCCATGGGCTATGCCATTGCGAAGGTGGCGGCGCGGCGCGGCGCGCAGGTCACGCTTGTGAGCGGCCCCACCGCGCTGGCAAAGCCCCGGTTTGTGGAGACGATCGACGTCGTGAGCGCTGCCGACATGTTCCGCGAAGTGACGGAGCGGCAGCCTAATCAGGATGTGATTGTGAAGGCAGCAGCCGTGGCGGATTACCGCCCGGCCGAGGTGTATGAGGACAAGGTGAAGAAGGGGGACGGCGAGCTTTCCCTCCCGCTGGCGCGCACACAGGATATCCTGCTGTATCTGGGCGAACACCGCCCGGCCGGCCAGTTCCTCTGCGGCTTTTCGATGGAGACGCGCGATATGCTGGAAAATTCGCGCAAAAAACTCGATAAGAAGAAAGTGCAGATGATTGCGGCGAACAACCTCAAGGTGCCGGGCGCCGGATTCGGCACGCAGACGAATGTCGTCACAATCCTCACAAAGAATGGGGAAGAGGCGCTCCCGATCCTCACAAAGGAGGAAACGGCCGATCGGCTCCTCACCGCCATCCTGCGCGAGCGGGCCCGCCTTTTTGCCCAGGAGGCGCATGCATAAACGGTACATATCGGCACACACTATTCCTGCCGGATTTCCGGCGGAAAGAGAGAGGTGCCTTTATCATGACGAGCTTGCAATGCGATGTGAAAAACTGTGCGAATTACAGAGACAACTGCTGCTGCCGCCCTGACATCCAGGTGGAAGGAAAAACGGCCCGCGGCTGCGATCAGACGTACTGCTCCTCCTTCATGGAGAAAGACGGCTATTCCAACAGCTGCGGCTGCTCCATGCCGAATACGTCCCTTGACGTGAAGTGCAGCGCACAGCACTGCATGTATCAGAAGAACGGCAGCTGCACGGCAGGGATGATCTCCGTCTGCGGCAGCGGGGCAAGCCGCAAGGACGAAACGGAGTGCGCAAGTTTCCGCCTGAGCTGATCGGTTCTGTTTTGCGCACAGGACGGGCTTTCCTGCCGGGGAAGCCCGTCTTTTTTTCATCATGCATCACGGAAAACAGGGCGAGAAAGCCGAAATCCACTCTTTTCAGGCGAAAAAACGGGAACTGACGAAAATGTTGCGTAAAACTTCGCGCAATCTCTTGCTTTCAAAGCGGCGGATGATCTATAATACCCTAGGATGCCGGCGCGCGCTCCCTTGTTTCAGCGGAGTACGGTGCCGGCCCTGCAATCGTTTCGGGAAAGAAGGTGGCACTGTGAACCCTGACCCTTTATGCGGCAGTATGATTCGGCAATTTCATAAAGGAGATGACGCACATTGCTGTCTTATTTCAAGACGATTGAAGGGCGGATTCGCCCTGTCCCGGCCTGGGAGCCGGGCTGCTGGATCAACTGTGTGGCCCCGTCTGAGGACGAGATCGGCGGCCTGATCCGGGATTTTTCCATCGAGCCGGATTTTTTCCGCGCCGCAATGGATGAGGAGGAATCCTCCCACATTGACAGCGAGGATTCCAGCACCCTGATTATCATCGATATCCCCGTGGTGGAGCGGGAGGATCAGGAGATCACATACGCCACCACGCCGCTCGGCATCATTCTCACGGAAAAGAATGTGATCACCGTTTCCACGCGCGAAAGCCCGATCTTGGATGAATTTGCAGAGGGCATCGTGCGCGGCGTGCAGACGAACCTGAAAACGCATTTCATCCTTCATCTCATGCTCCGCATCGCCTCGCGTTATCTGCAGTATCTGAAGCAGATTGACCGCACCACCAGCATGATCGAAAAGGAACTGCGCCATTCCATGAAAAACTCCGAACTGCTGCAGCTCATGGATATGGAAAAATCACTTGTGTATTTTTCCTCTTCGCTCAAGAGCAACGAGCTCACGCTCGAGAAGATCATGCGTGGCCGCGTGGTGAAGCTTTACGAGGAGGATCAGGATCTCCTCGAGGATGTGCTCATTGAGATCAAGCAGGCGGTGGATATGAGCGGCATCTATCTTGATATTCTCTCGAGCACCATGGAGTCGTTTGCCTCCCTCATCAGCAACAACCTGAACATGGTTATGAAGGTGCTCGCCTCCATCACGCTCATCATCTCTATTCCGACGGTGATTTCCGGGTATTACGGCATGAATGTAGACGGCATCCCCGCACCGCAATTCTGGTTTCCCATCGCCGTCTCCGTCCTCGTTATGGCCCTGGCAGCCTTTATTCTGCGAAAAAAAAAGATGTTATAATTCATACAATTGCATGCCGCGCGGTCTTCCGGCCGCCGGTTTTTCCTATGTGAGGGGGTCTTTTTGTGAAAGAGAAAAACGGAAGAATCCTTGTGGATATGGCGGAGATCGCCGAAACTGCCCGAACTCTGCGCGCCGGTGATAAAATTCTGCTCAGCGGCATCGTCTACACGGCGCGCGACGCTGCCCACAAGCGCTTCAGCGCCCTTCTCGACGAGGGAAAAAAGCTGCCCTTCCCGCTGAAGGGGAGCGCCATCTATTACGCCGGCCCCACACCCGCGCCGGAGGGGCTTCCGATCGGTTCCTGCGGGCCTACCACCTCGGCCCGCATGGACGTGTTTGCGCCGCGCCTGCTGGATCTCGGCCTTTCCGCCATGATCGGGAAGGGCGGGCGTTCACCGGCCGTGTGCGATGCGATCCGCCGCAACGGCGCCGTCTATCTCTGCGCCATCGGCGGCGCGGGGGCACTGGCCGCAAAGGCGGTTCGCTCCGTGGAGGTGATTGCCTTTGAGGATTTGGGCTGCGAATCGGTCAAACGGCTGGTGGTGGAAGAGTTTCCGCTGATTGTGGGAATCGACTGTGCCGGCGGTTCACTGTTTCACTGATTGTGTGGAAAGGTCGGAGTCGTTTTGACAGAACTTTTGATACGTCTTTTTGTCCGTGACGCGAAGGAGACGGACCGGCCGGAAGTCCGCGAGCGCTACGGAAAATTTTCCGGCATGGTGGGCATTATCACAAACCTGCTGCTCTTCGCCATGAAGGCCGTCACGGGCGCCGTGACGGGCAGCGTTTCCATCATTGCGGACGCTGTGAACAACCTCTCGGACTCCGCTTCCTCCGTCATCACGCTGGTCGGCTTCAAGCTGTCCGCCAAGCCGGCGGACAGGGAACATCCCTATGGCCATGCGCGCATTGAGTACATATCCGGTTTGATTGTCTCGTTCCTCATCCTGTTCCTTGGCTTCCAGCTTCTGCAGGAATCCGTGGGTAAGATTCTCCAGCCGGAGGAGGCTGCCTTCAGCCCGGCCGCCGTCGTGGTGCTGGTGCTCTCCTGCGCTATGAAGGGGTGGCAGTGCCTGTTTTACCGCAAGGTGGGCCGCCGCATCTCCTCGCCCACAATCGAAGCCACTGCGGCAGACAGCCTGAGCGACGTCATCTCCACGGCCGCCGTGCTGCTCGGCCTCATTGTGTCCTCCGTTGCCGGGTTTAACCTCGACGGCTACATGGGCGTCATTGTGGCGCTGCTCATCCTGTGGACGGGAATCAAGGTGGTGAAAGAGACGAGCGATCCACTCCTGGGCGTCGCTCCTTCCAAAGAGCTGGTTGACGACATCTGCCGCACCATCCTTTCCACGCCCGGTATCCTGGGCCTGCACGATCTGAACGTTCACAGCTATGGAGAGGGCAGAATCTTTGCCTCCGTCCACTGTGAGGTGGATGCGCACGAGGACATCCTCGCGAGCCACGATCTGATCGATAACATTGAGCGTGATTTTTTGCAGAACAAGCAGATTCACCTTGTCATCCACATGGACCCCATTGTGACGGATGACTCGCCCACGAACGATCTCCGGCTCAAGGTGCATGAGCTTCTGCATCAGATTGCGCCGGAAATCACGATGCACGATTTCCGCGTTGTCTGGGGAAAAACGCATTCGAATGTGATCTTTGATGTCTGCGTGCCCTTCGGTTTCCGCATCGGGGATGCGGATTTGCTGCGGCAGATTGAGGAAGGGATCGCTTCCCTCAATCCGGCTTACCACGCTGTCGTCACTGTGGATCACAGTTATATTCCCGGAAACGAGGAAGAGAACGCATAATGGCCGCCTGCCGCAGAACGCCCATCCCTGCGGCAGGCTTTTTTGTGCGGCGCGAGTTTGCGCCACCGCCCCGCTTCATGGGCAGAAAAGAACAGAGGAGGCATTTTACCTTGGAACTTCGCTTTTTGAAAGAGGATGACCACGATTTTGTCATGAGTCTGGAACACCGCGTCACGGAGGAAAGCTTTCGCCATCGTATTGCGGCCCGAAACAGCTTTGTACTGTGGGAACAGGGGGAGCGCGTGGGCTTGCTCTCCTATTTTATCCTGTGGGAGCGGATTCCGTTCCTGAACCATCTCATTCTGTGCGAATCGCGCCGCGGCGAGGGCCTCGGTACGCAGGCCATGGCGCTGTGGGAGGATTTCCTGCGTGAAAACGGGTACCGCATCGCGGTACTCTCCACCCAGGTGGACGAGCGCGCCCAGTTCCTATACCGGAGGCTGGGCTATGTGGACTGCGGCGGCCTTGTCTTTCATGGTACGCCCTTCGATCAACCGCTTGAGCTCTTCCTGCGCAAGGTGCTGTAATCCCGCATGCCGGACAAATTGACCATAAACTCTTTGCAGCGTTCTGAATTCGTGCTATAATGATCAAAACAGGCGGCTTTTTCCGCCTTTGAAACCGGAAAACTGAAAAATGGAGGAAGAAGAGGAATGTTAACTGACATTGAGATAGCGCAGCAGACGGAAATGAAGCCGATCGCTGACGTTGCGGCTGATCTCGGCGTCCAGGCAAATGAGCTGGAGCCGTATGGCCGCTTCAAGGCGAAGCTGAACGAGGCCCTTTTCCGCCGGATGGAGGATCAGCCGAACGGAAAGCTGATCCTCGTGACGGCTATCAATCCCACGCCGGCGGGCGAGGGCAAAACCACCACCACGATCGGCCTGGGCGAAGCCATGGCACGCATCGGCAAAAAAGCGGTGGTTGCACTGCGCGAGCCTTCCCTTGGCCCTGTGTTCGGCGTCAAGGGAGGTGCGGCCGGCGGCGGTTATGCGCAGGTGGTGCCGATGGAGGACATCAACCTGCACTTCACGGGTGATATGCACGCCATCACTTCTGCCAACAATCTGCTCTGCGCCATGCTCGACAATCACCTCCAGCAGGGCAACACGCTTGGGATTGATCCGCGCCGTGTGCTCATCAAGCGCTGTCTTGACATGAACGATCGCGCGCTGCGCAATATCGTGGTGGGCCTGGGCGGCAAAGTGAACGGTGTGCCGCGCGAGGACGGCTTCGTCATCACCGTGGCCACCGAAGTCATGGCTATCCTCTGCCTGGCCGACAGCCTTGCAGATTTGAAGCGGCGGCTCGGCAGTATCCTTGTCGCCTATACCTATGACAACCGCCCGGTGTTTGCACGCGATCTGCAGGCGGAGGGCGCCATGGCGGCTCTTCTGCGCGACGCCATCCAGCCGAACCTCGTGCAGACGCTGGAAAACACGCCTGCCATCGTGCACGGCGGTCCCTTTGCAAATATTGCCCACGGCTGCAACTCCGTGCGCGCTACGAAGCTGGCGCTGAAGCTCGGCGATTACTGCATCACGGAAGCGGGCTTTGGCTCCGACCTCGGCGCCGAAAAATTCCTCGATATCAAGTGCCGCCTGGCCGGCCTTGCGCCCGACTGCATTGTGGTGGTGGCCACCGTCCGCGCGCTCAAGTACAACGGCGGCGTGGCCAAGGCGGATCTTGCCGCCGAAAATGTGGAAGCCCTGGAGCGCGGCATTGTGAACCTGCAGGCGCATGTGGCCAACATGCGTAAATACGGCGTGCCTGTCGTGGTGGCAATCAACCGCTTCCACACGGACACCGAGGCGGAAATCCGCGTGATTGACGATTGCTGCCGTGAGCTCGGCGTGCCCTATGCGCTCTCCGAAGCCTTTGCAAAGGGCGGGGAAGGGGCCGTGCCGCTCGCCGAAACGGTTGTGTCCGAGATCGACCGCACGGAAGGGGAGCGCCATTTTGCGCCTCTTTATGCGGACGGGCTGACCGTGGAGGAGAAGATTGAGACGATTGCCCATGAGATTTATGGCGCGGATGGTGTCGTTTATGCGCCGGCTGCAAAGAAGGCCTTGCCGGATATCAAGGCCCTGGGTGGAGACAAGCTGCCCGTGTGTATCGCGAAGACGCAGTATTCGCTCTCCGACAACGCGGCGCTGCTCGGCCGTCCTACCGGCTTCACCGTGACCATCCGCGATCTGCGCCTCTCGAACGGCGCAGGCTTTGTCGTTGCTTATGCCGGCGATATCATGACGATGCCCGGCCTGCCGAAGGCGCCTGCCGCCCAGAAGATCGACGTGGATGAAGCCGGCGTGATCTCCGGTTTGTTCTGAGGTTTTCCATGCGTGTGACGACGAACTCCTGGAAGCAGACGGAAGCGCTCGGCAAATGGCTCGGTTCCCGCCTTTCCGGCGGCGAAGTGATCGCCCTTTTCGGGCCGATGGGCATGGGGAAAACGGCCTTTACGCGCGGTATTGCCCTCGGTCTCGGCGTTGCCGATGAGGTTTCCAGCCCCACCTTTGCGCTCGTCCACGAGCACGAGGGCAGGGTGCCGCTCTATCATTTTGATATGTACCGCGTCGATTCATGGGACGATCTCTATTCCACCGGCTTTTTCGATTACCTCGGAAGCGGCGGCGTGCTCGTCATCGAATGGAGCGAAAACATCGAAGGCGCCCTGCCGGAGGACGCTGTGCGCGTCACGCTTTCGCGCGGCGAAACGGAGAACCAGCGGGTCTTTCTGTTCGAGGGCCTGCCGGGGGAGGAAGACGCCCCCGTGTTTCCGGGATAACGATTCAGGAAGGTTTTTGATAGATGAAGATTCTCGCATTGGAATCTACCGCGGTGGCGGGTTCTGCCGCCTTGGTGGAGGATGAAAAGGTACTGGGGGAGTTTTACTGCAACACGGCCCTCACACACAGCCAGACGCTCATGCCCATGGTGGAGCAGCTGCTTGCCTGCACACGCACGGCGTTGGAGGACGTCGATCTCTTCGCCGTCACAGCGGGACCCGGTTCCTTCACCGGTGTGCGCATCGGTGTTTCGAGCGTGAAGGGTATGGCCATGGCGCTGGAAAAGCCGTGTTGTGCCGTCTCCACGCTGGAGGCCATGGCGTGCGGCGCCTCCATGGTGGAGGGCCTTGTCTGTGCGCTCATGGACGCCCGCTGTGGTCAGGTCTACACCGCGCTGTTCCGCGTGTCCGGCGGCAAGGTGGAACGCCTCACGCAGGACAGCGCCGTTTCGGCGGCGGAGGCTGCCGCAGTCTGTGCCGCATGGCCGGGGGAGAAGCTTTACCTCGCAGGAGACGGCGCGGCCCTCTGCGCCCCGCTGCCGGAATTCCGGGCGCTGGGCGCCGTGCTGCTGCCGGAACCGGTGCGCTACCAGCGCGCAAGCGGCGCTGCCAGAGCGGCGCTTGCCATGGCTGGGCGCGGGGAGGTGCTCTCTGCGGATCGATTGGCCCCCATTTATCTGCGTGTCCCGCAGGCGGAGCGTGAGCTGAAAAAACGCCTGCGCACCCAATAAAATAACAGGGAAGGAAGTTGTGATTCATGATTGCTTTAGGTTGTGACCATGGCGGCTTTGATTTGAAGAACGCAATCAAAGCCTATCTCGAGGAGAATGACATTCCCTATCGCGATTTCGGCTGCATGACGCCGGAATCGATCGATTACCCGCCGATCGCCGCGGCCGTCGCGCACAGCATCACGGGCGGGGAGTGTGAAAAGGGTATCCTGTGCTGCGGCACCGGCATCGGCATGAGCATTGCGGCCAACAAGGTCAAGGGCATCCGAGCTTCCGTCTGCACAAACGAGTTCTGCACGGAAATGACGCGCCGCCACAACAACGCCAACATTCTCTGCCTGGGCGGCCGTGTGATCGACGAAGCCATGGCCGTGAAGCTGGCTCAGATTTTCCTCACCACTCCCTTTGACGGCGGCCGCCATCTCAACCGCGTGAACCTGATCAAGAAGATCGAGGATGGGGAGCTGTAATTCCCGATCCCTCAAGGACTGAAAATGCACGAGGAGGAATAACACAATGGAAAACCAGGTATTTGTGATGGATCATCCGCTGATTCAGCACAAACTGACCTACCTGCGAAAGAAGGAGACGGGCGCCAAGGAATTCCGCGAGCTCGTCAGCGAGATCGCCATGCTCATGTGCTATGAGGCTACCCGCGATCTCCCTCTGGAAGAGACGGAGATCGAGACGCCCATGGGCAAAGCCGTCACGCGTGTCATCTCCGGGCGGAAACTGGCGTTTGTGCCGATTCTGCGCGCCGGGCTCGGCATGGTGGAGGGCGTTCTCACGCTTGTCCCGGCCGCCAAGGTGGGCCACATTGGCCTTTATCGCGATCATCAGACGCTGCAGCCGGTGGAATATTACCACAAGCTCCCGCAGGACATCAAGAACCGTGAAGTGATTCTCCTCGATCCGATGCTCGCCACAGGCGGATCCGCCATCGACGCGATTTCCATCATCAAGCGCAGCACGCCGAAGGCCATCAAGTTCATGTGCATCATCGCTGCGCCGGAAGGGATTGAAGCCCTCACGAAGGCACACCCCGACGTGCAGATCTATTGCGCGGCGGTGGACGATCATCTCAACGAGAACGGCTATATTGTTCCCGGTCTCGGCGATGCAGGAGATCGTATTTTCGGCACGCTCTGATTTTGCCTATCCCTTAAGACAAAAAATCCCCGGCACTGTTCCGTTTTACACGGCAGTGCCGGGGATTTCTCATTGTATGCGGATGGTAACGTTCAAACAGAAGAGGCTCAGCGGCTCAGGCGAATCTCCACATCGTAATCGAAGCTCGTCTCTTCCAGCCTGTACTGTGGCAGCAGGGCGGGGCCGCAGCTGTTGGAGCCGACGCCGGACTGCTTGTAGTCGAGGCACAGCACGGTGGAACCGCAGGGCTCCAGCTCATAGTTGTGCGCCTTGGAAGCCAGCTCCTCCTGTGTATAGGGAGAAGCGTTGAACGCGAAGTTGTCGCCCACAGCTTCCAGGCAGCCGCCCAGCGCGTTGGAAACGGCCAGGTGCAGGCAGCCGCAATGGCTTCCGTTCTCCTGCGGGCGGATGTAATCCTCGTGCAGATCGGCGACGGAGGATTCATACTTGCCCAGCATGGAAGCGCGATGCTTGTCGCTGTAGCTCTCGAACGGACCGTAGCCAAAGTACTCTACGCTGTCGAACGCGCGCGGCAGGAACATGCGCAGGCCGAAGCGCGGCAGGAACGGGAATTCAGGAGAGCGTTCCGCGTGCAGCGAAAGATGGATGCGTCCATCGAGAAGGATCTTCCACTGCGCTTTCATGTTCAGGATGCGCTGCAGATAAATGGCGGAAAGGGCAAGCTCGGCCGTGATGACAACGCCCTCGTCCGTTTGCTCGGCCTTGGAGTCATACACACGCGCCACGGTGCGGTCATAGCCCGCTCTCTCCCATTCGCGGCGGATATTCCGGTCGTTGTCCGTCGGGGCGCGCCAGATATTCCATTCCATCGGGCGCTCCAAGTAGGAGATCTGGCCGTTCGTCAGGGAGTCGAACACACCGGTCAGGCGGTTCCACACATAGCGGAATCCATCGCTTTCCACCACGATGCTGCGCTCTGTCTCACGCACGCTCATGGCTTGCGGCTGGCCGGCGGCGAAGGAGGCTTCCTCGCTGCGCAGCACAATCTGGTCGAAGCCGACGAGATCCCCGGCGCTGCACGCTTCATCATCTTCCTTGCGGCGGTAATAGAGGTTCAGGCAGCACACGCCGGAATCGGGCGTCACAAAGGGGACGGAGATCTCTGTCTCCCCGTGCGGTGCGAGGTCAGGCGTTTCCACGGAGCCGGACTGCACCGTCTCACCGTTCTTCGTCACTTCGAAGTCGATTATCAGTGCGTCGGCAAGGTTCGTGAAATCAAAATAGTTGTGCACCAGAACAGTGCCCTTTGCAGCGTCCTTCAGGCTGGCGCGCACGGGTCGGGCAACATTCTTCCACTCGAACAGGCCGGTGTGCGGCGTGCGGTCTGGGTAGACAAGGCCGTCCATGCAGAAATTGCCGTCGTGCGGGAACTCGCCGAAGTCACCGCCGTATCCGTACCGATCGCGGCCGTCAGGCGTGCGGCCCATCCACACAGCATGGTCGCACCATTCCCACACAAAGCCGCCTGCAAACTTGTCATAGCGGTAGAGGCGCTCAAAATAATCCTCGATGTCGCCGGGGCCGTTGCCCATGGCGTGCACAAATTCACACTGAATGAAAGGCTTTTTGAGCGTGTCGTCGGTGCAGTACTTCTCCACGGCATCAACATCCGCATACATGCGGCTGAACACATCGATACAGCTCAGATCGTTCTTGTAGCCCTCCATCTGGTAAATGCTGCTCTCATAGTGCACAAGGCGATCGGCATCCACGGACTTGATCCATTTGGCGGCCTTTTCCATGTTGGGGCCGTAGCCGGATTCGTTGCCGAGCGACCACATCAGCACGCAGGGGCAGTTCTTGTCGCGTTCCACATTGCGCTGCACGCGGTCCAGAACAGCGGCCTCAAAGCGCTTGTCGTGGCACAGCGTGCCGTAGCGGTGATCCTTCACGAGGTAATCCATGTAATTGTGTTCCATGCCGGGGGTGGTGGCGTAAACGTCCAGCACGCCGTGCATTTCAATGTCGGACTCGTCGATCACATAGAAACCGTAGCGATCGTAGAGCTGCGTGGCCCACGGCGCGTTCGGGTAATGGCTCGTGCGGATCGCGTTCATGTTGTGCTGCTTCATCAGCGTAAGGTCTGTTTCCACACGCTCCTCGTCCACGGCGTAGCCCACGAAGGGATCGCTGTCGTGGCGGTTCGTGCCGTGCAGCTTGATCTTCACGCCGTTGAAGTAGAGCACCGCGTCGCGCACTTCAATCCGGCGCACGCCGACGTGCTGGCAGATGACTTCCTTGCCGGCGTAGATCACGGCCTGATAGAGGTTCGGGTTTTCGGCGTTCCACAGGATGGCGTCCTGCAGGGGGAAGGAGACGGCGCCGTCCACGGCGGCCGCTTCCTGGAGCTTCTCACCGTCCGGGCTGTACAGGACGCAGTGGATCGGCTCGGGCTTGCCCTCCCAGTCGAAGCGGATGTCGATGCTGGCCGTGCGGAAATCGTCCTGCACAGGCGTGCGCACCGTGAAATCGCGCAGGTGGTTCTGCGGGCGAACCAGAATATAAACATCGCGGAAAATGCCGCTCATGCGCAGCTTGTCCTGGTCCTCCAGGTAGCTGCCGTCGCACCATTTCAGCACAAGCACGGCCAGTTTGTTTTCCCCTTCCTTCACATAGGAGGTGATTTCAAACTCGCTCGTGCTGTGGGAAACCTGGCTGTAACCCACAAACTGCCCGTTCACCCACACATAGAAGCAGGAATCCACGCCTTCAAAGTTCAGGTACGTGCGCTCCTCGCACTGCTTTTCCGAGAGGAAGAAGGACGTGCGGTAGGCGCCGCAGGGGTTTTCCTCCGGCACATAGGGCGGATCGTAGGGGAAGGGATAACGCGTGTTCGTGTACTGGTTTCTGTCATAGCCGAGCATCTGCCAGCAGCTGGGCACAGGGATCGTGTCGAACGATTCATCGTCAAACGATTCGTCCATAAAATGTTCCGGCACTTCAAACCGGTTGGGATAATAGCGGAACGCCCAGTTTCCGCTCAGCAGGATCAGCTCCTCCGAGAGCAGGCGATCCTCGAGCCGCGCCGTTTCCTCTTCCCGGAAAGGAATATAGTACGCGCGGTTCGGCTCTGTCCCCACATGGAGAGTAGAGGGATCTTCAAAGTAACGCGGCAGCTTCATACACAAGCAACCTCCTAAAAGAATGATGGCGGGAAGAGGAAGCGATTCCCCTTCCGCAAGTTTACACGATAGTTTCATGATAGTATGGACAAGCCAAGAAATCAATGTCATTTCGTGCTTCTTTTTCGTATTTTCCGATGCTTTTTCAAAGTGGGAAGCTGGGAAAAGCAAAAATGGAAATTGTGCTTTCTGCTGCAATCTTGTTTACGCTCAAGAAAAAACGTGTTATAATGAAGCAGCAATCCCGCATACTTTCTCCGGTTTTCGCTTTCACAGTTTTTGAAACCGTGCTTGCTCAGATTTTCCATCAGGTCTCAAGGAGGATGGTAAAATGTTGTTGGACGACTTTTACACCGGCATGAGCTTTGACGCCTACCGCTATTTTGGCGCCCACCCCAGGGAAGACGGCGGGAAGGGCTTTCAATTCCGCGTCTTTGCGCCCGGCGCGGAAAAAGTTGAGCTGATTGGAGATTGGAATGGCTGGCAGGGCGCGCCGATGGAACGCGACACCGGCGGCATTTGGAGCACCTGCGCCGAAGAGGCGCAGGCAGGGCAGCTCTATAAATTCCGCGTGTTCCAGAAGGACGGCCGCGTGCTCGACAAAGCCGATCCCTATGCGTTTTCCGCCGAGCTTCGTCCCAAAACAGCCTCACGCCTTGTGGGAAAATCAAGCTTCCGCTTTACGGATGCAGCCTGGGTGCAGTCCCGCAGCCTGCGGTATGATGAGCCCATGAATCTCTATGAGCTTCACCTCGGCTCCTGGCGCCGCAAATCGGACGGCAGCTGGCTTTCCTACCGCGAGCTCGCCGATCTGCTGCCCGGCTATCTCAAGGAAAATCATTTCACCCATGTCGAGTTCCTTCCGATCATGGAGCATCCGTTTGACGGTTCGTGGGGGTATCAGGTCAGCGGCTATTTCAGTCCCACCTCGCGCTATGGCGAACCGGACGATCTGCGCTTTCTCGTGAACACGCTGCACGAAGCGGGCGTCGGCGTGCTGTTCGATTTTGTGCCGGCACATTTCGTTGTGAACGATTATGCGCTCGCAAACTTTGACGGTACGCAGCTCTATGAATATCCCGCCAGCGATGTCTCTTACAGCGAATGGGGTTCCTGCAACTTCAATTTCTACCGCGGGGAGGTGCGCAGCTTCCTGCAGTCCTCCGCCGCTTACTGGATCGGCGAATTTCATGCCGACGGTCTTCGCGTGGATGCCGTCTCCAACGTGCTCTATTGGCAGGGGCAGCAGGCGCGCGGGATCAACATCGGTGCAGTCGATTTTCTCAAGCGGATGAACAGCGGCTTGAAGCGGCTGTTCGGCAACATTCTCCTCATTGCGGAAGATTCGAGCAATTTCCCGAAGGTTACGGCCCCTGCCGAATACGGCGGCCTGAGCTTTGATTACAAATGGGACATGGGCTGGATGCACGACACGCTTGATTACCTCTCCCTGCCGTTTGAACAGCGCCGGGATAAATACCATCAGCTCACGTTCTCCATGGATTACTTTTACCGCGAGCTGTATCTGCTCCCGTTTTCCCACGATGAAACGGTGCACGGCAAAAAGACGATCCTCGATAAGCTTTACGGCACCTATGAAGAAAAATTTGCACAGTGCCGCGCCCTGTATACCTATATGTTCACGCATCCGGGGAAAAAGCTGAATTTTATGGGAAACGAGCTGGGCCATTTCCGCGAGTGGGATGAGTCCCGCGAACTTGACTGGGAGCTTCTGCGCTATCCGGCGCACGATTCGTTCTTCCACTTTTTCCGCGAGCTGGCAACTCTCTATCTCACGAGCCCGGCTCTCTATGAAAGAGAGTATGACAGCGCCTGTTTCCGCTGGCTGCCCACCGATTCTGCGGAGCAGGAGACGGGCGGCGTCTACGCTTACCGGCGCACGGCAGGCGGCCAGACGCTGGTGGTGGTGCTGAATTTCAGCACCAAGCTGCTTGAAGGGATGAAGCTTGGCTGTGCGGATCGCACCGTCCTGCACGAAATTCTGAACAGTGACGACGTGCGCTGGGGCGGAAGCGGTGTCACAAATCCTGCTCCGCTCGCTTCGTTCCCCATTCCGTGTCACGGCAGCCCCTCCACCGTGCGGCTGCATCTTGCGCCGCTTTCTGCCGCCGTGTTTGCCCTTTCCAGCTCTCCGGCAGCAGAGCAGGGGAAGGCATGGACCGTTTCCGGCGGCCGCTATATGACCGTGTGACAGCTGCGGCGGTTCACAGAACCGCACAGAAGAAAAGGAGAAGTGTCAGATGGAACCGTTGAAACTGAAGGCTCCCCTGAAGGATTATCTCTGGGGCGGACACCGTTTGAAACAGGAATACGGCAAGGAGACGGATCTCGAAAAAGTGGCGGAAAGCTGGGAGCTCTCCTGCCACAAGGACGGCATGAGCGTGATTGCAGACGGGCCGTGTGCCGGTCTCACCCTGCCGGAATATGCGGAGCGATACGGCAAGTCCGTGTTCGGCTCGCACTGCGCGCCGTTCCGCGATTTCCCCATGCTCATCAAGCTCATTGACGCCGAACAGAATCTTTCCGTGCAGGTCCACCCGGACAACGACTATGCGCTGCGCGTGGAAGGGGAGTACGGCAAGACCGAAATGTGGGTGGTGGTGGACGCCAGGGAGGGCGCTTCCCTCATTTACGGTGTGAACCGCACGCTCACACGGGAGGAGTTTGCTTCCCGGATTCAGAACAACACGCTGCTCGAGGTGTGCAGCTATGTTCCCGTTCATCCCGGCGATGTGTTTTTCATCGAGGCGGGCACGCTCCACGCCATCGGCGCCGGTATCCTGATTGCCGAAATTCAGCAGAATTCCAATTCCACTTACCGCGTGTATGACTACGGCCGCCTTGGGGCGGACGGGAAACCGCGCCAGCTCCACATTGAGAAGGCGCTCGATGTCATCCGCCTCTCTCCGCTCATGCGGAAGCCGGGTCCGGAGGGCCAACCGGAGCAGGTGGAAGGAGCTGTCCGCACGCTGCTGGGCTCCAGCGCCTACTTTACCGCGTATCGTTTGGAGGTCGACGGCGCCGTCTCGTTTGAGGCGGGCGAAGAGTCGTTCCATTCTCTGCTCGTGCTGCAGGGAGAGGGAACGCTGGCCTGGAACGGCGGCAGCCGTTCCGTCCGAAAAGGGGACAGCTTTTTCCTGCCGGCCGGGCTGGGCGTTTACAGGCTGGAAGGCCGGTTTACCGCCATCCAGAGCATGGTGTGAAGAAAGGGGAAGGGTATGTCGTATCAAGACGAGTTTCTCGAAATCTATCGTTCTAAAATCAGCCGGGAGGGCAGCGTCCCCCTTTTGGAATGGCTGCAGAAAACGGACTTTTTCACCGCGCCTGCCAGCAGTAAATATCACTGTGCCTGCCGCGGCGGCCTGGTGCAGCACAGTGTGAGTGTGTACCATACCATGATGGAAAAGCATTTCGAGCAGGGGAAGGACAGCGAGGAAAGCTTCGCCATCTGCGCCCTTCTGCACGATGTCTGCAAGGCTCAGTTCTATAAGGAAGGGTTTCGCAATGTGAAGAACGACGAGACCGGCCAATGGGAGAAAAAGAGCGTCTATTTTGTGGAGGACAGCTTTCCCTACGGCCACGGCGAGAAGTCCGTGTTTCTGATCGAGCGGTTCCTGCGGCTGAAGACGAGTGAAGCCGTAGCCATCCGCTGGCACATGGGAGGCTTTGACGACGCGGCCCGCGGCGGGAGCTTCGCTGTGAGCCAGGCATATGAGCGCTATCCGCTCGCTGTAAAGCTTCACCTCGCGGATCTGGAAAGTACGTATCTGCGCGAGCAGGGAACATCCGCTGTCCGGCGCTGACCGGTTGTGTTGTTTTTGCTCTTGCGCCTTTTCCGGAAATCCGGTAAAATAGACCTGGCTGCTCCGCAGCGCGGCGCAGCCAGTTTTTTTGAAAGGGTGTCGATGTCCATGAAATATGCAAAGCGGCTGGCCGCCGCGCTTTTGGCGGCCGTTCTGTCCGTTTTCCCGCTTTCCGGCTGCCAGCAGGGCGGAACTTCCTCCGTTTCCGATGCGGGCGAGATTGGCTATCAGCTCGATCCGCCTGAGGCGGGCGAGGAGATCGCCGTACTCACGACAAACATGGGAGAAATCAAGATCCGGTTTTTCCCCGAGGCGGCGCCCAAGGCGGTCGAGAACTTCAAGACACACATTCAGGAGGGCTACTATGACGGCCTGACATTCCACCGCGTGATCGATGGCTTCATGATCCAGGGTGGCGACCCGGAGGGCACGGGCCGCGGCGGCGAGAGCATCTGGGGCGAGCCGTTTGAAGACGAATTCAGCAAGAATCTCTTCAACATCCGCGGTGCGCTTGCCATGGCGAACAGCGGGCCGAACAAGAACGGCAGCCAGTTTTTCATCAACCAGGGCGACGCCTCCTCTTTTGCAGGCTGGGATACATATGAGCAGAACAGCGCGTCCTATAAAGAGGTTTACGATCAGCTCGACGATGCGGACAAGGAAACGTTTGTCAACATGTACGGCAGCATGCCGGACATGGATCTGATTACGGATGAGATCAAACAGCTCTATGAGGAAAACGGCGGCAATCCGAATCTCGACGGCGCCTATTCCATCCCCGGCCGCGGCCACACCGTGTTCGGCCAGGTGTTCGAGGGCATGGACGTGGTGGACGCGATCGCCGCCGTGGAGACGGATGAGAACGACAAGCCTCTTCAGGATGTCATCATCGAAAAGGCGGAGCTGCAGACCTACGAGGGCTGAGCCTGCTTGACATTCTCTTTCCAATAAGAAAACTCCGGTTGGAAACAGAAATAATGTTTCCAACCGGAGTTTTTTTCATGCAGCCCGTCGGTTTATTCTGCGAGAGCACGTGTCAGCCATGCGTCTGCGATGTCCATGGCAAGGTAAAGACCGTTCTTCTCGCTCGATTTCACAATCTGCTTGCGTGAGCGAATGCTGGCGTCGGTATACATGAGCTGGATCGTGACGCGATCGGCCACTTCCAGGTCCTGCACCTTCTTTTTGCTCTTGATCTCCAGCTTCACCACATATTTATCTTTCATGCTGCCGTAATAAATCACATCCCCGCAGCGCACCAGGGGCTTGCCCTTGTAGGTGGGGAACGGGGTTTCCTTCTTTGTACTCAATCCTGTCAACCTCCCTTTGATCGTCTGCGCGGGGCTCCGCCCCGGTTTCCGGCAAGGCGTCGTCCCGCGTCAGGCTCCGCATGATTTTCATGTTCCATCGTTGTTGTGCGTTTCGCAGAAAAGTCAGTCGCCCAGGTAAGACTTGAGGAGAACCTGAAGCAGTTCATCGCGGTCGATCTTGCGAATCAGGCTCCGCGCGTTGTTGTGTGTCGTAATGTAAGTCGGGTCCTCAGAGAGAATGTAGCCAACCATCTGATTGATGGGATTATAACCTTTCTCTTTCAAAGCGTCATATACGATAGTGAGGATTTTCTTGATATCCCCCTCGCGGTCAACGCCCACAGAGAAGGTCATGGTCTTATCAAGCATGAAAACACCTCCGAATGTTGCCGCCAACGTCACAACGATCTATGGAATGATTCCCGGAAAAGCCCGCAGACGCACGGCTGCCCTCCGGAAAAGAAGAATATTACGTTTAACATCATACCGCATCAGCCTGTGAAATTCAAGGGGCAATTTGTGAACAAGTGTTTGGTTCTCCAGATTTTTCTTTGACAGATCGGGGCTGTGTGTGCATAATAAAAAGGAGTATATTGCAATCACCATCAAGCGAGACTGCCGGAAGCGGGCCGGCAGGCGCGGACGGAGGAATGAAAATGTCACAAGAGGATTTGCTGCGCGAATATCAATCGCTCTGCGATCAGATCGCGTATCACAACCGGAAATATTATGTGGAGGATGCGCCGGAGATCGACGATTTTGAATATGACAGGCTTTATCGCCGACTGGAAACAATGGAGGCGGAGCATCCGGAGCTTGTCACGCCCGATTCCCCCACGCAGAAGGTGGGCGCGTCCGCCCTCAACACCTTTGCGCCGGTGACGCATGAGGTGCCGATGGAGAGTCTGCACGATTCCTTTTCCGAGGAAGAACTTCTCGATTTCGATCGGCGCGTGCGCGAGGAGGTGGGCGATCCCGTCTATGTGGTGGAGCCGAAGTTTGACGGCCTCTCCGTTTCTCTCGAATACCGGGACGGCCTTTTCGTGCGCGGTT
Organism: uncultured Anaeromassilibacillus sp.; assembly: GCA_930987725.1. Classification (GTDB taxonomy): domain Bacteria; phylum Bacillota; class Clostridia; order Oscillospirales; family Acutalibacteraceae; genus Caccousia. The sequence continues at coordinate 65,814 of CAKNKY010000001.1, read as the reverse complement.
CCACACGGGGCGACGGCCTCGTGGGCGAAGACGTCACGGAGAACCTGCGCGTGATCCGCACCGTGCCGAAAAAGCTCAGCCGCCCGATTCCGTATCTGGAGGTGCGCGGCGAAGTCTATATGCCGCACAAGAGCTTCTTTGAGCTGTGCGCGAGGCAGGAGCTGAACGATGAAAAACCGTTCAAGAATCCGCGCAACGCCGCGGCCGGTTCCCTGCGCCAGAAAAACCCGAAGATCACCGCGTCCCGCGGACTGGCCATCTATGTGTTCAACGTTCAGCAGGTGGCGGGCGAGGAGCTCACCTGCCACGATGAGTCGCTCCGCTTTCTGAAAGAGCTCGGCTTTGCCGTCACGGATCTTTACCGCACCTGCCGCACGATGGATGAGGTGATTGCTCGTGTGCGGGAGATCGGCGATCTGCGCGGCAGCCTGGGATATTCCATCGACGGCGCCGTCGTCAAGGTCAATGATTTCGCGCAGCGCGAGCTGCTGGGCAGCACAGCAAAATTCCCGCGCTGGGCGGAAGCGTTCAAATATCAGCCGGAGGAAAAGGAGAGCCGGCTGCTGGACGTGGAGGTCAACGTGGGCCGCACCGGCGTCCTCACGCCCACGGGCGTGTTTGAGCCTGTCACGCTGGCGGGCACCACCGTGAGCCGCGCCACGCTCCACAATCAGGATTTCATCACGGAAAAGGGTATCTGCATCGGCTGCACGGCCGTGCTCCGCAAGGCGGGGGAGATCATTCCCGAGGTTGTCTCTGTGGTGGAAGGCACGGCAGGCGAGCCGTATCAAATGCCGAGGGCCTGCCCCTCCTGCGGCGGCCCTGTCGTGCGGGAAGAGGGGGAGGCCGCGCTGCGCTGCCTGAATCCCGAATGCCCCGCCCAGCTTCTGCGTCACCTGATCCACTTTGCCAGCCGTGACGCCATGGATATCGACGGCCTCGGCCCGGCGTTGATCGAGCAGCTTCTCCGGCAGGAGCTCGTGCACTCGCCGGCGGATCTGTACCATCTCACGGTGGGGCAGCTCACCAGCCTGGAGCGCATGGGAGAGAGGAGCTCGCAGAATCTCGTGGATGCGATTGCCAGAACAAAGGAGAACGATCTTTACCGCCTGATCTATGCGCTGGGCATTCGCCACATCGGCCTCAAGGCCGCACGTCTCCTTGCGGCGCGGTTCCGCACCGTGGATGATCTCTTCCACGCGCCGCAGGAGGAGATCGCCTCCATCGACGGCTTCGGCAGCATCATGGCGGAAAGCGTGCAGGAATTCTTTTCCCTGCCGGGCACGGCGCGTCTCATCGGCGAACTGCGCGATGCGGGCGTCAACCTGGCGAGCAGGGAGGAGGCGCCGCAGGATGCGCGTCTTTCCGGCAAGACTTTTGTGCTCACAGGCACCCTGCCCACACTGACGCGCGCGGAGGCCTCCGCTCTGGTGGAGAAGTTCGGCGGCAAGGTGAGTTCGAGCGTTTCAAAGAAGACGAGCTACGTGCTGGCCGGAGAGGAAGCGGGCAGCAAGCTCACAAAAGCCAACCAGCTCGGCATTTCCGTGCTCACGGAAGAGGAATTTTTGAAGCTGCTCGAATGATTTTTGAAAGCGCCGCTTGACAAGGGGGGCGCTTTCTTCTTATACTATTATACTGTGATGAACAGAACGCGCTGTGCGTGATCGCGCGGGGTGGTTTCCGCTCTTGGGCGGCTTTTTCCCATGCGCAAGGAAGGATTGACAAAAACCGATGGAAAAGAAGCTTTTTGTAAACAAGGAACAGCTCGAGGAAATTGTGCGCCAGTTTCCCACACCGTTCCACCTCTATGACGAGAAGGGCATCCGGGCCCGTGCCCGCGCGCTGAAGCAGGCGTTCGCATGGAACCCCGGCTTCCGTGAGTATTTTGCCGTGAAGGCGACGCCGAATCCCTTTATCCTGAAAATTCTTCAGGAGGAAGGCTGCGGTGTGGACTGCTCTTCCCTGACGGAGCTGATGATGTCGGAGGCCTGCGGCTTTTCCGGCACGGATATCATGTTCTCCTCGAACGATACGCCGGCGGAGGATTTTGTCCTGGCACGCAAGCTGAACGCCACCATCAATCTCGATGATATCACGCACATTGATTTTCTCAAGAAGGCTGCTTCCATTCCGAAGATGATCAGCTGCCGTCTGAATCCTGGCGGATATTTCTCCATTGCCAACAGCATCATGGATAATCCGGGGGACGCCAAGTACGGTTTCACGAAGGAGCAGATGATTGAGGGATACCGCCGTTTGATGGAACTCGGCGCGGAAACGTTCGGCATCCATGCCTTCCTCGCCAGCAACACGACGACGAATGAGTATTACCCCACGCTCGCGCGCATCCTGTTTGAATTTGCCGTGGAGCTCCACCAGAAGACGGGCGCGCACATTGCGTTCGTGAATCTTTCCGGCGGCGTCGGCATCCCGTACCGCCCCGATCAGGAGCCTGTGGACATCATGGCTGTCGGCGAGGGTGTCCGCCGTGCCTATGAGGAGATTCTTGTGCCGGCCGGCATGGGCGATGTTTCCATCTATACAGAGCTGGGCCGCTACATGCTCGGCCCCAACGGCTGCCTTGTGACGACGGCGATCCACGAGAAGCATATTTATAAGGAATACATCGGTCTCGATGCCTGTGCGGCCAACCTGATGCGTCCCGCCATGTACGGCGCGTATCACCATATCACCGTGATGGGAAAAGAAAACGCTCCCTGCGATCACAAATATGATGTGACCGGCGGCCTGTGCGAAAACAACGATAAATTTGCCGTGGATCGGATGCTGCCGAAGATCGACATCGGCGATCTCGTTGTTCTCCACGACACCGGCGCCCACGGCTTTTCCATGGGCTATAATTACAACGGCAAGCTCCGTTCCGCAGAGGTCCTGCTCTGTGAAGACGGTTCCGCCAAGTTGATCCGCCGCGCGGAGACGCCGAAGGATTACTTTGCCACGTTTGACTTCACCCATCTGTTCGATCGGTATTGAGCCGTTTTCCGGCACCCGCAGCAATTTGCCCCGCGCCGTGTGCGCGGGGCTTTTTTGCGGATTCTTCCTCGCAAAAACAGAGAAAGAAGAAGGAAATGGAAGAAAAAAAGCGTGAAGCAAAGATAAATGAAAGAAGATTTGCTTTTTTCTCTCGATTTTGCGGAAAACAGAAAATAATCTTGACAAATACAGGAAGAAACACTATAGTTAAGGCGGCATGATTGTTGTCGAAATAGAGGAAAGAATGAGAAAAAATGCGGGTTCGGCCCAAAGGCCGGGCGAGGTGACGCTGTTTGCCCGCGGTTTCCGGCAGGCGGCTTGAGGGGGAAAGAGACGTGGAAGGGAATCCGGTTATCGAGTTGAAACACATTTCCGTCGCATTTGACGGCGAGCCCATCCTGCAGGATCTGAATCTGAGCATTCGGGACGGGGAGTTTGTCACGCTGCTGGGGCCTTCCGGGTGCGGCAAGACAACGACGCTTCGCATCATCGGGGGCTTTGTCAATCCGGATGCGGGGGATATCCTGTTTAATGGAAAGCGGATCAACGATCTGCCGCCATACAAGCGCGGTGTGAACACAATCTTTCAGAAATACGCTCTGTTTCCGCATCTGAATGTGTTTGAAAATGTGGCCTTTGGCATGCGCGTCCAGAAGAAGAGTGAAAAAGAAATCCGTAAAACGGTGAAGGAAATGCTGGAAATGGTAAGCCTCTCGGGCTATGAGCGCCGCAGTGTCCACCGCCTTTCCGGCGGGCAGCAGCAGCGCGTGGCCATTGCCCGCGCCCTCGCCAACAACCCGAAGGTTCTTCTGCTCGATGAGCCGCTCGGCGCGCTGGATCTCAAGCTGCGCAAGGATATGCAGGTGGAACTCAAACGCATCCAGCAGGCCACAGGCATCACGTTTGTGTTTGTCACGCATGACCAGGAGGAAGCGCTTTCCATGAGCGATACCGTCGTGGTGATGGATAAGGGTGTCATCCAGCAGATCGGCTCCCCGCAGGATATTTACAATGAGCCCCGCAACGCGTTTGTGGCTGATTTCATCGGCGAGAGCAACATTCTTGACGGCATTATGGTCGATGATTTCCTCTGTGAGTTTGCCGGCCGCCGCTTCCGCTGCGTCGATCAGGGTTTTGCCCCGCGCGAGAGCGTGGACGTTGTGATCCGTCCTGAAGACATCGACGTGGTGAGCGCTGCGGAGGATTGCCTCACGGGCGTTGTCACGCAGGTCACCTTCAAGGGCGTCCATTATGAGATCATTGTCGATGTCAACGGCTTCAAGTGGATGATCCAATCCACCGATTGCCAGCGTGTGGGCGACACCATCGGCCTGCGCATCCAGCCGGACGAGATTCACATCATGAAAAAATCCTCGTATTCCGGCCTGTTCGGCGATTACAGCTCGTTCAGCGATGAGATGGACGAGGAGCCATCCGCGCCGGAGGAGGCGGAAGAAGCATGAAATCGAAAGCAGCTTCCGCGCCCTATCTTGTCTGGATGGTTTTGTTCATCGTCGTTCCCGTGCTCCTGGTCGCCTATTTCGCTTTCACAGACAGCAGCGGCGCCTTCACGCTGGAGAATATCGCGCGTGTGGGCCAGTATTCCAATGTGTTCCTTCGTTCGATCTGGCTCGGCGCGCTTTCCACCGTCATCTGCCTGGTGCTCGGGTATCCCGTGGCTTATCTCATCTCAAAAAGCAGCCTCAAACGGCAGAGCGTGCTGCTCATGCTCATCATGCTGCCCATGTGGATGAATTTCCTGCTGCGCACCTATGCCTGGATGACGCTTCTCGAGGACAGCGGGCTGATCAACAGCTTTCTCTCTCTGCTCGGCTTGCCTCCCTTCCACATGATCAACACGCAGGGCGCCGTGGTGCTTGGCATGGTGTATGATTACATTCCCTTCATGGTGCTGCCGCTCTACACGGTGCTGAGCAAGATCGATCGCGCCGTCGTGGAGGCGGCGCAGGATCTCGGCGCGAACGGGCGCAGGGTTTTCCTGCGCGTCACGTTCCCGCTCAGCATGCCCGGTATGATTTCCGGCGTCACCATGGTGTTCGTTCCCTCTGTGAGCACATTCATCATCTCCAAAATGCTGGGCGGCGGCGCCAACCTGATGATCGGTGACCTGATCGAAATGCAGTTCCTCGGAAGCGCCTACAACCCGAACCTCGGCTCCGCCATTTCGCTCGTGCTCATGGTGCTGATCCTCATCTGCATGGGCATCATGAATGAATTTGATTCGGGCGAGAATGAGGGAGGAGGCATGATGATTTGAAAAAAGCGGTTTCCCGCGTCTATCTGGCGCTGATCTATCTGTTCCTTTACGCACCAATCCTGTTGCTCGTCGTCTTTTCCTTCAACGATACGGACACGAAGAGCCGCACGGTCTGGTCCGGCTTTTCCCTTCGCTGGTATGAAATGCTGTTCCAGGATCGCATGCTGCTGCAGGCGCTCACAAACACGCTCATCATCGCCGTCAGCGCGGCCATCGGCGCAACGCTGCTCGGCACGCTGGCTGCCATCGGCATCAGCTCCATGAAGTCCTGGCGGAAAAAGGTTGTCATGAACATTACGAACCTGCCCATGCTGAACCCGGAGATCGTCACCGGCGTGTCGCTCATGCTTCTGCTCGTCTTTCTGGCGAACCTGTTTGGCGTCCAGCTCGGCATCGGTTCCGTGATTCTCGCTCACATCACTTTCTGCCTGCCGTATGTGATCCTCTCCGTTCTCCCAAAGCTGCGGCAGATGGACCCCAATCTCTACGAGGCGGCGCAGGATCTCGGCTGCACGCCGCTGCGCTCCTTCTTCAAGGTTGTCCTGCCGGAGATTCTGCCCGGTGTGATCACCGGCATGGTCATGTCCTTCACACTCTCGCTCGATGATTTCATCATCAGCTATTTCTGCAGCGGCACCACGCAGACGCTTCCCGTCTTTATTTATTCGATGACAAAGAAGCGCGTGAGCCCGGAAATCAATGCGCTTTCCACCATCCTGTTTGCCGTGATTCTCGTGCTGCTGCTCCTTATCAACGTGCGCACCGGCAAGGTGGGCGGCCGCAAGGGGAAGGAGGCGCAGGAGTTTTGAGAAAAGCCTGGAAAGCGGCCGCACTCGCCGCCCTTGTTTTCCTGTCCTCCGCTGCCGTGCCTGCTGCACATGCCGAGGATGGAGAGGAGTCTGCGCCCCTCACCGGCGAGACAATCTATGTCTACAACTGGGGCGAATATATGGCGGACGGGCGTGACGGCTCGCTTGACATCAACACCGAGTTTACGCGCCGCACCGGCATTCAGGTGGAGTACAGCACGTTCGACACGAACGAGTCGCTCTATGCCAAGCTTGTGAGCGGCGGCGCAAGCTACGACGTGATCATCCCCTCTGATTATATGATCTCGAAGATGATCCACGAGGATATGCTGGAAAAGCTGGATTTCAGCAACATCCCTAATTTCCAGTATATCGATGAGGCATACCGCAACCTAAGCTATGACCCGACGAACGAATACTCCGTGCCGTACACCTGGGGCCTTGTGGGCATCTTTTACAACAAACAGTATGTCACAGATCCGGTGGACAGCTGGGACATCCTCTGGAACGAGAAATACGCTGGCAAAATTCTGATGTTTGACAATCCCCGCGACGCTTTTGGCATTGCGCAGAAGCGCCTCGGCTTTTCGTTCAACTCCACCGATGAGGATGAATGGATCCAGGCGGCCGTCCTTTTGAAGGAGCAGGAACCGCTCCTTCAGGCGTATGTGATGGATCAGATCTTCAACAAGATGGAGAGCGGAGAAGCCTGGCTTGCCCCCTACTATGCGGGGGACGCCGCCATCCTCGTCGAATCGAATGAGAACATCGGGTTTGCAATCCCCACAGAGCAAGGCACAAACTTCTTTGTGGACGCCATGTGCATTCCCAAGGGGTGCCGGAACAAGAGCGGCGCGGAAGCCTATATCAATTTCCTGTGCGAGCCGGAGATCGCCGCCGCAAATATGGAATACATCGGATATTCCACGCCGGAAACGGCCGCGAAGGAGCTTTTGCCGGAGGAGATCACCTCCAACCCGATCTATTATCCGCCGGAGGAGATCATAGAAAATTCCGAGGTCTTTGTCGATCTGCCGGAGGAAACGGCACTGCAGCTCGACGCGCTGTGGGCGGAGGTCAAGATGGGTGGTCCGGGCGACGCCGTCACCCTGATTGTGACGCTTGCCGCTTTCCTGGCGCTCTACCTGGCGATTGTCGTCTATAAAAAAGTCAAGCGCAGACGTGAACAGTGAGGAGGAAACCCTGTGGAAGAGAAAATTGTCCTGCAAACGGAAGCGTGCCGGGCGGAGATTGCCCTGCTCGGCGCACAGCTGGAAAGCCTGCAGAATGCGGAGGGCCTGGAGTACCTCTGGCAGCGGGACCCGAAGTGGTGGAGCGGCTGCGCACCCGTCCTGTTCCCGATGGTGGGTGCGCTGCGCGGTGGCCGCACGGTGATCGATGGCCGGATCTATGAGATGCCGCAGCACGGCCTGGCGCGCCGCCGCCTGTTCCGCCTGATCTCCCAAACGGACAGCGAAGCCGTGTTTACCCTGTGTGCCGACGAGGAGACGATGAAACACTATCCCTTTGCCTTCGAGCTGCAGGTGCGCTACACACTGGAACAGGCTTCCCTTCGGACGAGCTTCCGCGTCTTCAACCGCGGCGCCGTGCCCATGCCCTATGCCGTGGGCGGTCATCCGGCGTTCAACGTGCCGCTCGCGGAGGGCGAACGGTTTGAGGAGTATGCCGTTGTGTTCGAGCGGGAGGAGACGGCTTCCTGCCCGGCGATCGTGGTGGGGGAAGGGCTGATCGATCCCTCCCGCACCACGCAGCGGCTGCGCGGCAGCCGAGTGCTTCCCCTTTCGCATGATCTCTTTTATGCCGATGCCCTTGTCTTTGAAGGCCTGATCTCAAAGACGGCGACGCTCAGCGGCGGCAGTGCCGGCCACGGCGTCACGATGGAGTTTTCCGATTTTCCCATGCTCGGCGTCTGGTCCGCGGCAAACGACGGACCGTTCGTCGCGCTGGAGCCGTGGTGCGGCTGTGCCACGCGCACGGATGAGACGGATGAGTTCACGGCAAAGCGCTGGATGCGTGTCCTGCCGGCCGGGCAGAGTGAGACGCACAGCTACACCGTCACGATCTTCTGAGAGTGCAAAATCTGTTTTCGGGAGATTTTTTACAATCAGTTCTTTTGTCAAGCAGTTTGTAAAGAGAAGAAAAACGAGTCTTTTCCAAACCGGGCGGCGCCCCTGCAGGGGCGCCGCTTTTTTTCTCAAAAGGGCATATCGCCTGCACGAAACCGCCCTTTTTTCCATAGGATGATAGAAAAAGGGGGAAGGCCGATGCGCCGGTTCGGAAGATGGGGAAGAAGGCATGCACCGCTGGGCCGCACAGCGCGCGTAAGGCTTTTTCTTGCGCTGTTGGCGCTCACGCTGTGTACGGTTTGGGTCAGCTGGCGGCTCGAGCCTGTGCTGCAGGATTTGACGGAGCATGAGGCCACAGCCTGTGTCACGCAGCTTGTGGCAAGTGCAGCGGAGGGTGCGCTGCTGGAAGCCGAGCTTCCTCAGGGGTCGCCTGTTTCCATCCAATACGGTGACGACGGCGCTATTTCCTCCCTCACAACGGACGCGGCCAGGCTCAACAGCCTGCGCGCCTTTGTGCTGGAACGCGTGCAGCAGGAGCTGGGGGAGAGGGCGAGCGTCGATCTCGAAGTGCCGCTCGGTTCCCTGCTCGGCGGGCCATTCCTGAACGGCCGCGGCCCCGATCTGCCGGTGCGCGTCACATTTTCCGGCATTGTGACGGCGGAATTTGAGAGCTCGTTTACCGCTGCGGGCTATAATCAGACACGGCACACGGTTTCCCTTCGGGTGACGGCCGATGCCTACACATACCTGCTCGGGGCGGAAAGCCAGCTTCAGGCGGAGACAGTGATCCCTGTTTCGGAAACCATTCTTGTGGGGGAAGTCCCGTATGTGGTGGGGGATGTTCCCGTTTCGTAAAGTCATTTTACATTTCTGCCAGATCAGCGGCGCTCTGTGTATCAATTTTGTAAGCTGAAAAAGGAAAATTACATCCTTTCTATACACAAACTTTACAATTCCCTTTTTGCTCTGAAGAGAAGACAGACGGCAGAAAACCGGAAAATCCCGGTTTTCTGCCGCTTTTTTGCGCAAAACAGGCGAATTGCGGCGATTTGAAATGTAAAATCCATGTACATAACCCTTTACACAGTCTTTACCGGGCCGGGAAAGAAAACTTTACAATCGATCGGTATACTCGTTCTTGTAAGCAAACAAAGACAAAAAAGACAGGAGAAATGAGTTATGAAAAAAGTAATGAGTATGCTGCTCGCTGCGGCCCTGTGCGCTGGTGTGTTTGCCGGCTGCAGCGGCACGGACACCGCTTCCTCTGCTGCTGATGCCGCTTCCCAGGCGGATGCCTCTCAGGCGGATGCTTCCCAGGCAGATTCTTCCGAAGGGGAAGAAGGCGGCGCGGTGAACACCGAACTGAGCGGCACCGTTTCCACGAATGGCTCTACCTCCATGGAAGAAGTCATGCAGGGCCTGATTGAGTATTTCAATGAGGAATATCCGAACATCACCGTCACATATGACCCCACGGGTTCCGGCACCGGCATTGAGCAGGCGACGGCCGGCAGCTGCGACATCGGCCTTTCCAGCCGTGCCCTGAAGGATGAGGAAAAGGAAGCTGGCCTCACGGAAACGGTTGTGGCAAAAGACGGCATCGCCATTGTTGTCAACACCGAGAATGCTGTTTCCGAGCTGACGGTGGATCAGATTACAAAGATTGCGACCGGCGAGATCACCAACTGGAGCGAGGTTGGCGGCGCTGACGAGGAGATCGCCTTCATCGGTCGTGAAGCCGGTTCCGGCACCCGCGGCGCGTTTGAGGAGCTCACCGGCACCGAGGATGCCTGCAGCTATGCCCAGGAACTCACCTCCACCGGCGCTGTACGCACGGCTGTGTCCACCACGCCCGGCGCAATCGGCTACATCTCCCTTTCCTCTCTCGATGATTCCGTGAAGGCAATCGCTGTGAAGGTTGACGACGCATCCGAGGCTGTGAAATGCACGGAAGAAACCGTTCTCGACGGCAGCTATGCCATCCAGCGCCCGTTCGTGTTCGCCACGAAATCCGATGCGGAGCTCAGCGAGGCTGCCCAGGCGTTCTACGACTTTGCCACCAGTGAAGACGCCGCTCAGATTTACATCGACGCAGGCGTTGTCCCGGCGTCCGAATCCGCTGAATAAAACAATATCCCATTACCCTTGTACCCTTGAGGGTATCCAAAAGAGGAGTGAAACGTGTTGAAGCGCTTTTCCGAGGGAAATGGGCAGGGCGGCATGGAGTTGCCGCGTACAAAAGGCATTCGCGCGGCGTTCGAAAAAGGTATGAACATCCTGTTCTTCCTTTGCGGCGCCGTTGCGGTGCTCTTTGTGCTGTTTATTTCCATCTACCTGATTATCTCCGGCCTTCCGGCCATCCGTGAAATCGGTTTGTTTCCCTTCCTGTTTGGCCAGGAGTGGGCCTCCACGGCTTCCGAACCGAAATTCGGCATCCTGCCTTTTATCCTGACGTCCATCTACGGCACTGCGGGCGCCATCGTAATTGGCGTGCCGGTTGGCTTCATGACGGCTGTATTCCTTGCGAAAATTGCCGGCCCGAAGGTCGCCTCTGCCATCCGTGCGGCCGTGGAGCTGCTCTCCAGCATTCCTTCGGTTGTTTACGGCCTGATCGGTATGACGATTCTGGTCCCGGCCATCCGTAGCGCGTTCCATCTGGCTTCCGGCGCCACGCTGCTCGCCGCCATTGTGGTTCTCGCCGTCATGGTGCTGCCCTACATCATCAGCGTTTCGGAAACGGCGCTCACCGCCGTGCCGAAGGAATATGAGGAAGCTTCCCTCGCGCTGGGAGCCACCGAAATCGAAACATATTTCCGCGTTTCCGTTCCGGCTGCATCCAGCGGCATTGCGGCGGCCGTCGTGCTCGGCATCGGCCGCGCCATCGGCGAGGCCATGGCGGTCATGATGGTGGCGGGCAATGTGGCGAACATGCCTTCGCTCCTTGAAAGCGTTCGTTTCCTCACCACCGCCGTCGCTTCGGAAATGTCCTATTCCTCCGGCCTGCAGCGTCAGGCGCTCTTCTCCATCGCCCTTGTCCTGTTCCTCTTTATCATGCTGATCAATGCGGCGCTGGCCCTTCTGCTCAAGAAGGGGAAGAAGGATTGACGGCGAAAGGAGATGGATACGATGGAACAAAAATCAAAAAAAAGAGTGCTCTATGACAGGGGCCTGCGCATCCTCCTGTGGGTCTGCGCCTCGATCACCTGCCTGCTGCTCCTGCTCCTGATCGGATATATTTTTGTCAACGGCTTCCCGAACATTACCTGGCATCTGCTCTCCACGGAGCCCAGCTTCCGCAATGACACGATCGGTATTCTCCCGAATCTCATCAACACGCTTTGCCTGATCCTCGGCACCTGCCTGATTGTGCTCCCGCTGGGCACGGGAGCGGCCGTTTACCTCACGGAATATGCAAAGAACAAGCGCGTGGTCTCCGTGATCGAATTTGCCGCGGAAACGCTCACCGGCATCCCGTCCATTCTTTACGGCCTGGTCGGCATGCTGTTTTTCTGCGAGCTGCTCGGCTGGGGCGGCAGCATCCGCGCCGGCATTTTCACCATGGTCATCATGGTGCTGCCCACCATCATCCGCACTACGCAGGAAAGCCTGAAATCCGTGCCGCAAAGCTACCGCGAGGCTGCCCTCGGTTTAGGCAGCGGCAAATGGCATATGATCCGCACCGTTGTCCTTCCCTGCTCCATTGAAGGCATCGTCACGGGCTTTATTCTGGCAATCGGGCGAATTTTGGGGGAATCCGCCGCCCTGCTGTTCACGGCCGGCAGCGCCTCGGTGCTCTCCAACAGCCTGCAGCAGACGCTGAATTCCTCCGGCGGCACGCTCTCCGTGGCGCTTTACATGTATGTTTCGGAGCGCGGCGAGCTTCAGGTCGGGTTTGCCATTGCCGCCATTCTCATGGTCCTGGCCCTTCTGCTCAACATCTGCGCGAAGGTTGCAGGCACAAAGCTGAAAAGATAAACGGAAGGTGAGAACATGGAAGCTAGCACGATTATTTCCGCAAAGGATTTGAATTTATATTACGGAGAAAACCATGCGCTCAAGGGGATTGACATCGAGATTCCCGAACATCAGGTCACGGCTCTGATCGGTCCCTCCGGCTGCGGCAAGTCCACATTCCTGAAAACGCTCAACCGTATGAACGATCTCGTGCCGAACATCAAAATTGAGGGCACCGTGGAGTACCGCGGCCATAATATCTATGACCCCAAGCTCGACGTCACCTGGCTGCGCCGCCATGTGGGCATGGTGTTTCAGAAGCCAAACCCGTTTCCGATGAGTATTTACGACAATATTGCATACGGCCCGCGCACGCACGGCATCCGCAGCAAGAAAAAGCTCGACGAAATCGTGGAGAAATCCCTGCGTGGCGCGGCCATCTGGGATGAAGTCAGCGATCGCCTGAAAAAGCCGGCGCTCTCGCTTTCCGGCGGCCAGCAGCAGCGCATCTGCATTGCCCGTGCCCTCGCGGTGGAGCCCGACGTGCTCCTCATGGATGAGGCAACCTCCGCTCTTGACCCGATTTCAACCTCGAAGATCGAGGATCTGATCCTCGATCTGAAAAAGGAATATACGATTGTGATCGTGACGCATAATATGCAGCAGGCCGTGCGTATTTCAGACAAATGCGCCTTTTTCCTGCTCGGCCAGCTGATTGAATTCGGCGACACGACGCAGCTGTTCTCCATGCCGAAGGATAAGCGCACGGAGGACTATATCACGGGACGTTTCGGCTGAGCCGCCGCGGCCTGAATCATCGTCCGGCCCTGCCGGACAAGAGGGGATGTAGATCGAATGAGAAAAAATTACGATAACGAGCTGCAGGAGCTTGGCAAGCTGCTCACGGAGATGGCTTTCGCCGCAGAAGATGCGATTGACACCGTCACCTCCTCGCTCGAAGACCTGAACAGCGATGCCGTCGCCGAAACGCAGACCATCACCAAAACGCTCGATCAGATGGAGCGCGATATCGAGAACCGCTGCCTGAAGCTGCTGCTTCGCCAGCAGCCTGTCGCGCGGGACCTCCGCACCATTTCCGCCGCTCTGAAAATGGTCACGGATCTGCAGCGCATCGGCGATCAATGCGCCAATGTTGCCGAGATGGCGCATCTGCTCACCAACCACGGCCGCGTTGTGAAAGCGGAGGACATCCGCGCCATGGCGCAGAAGGCAGGTGTGATGGTCAAGCAGTCCATCGCCGCGTATGTGGATCAGAACGCCGAGTCCGCTCAGGCTGTCGTGCGGATGGACGACGAGGTGGATGAGCTCTTCCTTAAGGTGAAGGGCGAGCTGATCAACTCCATTCTGGGGGACCGTCAGGAAGCGGATCAGAGCATTGACCTGATCATCATTGCGAAGTATTTCGAGCGCATTGCGGACCACGCCGTGAACATCGCGCAGTGGGCCACCTATTGCGTCACGGGCGAGATTCAGCCGACGAACTGATTGGGCGTTTTTCACTGTTTTCCTGTGCTCTTTTTTTCACATTTCTCGTACCTGACAGAAAACGAAACTTCCTCTTGTGCAAAAGCGTGAGATGTACTATCATAAAAATCGAACGGGGCCGGCATGAGGGGAACCATTTCCGGGTGCGGGTATCGAGGGAGGACCATCGCATGTCTAAGTTTATCGTAGTAGTGGAGGATGACGAAAGCATTCGCGAAATGCTCCGCTATTATTTTCAGTCCGTCGGTTATGAGGTGCACGCCTATGAATCGGGTGAGGCACTTTTTGAAGCGGAAGACTGGAGCGTCTGCCCTGCCCTTTGCATATTGGATATCATGCTTCCCGGTATGGACGGCCTGGAAATCCTGCACCGCCTGCGCGTGGGAAAGGCTACGGAGGAAGTTCCTGTCATCATGCTCACGGCGCGAAGCTCAGAGATCGACCGTGTCACCGGCCTGGAAAGCGGTGCCGATGATTACGTGGTGAAACCGTTCGGCATTATGGAACTGCAGGCCCGCGTCAAGGCAGTGCTCAGGCGTACCTATCGTGAAGACAAGCAGGTGATCGTGTGCAGCAATATCCGCATCGATCCCGCGGCGCGCGAGGTCACGCAGGATGGCGTGAAGGTGGATCTCACATATAAAGAATTTGAATTGCTCCGCTTGCTGGCCGCCCATCGCGGTGTCGTGTTTTCACGGGACGACATTTTGCAGACGGTGTGGGATTACGACTACACCGGCGAAACGCGCACAGTGGATATGCACGTGAAAACATTGCGGCAGAAGCTGGGCGACGATATCATCTCCACAGTGCGGGGTGTGGGATATAAGATGAACTGAATGACGAAGGCTGCGGCTGAGAGGCCGGCGGCCTTTTTGCTTTGGAGGGACAGGATTGAAAAAACGCATCTTTCTTACGCTGGCGACTGCATCGGCGGCTGCAATCGCCCTGTGCGGCCTGTTTGCAGCGCCGGTCATCCAGCCGGGGCGCAGCTGGATTTTCGCGCTTGCCATGGCAGCTGCCCTTGTGTTGGCGCTTCTGCTGTGCTGGCGGCTGTCTGTCGTTCTCACAGGAAAGTTTACCGCGCCGCTTAACCAGGCGGAGCAGGCGCTGCGCACCGTGTCGGAGGGGGGCGTCTACGCTGTGGACTGGAACGAGACCGAAGACGAGTATATCCCCCTCTTTCGCTCCATCGAAAAACTGGAAGGCTATCTGCACGGCCTCACCCAGGAGCGTGACAAGGTGAACCTGATCCTCGACTGCATGGATGAGGGTGTCGTGCTGCTCGATGAAAAGGGCGATCTGATCACGAGCAACCGCGCGGCGCGCAAACTCTTCCATCTGCCGGCGGATGCCGAAAATGCTGACATCACCACCTACATTCACAGCAGGCGCCTGAAAAAGGCAATTGGCCGCCTGCAGGAGAACCGGGAGGCCGCCGTCATCGACATGCAGCACCCGCGCCGCCAGGGACGCAGTCTGCGCTTCTTCCTCACGCCCGTGGCCGGCCAGAAATACGAGGACAAGCCGGTGGGCGCTTCCATCCTGATTTCGGATGTGACGGAGCTCAAGCGGGCGGAGGGAATCCGCTCCGAATTCACGGCCAATGTGTCCCATGAGCTGAAAACACCTCTCACCAGCATCAAGGGTTTCACCGATATGCTGGCTTCCGGCATGGTTACGTCACCGGAAGATCAAAAGCGGTTCCTCACGATGATCGGCGTTGAGGTGGATCGCCTCATTGATCTCATCAACGACATTCTCAAGGTTTCGGAGCTGGAGAGCGTTGCCATCGAACAGTGCGAGGAATCCTCCGATGTGCTCGACACGGCCAATGAGGTAGCCAATTTCCTGGCGCCTGTTGCGCAGAAGGCCAATATCTCCCTGAAGGTGGAGGGGATGCATCTCTCCGCCGCTATCCCGTTTGACCGACTCAAGGAGCTGCTGCTGAACCTGATGGAGAACGGCGTCAAATACAACGAGCCGGGCGGCAGCGTGTCTGTTTCTCTGGAGGATGAGCCGGAAATGGTGAAAATCACCGTTGCTGATACCGGCATCGGCATCCCGGAAGAGTGCCAGAGCCGTGTCTTCGAGCGTTTCTATCGGGTGCAGAAGGGGAGAGCGCGCACAAACGGCGGCACGGGCCTTGGCCTTGCCATTGTCAAGCATATCGTTGTGCTGTATGGCGGCCGGCTTTCCCTGCAAAGCGAGATGGGAAAGGGCTCCGTGTTCACCGTGGAGCTGCCGAAAAAGGCGTCATAAAAGCGTACGCCCTGCATTCTGGGAAAAGAAAGGGCCCTGCGGCGTTTTGCCGCAGGGCCTTTCGGTTTTCTTTCAGCGCGGATTTTCCCCCAGCGCCTCGGCGGAGAGCGCCAGGTATTCCGCTGCGTTCTCGCGCAGGCTGCGCCGTTCCTCCTCGGAAAGCTGGCGTTTGACGCGTGCGGGAAATCCCACGGCCAGGCTGCCGTCCGGGATCACGGTGCGCGGCGTGACGACCGCCCCGGCGCCGATCAAACATTCCTTGCCGATCTGCGCGCCGTCGAGCACGATGGATCCCATGCCGATCAGCGAGTCATTGCCCACCGTGCAGCTGTGCAGGATGGCATTGTGGCCCACCGTCACACCGTTTCCCACCACAGTGGGAACACCTTCTGTGCAGTGCACCGTCACGCCGTCCTGCAGATTGGTGCGGCAGCCCACAGTGATGGGTGCGCAGTCGCCTCGCAGAACGGCGTTATACCAAACGGAGCTCTGTTCACCCAGTGTGACGTCTCCCACAATCTGAGCACCCGGGGCGACATAGGCGGAGTCGGCAATTCTGGCCTGTTTCATGGGGGTCCCTTCCTTTCCGGCGGTTCAGCGCTTGTGATACAGCTTTTTGGTCTGGTATTTCGGTTCGCACGTCATGCGGACTCCGAGCTTGCGGAACGTGTTGTCGTCCACATTGGAGAGGATCACGCTCGAGTGCGCTTCGCAGCCGCTCAGCTTGGAAAGCTGTTCAAGCGCCAGGCCTGCCACAGGGTTCATGGCCGCGCTGATCGAGAGGGCGATAAGCACTTCATCAGTGTGCAGGCGCGGGTTGTGGTTGCCCAAATGCTTCGTCTTCAGGTTTTGAATTGGCTCGATGACGGTGGGGGAGATGAGAAGGATCTTATGGTTAATGCCGCCGAGCGCCTTGAGAGAGTTGAGCAATGCGGCGGCGGAAGCGCCGAGCAGCGGCGTTGTCTTGCCGGTGATGATGCTGCCGTCCGGCAGCTCGATTGCCACGGCGGGCATTTCGGTCTCCTCCGCGCGCCGGAGCGCGGCAGTCACAACGGGCCGGTCTGCCACGGAAACGCCGGCGCGGCCCATAAGCATTTCTATTTTGACGACGGCCGATTCCTCCGCACGGCCCAGGCGCATGTCGCACATGGTCTGATAATACCGGCGGATGATCTCCTGGCAGGAGGCGGCCTGACAGGCCTCGTCGTCCACAATGCAGGAGCCCGCCATGTTCACGCCCATGTCTGTGGGGGATTTATACGGGCTTGTGCCGGAGATCTTTTCCAGGATTGCGTTGAGCACCGGGAAAGCTTCCACGTCGCGGTTGTAGTTCACGGCCGTCTTGTTGTACGCCTCCAGATGGAAGGGGTCGATCATGTTCACATCGTTCAGATCGGCGGTGGCCGCCTCATAGGCCAGGTTCACGGGGTGGCTGAGCGGCAGGTTCCAGATGGGGAAGGTTTCAAATTTTGCGTAGCCTGCTTTTACACCGCGGCGGAACTCATGGTAAAGCTGCGAGAGACACGTCGCCATCTTTCCGCTGCCGGGGCCGGGGGCTGTCACCACCACGAGCGGGCGGCTCGTCTCCACATATTCGTTGCGGCCGAAACCGTCGTCGCTCACAATGAGCGGAATGTTCGAGGGGTATCCTTCAATCGGATAATGGATAAAGACGCGCACCCCCAGGGATTCCAGTCTTTTGCGGAAAGCTTCCGCCGTTGTCTGGCCGGAATACTGTGCGATGACGACGCTGCCCACATAAAGGCCGTTCCCGCGGAACGCGTCGATCAAGCGGAGTACGTCGGCATCGTAGGTGATGCCGATGTCGCCGCGAATTTTGTTCTTTTCAATGTCGGAGGCGTTGATGACGATGACAATCTCCACCTGGTCCGCAAGCTGCATCAGCATCTTGATCTTGCTGTCCGGCAAGAAACCGGGAAGCACGCGCGACGCGTGAAAATCATCGAACAGCTTGCCGCCCATTTCCAGATACAGCTTGTTGTCAAACTGGGCGATCCGCTGCCGGATGTGCTGAGATTGAATTTCAAGGTACTTGTTGTTGTCAAAACCGATTTTATTCATGTGCCCTCCGTTGTTCTCCGGCTAAACGCCCGCACACAGCAAACGGCGGGTTTTCTTCGCAAAGAAAACACGCCGCAGAATCCGCCGATCGGCTGCACAGCGGGAAAGCCGGGTCTCTGTTTTGTTTTTTCCGTTCTTCGCATCGTTCCCATGCATACTTTTCTCCATTATAGGGGATCGCTGCAGAAAAGACAACAGATTCCGCGGCTAAATTTTTCTCTCTGCGAAAGAGGCTTTTTTGTGCTATACTTGTAAAAAACGGGAGGAGGGAGCAAGATGACGGAAATCCGCGTTTCCGTGCGCAGGCTCGTGGAATTTCTGCTGCGCAGCGGGAATTTGGAAAGCGGGGAAGGCGTCGCTTCCTACGAACGCGCGCTGGAAGGCGCTAGGATTCACCGCCGCCTGCAGAAGGAGGCCGGAGATTCCTACCGTGCGGAGGTTCCCTTTTCCCACACGGAAGAGTGGGAGAAGATTCGCTATACCGTGGAAGGCCGTGCCGACGGCCTTTTTGAACAGGACGGCACCCCTGTGATCGATGAAATCAAAACGGTCTCCCTTTCGCTTTCCCGCCTGCCGCGCGGGGGCGATCCGCTCCATTGGGCGCAGGCCAAATGCTACGCCTATTTTTATGCCTGCGAGGCGCAGGCGGAGCGTGTGGCCGTGCGCCTCACCTATTGCCAGGCGGAGAGCGGCGAGCTGCTCCGCCTGCAGCAGCCTTTTGAAGCCGGGGAGTTGGCGGCCTTTTTTCACGGGCTTCTGCATCAGTATGCGCCGTGGGTGCGGTTTCGCGGCGAATGGCGTGAAACACGGGATGCTTCCGCCAAAGCGCTTGCCTTTCCCTTCCCGCAGTTCCGTCCGGGCCAGCGCCAGATAGCCGCGGCTGTGTACCGCGCCGTGCGCGACGGCAAGCGGCTGTTCTGTCAGGCGCCCACAGGCGTGGGTAAGACTATTTCCACCCTGTTTCCCGCCGTGAAGGCTATGGGAGAAGGGCTTGCCGGGCAGATTTTTTATCTCACGGCCAAAACGGTGGCGGGCCGTGCGGCATCCGGCGCCCTCGACACCATGCGCGCCCATGGCCTGCATCTCAAGAGCGTGCACCTCACGGCAAAGGAAAAGATTTGCTGCCTGGAGACGCCGTCGTGCACGCCGTCCTCCTGCCCGCGCGCCCTCGGCCATTATGACCGGATCAACGAAGCGCTGTATGAACTCCTCACCTCCGCGGACTGCCTGGATCGCGATGCCGTGAGCCGTGCGGCGGAAATACACTGTGTCTGCCCGTTTGAGATGGCGCTCGATCTCTCCGAATGGTGCGATGTGATTATCTGTGATTACAACTATCTCTTTGACCCTACGGTGAATCTGAAACGATATTTTTCCGAGAAAAAAGGGGATTATGTCTTTCTCATTGACGAGGCGCACAACTTGCCGGACCGAGGCCGCGGCATGTACACCGCCGAGCTGGCCAAGTCCGACGTGCTGGCCCTGCGCAGGAGGGCGGGGAAGGGCGAGAAAGCGCTGTGGGCCGTGCTCGGCAGGCTGAACAGCGCGTTGCTGGCGCTGCGCTCCTTCTGCGGCGAGGACGGCACGGCCTCCCTTCCGGAGATCCCGGAAGAACTTCTGCCTGCACTCCGGCTCTTCACCCTGCAGTGCGGCGAGTGGCTCGAATCACACCGGGAACATCCGCTTCGGCATGAAACACTCTCGCTGTGGTTTTCCGTCCGCTTTTTTCTGCGCATCGCGGAGCTCTACGGGCCGGAATATGTCGCTCAGCTGCGCCGCCGCGGCAGCGAGATGATCGTTCGCCTGCTCTGTCTGGATGCGTCCCGCTTTCTCGACGCTTCCATGGCAAAAGGCCGGGCTGCTGTGCTTTTTTCCGCCACACTCTCGCCGCCGGCTTACTTTGTCTCCGTTCTGGGCGGCGGGGAGGAGGCGCGCACGCTCTCCGTCCCCTCGCCGTTTCCGCCGGAAAATCTGCTGCTCCTGCAGGCGGACCGCGTCAGCACGCGCTATGCGGACCGCGCCGCCAGCGTGGAGCCGGTTGCGGCCCTGATCCGTTCGTTTGCCCGCGGGTCCGGCGGCCACACGATCTCTTTCTTCCCGTCCTACGAATACATGGAATCGGTGGCGGACCGCGTGGAGGCAGACGATCCCGAGCTGGAAACCATCCGTCAGGGGCGGAACATGAGCGAGGAGGACCGCGCCGCTTTTCTGGATCGCTTTTCTTCCGGTCCCTCCGGCGTCCTGCTCGGCTTCTGTGTGATGGGCGGCGTGTTTGCGGAGGGCGTGGATCTGGTAGGAGACCGGCTGTCCGGCGCGGTGATCGTCGGTGTCGGCCTTCCGAAGGTCAGCCGCCATCAGGAGCTGCTGCGCGCTTATTACGAGCGGGAGCGGGGAGACGGCTTTTCCTATGCCTATCGCTATCCCGGCATGAACAAGGTCATGCAGGCCGCGGGCCGGGTGATTCGCTCCGAAACGGACCGCGGGGCGGTGCTGCTCATCGATTCCCGTTTTTCCCAGTGGGGGTATCGCAGCCTGTTTCCCGCGCATTGGCAAACGCCGGTCCCCGTCCGCACGGCGGAGGAGGTGTCGCGCGCCCTGTGCGCCTTTTATCGGGGCAGCGCCGTGCCGGAAGAGGAAAAACGGCAGGTGCAGAATAAAAAAGGAGGATGAACCAATGGGAGAATTGCTGGAAGCGCTGCGCCGCAACCGCGACGCGGGCATTTGCCCGATGCATATGCCCGGTCACAAGCGGAACACTGCACTGTTCCAGATGGAAAACCCGTATGGTCTCGACATTACGGAGGTCGAGGGCTTTGACAACCTGCACGATGCGCATGGTATCCTGCGCCGCGCCATGGACCGCGCCGCCGCTCTGTACGGCTCTGCACACACCTGGTTTCTCGTGAACGGAAGCTCCTGCGGTGTGCTGGCAGCTGTGGCAGCTTGCACCCACTGGGGCGACACAATTCTCACGGCGCGCAACTGCCACAAATCGCTTTACAATGCCCTCTATGTCAACAATCTGCATGCGCAGTACCTCACGCCCCCCGTTTTGCCGGGCTTTGAGGCGGCAGGCGGCGTGACACCGCAGAGTGTGGAGGAAGGGCTGCGCGCTCACCCGGAAGCGAAGCTCGTCGTCGTCACCTCGCCCACCTATGAGGGAGTGGTTTCCGATATTTCCGGCATTGCCCGGGCGGCGCATACGCACGGCGTGCCGCTGCTCGTGGACGAGGCCCACGGCGCGCACCTCGGCCTGGCGGAGGGCTTTCCGCAGAACGCCGTGCAGATGGGGGCCGATCTCGTCGTGCAGAGTGTGCACAAGACGCTGCCCGCCTTCACGCAGACGGCGCTGCTCCACCTGAATGGGGACCTGGTTTCCCCCCGCGCGGTGGAACGCCAGCTCTCCCTGTATGAGAGCAGCAGTCCGTCCTATCTGCTCATGGCGTCCATCGACAGCTGCGTGTCCTTCCTCACCGAACAGGGGCGGGAAGCGTTCGCCGCGTATGGGGATCGGCTCCATCGGTTTGATGAGCAGGCGGAAAAACTGCGCTGGCTGCGCCTCATGGGCCGCTGCGGGGATAAATCCTGCCGGTTGGGTGAGAACGGCGTGTTTGCGCTCGACCCTTCAAAGCTTGTGTTCTCCGCGTCGAAGGCCGGCCTTTCCGGCCCGCAGTTGGCGGAAAAACTTCGCGAGGCGAAGATTGAGCCGGAGATGGCGTCGCGCGAATATGTCATCGCCATGACAAGTTTGTGTGACCCGGAGGAGCATTTTCGCCGTCTCGCAGACGCGCTGCGGGCGCTTGACCACCCGTTTGCCGCACCGCGCTGCGCGGATTCGCCCGCTGCGTGGACGCTGCCGGCGCAAAGCATGACGATCCGAGAGGCGGAGGACAGCGAGGGGACGGTGCTTCGCGCAGCAGATGCGCTCGGCCGCGTGTGCAGGGAAACCGTGTTTGCCTATCCGCCCGGCATCCCGCTGATTGTGCCGGGCGAGAGGGTTGACGGCGTATTTCTCGATCGCGTGCGGCGCTACCGGACGGCGGGCGTCTCGCTTGTGAACCCGCGCGGCGATGCGGCGGAAACGGTGGATGTCGTGCGCTGAAATGATTGGTTCAAAAAATTGCAATTCCTGTCTTGACAGTCTGGGAAAAGTGTGATATTCTTAAAAAGCTGTCAGTAATTGAACAGGAAACGCGAGAGTGGCGGAATTGGCAGACGCGCTAGATTCAGGTTCTAGTGAAGGCAACTTCATGGGGGTTCAAGTCCCCCCCCTCGCACCAAGAAAATCCCGGCTGTGCATACAGGCGGGATTTTTTCGTTTTTCAACCGTCTTTTTTTCACGGGGGAAAGGAGAGATTGTGTGGAGCTTCGGAGAATTTTTGACACCATACCCGAGCAGTTTGACCTCTATCGTTCCCGTTACTGTGACGAGTTGTTTGCAGATCTCATCTCTGTTGCGGAAATCGGGCCGGCGAAAACCGTGCTGGAGCTCGGTCCCGGCACGGGTCAGGCAACGGAGCCCGTCCTTCGCACAGGCTGCTCCTATTCCGGCATTGAGCTGGGCGAGCATCTGGCACAGAAGCTCCGTGAAAAATATGGAGCCTTTCCGCAGTTTCATCTGATCTGCGATGACTTTATCACCCATAACTTTGGCGCGCAGCGGTTTGATCTCCTCTATTCCGCGGCCACGATTCAGTGGATTCCCGAGGAGATTGCCTTTTCAAAGTCGTTTTCCCTCCTGAAACCGGGCGGCGTCCTTGCCATGATGATGACACACAGCGATTACAAAACGCCGAACGAGGCGCTGTATCAAAAAATTCAGAAGGTGTACGACGCGTATTTTCGCCCGGCGGTGGAATACCCGCACCGGGGCTTTGCGTATGACAATGCCGTGAAGTACGGCTTTACCGACTTCGAGAAGAGAACGTATTCCGGCAGGCGCGTCTTCACGGCGGAGGAATATGTGGGTTACTGCGGGACACACTGCGATCATCTTGTGATTCCGGAGCCGTACAAAACACTGTTTTTCAACGGCTTGCGCGACGCAGTGCTCGAAGCGGGAGATCGGATTGTGTTTCATGAGACATACATCCTTTATCTGGCTAGAAAGCCGCTGGAACAAAACAAATTGTGATGGAAGACACATGGAGGAAAAGATGGACAGAAAAATCGGGTTTGCCGCTTCTCTTGTGTGTGCGGCCGGCGCCGCGGCTGTCTGGCCGCGTTTGACCGTGCGTCAATACACGCTCAAAAGCCGGAAGGTGCATGTTCCGTTCCGTTTCGTCCTTCTCTCGGATCTGCACCGTTCCCGCTACGGAACCCGCCAGCGGGATCTGCTCCTTGCGGTGCACCGTGCCCGGCCGGACGCCGTTTTCCTGGCGGGCGATATGGTGCCGGACACCGCGCGGCCTGAAAATACGCGGGAACTGCTTGCAGGCCTTCGGGATTGCGCGCCTGTTTTTTACGTGACGGGCAACCATGAGCAGCGCTGCGGGCGTGCCGATCTCGCCCGCAAATGGATGCGGGCATACGGTGTTTCCGTGCTTGCGGGCCGGTCTGTTTCCCTGCAAAAGGAAGGGGAGGAGATTTGCCTGTGCGGCATAGACGACCCGGATGTCGATTTTTACGGCCGCTCTGCCTGGCTTTCTCAGCTGGAACGGTGTGCCGCCGATCGGCGGGAGGACGTTTTCACGATTTTGCTCTCCCACAGGCCGGAGCTGTTTCCCCTCTATGCGGCGCGCGGCTTTGATTTGACGGTGTGCGGCCACGCACACGGCGGCCAGGTCCGTATTCCCGGTCTGGTAAACGGCCTCTATGCGCCGAACCAGGGTGTGCTTCCGCGCTATGCCGGCGGCCTTTATCAGTGCGGGGAAAGCGCCATGGTGGTGAGCCGCGGGCTGGACAAAAACCGGCTGCCGCGCTTCTGCAATCCGCCGGAATGTGTGGCAATCGATGTGCTCCCTGCCTCCTCTGGAAAAGAAATCCCGTAATTTCGGTTGACAAAGACGCAGCGCTGTGCTATGATGGCGTCGTAAAAGTCAATAGCTGTCTTCGGGGCGGGGTGAAATTCCCCACTGGCGGTAATGCGGCCTTGTGCCGACGAGCCCGCGAGCGTAAGCCGATTTTGGTGAGAGTCCAAAGCCAACGGTACAGTCCGGATGAAAGAAGCGGCAACACAGTTGGTAACCGTGCGCCCCTTTGCTGTTTTCAGGCAGAGGGGCGTTTTTTGATCCTCCTGGAAGCCGCGCACGTCGCAAGACTGCTGGGCGATGTCACGGCTTTTTTCGCGGCATGGTCCGAACACATTTGTTAGGAGGAATCTCACTATGCCAAGCACAACACTCAACAAGCAGAATTCCATCAACAACAGCGTCAGCATCCGCAACATCACGGTCACGGCGCTCATGAGCGCGGCGGCCACCGTTCTCATGTTTGTCAGCTTCGGGCTGCCGATCCTGCCTTCCTACCTCAAGGTCGATTTTTCGGAGCTGCCCGCGCTGCTCACATCCTTTGCTCTCGGCCCGGTATACGGCGTGATTGTCTGCCTCGTCAAGAACCTCTTCAATGTTGCCGCCACCACCACGGGCGGCGTCGGAGAGCTGTGCAACTTCCTGCTGGGCGCCCTGTTTGTGGCTCCCGCCGGCATCATCTACCGCCGCCACCGCACCCGCAGCACCGCTCTGATCGGCACGCTGGTCGGCGTGCTCACCATGACGGTGTGCAGCTTCTTTGTGAACAACTTCCTCGTGTACCCGGCCTATCTGCTGATCATGCCGGAGCAGGCGATCGTCGATATGTACTCCGCTCTTGTGCCGTGGGCCGATGAGATCTGGAAGGGCATCGTCGTGTTCAACATGCCGCTCACCTTCTTTAAGGGCCTTGCGGATGCCGCCCTCACCTTCATCCTCTATAAGCATCTTTCCCCCCTCCTCAAGGGCAGAAAGTGAGAGCGAAAGATTTACAAAAAGTTCACAGACAGGAATTTGTCCCCGTGCTATAATAGAGCACGCTGAAAATTAAATAGCCCCTTATCAAGAGAGACGGAGGGAACAGGCCCTGTGATGTCCGGCAACCTGCCAATTTGGCAAGGTGCTAATTCCTGCGGGTAAACCGAAAGATGAGGTTTTGATAAGCCGTTCGGAACACCCGGGCGGCTTTTTTCTTGCGGTAAAGGGGCTGCAGCATCACACACAGCTTCGTTTCACTTCGAGAAAGGCAGGTTCATCTATGGAAAAAGTATTGTTCACCTCTGAGTCCGTTACGGAAGGCCATCCCGACAAGGTCTGCGATCAGATCTCCGACGCCATCCTCGACGCGATTCTGGAAAAAGATCCCCAGGCGCATGTGGCGTGCGAGGTGACGGCCACCACCGGCCTGGTGCATGTCATGGGAGAGATCTCCACGGAGTGCTATGTGGATATTTCCTCCATCGTGCGGGAGGTTGTCAACGACATTGGCTACAATGATCCCGCCTATGGCTTTGACGGCAGCACCTGCGGCGTGATCACGTCCATCGACATGCAGTCGCCTGATATTGCGCTCGGCGTTAACACGTCCTTCGAAGCGCAGCACGGCGCGCAGGAGGAGGACGACCGCACCGGCGCGGGCGACCAGGGCATGATGTTCGGCTTTGCCTGCGACGAGACGCCGGAGCTGATGCCGCTGGCCATCTCGCTGGCGCACAAGCTCTCCCGCAGGCTGGCCCAGGTCCGCAAGAGCGGGGAACTCTCCTACCTCCGCCCGGACGGCAAAACGCAGGTCACGGTGGAATATGTGGACGGCAAACCCGCCCGTGTGGATACGGTGGTTGTCTCCACGCAGCATGCGCCGGAAGTTGCGCTCGAGCAGATCCGCAGCGACATTCTGGAGCACGTTGTGCGTCCCGTCATCCCGGCCCAGTGGCTCGATGACGACACCAAGTACTTCATCAACCCCACCGGCCGCTTCGTCATCGGCGGCCCTGTGGGAGACAGCGGCCTCACCGGACGCAAGCTGATCGTCGACACGTACGGCGGCTACGGCCGTCACGGCGGCGGCGCCTTCTCCGGCAAAGATCCCACGAAGGTGGATCGCTCCGCCGCCTATGCCGCGCGCTACGTGGCGAAGAACATCGTGGCGGCCGGCCTTGCCCGCAAGTGCGAGGTGCAGCTTGCCTATGCCATCGGCGTGGCGCACCCCGTCTCCGTCATGGTGGAGTCGTTCGGCACCTCCGCCTATTCGAACGAGCAGCTGGCCGGCGCCGTGAAAAAGGTCTTTGATCTGCGCCCGAGCGCCATCATCCGCCAGCTGGATCTGCGCCGCCCGATCTACCGCCGACTCGCCGCCTATGGTCACATGGGACGTGCGGATCTCGGCGTAGCCTGGGAAAAGACGGACCGCACGGAGGAGCTGAAAGCCGCCCTCGCCTGACGCTTTACAGCCCGGAACCAAAATCACCTCACTGTCATACCCTGACGGTGAGGTGATTTTTTATGGCTGAGTTTCTGGGAAAGGCCTTTTTATCGTTCCTGCTGATCCTCGGGGCGGTGGAGGCGGTCCGGCTCGTCGTGTTCGCACTGCTGCGGACGCGAAAAAAGGGGAAGGTCTGCTTTCTGCTCACATTTAGCGGCCATGAGGAGGAAGCGGAGATGGCCCTGCGCGCCGCCGTCCAACGGCTGAAATGGATGGGCGGCCGGGAGGAAAAACAGGTGCTCTGCCTCGACTGCGGCATGGATGGGGAGACCCGCCGCATCTGCGAAGCCATGGCCAGGGAGTATGACATCATCGAGCTTTGCCCTGTCTGCGGCCCGAAGCAGGCGGAATAGAGGCCGGCCGCGGTTTGCAAAAGAGGCCGCTTTGTATTATACTGAAAAAAGAATTGCCGCTTTTGCGGCAAAGCGGCCGCACAGGCGCTTTGGGAAGCGCCAGCGCGGGCCCTTCCATTCTGGGGAAAAGGGGCGTTGAGGAACCTCATGGAGGAAGATCAGCTTCTGGAAATGACGGGAAGCGTGGAGGACATCGTTTTCCGGAATGAAAAGAACGGATATACCATTTTGGAACTGAACAACGGGCAGGAGCTTGTCACCGTCGTGGGGAGCCTGCCGTGGGTGAGCGTAGGGGAAGTGCTGCACGTGATGGGCAAGTGGACGAAGCACCCCACCTTCGGCATGCAGTTCAAGGCGGAAGGCTTTGAGCGCTTCAAACCGGAGACGACGGACGCGCTGCTCAAATACTTATCTTCCGGCGCGGTGAAGGGGATCGGCCCCGCCATGGCTGCGAAGATTGTGGACGCTTTCGGCGAAAACACGCTGAAGGTGCTCGAGCAGGAGCCGGAACGGCTCACGGTGATCAAGGGCATCACAAAGGCGAAGGCGCTCAAGCTGAGCGAAGAGTTTCGGCAGTCCCACGGCGTGCGGGACGCCATGGAAGTGCTGTGCGGCTATGGCCTCACGCCGGAGGAGGCGCTGCGCGTGTGGCGTGTGATTGGCCCCTCCTGCGTGGAGCTGATCCGGGAAAACCCTTACAGCATCTGCGAGGAGGAGGCAGGCGTGTCCTTTGAAAAGGCGGATGCCATTGCCGCCGCGCTGGAACGGCCGCAGGATGATGCGTGGCGCGTGCGGGCCGGTGTGGAATACGTGCTGCGCCACAATCTGAACAACGGCCACACCTGCATCCCGGCGGACAAGCTTGCTGCTGCGGCCGCGCGTATGCTCGGCGTGCCGCTCGAGCTGGCACAGGAGGCTGTGGAGGAGCTGGCGGGGGACGGCACATTGGTGCGCCGTCAGTTGGGCGGCCGTGATTTTCTCTTTCTGCCGCGCCTGTTCCAGGCGGAGGTATACGCCGCCAGTCGGATTTTGACCATGCTCCGGTTCCCCGCGCATCCCATCCCGGGCGCGGCCGGCCTCATCGAGGCGGTGGAACGCCAAACGGGCATGCAGTATGCGCAGCTCCAGAAGGATGCCATCCGCGAGGCGCTTGAAAACGGGCTGCTGATCCTCACCGGAGGTCCCGGCACCGGCAAGACGACGACGCTCAAAGCGATCATCCGCATCCTGAAAGAGAAGGGAGAGCAGGTGCTGCTCGCCGCGCCCACAGGCCGGGCCGCGAAGCGCATGAGCGATCTGACCGGCCAGGAGGCCAAGACAATCCACCGGCTCCTGCAGGTGGAGTGGGACGAAAACGATCGCCAGACCTTCGCCCGGAACGAAAAGAATCTGCTGGATTGCGATGCCCTCATTCTCGACGAGCTTTCCATGGTGGATATTTTGCTTTTCGAAGCCGTGCTGCGGGCGCTTCCGCTCGGCTGCCGCCTGATCATGGTGGGCGACTGCGATCAGCTTCCCAGCGTGGGGCCGGGCAATGTGCTGGGGGATCTCATCGCGTCGGGAAAGGTGCCGGTTGTGCAGCTCACGGAAATTTTCCGACAGTCCATGGAGAGCCTCATCGTCACGAGCGCCCACCGCATAGTGGCGGGCCAGATGCCGGA
The DNA here is from genome assembly GCA_930987725.1 of uncultured Anaeromassilibacillus sp. Taxonomy (GTDB): domain Bacteria; phylum Bacillota; class Clostridia; order Oscillospirales; family Acutalibacteraceae; genus Caccousia. The sequence goes on along the minus strand of CAKNKY010000001.1, from coordinate 37,377 downwards.
GCTCGCCAACCATTCCAGCGATTTCTTTTTCTTGCCGTGTCCCGATCCGGATGATCTCGCCAACCTGATTGTCGATCTCTGCCGGCGCCGCCTGCCTGCCAGTTACGGCTATTCTCCCATGACGGATATCCAGGTGCTCGCTCCGGGCCGGAAAGGCGAGTTGGGTACCATCGAACTGAACCGAAGACTGCAGGCTGCGCTGAACCCGCCGGAAAAAGGGAAGAAGGAGATTACCATCCACGGCGTTCTCTTCCGGGAAGGGGACAAAGTGATGCAGGTGAAGAATGATTACCACCTGGGCTGGACAAAATTTGACGGAACGACCGGCGAAGGCGTATACAATGGCGACCTCGGCGTGCTGTGTGAAATCGACCGCAAAGCGTCCACCGTTACCGTGCAGTTCGAAGACCGGCTTGTCCTTTATGAGATGGAAGCAGCCTCCGAACTGGAACTGGCCTACGCCATGACGGTGCACAAGAGCCAGGGCAGCGAGTTTGCAGCTGTCGTCATGCCCATGTATCCCGGCCCCTCGCAGCTTTCCTACCGGAATCTGCTCTACACCGCCGTGACGCGCGCGCGAAGCCTGCTGGTCCTTGCTGGGACGCGCCAGGCCCTGGCTGCCATGGTGGAAAACGACCGCAAAACGCGCCGGTATTCCGGCCTGTGCCGTTTCCTGCTGGGAGAGGGTGAGGAATGAGTGCGGCAAGGGAGTGGATGCAGGCGCTTGCAGCGCTCCTCTTTCCAGAGCGCTGCCCGCTCTGCGATGAAATCGTCGTGGGCGGCGGCCTCTGCGTGCGGTGCGAGGCCGATCCGCCTCCTGCGGGCGGCGTGCGTTTTCTGCCGGAGACAGAGTGCTGCGTCTGCGTCGCGCCATACCGGTATGAAGGCAGGGTGCGGGAGTCGCTGCACCGCTTCAAATTCCGGGGCCGGCGGGAATATGCTTCCTTTTTCGGCCATGCGTTGGCGGAAGAACTCCGCCCTTATGCCGGGAACGCATTTCTTGTGCCGGTTCCGGTCTCGCGCCGCCGCGAGCGCGAGCGCGGCTATAACCAGTCGCTTCTTCTTGCCCGTGCCGCATCGCGGGAACTACACATCCCCTGCCTTGATCTCCTGTGCAAAACCCGGGAAAACGAAACGCAGCACGAGCTCGGCAGGGCGGCACGCGAACAAAACGTGCGGAATGTCTACGCCGTGAAGCCCGGAAAGCGTCTGCCCGGGCGGGCAATCGTGGTAGATGATATTGTGAGCACCGGGCACACGCTCGCTGCCTGCGTGTCCGCGCTGCGGAAAGCGGGGATTGAGGTGTGCTGCTGTGCTGCCGTGGCGGATAATTCTCTTTCAAATGTGGAATTGCCGGCCAAACCGTAACAATTTCTTCATGAAGGCGGGGCGCCGGACCTGTATAATATTTTTGAGAGGAAAACAGCCTGCCGGCAGCGGGCTGCTTCACAGAATTATACTGCGGGCAGCCGTGCGGAACAGCCGCCGGCCGGCTCTCGGTTGAGCGGAAGAATGGATGTGAAAACGTGCTGGGAACAGATATTGCAATTGATTTGGGAACCTCTTCCATTAAATTTTACCTGGACGGGAAAGGAATTGTCCTGCGCGAACCGGCGGTTGTGGCCGTAAACCTCGACACCGACACCGTCGTCGCCACCGGCCGGGAGGCCTACCACATGATCGGGAGGACCTCCGATCGGATTCAGGTCACCTACCCGCTTTTTAACGGCGTCATCTCGGACTTCGATCTGGCGCGCCACCTCATCACGCACTATCTGCGGGAGATCAGCGGCAGCAAGGTTTTCATGCCGCGTGTGGTCGTCAGCGTGCCCTGCGAGATCACGGAAGTCGAGAAGCGCGCCGTGGTGGATGCCATCAGCTCCTCCAACGTGCGCAAGATCTGCCTCATTGAGGAACCTGTGGCCGCCGCCATGGGCGCCGGCATCGACATTTCCGCGCCGCACGGCTCACTTGTCATCGACATCGGCGGCGGCACCACCGATATGGCTGTCCTGTCGCTCAGCGGCATCTCCATTGCCTCCTCCATCAAGACGGCGGGCAATGAGTTTGACGAGTGCATCATCAAGTATGTACGCCGCAAATATAACCTGATCATCGGCAAACGCATGGCGGAGGAGGCGAAGATTGCCATCGGCTGTGTCTATCCGCGCCGCGATCCCCTCGTATACCGTGTGAAAGGGCGCAATGCCATGACCGGCCTGCCGCAGTGGGCGGACATCACGAGCGACGAAATGCTCGAGGCCATGATCGATCCGGCCGTGCAGATTGTGAACGCCCTCCAGGATCTGCTCGAGCGCACGCCGCCGGAGCTTGTCGGCGACGTGTATGAGGACGGCGGCGTTCTCACCGGCGGATCGGCTGCCATCTTCGGTTTCCCGCAGCTCCTGAGCCGCAAGGCCAAGATGCCGATCCGGCTGGCGGAAACGCCGGAGGACTGCGTTGCGCTCGGCGCAGGCAAAGCGATTCGCTATATCGATGAGATGGACAAAAAGGAATACGGCGCCCTGAATCCGCTCAGTGCGGCTTACTGAGGCGTTTTTCAAAGATCAAAAAAGCCCGCTCTGTGCGGTCCTCCTTCGGAGAGAAGGGACCGCACAGAGCGGGCTTTTTGCAGCTCAGTTTTTTATTTTCGTTCTTCCTGATCGCGGTATTTCTGCACGATCAGGTTGGCGCATTTGTAAACGTCGCCGCCGCCCAGCGTCAGGATCAGATCACCGGGCTGCACGCGGGCCATCGTGTAATCGGCCATCTCCTCAAACGTGGGGAACCACACCGCTCCGGGAATTTTCTCCGCCAGATCTTTGGCGTAAATGTGATACGTGTTCGTCTCGCGCACGGCCAAAATCTCTGAAAGCACAACATGATCGGGGATCGTGAGCGCCTTCGCAAAATCATTCAGCAGGAGATAGGTGCGGGAATACGTGTGCGGCTGGAACAGGGCCCACACCTCGCGGAAGCCCATGCGCTTTGCCGCGGAGAGCGTGGCCGTGAGCTCGGTGGGGTGGTGGGCAAAATCGTCCGCCACTGTGACGCCGCCAAAGCAGCCCAACACTTCAAAGCGGCGGTGCACGCCGTGGAATGCGTGCAGTGCGGATGCGATCGTTTCCGGCTCGATGCCCAGGAGATCGGCAGCCGCCGCTGCGGCCAGCGCGTTGAGAATGTTGTGCTTGCCGGGGATGGAGAGCTCCGCCCGGCACAGGGGTTTTCCGCTGCGGCACACCGTGAAGTCCTCGCAGGCTTTCGGTTCATCCCGCACGTCGGCGGCGCTGTAGTCGTTCCCGGGCTGCAGGCCAAAGGTTACGATGCGCGCGTTTGTCACGCCCTCCATTGCCTTTTTCACGTTTGGGTCGTCGCCGTACACCAGGAGGATGCCGGTCGTCTGCAGTGCAAACTGATGGAACGAGAGGATGATGTTGTCGATCGTGCCAAAATAATCCAGATGATCGGCGTCGATGTTCAGAATGATGGAGAGATACGGGTGAAGCTGCAGGAACGTATCCACATATTCGCACGCCTCGCACACGATCGTATCGGAAGCACCCGCACGCCCGTTTCCACCGATATACGGCAGCTTTCCGCCGATGATGGCGGAGGGGTCCGCACCGCCCATCAGGAGCGTCTGCGTCAGCAGGGCGGTGGTTGTTGTTTTGCCGTGCGTGCCGGAAACGGCCACCGAACGCGGATACCGCTTCGTGACCAGCCCCAGCATGACGGACCGTTCAATGGCGGGAATGCCTTTTTCCCGCGCCGCCACAAGCTCAGGGTTGTCTTTGGGAACCGCCGCGCTGTACACCACGAGCTCCGCGCCGTCCACGTTTTCCGGCTTGTGCTCCGTGAACACAGGGATTCCGTACCCGCGCACGCGGTCGAGCGTGTCCGACTCGCTGCGGTCGGAGCCCGTCAGCTCATAGCCCTTGCTCAGCAGAATTTCCGCAATGGGGCACATGCCCGAGCCGCCAATTCCAATAAAATGGACCCGCTTCACGCGGGAGAGAATATCGTTTGTCTGAAGCATGAAGAGCGCTCCTTCTGAAAGAAATGATGTTCATCTGTTTTCCGCTTTTTGTGTGCAGGGGCGCCGCAGGAAGCACGGGCACACCTGCCTGTTCCTATCATACCCACAATTGGAGCCGTTTGCAAGGGGGATCCTTCTCTGTTCAAAAAACACCTCCTCAAGGCACAACCTGTTTTCTTCTTCCATACTATGGTGTGAGCAATACTTTGACGCAACGCCGTGCGGAGTTTCCCGCGGCGCAGAAGGGTTTGATTTGAATGCTTGAACAGGAAACGTTTGGCCTTTTGGGCGGGGACAGCCGGCAGGCCGCTCTCGCCGCATCCCTTGTACAGGACGGCCATTCCGTATTTGCCTGGGGGCTGGAAGGCTTGCCTGCCGCTCCCGGCGTCCAAAATGCTTCACCGGAGGATGTCGTGACACGCGCTTCCTCCATTTTGCTGCCGCTTCCCGTTTCCAAAGACGGGCGGCGGCTGAATGCGCCTTTCGCCGCGGGCGGCCTGCCTGAGCTGGACGGCGCGTTCTGGCAGAGCCTTCGCGGCAAAACCGTTTTCGGGGGCCAGCTCAGCCGGGTCAAAACACCGTGTCCGGCGGGTCTGGCTGCACACGATTACGCGGCCCGGGAAGAATTCGCCGTCCGAAACGCCTGCCTCACGGCGGAAGGAGCCGTGGAGATCGCGCTGCGCGAATCCGAACGCGCGATTGCCGGCAGCGCGTGCCTGGTGGCCGGATATGGCCGTATCGGGCGTGCGCTTGCGCAGCTTCTGCGCGCAATGGGTGCGCGCGTGACAGCCAGCGCCCGGAAACCAAGGGATATCGCCTGGATTGAGGCGAACGGCTGCCGCGCCGTGCAGACTTCCCGGGTCGGTTCCGGGGAGGAACCGTATGATCTCGTGTTCAACACCATCCCGGCGCCGGTTTTCACCCGCACTGTGCTGGCACGGCTGAAGACGGGCTGCATTGTGATCGATCTCGCCTCTCTGCCGGGCGGCGTGGATTTTTCCGCAGCAAAGGATCTGGGCCTGAAGGCCGTGCAGGCGCTTTCCCTGCCGGGCAAAACGGCGCCGGAATCCGCCGCGGAGATCATCAAGCAAACCGTTTATACCATTCTGGAGGAGGAAAAGCGATGAGAGAGATAACGCTGGGCTTCGCCATGTGCGGGTCTTTCTGCACGTTTGAGGCGGCCATGGATCAGCTTCGCGGCCTTGTGAAAGCCGGGTATCAGGTGATCCCCATCATGTCGCAGAATGCATATGGAACGGATACCCGTTTCGGCCGGGCCTGCGACTTTGTGTGGGAAGCGGAGGATATCTGCGGCAGAAAAGTCATTCACTCCATTGTGGGTGCGGAGCCTCTCGGCCCGAAAAATATGGTCGATGCGCTCGTGATAGCGCCCTGCACCGGCAACACATTGGCGAAGCTTGCCTGCGGCGTTACAGATACCCCCGTTACCATGGCGGCAAAATCCTGCCTGCGCATCGGCCTGCCGGTTGTTCTTTGTCCCGCCACAAACGACGCTCTCGCCGCTTCGGCGCAGAACATCGGGCGTCTTCTGAATACCAAAAATGTCTATTTTGTGCCCATGCGGCAGGACGATCCGGCGAAAAAGCCGTCCTCGCTTGTCGCGGATTTCAGCCAGCTTCTGCCCGCCGTGGAATCCGCCCTCAAAGGCCGTCAGATTCAGCCGGTGTTCTGCAAATTGTGAACCACCCTTGCCTCCGCACGCGGAACATGATATGATAAAAAAGCGGCGCCGTACCGTTCCGCTTCAGGAAAATGCGGTTTGACCAACGGAACAAGCGGGATTTTCTCCCGCGGAGCTGAAAAAAGGGAGTGTACAGCAGATGAGCGATTATCGGATTGATACGAAATGCATACATGCGGGTTACCACCCCGGCAACGGGGAGCCTCGCGTTCTGCCGATTGTGCAGAGCACGACATTCCGCTACGAAACCTCGGAGGCGATGGGCCGCCTTTTTGATCTGGACGACAACGGCTTTTTCTACACCCGCCTGGGCAACCCCACGCTTGATGCCGTGGAGCAGAAGATTGCCGCGCTGGAAGGCGGCGTGGGCGCCATGCTGACGTCCTCCGGTCAGGCTGCTTCGATGATGGCAATCATCAACATCTGCCATGCGGGCGATCACGTTGTGAGTTCGAGCGCCATTTACGGCGGCACCTTCAACCTGTTTTACAAGACGCTCAAGGAAATGGGCATCGGCTGCACCTTTGTGAATCCCGACAGCACGGAGGAGGAGCTGAACGCCGCGTTTCAGGATAATACGCGCTGCGTGTTTGCCGAAACGCTGGCGAATCCCTCGCTGGTCGTCACGGATTTGGAGTTTTTTGCCCGTGTCGCCCACGCGCACGGCGTGCCCCTGATTGTTGACAACACGTTCCCCACCCCCATCAATTGCCGTCCGTTCGAATTCGGCGCGGATATTGTCACCCATTCCACCACGAAGTATATGGACGGCCACGCTGTGCAGGTGGGCGGCTGCATTGTGGACAGCGGCAACTTTGACTGGAACAACGGCAAATTCCCCATGCTCACCGAGCCGGATGAGTCTTATCACGGCATTGTGTACACGGAGCGCTTCGGGAAAGCGGCCTATATCACGAAGGCGCGCACCCACCTCATGCGCGACCTCGGCGCGCAGGCCAGCCCCATGAATGCGTTCCTGCTCAACCTTGGCCTGGAAACGCTGGCTATCCGCATGGAGCGCCATTGCTCCAACGCGATGCAGGTTGCAAAGTTCCTGGAGAGCAATGATAAGATCAGCTGGATCAATTATCCGAGCCTCCCCGGCAACGCCTGCTATGAGCTGGCGCAGAAGTATATGCCGAATGGCACCTGCGGCGTTATCTCCTTCGGCGTGAAGGGCGGCAGAGAGGCAGCTATGCGCTTCATGGATTCCCTCAAGCTGGCCTCTGTGGTTACCCATGTAGCGGATCTTCGCACCTGCGTGCTGCATCCCGCCAGCACGACGCACCGCCAGATGAACGATGAGCAGCTCAAGGAAGCCGGCATCACGCCGGATCTCATCCGCATGTCTGTCGGTCTGGAGAATCCCGCAGACATCATCGGCGACATCGAGCAGGCCCTCGCCAACGTTTGACCCTGTTTTACCGTCTGAAATTCCGCAAAAAAAGATGGACGCTTTGCGGCGTCCATCTTTTTTTGCGTGCCGTCACTCCGTGAAGAAGCGCGCGCATTCACGAAACAGGATCCCGCGCTCCGGCCCGAGTGTGCAGACGTGCGGGCTGTTCGGAAGCTCGAGCAGAATCTTTTTCCGCGAAGAAGTTTCCATCATGATCCATTCCGTGCTGCGGGGGTGGACGGTGCTGTCTTTCCCGGCCCGCACATTCAGGATTGGGCAGTGAATGCGGGGCAATCCTTTCCGTGCCAGGCGCATGAGCCAGTCGAGATCAGAAAGGCAGCGCACAGGCGTTTTCGAGTAAGTGTCGTTGTATTCTGCCAGGAAATCCGGGAAAACCTCCTTTCCTTCCCGGTCAGTGAAGAAGCGGATCACTGGCCACAGGGCATGCGAGAGGGGAAGCTTCTCGTTGTAAACGGAAAGCGCTGCGGCAATGGCGGCCACACGGCGCACAGGCCTTGTTTCCGCCAGCAGCAGGGCAAGCGCCCCGCCCATGGAAAGCCCTGCCACGCTCACGCGGCGGCACCGGCGGGAAAGTTTGTCGAACGCCTGCTGAGAGGCGCGGAACCAGTCAAACCAGCGCGTTTTGGCCATCTCCTCCGGCGTCAGCCCGTGGCCGGGCAGCAGGGGGGCATAAACGGTGAACCCCGTGTCACGGTGAAGCGATTCTCCCAGTGGGCGCATCGTGCCGGGCGTTGCGGTAAATCCATGCAGAAGCAGAATGCCGTCCTCTCGTGAGCCTTCCAAAGTGAAGGCCCGGCAAAGGGGATTTTGGGTCAAAGGTCCCATACAATCCTCTCCTTTCTTCTCCAGTATACAACAGAACGACGGAAAATGCGAGAGGAAACGTGCCGGTTCGCCGGCTATTCACACAATATTCAAAAGATTTGTCCTTTTATTCATTTCATGGATATGGTATAATAATACACAGCGCGGTCAGCCGCTTGCCGGCCTGGCTGCACACCGCCCGTTTCGGGCGTTCAGGAATGTATTTTAGAATGGAGATGAGACAGAATGGCAGGCATCGAACACCGAATGATCTGTGATGGCGTCGAATTCCTGGGTTTTCGTGACCCGAAGTTCAAGACAGCGCGCATGTCTGTTCATTTTCTCCTTCCCATGTGTAAGGAGGAGGCCTCCGCCAACGCCTTGCTGCCCTTCCTGCTGAGCAGGGCCAGCCGGGAATATCCCGATTTCACAAAGCTGGAGCAGCGGCTGGCGGAGCTTTACGGCGCAAGCCTCAGCGCGGATGTGGACAAGGTGGGCGACATGCAGGTGCTCTCCGTTGCGGCTTCCGGCCTGGCGGATTGCTATGCCCTTGAGGGGGAACCCGTCCTGCAGCATCTTGCCGACCTGCTGTGCAGCGTGCTGTTTGACCCGCTGCTGGAGGACGGTCTTTTTCCATTGGACGGCTTTGAGCAGGAAAAGCGCCAGACCATTGAATTGATTGAGACGGAGCTGAATGAGAAACGATCCTATGCCCGCCAGCGCTGCGAATCGCTGATGTGCGCGGAGGAGCCTTATGGCCTGAGTCGATACGGCACCAGGGAAGAGGTGGCTGCGCTGGAACGCCCACAGCTCACGGAATCGTGGAAGCATGTGGTCGCGCATGCGCCCGCCCGTGTGATTGTAATGGGAAACTGCGAGCTTGAGCCGCTTTATGAGCGGTTCTGCCGGGCATTCCGCGCGCTTTCGCGCGGGGCGCTGGTCCTCTGCGAAACGCACAATCGCCCTGCCGCCCCGCAGGTGCGCGAGGTGAAGGAGGAGCTGCCTGTGGCGCAGGCCAAGCTCGTCATGGGCTTCCGCACAGGCATTTTCCAGCCGCAGAAAGAGGTGGCCGCCATGCGCATGGCCATGACCATCTTCGGCGGCACGCCCAGCTCCAAGCTGTTTGTGAACGTGCGCGAAAAGCAGAGCCTCTGCTATTACTGCGGCGCGTCCTACAACAGCATGAAGGGCATCGTGCTTGTGCAGAGCGGTGTGGAGGAGAAAAACATCGAGAAAGCACGCGCGGAAATTCTGAAACAGCTCGCCGAACTGCAGCGGGGCCGGTTCACGGAGGAGGAATGGTCTGCCGCGAAGCTCAGCCTGCTCAATGCCTACCGCACGACGGCGGATTCGTTGGGCGCCCTGTCCGGCTGGCTGCTCACGCAGTCGCTCAGCGGGCGTCCGCTCACGCTGGAGGAGGCTGCAGCGGAAATGGAAGCCGTCACGCGCGAGGAGATCGTCGCCGCAGCCAATCAGCTTGCGCTGGATACCGTTTACTGTCTGGTAGGGAAGGGGGCGGCAGTATGAGCGCAGCCATCAGGGAAATCCGCAACGACCGGGTGCGGGAACACTATTATGAGATCGATCATCCTTCCGGCCTGCGGATTTTGCTCTATCCGAAGGAACACAACAGTTCCACCTACGCCGTGTTCGGCACGCATTACGGTTCTATTGACACCACCTTCCGCGTGGAGGGAGAAGAGCCCTGCACTGTGCCGGAGGGCATCGCGCATTATCTCGAGCACAAACTGTTTGAGAGCGAAGACGGGGACGCGTTTGAGCGCTACGCTAAAACAGGCGCCTCCGCCAATGCCTATACATCCTTTGACCGCACCTGCTATCTGTTCTCCTGCACAGACCGCTTCTATGAGTCGCTGGAGATCCTGCTCGATTTCGTGCAGAAGCCGTATTTCACGGAGGAGACGGTGCGCAAGGAGCAGGGTATCATCGGCCAGGAGATCCGCATGTATGACGATGACCCGCAGTGGCGCGTGATGTTCAACCTGCTCGATTCTCTTTACCACACTCACCCTGTGAAAATTGACATTGCCGGCACGGTGGAGAGCATTGCCAAGATCACGCCGGATTATCTTTACCAGTGTTACCGGACCTTCTATAACCTTCACAATATGGTCCTCTGTGTGGCGGGCCGGTTCGATGTGCAGAAGGTGCTTGACTTGTGTGACCGCCTGCTGATTCCCAGCAAGCCGCAGCGCATTGAGCGCATTTTCAAGCCGGAGCCACCGGAGATCGTGCGTTCGCGCGTGGAGGAAAAGCTTTCCGTTGCCATGCCGATGTTCCAGCTCGGCTTCAAGGAGTCGGTGACGGGCGCCGGGCGTATCACCACAGAAAAGGATGCGGCGACGGATGTCCTTCTGGAGGCGCTTGCGGGTGATGCCTCGCCCCTGTTCCGCCGCCTGCTGGATGCGGGTCTCATTAACGAATCTTCATTTGGCTATGAATATTTTGAGGGCGACGGCTATGCTTCCGTGATTTTTTCGGGCGATTCCCGCGATCCGGATCGCACGGCGGAGGCAATCCGCAGGGAGATTGCCTCCATGCGTGAAAACGGTCTCTCTCAGGAATCCTTTGAGCGCGCCAAAAAAGCTATCTACGGCAGGACGGTGGCCTCCCTCAACAGTGTGGAAAACATTGCGAACGGCCTTGCAGCCATGGCGTTCAGCGGGCGCGGGCTGTTTGAATATTTTGATTGTGTTGCCAATCTCACGCGCGAGGATGTGGTCCGCCGTCTGGAGGAGCAGCTTCTTCCGCAGTACAGCGCCCTTTCGGTGATTCTCCCTCTCGACGAATCGTGAGGGAGCGGTTTTTTTCGTCGTCCCAGCGCCGCGGGCGGGACGGTATCCTCTTTCATTTTTCCGCGGAGAAATGGTGAAACATATGTATCAGGTAACCTTTCCCGGGCTGGGTATCGAATTTGACGTGAACCCGGTCGCCTTTGAGTTTGGACCCGTTCAGATTGGTCCGTTTGAGTTCGGTACAGTGTACTGGTACGGCATCATCATTGCCGTCGGTCTGATTCTGGCTTTCCTCTATGCCAGCCTGAGCTGCAAAAAAATGCATATCAATGAGGATAAGCTCCTCAACTGCGTGATCGCCGGCGTTATTTTCGGCATAATCGGTGCCCGCTTGTATTATGTGATTTTCTACCCCGGCGATACGTACCGCAACGATCCCATCCAGATCTTCAACATTCATCAGGGCGGCCTCGGCATTTACGGCGGCGTGATTGCGGCTCTGCTCGCCGGCGCTGTCACCGCAAAGATCTGCAAGATGAAAGTCGGCGCCGTGCTCGATGTGGCTGCGCTCGGTTTCCTGATCGGCCAGGGCATCGGCCGCTGGGGCAATTTCTTCAACCAGGAAGCGTTCGGCAGTGAAACCTCTCTGCCCTGGGGCATGCAGAGCGAGGCAACGGAGCTTGTCGCCTCCGGTCCGGTGCACCCCTGCTTCCTCTATGAGTCCATCTGGTGTCTGCTCGGCTTTGTGCTGCTGCACATTTTCACGCGCAGGCTCCGCCATTACGACGGTCAGACGTTCCTGCTCTATATGCTCTGGTACGGATTCGGCCGCTTTTTCATCGAGGGCATCCGCACTGACAGTCTCATCATCCCCGGCACGGGCCTGCGCGTGTCCCAGGTGGTTGCGCTGGCCTCCGTCGCGGTTGCCATTGTGCTGCTGATCGTCTTCCGCTCCCGCACGTCGCTTTCCGGCTGCGGCGCGAAAAAGATTATGGCGATGAATGTCGTGTCGGATGAAGTGCCGGAAACAACGGACGGGGCGGATGAGGACGACGGCAAAAGCACGATTTTCGGGGATCTGCCCATGGAGGATCTGATTTCCGACGAGGGGGACGCCCTTGCTTCCGGTGAGAAAAAGGACGAGCCGGCCCGGAAAGAGGAAGAGAACAAGGAAGAGGAGAAAAAGGAGGAGAACAGCGTTGGCGGTCAGAATTGACGGAAAAGCCGTTGCGGCCACTGTGCGTGCCGGTGTGGCGGAAGAGGTTGCCGCCCTGAAAGAAAAGGGTATTTTCCCCGGCTTGGCCGTCGTCATTGTGGGCGACGATCCGGCTTCCCGCACCTATGTGAACAACAAAAAGAAGGCCTGTGCGGAAACGGGCATCTATTCCGAAGAATATGCGCTTCCCGCTTCCACTACGCAGGAGGAACTGCTCCGGCTTGTGGAAACGCTGAACCAGAAGAAGGACATCCACGGCATCCTTGTGCAGTCGCCGTTGCCGGACGGGCTCGACGAGGAGGCCGTTGTGGAAGCGATCAGCCCGCAGAAGGATGTGGACGCGTTCCACCCCGAAAATGTGGGCCGCATCATGATCGGGAATTTCCATTTCCTTCCCTGCACGCCGGCAGGCGTAATGGAGCTGCTGCGCTCGCAGAACATTGAAGTGGCGGGCAAACGCTGTGTCGTGATCGGCCGCAGCAACATCGTCGGTAAGCCGATGGCCATGCTTCTGCTTCACCAGAACGGCACCGTCACCATCTGCCACAGCAAGACGCAGAACCTGGCGGAGATCTGCCGCAGCGCCGATATTCTCGTCGCGGCGGTGGGCAAGCCGAAGTTTGTCACGGCAGACATGGTGAAACCAGGCGCCGTGGTGATCGACGTCGGCATGGATCGCGATGAAAATGGCAAACTCTGCGGCGACGTAGATTACGCGAACGTTGAGCCGAAGGTTGGCTACATCACGCCGGTTCCCGGAGGCGTGGGTCCGATGACGATCGCCATGCTGCTGAAGAACACAATCACAGCCGCCAAGCTTCAGAACGGATGGCAGTATGAGGCGTAAGGCGGCACGCCAGATGAGGGTGAGCACGCGTTGAGCAAACTATTGGACAGGATACACAGCCCGGAGGATCTGCGCAGCCTGACCCCTGAGGAGCTGCGGCGGCTCAGTGTGGAAATCCGCACGCTGATCATTCGGACGGTGTCTGAAAACGGCGGCCACCTTGCCTCCAATCTCGGTGCGGTGGAGTTGACCATTGCCCTGCATTATGTGTTTCCTTCCCTGAACGACAGAATTGTGTGGGACGTTGGCCATCAGTCCTATACACATAAAATTCTCACAGGGCGCAGCGATCGGATTGGCACCATCCGCACCCAGGGCGGTCTTTCCGGTTTCCCGAATCGGGAGGAAAGCCCATATGATCCATTTACAGTCGGCCATGCCAGCACTTCCATCTCCATGGCGCTTGGCCTTGCGGAGGCCAAGCGCCTGGCCGGAGAACCAGGCAACGTTGTTGCCGTGATCGGCGACGGCGCGCTGACGGGCGGCTTGGCGTATGAAGGCTTGAACAACGCTGGCCGTTTCCCGGGAAATTTTATGGTGGTTCTGAATGACAACACCATGTCTATTTCCCGGAACGTGGGCTCGATGGCCGGCTACCTCGCCACCATTCGCACAAAGCCGGGGTATCTCCGCGCGAAGAGCAGGGTGGAGCGGGTGCTCGACCACATCCCCGGCATCGGACCGCGCATCCACCACGGCGTGTCCAGGATGAAATCCGCCGTCAAGAGGCTGCTCTACAGGAGCACCCTGTTTGAAGATATGGGGTTTCGGTACTACGGCCCCTTCGACGGGCATAATATTGATAAGCTCATTGAAGTATTCGAGCATACGCGTGAAATCCAGCACCCGATGCTGATACACGTCATCACCGACAAGGGAAAAGGCTATTCGTTTGCAGAGCAAGATCCGGGCGCGTTTCACGGTGTCTCGCCATTTGACGTTGCCACAGGGGAGACGCCCGTTTCCGGAGACAATTTTTCTTCCGTGTTCGGCAACCTGCTGTGCGAGCTGGCAGAAAAAGACGAGCATATCTGTGCCGTGACGGCAGCCATGGAACTCGGAACCGGACTTTCCGGTTTTGCATCCCGTTTCCCATCCCGATTCTTTGATGTCGGCATTGCGGAGGAGCACGCCGTTGCGTTCTGCGGCGGTTTGGCGGCGGGAGGGCAGCTCCCTGTCTTTGCGGTTTACTCCACCTTCCTGCAGCGGGCCTATGACCAGATCGTCCACGATGCGTCGCTGCAGAATGTTCATCTGGTCCTTGCAGTTGATCGGGCGGGCATTGTGGGGGAAGACGGCGAAACACACCAGGGTGTGTTTGACACTGCGTTTTTGGAGGCAATCCCGAATGTCACCGTGTTTTCCCCCAGCTATTATGATGATCTGCGGCTGGATCTGAAAAAAGCGCTCTATGAGTGCAGCGGTGTGGCGGTGGTGCGGTATCCCCGCGGACGCCAGCTTTTCCGCCCGCACGATTACTGGCCCGGCCGCCTGTTTTATACGGCTGCGGAAGCGGCAGATCCCTCTCAAATCATCCTGGTTTCCTATGGCAGGCTTTTCGCCTTTACATATGAAGCTTGTGACGCACTGCGCGCATCAGGCTTTGATATTTCCTGCATGCGTCTTGACCCCATTCTTCCGCTTTCGGCAGAGGTTGTAAAGAGGATTGCCTTGTCGGCTGAAATTTTCTTCTTTGAGGAAGGAATGGAGGCGGGCGGCGTTGGGGAGCACCTGAACCTGCTCCTCTCCCGCGCCGGCTGGAACGGCGCTTTCCATTTGAAGGGGATCTGCGGGTTTGTTAAGCACGCGCCCATGGAAAAAACACTTGCCGGGCTTGGCCTCGATGGCCGTGCCATGGCGGATTTCGTACGATCGGAGTGCAGAACGTGTCAGAGAAAAGAAGGATAGACGCTCTTTTGGTGGAGCGCGGCCTGGCGCCCAGCAGGGAGCAGGCCAAGCTTCTCATCATGGAGGGGTTGGTCTATGTCAACCATCAGAAGACAGACAAGGCGGGTGACACCGTCCCTGCAGATGCTGAGGTGGAAGTGCGCGGCAAAGGGCTTCCCTATGTCAGCCGCGGCGGCCTGAAGCTGGAAAAGGCGATGGCCCAGTTCCCGATTGTGCTGGACGGCAAGATCACGATGGATATCGGCGCGTCAACCGGCGGCTTTACGGACTGCATGCTGCAGAACGGAGCGGCCCGCGTCTATGCCGTCGATGTCGGATACGGCCAGCTCGCATGGAAGCTGCGCACCGATCCGCGCGTGGTGAATCTGGAGCGCACGAATGTGCGCTATCTCACAGCCGAGCAGGTGCCGGAGCAGGTGGATTTCTTCAGCGTCGATGTGTCGTTTATCTCGCTTTCACTCGTGCTGCCAGCCGCGTTCCCGTTCCTGCGGGAGAACGGCGAGGCGGTGTGCCTGGTGAAGCCCCAGTTTGAGGCGGGCCGCGGCAAGGTGGGGAAAAAGGGCGTGGTGCGCGATCCCGCCGTACACCGGGAGGTATTGGAAAAGGCGGTCGGCTATGCGCTTTCGAGCGGTTTTTCCCCGCTCGGGCTCACTTATTCTCCTGTCAAGGGGCCTGAGGGAAACATTGAATATCTTTTGTATCTCAGACGCGAGGCGCAGCCGCGCGCCGGAGAACTGCCGGAACTTTCGGAGCTGGTGGAGGAATCCCATCGCGTGCTGAACGGCGGTGGCACGGTATGAAGATTTTGATTCAGCCGAACCTCACCAAGGCGGGTGCGGCGCGCCACACAGCCCGCGTGATTTCCAGGCTGTCGGAGCTCGGCGTTGCCTGTCTCATGGAAGAACAGTTCCGCTTTGCGTTTGACGGCTTGCCCCTCGCCTTTTGTGAAGAGCCGTCCGACGGCTTTGCCGCCTGCGATGTTGTGATCGCGGTCGGCGGGGATGGTACGATTATTCGATCCGCCAAGGATGCCGCTGCGTTCGGCAAGCCTGTGCTGGGCGTCAATGTCGGGCGGCTCGGTTTTGTGGCAGGCCTCGAAACGGATGAGCTCGATCGTCTTCCTCTTCTGATGGAGGGGGAATATCTTGTCGACGAGCGTATGATGATCGAGGTCCGGCTCGAGCGGGAAGGGGAAGCGTTTTCCTATTACGCGCTGAACGACGTTGTCATGGCGCGCGGCGCGCTCTCGCGCATCCTCGATTTCCGCGTGCTCCTTAACCGGAGCCACGTGGGCGATTACCGGGCAGATGGGCTTATCGTCTCCACGCCTACCGGCTCTACCGCCTATTCGCTTTCGGCGGGCGGGCCGGTGATCGATCCGGGCATGCGCTGCCTGCTGCTCACGCCGATCTGCCCGCATTCCCTTTTTACAAGACCCGTTGTGTTTGGGGAAGGTTCCTGCCTGAGCCTGCAGGCCAGCTCCACAGAGGACGGCGTGAACTGCTACCTCACGGTGGACGGCCAGATTTCCATTCCGATGAAAGACAACGAGCCTGTTCTCTGCCGGAAGGCGGAGCGCGCCGCAAGGCTTTTGAAGCTGAAAAGCACCAACTTTTATGAAGTGGTCAACAAAAAGCTTGCAGAGAGGAGAAGCTGAATGAAAAAGAGACGACATGAAAAAATCCTGCAGCTCATCGCCAGCCATATGGTGGATACGCAGGAAGAGCTTCTTCGGCTGCTGCGGGAAGAAGGGTATGAAGTCACGCAGGCCACCGTCTCGCGCGATATCAAGGAGCTTCGCCTTGTCAAGACACAGACGGGAAACGGGCGATACCGCTACACAGCCCCAAAAGACGGCGCGCGCGATATTTCCTCCCGCTTTTTCTCGCTGTTTTCGGAAAATACGGTTTCCGTGCAGAGCGCCTGCAACATTGTGGTGATCAAGTGCCTCACAGGCATGGCGCAGGCCGTGTGTGCCGCCATGGATTCCCTGCATTGGGAGGGCATCGTCGGCACGCTTGCCGGAGATGACACCATCCTTGCCGTGATGCAGGATGAGGCCTGCGCCAGGCGCTTTGTGGAAGAGCTGCGCCGGATGATGGGGTGACATTCCATGTTGTCTGAATTGTATATTGAAAACATTGCCGTGATTGAAAAAGCCACAGTCCGCTTTCAGCAGGGCCTCAATATCCTCACGGGTGAAACGGGCGCGGGCAAATCGATTGTGATCGATTCCATCCATGCCGTTCTGGGCGAACGTGTGTCGCGGGATCTGGTGCGCACCGGGGCGAAGGCTGCTTTTGTAAGCGCTTCCTTTGAAGGGCTTTCTCCTGCCGTGCTGGAAAAAGCCCGCGAGCTGGGCGCGGAGCCGGAAGAGGGTGTGCTGCTTCTGCAGCGCACCCTCTCGGCGGAGGGGAAAAGTTCCTGCCGTGTGAACGGCCGGCCGGCTGCTCTTTCCGTGCTGCGCGAGCTGGGGCGGATGCTGCTTTCCATCCACGGTCAGCACGATGCCTATGAGCTGCTCTCGCCGGAGCTCCACCTGGCGTATGTGGACCGCATGGGGGAAACGGCGGAGCTGTTGGCCTCCTATCAGTCGGCTTACCGTGAGATGGAGCAAAACCGGCATCAATGGGAGAAGCTGCAGATGGATGAGGGCGACAAGGCGCGCCGGATCGATCTGCTGCAGTATCAGGTTCAGGAGCTGGAGGATGCAGCCGTACAGGTTGGGGAGCGGGAGGAACTGACCGCCCGCAAAACGCTGTACCAGAACAGCGGTAAAGTTTCCGCGTCGCTTGAACAGGCCCGTCTCTGCCTGGAAGGCGGCGAGGAAGGGGGAGGCGCTGTCTCGGAGGTACAGGAGGCTGCCGCTGCGCTGGGAGACGCAGCGCGCTTTTTCCCGGAGCTGCAGGAAGCGGCGGATCGGCTCGATGCCCTTTCCTATGACCTGCAGGACTGCCGCGATTCCCTGCGCGACTATGGCAGCCGCCTCGATTACGATCCCGCTCAGCTCGAACAGATCGAAGAGAGGCTCGATTTGCTGTACCGCCTCGGCCTGAAATACGGCGCCACGGAGGAAAAGATGCTGGCCTATCTCGACAACTGCAGGGCGGAGCTGGAAACCATCTCCCTCTCGGAGGAGCACATGGCGGAGTATGCAGAGGCCTATCGCGCTGCCAAAAAACAGGCCCGCGCGCTGGCTGAGGAGCTTTCCAAACGGCGGCGGAAAGCGGCGCGCGATCTTTCTGCCCGCGTGCAGGAGGAACTCCGTTTTCTCGATATGCCGAACGTGCGCTTTGAAGCGCAGCAGACGCCGGGTGAACTCAGTCCCACAGGTGCGGATCGGTTGCAGTTCCTTGTCTCCACCAATCCCGGCGAACCGCCGAAGCCGATGGCGAAGATCGCCTCCGGCGGTGAGCTTTCCCGTATCATGCTGGCGCTCAAGACGGTGCTGGCAGATCGCGATGTTGTGGGCTCCATGATTTTCGACGAGGTGGATGCAGGCGTCGGCGGCAGCGCGGCCAACAAGGTGGGCCGCAAACTCAAGCAGGTTTCCCGCAGCCGCCAGGTCATCTGTGTCACACATTCCGCACAGATCGCCGCCATGGCGGACACTCATTTCCAGATTGAGAAAAAGGTTTCCGGCGGGCGGACATACACCGCCGTGCGTGCGCTTTCGGAAGAGGAGCGGCAGGCTGAGGTGGCCCGCATGATCGGAGGATCGGAGGTCACGCCCCTCACGCTGCAGAATGCGGCGGAGATGATTCGGCTGGCGCAGTCCTTCTGATTCGTGTCCTTTGATGCGCTGCCCTGCCGCCGGAAAGGGCTTGACTTTTCCAGGAAGCACGATATAATAGGGATATCGGCTGGGAAGGGAAGAAGTACCCCGCCGCCTTCTTTTCAGAGAGCCTGCGGCTGGTGGAAGCAGACAGGAAGGGCGGGAGAAATACATCCCGGAGCCGCCGGGTGGAACGCGGAGTATTCCGCCAGTAGATCCGGCCGTGTGCGCCCGTTACCGCGAAAGGGTATGTTTGTACCCATGAGGCCGCAGTCGTGAGGCTGTGGTGAACTGAGGTGGTACCGCGGTTTATGCCGCCCTCTGCATCAAAACGCAGGGGGCGTTTTTCATGCCCCCGAAGATGGAGGTTTCAACATGGGAGTATTTGATGAACTGCAGGCAAGAGGATTGATTGCTCAGCTCACGAACGAGGAGAAAATCCGCGATCTGATCAACAACGGCAAGATCACATTCTACATCGGCTTTGACCCCACGGCGGACAGCCTGCATGTCGGCCATTTTGTGCAGATCATGGTCATGGCGCATATGCAGCGGGCCGGCCATGTGCCGATCGCACTGTTCGGCGGCGGCACGGGCATGATCGGCGACCCCTCCGGCAAGACGGACATGCGCAAAATGCTCACGCGCGAGACGATCGAACACAACATCGCCTGCTTCCAGAAGCAGATGGCCCGGCTCATCGATTTTTCGGACGGCAAGGCCATCATGGCGAACAACGGAGACTGGCTCCTGAACCTGAACTACATTGATTTTCTGCGCGAAGTGGGCGTGCATTTCTCCGTGAACCGCATGCTTGCCTGTGAGTGCTACAAGCAGCGCCTGGAGCGCGGCCTCTCCTTCTTTGAGCTGAACTACATGCTCATGCAGAGCTACGATTTCCTCGAGCTGAACCATCGCTACGGCTGTGTCATGGAGCTCGGCGGCGATGATCAGTGGAGCAATATCATCGGCGGCGTGGAGCTTCTTCGCAGGAAGGAAGGCAAGGATGTTTACGGCATGACCTTCACCCTGCTCACCACCAGCGAGGGCAAAAAGATGGGCAAAACGGAGAAGGGCGCCGTCTGGCTTGATCCGGAAAAGACGTCTCCCTTCGATTTCTATCAGTACTGGCGGAATGTGGACGACGCAGACGTCATCCGCTGCATGAAGATCCTCACGTTCCTGCCGCTTGAGGAGATTGAAAAGTATGCAAAGCTGGAGGGCGGCGAGCTGAACCGCGCGAAGGAAACCCTTGCGTTCGAGGTTACCAAGCTGATCCATGGCGAGGAGGAAGCCGTGAAGGCGCAGGACGCAGCCCGCGCGCTGTTCGGCAGCGGTGTGAGTGCGGACAACATGCCTTCCGCTTCCGTTCCGGCTTCCCTGTTTGAGGGCGGTGACGCCGGCCTGCTCGACGTGCTGCTGGCCGCGAAGCTGATTCCCTCCAAGAGCGAAGGCCGCCGCCTGGCGGAGCAGGGCGGCCTTATGGTGGACGATCGCCGCGTGGAGAGCGCTGCCGAACGTCTGCCGCTCTCCACGTTTGAAAAGGGATACATTCACGTGAAGAAGGGCAAGAAAGTCCATCTGAAGATTACGATTGAAGCCTGAGCAATCGCTTGGGCGCGGCCGGAAGCGCAGCTTCCGGCCGTTACTTTTCGATCGCCCTTGTGCGGTCGGGAAAGGAAAACAGCGCGCCTGCCGCGCTGAGACAACGCGATGCAGAAAGAAACCTGGGGGAGGCGTGTGCTCTGGCTGCTGCCCCCGGCCGTCACACTGGCACTGCTTTCGGCCGTCTTTTCCGTTTACGGCCTGTTCCCCTTCGGCAGCAACACGATCTCCTGGTGTGACATGAATCAGCAGACGCTTCCGCTGCTCATGGATTTCAAGGATATTCTCAGCGGCAGCGCTTCCCTGTTCCTGAACCAGCAGAACGCAGGCGGCATGAATTTCTGGGGCGTGTTCCTCTATTATCTTTCCAGCCCGTTTTCTTTCCTCGTGCTGATTGTGGAAAAGGCGGATTTCTTCCGGCTGGCCAACGTCCTGGTTGCGCTGAAAATGGCTGCTTGCTCGGTCACGGCTTTTGCTTTTTTCCGCCGCCGTTTTTCGCGCCTTTCCGCTGTGCAGGCGGTTGTGCTCAGCGTGCTCTACGCTTGTTCCGGCTATGTTCTCATGTATTACCAGAACATTGCCTGGCTTGACACGGTGTATCTGTTCCCGCTTTTTCTTTTGGCGCTTCTTCGCCTGGCGGAACAGGAAAAACCGGCCGCTTACATCGCTGCCCTCACGGCGCTGCTCGCCGTGCAGTTTTATCTCAGCTACATGGTGATCCTTTTCCTGATTCTGGGAAGCGGCATCTGGCTTCTCACGCAGAAAAAGGAAGCGCGCGGCAGGCAGGCGGTGCTGCTTGGCGTTTCCACCGCTTCGGCTGGCCTGCTCTCCGCGCCGGTGTGGCTGCCCTCGCTTCTGGAATACATGGCCTCGGCCCGCACGAACGATCTGCTGCAGAATCTTCGCGTGGGGAACCTTGTGTCTCATCTCGACACCACATTGCCAGTTGTGTTCAGCACGGCGGCCGTGGCGGCCGCGCTTGTGCTCACGCTCCTCTATTGGCGGCGTGCGTCCGGCGCCATCCGCACGGCGTTTGCGCTGTTTATCCTGCTGCTGCTTCCCCTCTTTGTGGAGCCGATTCACAAAATGTGGCACATGGGCAGTTATCAGGCGTTCCCCATGCGCTATGGCTTCATCACGGTGTTTCTCGGCCTCGCGCTCTATGCGTTTGTTCTCTCCGGGGAGGAAAAGCTGCCGGAAAGCCGGTTTGCGCGCTCGCCGTTCCCTTTTTTCCTGGCATTGCTTGCCGTGGCGCTGCCATTTGTTGCCTCCACCGTGCTGCTGCATTTCCGGTTTGAGGATCTTTCCTCCTACACCAGCACGCTTTGGGGTTCTTCGGAGTCGCTTTCTCTGCTCTTCCTGTTCTTTCTCCCCGCGTTTCTGGCTTGGGCAGTCCTGGGATTGTTTTTCCGGGAGGGGTTGCTGCCGCGCCGCGCCGTCTCCGTGCTGCTCTGTGTCCTGCTCTGCGTGGAAGTGCCTTTCCAGATGAGCGTCTATATGGGCTCTGCGGCGTCAAGCGCGGATCGCCAGGAGGCTGTTTTTGATCTGGAGGGAGAAGTGGAGGAGGATACGCTGTTCCGTGTGAAGAACGCGGAAAAGGAATTCGACGTCAACCTTCTCGGCGCCATCGGCTACCCGACGCTCAATCACTATACCTCGCTGACCTCGCAGTCCTTTCTGTTTGGAATGAAGAAGCTCGGCTATTCCTCCTACTGGATGGAAGTCAATTCCAACGGCGGAACGGCGCTGACGGATGCTCTGCTTGGCAACCGGTACACAGTTTACCGCATGGCGGACCTGCCGGAGGGGAGCGAGGTTGCCTATCAAAACGGCGTATATGCCATGGTGGAGGCCGGAATTTCCTTGCCCTTCGGGTTTCCTGTTCCTTCTTCTGCCGTTTCTTCCCTGTCCAATCTTCCTGACGAGGTTGTGCGTATGGATCTCCAGCAGGAAATCTTTGCGTCTGTTTTCGATTCTTCGGAACAGCTGGTCACGGAGTATGAGCCGGAAGCGCTCGTGAATCTCACGGTGGATCGCGGGGAAAAATGGGAACTCACGCCGCAGTTGGAAAACGGCCGCGCCTATCTGCAGTACCGGATCGACGTGAAGGGGGAGCAGACGCTCTATTTCGATTGCTTTGATGAACTTCACAACTACCTTTATGAGCCGATCAACGGTTCCTTCCACGTCTTTGTCAACGGGGAGCTTGTGGAACAGGAGTATCCCTCGCAGTCAAGCAATGGGTTGGTGTGCCTCGGTTCTTTTGAGGAAGAATCCGTGCTGGTGCAGGTTGAGCTGCTCCGAGCATGCACCGCCCGTTCCTTCGGCGTCTACGGCATGGATTTGAACACGCTGCGCACCGCGTGTGAAAGCGTGCAGGGTGAGGGCCTGCGGGAGGAAAACGGGAAGCTTCTCGGCTCCTTCCAGGCGGAGGAGGGAGACTGGCTGTTTGTGCCCGTCTGCAATACGGGCGGCCTTTCCGCTGAGGTAAACGGCAAGGAAGCGGAGGTCGTTTCCGTATTGGACTGCTTCTTCGCAGTCCCGCTCGAAGCGGGGGAAAACAGTGTGGTGATCTCCGCTTCTGCGCCCGGTCTGGCGTTCGGCCTTCTGCTTGGTGCAGCCGGGCTGCTTTGCGCCGTTGCTCTCGTGTGGTTCCTCAGGAAAAGGGGATACCCGCGTTTCTTCCGTTTCCTTGAACGCCCGGCTCTCATCCTGTTCACGTTTCTCTGGGCCGGCGTGTTCTTCGCCGTTTACCTGTTCCCGCTTATTCTTTTCTTCACGCGCTGACTGGAAACCTGTGTTAGCTGCCGCTTTACTGCGCGGGGCGGCCGATCGGACGGCGCCATCTGTTTCTTTTGCTTTCAAAGAGAAGAAAGCGCGTGAAAAATGCTTTACTGCTCATTCTGCGGCATGGCTTTTCTGGGCCATGCCGTTTTTGATCTGCCGCAAAAAAACGGACACATAATAAAAATGGAACCAAATTGGTCGTTCCGTTGTATATGAAGGCAAAGGGGGGGTGAGAACATGACCATAGACGAATACATTCAGTTGTATGGCCCCCGCCTGTATGGCCTTTGCCTGACACTCTGCCGCTCTGAACCGGAGGCGGAGGATCTGTATCAGGAGACCTGGCTGCGCGTGGTGGAGCAGTTTCACCGCTATGATCCGGCGCGGGAATTTGAGCCGTGGCTCACCCGCATCTGTGTCAACCTCTATCGGAATCTGCTCCGCCGTCTTGTCCGCAGCCCCATCCGGCAGTCCTTTTTTTCCACGGAGGAGAAGGAAGCACTTCTCAATAGCGCGGCGTCTCCTCCGGTTCCGGCACGGGAGGACTATGCGGAGCTGCACAGCGCCATTGCCCGCCTGCCGGAAAAACTCCGTGTTGCCGTAATCCTTTTCTATTTTCGCGATATGGATATCCATTCTGCGGCGTCTATCCTGGGTGTCGCGCCAGGAACCATGAAATCCCGGCTCAACCGGGCTCGAGCACGTTTGAAGGAGGCGCTTCCCGATGAAACAGATTTATCACTTTGACCAGACGATCCCCCCTCCGCTTTCGGAGGCAAAACTCCGCGCAGAGCGGGAACGCCGTTTGTTAAGGCGTTCTCTGGCGATTATAGCGGTAGGCGCTATCCTGCTGTTTGCCGGTTTGGCCTGCTTTTTCCTCTATTTGGTCCCAATTGCACCAGAATTTTTTACTGTTTGTTTGTTTGCCCTGCTGTTGGCCGCGTTGGGCGGCTGTGCCATTCTGTTGGCTTGCCACTATGAAAGGAGGCTTCTTTGATGCTGGGGTATGGTATGATTTTTGCCCTGCTGTTGCTGCTTGCGTTTCTCATTTTGCTGGCTGCAATCGGTATTTATGTATATCGTGATGCGAAGGACCGGCGAATGAATGCGCTTCTCTGGACGTTGGTTGCAGTGGTTGCGCCTTTTCTGACAGGCTTTATTGTGTATCTCATCGTGCGCGGCGCGCATCCGAACCTGCGCTGTCCGCATTGCGGCACATCGGTGACCGAACGGTTCCTCGTTTGTCCAAGCTGCGGGGCCAAGTTGCGCCATGTCTGTCCATCCTGTTCTTTCCCAGTGGAGGAGGGCTGGAAGGTCTGCCCGCGTTGTGCCGCTCAACTGCCCGAAGATGGGGAAGCGATTACGCCGCCCAGACAGAAAAAGGACAGAGCGCTTGGTAAGATTTTGGCTGCTATCATTCTGGTTCCGCTTGTTCTCTTCGCTCTTAATCTTCTGTTGTTGACCGCATCCCCGTTTGGCGGCGGGGAAGCGGGTGGGGTGGGTGTTACCACTATGGAGGCAGGCGACTATCTGCAGACCATGCTGAACCCAGAGATCGAGTCCTGGCTGCAGGAATCCCAGTCCGGAGCGGCTGACGCATATGCGCTCCGGTACGAGACAGGGGAGGGGGAGGAACGCCGCGTGGAGTATCTCGTCTATGTGTCTGCCTGGGCCGGCGATGCAAGCTTTTCTATCGGCCAAACTTCAGACTTTTTCGGGCGTTATGTGGAGATTGACTGCAAAGACAACGGAGGCGGGAGTGAATCGTTCCTGATTGTCTCCGGCAACGGCGATCCGCTTCCGCAGCTTCGTTTGTCGTTTGGCGGCCACCCTGTCTCCTGCGAGGTGCGGGAGGTCGATTTTCCGCTGGACCCGGATGCCTGAAAAAGCAGAAAAAGGGCGGCGAGGCTCATCCTCGCCGCCCTTTTTGCATCGCTGTTTTTATTCCTGGCAGGCCTTCTCAATCGCAGTGAAGGCATCGTGGAAATCCGCTTCCGTCACAAGGATGGAAATGTCCACATCGGACGTGGTGATGATGCGGATGTCCGTTTTGGAAGCGGCTGCCGCCGTGAACACCTTCGCCGCCATGCCGGCCGTGTCTTTCATCTTTTCGTCGTATACATTGATTTTTGCGTTCCCGCTGCTGAAGATCGGGCGCACATCGCGCTCTTTCAGCTTCGAGAGGAACTCCAGAATCTCGCCCAGATCGTCGTCGCAGATCGTGAAGGAGATTTCCATCCGGGAGCCGTGGTTCGGCGCAATGGAAATCATATCCACAATCACGCCCAGATCGGCAATTGTGGTGAAAACTTTCTGGCAGAACGTGATGTCGGGCGGGCAGTTTTGCAGCGTCACAAGCGTAATGCCGCTTTCGGAAGTCACCTTGGTCATACAGACAATGCCTCCTTTACTCTTTGAGCAGATCGGACATGTTATAAAGGCCGGGCTTCTGGCGGCTGAGGAAGACGGCGGCATTGACGGCGCCGGCTGCGAAAACCTCTTTCGACTGCGCAGAGTGGCTGAGCTTGATCACCTCGTGGTGGCCCGCGAAGATCACCTCATGCTCGCCCACAATCGTGCCGCCGCGCACGGAATGGATGCCAATCTCATTTTTTTCGCGTTTCTTGCGCTGGGAATGGCGATCATACATGTAGTGCATCTCTTCCTGCTTGGCTTCGCTTACGGCGTCTGCCAGCATCAGGGCTGTGCCGCTGGGGGCGTCAATCTTCTGATTGTGGTGCATTTCCACAATCTCCACGTCAAACCCGTCCCCCAGCACCTGCACGGCACGCTTGGCCAGCTCCATGAGCAGGTTGATGCCGAGCGACATGTTGCCGGAAGAAAACACCGGAATCTCTTTGGAAGCTTCATGCACGGCTTGCGTCTGTTCCTTGCTGTAGCCGGTCGTGCACAGCACAAGCGGCGTCTTCGTTTTCCGGCCGAAGGCCAGCAGGGGCTCCAGCAGGGAGGGGTGGGAAAAATCCACCACGACATCCACCGGAACCGTCACGTCCGCCGCCGAGGAAAACACAGGGTATCCCTCGTTCCCGGTGGAAACCAGGTCAACGCCGGCCGCAATCTCACAGTCTTCCCGCTCTTTCACCAGTGCGGTAATGGCACGGCCCATTTTGCCGTTGCAGCCGCTCAACAGAATTTTCGTTTTCATTTTAAACATCCTCCAGTGAGGCCGCCTGTTACAGCAATCCGTGCTTTTGCAGAACGGCGATCATTCTTTCCTTGGCCTTCGGTTCCATTTCAACAAGGGGAAGGCGGCAGGGGCCGGCTGCTTTCCCCATCAGGTTCATGGCTTCCTTTACGGGGATCGGGTTTACGTCGAAAAACAGTGCTTCCATCACGTCCACCCAGTTCAGGAAATCATGGCGGGCTCTCTCCCAGTCTCCCTGCAGGCAGGCAGATGCAATTTCATGCATTTCGCGCGGCAGAATGTTGGAGAAAACAGAGACAACGCCTTTTCCGCCCAGTGCCATGATAGGCAGCACCTGGTCGTCGTTGCCGGAGTAGACGATGAAATCGTCTCCGCACAGCGCAAGCGTTTTCGCGATAGAGGAAATGTCTCCGTTTGCTTCCTTCGTGCCGAGAATGTTCGGATGTTTCGAAAGTTCCTGATATGTTTCCGGCTTGATGTTGCATCCCGTGCGGGAGGGAACGTTGTACAGAAGGACAGGAATTTGGATCTGATCGGCCACAGTGGTGAAGTGGCGCACCAGTCCCGCCTGGGAGGTCTTGTTGTAATACGGCGTCACAAGCAGGACGCCGTTGGCCCCCAGGGATTCCGCATGGCGTGCAAGCTCCAGGGAACGCGCCGTGTTGTTGCTGCCGGCGCCCGCCACCACGGGCACGTGGCCCTTTGCCTTTTCCACCGCGATGCGCACAAGCGCGTCGTATTCTTCCTGTGTCAGCGTGGGCGTCTCGCTTGTCGTCACACAGACAAAGAGAGCGTCCGTGCCGTTGTCCAGCTGAAAGTCAAGCTGGCGTGCAAAGGCTTCCGTATCCACGGAACCATCGGCACGAAACGGCGTCACAAGCGCCGTGGCCGAGCCGGTGAAAAGTGGTTGTTTCATGATAGTCTGGTTCCCTCCAAAATACGATTAGTCCAGGTACCCCTTCGCGCAGAGCAACTCTGCCATGAGCACCGCGCCGCCGGCCGCGCCGCGCAGCGTGTTGTGGGAGAGGCATACGAACTTGATGGTGTACTGCGTGTCCGGGCGCAGGCGGCCGATGGAAACAGCCATGCCGTTCTCCAGATTGCGGTCGAGGCGGCTCTGCGGGCGGTCGTTTTCACGGAAATAGTGCAGGAACTGCTTCGGCGCGCTGGGCAGGCAGAGCTCCTGCGGGGCGCCCTTGTAGGATTCCCAGCGTTCGATGATCTCTTCCATCTCCACTTTCTTTTCATAGGAAACAAAGACCGCCGCGGTGTGGCCGTCGGAAACGGGCACGCGCAGGCACTGTGCCGTGATGGCGGGGGAGGCGGCATTCACAATCACACCGTTTTCCACATGGCCCCAAATCTTGAGCGGCTCCTGCTCCGACTTCTCTTCTTCGCCGCCGATGTAGGGGATCACGTTGTCCACGCTCTCCGGCCAGGTGGCGAACGTTTTGCCGGCGCCGGAAATAGCTTGATAGGTGCAGGCCAGCACCTTCGTCACCCCCAGGTCAAGCAGCGGGTGAACGGCCGGCACATAGCTCTGCAGCGAGCAGTTCGATTTCACCGAAATAAAGCCGCGCTTCGTGCCGAGGCGCTTGCGCTGCGCTTCAATGACAGCGGCGTGATCGGCGTTGATCTCCGGGATGATCATCGGCACATCGGGCGTGCCGCGGTTGGCGCTGTTGTTGCTCATCACAGGGCATTCCGCCTTGGCGTATGCCTCCTCCAGCGCTTTGATCTCCTCCTTTTTCATGTTGACGGCGCAGAACACAAAGTCGCACAGGGAAGCGACCTTTTCCACGTCCTCAGAAGCGTTGTAGATCACCATGTCGGCCATGGATGCAGGCATAGGGGTGGACATCAGCCAGTGATCTCCCACAGCTTCGCGGTACGTTTTGCCTGCGGAGCGAGCGCTGGCCGCCAGGGCAGCCACATGGAACCAGGGGTGGTTTTCCAGCAGCGTGGCAAATCTCTGGCCAACCATGCCGGTTGCGCCGATGATGCCTACTTGATATGTTTTCATTTCAGAACGCCTCCAGTGCTCTTAGTTTCAGAATATGTGAACTTTCCCATTCCCGTGCGGAATTCCCGCAGGGAAACAGTTTTGGGCATAAAAAAACCGGTTGAAAACCGGCCATCAATTTACTATAATAAATACGCTATTCAGGGCTCCCGCACAGCGGGAAGATCTGGATAGCGCTCCATCACACCAAAATGATGACAGTTGCCGGATTCTTCATCCAGGCACCCAGGGGCCGTTTGCCGGTCGGACTCCCTTCGGCGGCGTTACCTTTCCGCGCCCCCGGTTGCAGCCCTGGCAGGCCACGGGAACCGTACTCATTAAAACCGCACCTCTATCCTTGCGTATTCAGATTTTTCTTAATCATACCATGGAACGGCATAGGTGTCAAACGAAATTTATTGAATGGGATGATACGGAATTGAAAAATGATATGAAGACAAGTGACTTTTACTACGATCTGCCGCAGGAGCTGATCGCGCAGACGCCGATTGAGCCGCGCGACGCATCCCGGCTGATGGTCATGAACCGCCGCACGGGCGCGTTGGAGCACCGCCATTTCCGCGATCTTGTGGAGTATCTGGAGCCGGGCGACTGTCTGGTGCTCAACGATTCCCGCGTGCTGCCTGCCCGCCTGTTCGGCGTGAAGGAGGACACCGGCGCGCATGTGGAGTTTCTGCTCTTGACGCATCGCACCGGCGATGATTGGGAAGCCCTTGCCGGCCCCGGGCGCCGTGCAAAGCCCGGCTCCCGCTTTGTGTTCGGAAACGGTCAGCTGCGCTGTGAGGTCCTCGACGTTCTGGAAGGGGGCAACCGCCTGCTCCGCTTTTCCTATGACAGCGGGAATTTCTATGAAATTCTCGACAAAATCGGCACTATGCCGCTTCCGCATTACATCACGACGGAGCTCAAGGATCAGGAGCGGTATCAGAATGTCTATTCCCGGGAGCGCGGCTCCGCCGCGGCGCCCACGGCCGGCCTGCATTTCACGCCGGAGCTGCTTAACCGCGTGCGGGAAAAGGGCGTGCGCATTGCCTTTGTTACGCTTCACGTCGGCCTCGGCACTTTCCGCCCCGTGAAGGTGGAGCGCATTGAGGATCACAAGATGCACTCTGAGCATTATGCTCTCACGGCCGAAAATGCCGCTCTGATCCATGCGGCAAAGGACGAGGGCAAGCGCGTCATCGCCGTTGGCACCACGAGCTGCCGGACGCTCGAGACGATCGGCACGCGGGAGGGCTGCGTCAGGGAGAGCAGCGGATGGACGGACATTTTCATCTACCCCGGCTACGAATTTAAGGTTCTCGATGGCCTTGTCACCAATTTCCATCTGCCGGAAAGCACGCTCATCATGCTCGTCTCCGCCTTTGCCGGTTATGAGCACACGATGAATGCCTACCGCATCGCTGTCCAGGAGCGATATCGCTTTTTCAGCTTCGGCGATGCAATGTTCATTCGATAACAGTTTTCAAACGAAAAAATACTTACCGAAACGTAAGCGTGATACCAAAATGAACAATACTGATATCCCGTGAACATCTTCGATGCCATGTTGCTCCTCTGAAACAGGCGCTCAGATCTCAAAAATGCCGCACAGCTCAGGCTGTGCGGCATTTTTTGCCTGAAAGAGCAGGCAGATTCAGCCGTGAATCCGGAATGTTTTCGGTGCGAGCCGGTATACGAGCACGCAGGCGATCGCACAGTAAGCTGCGCAGAACAGGATCACGGCGCCCCCGAACAACAGTGTGGGCAGGCGCAGCTGCATCAATATGAAGCAAATGAGATATGTAGCCATGAGAACCAGGCGATACGTCCCATTTTTCATCTCCGTGCCTGCATTATAGGGCTGGAGAAGATAATAGATCGTGAGATAATGCACGGAAAAGAAGACGCTCAGGCAGAGGATGGACACAATCAGAACGAGATAGTTCACAGGGTTGTCCGTCCCGCCGGAAAGGGCCAGAATAAAGCACAGACCCGCCGCAATAACGGTGGCCGGCAGCAAATTGACCTTGATGATCTCCCGAAGCCGGATGCGAAACAGACGCAGGATCATTTTCGGCTGCTTGAAAAAGGAGTACGTCAGAAGGCTTACGTCGCAGTTCATGAACAGGGCCTGGGTAAAGCCGGTCCCGCGGTTGACGGAATACATGATAAAGGTGAAATAGGGGAGGTAGGTGAGCGGGAGGACGCTCATGTCCCGTCTGTCTTCCTCCGGCAGGAAGAACAGGAGCCCGATCAGCAGGGCAAATATACAGGCGGCGACAACCGCAATCCGCTTCGAGGACTTCCACAGGATTTTCTGGTGGCGCCGGATGAATAGCTCATTGAGAAACTCAAAGCCTTCCTTTTTGCTGGTGATGCCGGTGTCCGCCGA
Organism: uncultured Anaeromassilibacillus sp.; assembly: GCA_930987725.1. Taxonomy (GTDB): domain Bacteria; phylum Bacillota; class Clostridia; order Oscillospirales; family Acutalibacteraceae; genus Caccousia. Next base: position 6,961 of record CAKNKY010000001.1, on the reverse strand, counting down.
AATGTTTTTCTTCACCTGGGCAGCGGGCGCCGCTTTGGCAGAGCTGAGCGTTGCCATGCCCTCCGTGAGAAGCTTCTGATACAGGGCGCGGTATTCGCGGAACGTGAGAACCTTCCGCAGTGACAGCGCGCCGATCAGGATGCCGGCAAGAAAGATTCCCGCCAGCGCAGCCTGCGGCAGAAACCATCCGAGGAGGAACGGCACATAGGCAGCAATCAGCAGCATGCCGATCGCCACCCAATCAAGTTTGCCCAGCTTGTTTTCGCTGGTTGCCTTTCCTGTCTTTTCATAGTCGTGCAGCGTGTAAGCTGCCACAGTTACCTTGCATCCCGCCGCAAAGAGCGGCGCGAGCGCACAAAGCCACAGCGGCACACTGGCCAGCCCGCCCAGCACCATCATGGCTGTGAGCTGGCCCACAAGATATTTCGCCATGTCATAAGCGTAGTTGGCGAGAGCATAGGAGCGGGCGTTCATGCGCATCAGGATGACGGCGTAATACTTTTCCTTTGTGGGGTTGAACAGGAAGGTGTTGCTGAACGCGCCGAGCAGTGCCAGAAAGAGGTAAATCTGCGGAAAGGCTTCGGGCAGCATTTTGCCCTCCTGCAGGATTGGGGGCAGGAACAGAAAGCAGAACACATAGAGAAATTTAAACAGAAAGACGGAGAGAAGTTCATAGAGCGCGGCAAGCACATTGGCAAAAATTTTCAGACCGCGCACACGGTAGAGCGTGTCAGGCAGCAGCCGCTTGAGAAGCGGGATCTGCTTGAGCGAGTGCAAAATGGCGTTGACACGATATGTATTTTTCAGAGAAAACGAGAGCAGCATTGTGTTAAGCATGGCCGTCCTCCCGCAGGGCATCCAGAATCTTTTCCTTGAAAGCGTCGTTGTCGAGCGCGGCGTGATCCACGCTCTGCAGCATCCCGTGGCTGAGCAGCACAATCTCATCGCACAGGTCGACTGCCAGGTCGAGCAGGTGTGTGGAGAAGATGATGATGCGGCCCTCCTTGCACTCGCGCAGAAGCTGCTTCATCTCCTCCGCCACAACGACGTCGAGCGAGGTGAGAGGCTCGTCCAGCAGGAACAGCGTCGGGTTCGCAATGAAATTGATCAGCATCTGCATCTTGTTCTTCATGCCGTGCGAGTAGTCCTTCATGAGCCTGTCGCGGTCCTCTGCCGGAATGCTGATGAAGTCAAAATAGTCGTCGAGCGGTTTCGGGTCGGTGATGCTGCCGCGGTTGATGTCCATGAAGAATTTCAGGAATTCCCGTCCCGTCAGGAAATCCGGCACCGTCGGGGTGGAGAGGACGTAGCCGATGTCCTCCGGTTCCACTTCGCGCCGCCCCTGTTCGTCCTCAAAGAAGAATGCTCCGCCGTCTACGGTGATATCGCGGTTCAGGCAGTTGAAAAGCGTCGTTTTGCCGGCGCCGTTCCGCCCCAGCAGGCCGTAGATTTTCCCGCTGGAAAAGCGGAAGCTCACATCCTCCAGCACTTTTTTCTGTTCATAGCTTTTGCTCAGATGATCGATGATAAAATCCATAACGGGGACTCCTTTTCCTGTTGTTGACGCAGTGCGCAGGGAGGAGAAGAGGGGAGGGCTGCGCAGCGAAGAGCGAAAAAGGCGGCGCAGGGATCCGCGCCGCCTTATACGTTTTTTGAAACTGCTTCTTCAGTCGCCGAAGCTGATGCCAAGGTCACGGCCGGACTGGATTTCCTCGCAGTCCACCGGCACCGTTTTCAGTTTGCCTGCCACTTCGGAGAGCGGAATGCCGATGATTTGGGTGCCTTTGAGCGCAACCATCTTGCCGTAATCCTTGTTGGCAATGAGCTGTGCCGCCGCTGTGCCGAACCGGGTGGAAAGCACACGGTCATAGGCGCAGGGGCTGCCGCCGCGCTGGAAATGGCCGGGCACTGTGACGCGGATCTCCTGGCCGGTTGCCTCGCCTAGTTCTGCGGCCAGACGGTACGAGATGGAGGGGTACTGCATCGAGGCACGCGCAGACTTGAATTCCTTCTTCGAAAGCTTTGCCTCCTCGGCGGAAATGGCGCCTTCCGCTACGGCAAGAATCGAGAAGTTTTTTCCCTCCTTGTTGCGCTGCTCCAACGTTTTCACGATGGAATTCAGTTTATAGGGAATTTCGGGCAGCAGAATCACATCCGCGCCGCCGGCCAGGCCGGCGTAAAGCGGCAGCCAACCCACCTTGTGGCCCATGATTTCCACAATAAATACGCGCCCGTGCGATGTGGCGGTCGTGTGAATGCAGTCCACCACCGTTGTGGCGATCTCCACGGCGGAGTGGAAACCAAACGTCATGTCGGTTCCCCACACATCGTTGTCGATCGTCTTCGGAAGCGTCACAACGGGAATGCCCTCCTCGCTCAGAAGGTTTGCCGTCTTGTGCGTGCCGTTGCCGCCCAGAATGACGAGGCAGTCGAGCTTCATCTTCTTGAAGTTCTCCTTCATGGCGCACACTTTGTCCACGTTGTCTTCCTCAATCACACGCATCTTCTTGAACGGCTGACGCGAAGTGCCCAAAATGGTGCCGCCGAGCGTGAGAATGCCGGAAAAATCCTCCTGCTTCATTTTCCGGTATTCCCCCGTGATTAGGCCGCGGTACCCGTCCTGGATGCCGTAAATTTCTAAGTCTTTGCCCCATTTCACATACAGGGCCTTCGCAACGCCGCGGATAGCGGCGTTCAATCCCTGGCAATCGCCGCCGCTTGTCAGGATTCCGATTCGTTTCATGCTGCAAATTCCCCCTACTTCCCGGGCTGTGCCGGTTCCTGTGTCTCAGAGCGCTGCTTGCGCACAGGGGCTTTCCCGATTGGAAAGCGTCTGTTATTTTCTTCGCAGGTAAATCGGCAAAGCCTTACTTTTTTTGTGCTTCTTCAATAGTATACAAGGGTTGAAGCGGTTTTGCAAGATCCTGTTCTTCCAAAGCGCACACAGCCTGCTGCGCCAGAACGGAAAACTTGCTCTGGCAGTTTACGGAGGCCTTCCCGCGGTGATCAATGTGGGCGTAGCTCGTGTCAGGCTGCATGATCCTGGCGTTCACATTGTCGCTCAGCATGAGCTCCAGAATGGAGAAAGCGCGCTGCTTCAGTCCTTCGTCCTCAATCGGGAACACCAGCTCCACGCGGCGGTCAAGGTTGCGCGGCATCCAGTCCGCACTGCCCATAAAAATGTGTTTTTCCCCGCCGTTTTCAAAGCAGAAAATACGGCTGTGTTCCAGAAGCTGGCCCACGATGCTGCGCACGGTGATCGTTTCGCTCACACCTGGCAGACCGGGAATGAGGCAGCAGATGCCGCGCACAATCAGCTGGATCGGCACGCCAGCCTGGGAAGCTTCATAGAGCAGGGAAATGATGTTGGCGTCCACAAGGGAATTGACCTTGGCCGTGATGCCGGAGGGCAGGCCGCGGCGGGCATTTTCCGTTTCGCGGCGGATGCGTTCCTCGAAAAAGGTTCGCATGCCGTGGGGAGCCACAATAAATTTGTTGTACTCCGGCGGCAGCGAATAGCCCGTGAGCACGTTGAACAGCGAGGAAGCGTCGGAGCCAAATGGTTCCCGGCAGGTAAACATGCCGATGTCGGTGTAAGCCTTCGCCGTGGAATCGTTGTAGTTGCCGGTTCCCATATGCAGGTAACGGCGGATGCCGTCTTCATCCTGGCGCACCACGAGCAGAATCTTGCAGTGTGTTTTCAGGCCCGCCAGGCCATACACCACGTGGCAGCCGGCAGCCTCGAGCTTTTTCGCCCACAGGATGTTGTTTTCCTCATCAAAGCGCGCCTTGAGTTCCACGAGAACCGTCACCTGTTTTCCCGCTTCGGCCGCCTTAATCAGCGCCGCCACAATGGGGGAGTGGCCGCTCACACGGTACAGCGTCTGCTTGATGGCAAGCACCTTGTCGTCCTCCGCCGCGCGGCGCACGAATTCCGTCACGCAGTCAAAGCTCTCATAGGGGTGGTGCACCATGCGGTCGCGTTCCCGGATGGCTTCGAAAATATCGCTGCAGCCCCAGAAGTCGGCGGGCGGGGAGACGGGCACGATGGGCTTGAAGCACAGCGATTCATAGCCTGGCAGTCCGGCAAATTTGGAAAGGAACGTGAGATCCAGCGGGCCCGGAAGCTCATAAATGTCCTTGTCATTCATTTTGAGCATCTCCGTGAGGAACTCGCGAATGTCTGGGTCGCACTTCTGGGCAAGCTCCAGCCGCACAGGACGGCCGCGCTGGCGCTTCTTGATCGATTTCTGCACCTCCACCATCAGATCCTCTGCTTCCTCGTCGATCTCGAGGTCGGAGTTGCGGGTGAGGCGGAAGGGGCAGGAAGCCTTGATCGTGTGCAGCTCAAACAGCTGCGGCAGCATCAGCGTGATCACCTGCTCCAGCAGGAAGAAGGTGCGTTCCGCTCCGCTGCCCTCCTGCGTGGGAATTTCCAGGAAGCGCGGCACAATGCCGGGCACCTGTACCACGGCAAAGCACGGTTCGCCGTTTTCATCCTCCAGCCGTACGGCTATGTTCTGGCTCTTGTTGGAGAGCATGGGGAAGGGGCGGCTTCTGTCAACCGCAAGCGGCGTGAGCACAGGGAAGAGCGTTCTGGCAAAATACTGTTCTACATATTCGCGCTGCTCCGCGTTGAGCTCCTCCGGGTCAGCAAAGACAAACCCTTTGTTTTTCAGAACAGGGAGGATGGAGCGGTTATAGCAGGAATACTGCTTTTCCATAAACCGGGAAATTTTCTCGCGCAGGCGGTTGAGCAGTTCCTGCGGCGTCAGGCCGGAAAGATCGGGCGCGTTGATCTTGGAGCGCACCTGTTCCATGACGCCCGCCACACGCACCATGAAAAATTCATCGAGATTGGAAGCCGTGATGGCCAGGAACCGAAGCCGTTCGAAAATGGGGTTTTCCTTTTCAAAGGCCTCTTCCAGTACACGGATATTAAAATCAAGCCAGCTCAGCTCGCGGTTTAAGTACGGGATTTTCTGTTTTTGCTGTTTCTCTTTTTCGGAAACGGAAGATTTCATAGGCTTTCGTTCACACCTTTCCATGTTTTGTGGGCGAGGGCAGTGCAGCGTGGATCGTCAGCTCCGGCTGGATGCCGAACACCTCCTCAAAGAAGGGGACTTTCTGGGCAAAGGCCCATTCTTCCAGGGAGGTGTTCTGCGAGCTTTCCGCCGTCACAAGCAGACGGTTCTTGTCAAGCCGCACCTTCAGGTTCCGAAGCTTTTGCTTCTGCGATTGGTCCAGCGCATCAGCCAAACGGAAGAGAGCCGCCAGCTTGGACACAACAAGACGCTGCTTCGGCGTAAGCGTCAGGATGGATTCCGTATCGTCTGCAGGCAGGAAAGCAGAAGCCACCAGGTAGAGGTCATTTTCCGTAATGCCGTAAATATCCATGCTCCGAATTAGGTGGAAGGCGCTGCTGGAATACTGTCTCGGCTGTGTGCAGTAGCCGCATTCGTGCAGCAGGCACGCAGTGTCGAGCAGCAGGCGGCGGCGTGCATCCAGGCCGTGGATCTCCTTCATTTTGTCAAACAGGGTTTCTGCAAAGATCAGGATCTGTTCCGAGTGCTTCATGTCGCACTGGAAGCTGTCGGCCAGCAGGCGCACACAGGCCAGTGTGCTCTCGCGCAGCTGCAAAAAGGAGGAATCCCGGTTTTTCGGTGCCAGCATTTCGCGCAGCATCGGGTGAAGCAGATCGACAGGCGGCGCATACACCGTTTTCGCGCCGGTGAGATTGATCAAATATAGATAAAGCGCCAGCGTCGAATACAGCAGCTCTGCATCGGAGTCGGTGATGCGGTAGGCAAAGCTGATCTTTTCCGGCGTCTGCTTGCAGATGGCACGATACAGTTCGCTGATTTTTTCGGAAGCAATCTGGAATACGCCGTTTTTCTGTTTGGCGCCGCACAGGCGTGCCACCAGAGAGCTGCCGTTTCCGGAAAGCACCAGGCGCGAGATGTTTGGAAAACCGCCCGGATATACGGAAATAAATCTGCCCATCGAAACATGGATGTATTCTTCCAGCACTTCATGGAAATCATTGGTGGCATTCTGCAGGTCTCCCAGCATGTCGTGCAGCTTCAAAACGCCCACCGGCACATTTTTCGAAAAAACCACAAGCCCATTCTGCACCACGGCCACGCCAACGCTTCCCGTGCCGATATAGGAGTAAAGGTCAACCCCTTCCTCCGCCACAGCCGGAATTTTCTGCGCAATCTCTCCGTATACATAGGCTTTTTCCTGGTTGTCTTCCAGAATTTCCACCTGCATTCCGTTTTGCACCTTGAGCTGATCCACCACAAACGCGCGGTTATCCGCTTCCCGAAGGGCTGTTGTTGCCACAACACGGCTGGAAGATACGCCGTATTCCTCCATCAGATTGGAAAAACCGTGAAGCGCAGACGAGAGCGCACGGATGCTCTCAAAACTGATTTTTCCGTTTGTAAAGACCTCATGGCCGATGGAGGTCGGGTATTCCAGGTACTCAAGGTCCTGCAAGTTCCCTTTGCTCATCTGCGCTATCCGCATCCGCAGCAGTTTGGAGCCGATGTCAATGGCGGCCGCCGTGTTGGCCCGCCCTTTTTTTGCTGTTTTCACCGTCTTCAAATCGATGACCTCCCTTATTTTTTTGAACGGCGTGCCGCTTTTTGCGGCGTGCGGCAGAAACCGTCCTCTGCGGCCCCGTTCTGTCAATCGATCTTTTCTATTATAGCAATCGTTTCCGCTTTTCACAATTCCCTTCCCTGAGAAAAGAGGAAATTTGCGATAATTTTACAAACAGTTTACGGAAACAGGAAAGGAAAATATCTTTTTTGAAAAAAGCTTGACATTTGGGAAAAAGGCTGATATAGTAATAAAGCACTCGCAAGTGCGGTGTGAAATAAATTCTGCAAAAGCTGTTGGATACGGAGAGGTATTCTAATGGTAAGGAGCCACATTGGAAATGTGGTGTGCCGCA